>CAZLWE010000001.1:0-75470 GCA_964562985.1 uncultured Acidimicrobiales bacterium
CCACACCTAGTGCCCAACGTTTACGGCATGGACTACCAGGGTATCTAATCCTGTTCGCTCCCCATGCTTTCGCTCCTCAGCGTCAGTACCGGCCCAGAGATCTGCCTTCGCCGTTGGTGTTCCTCCTGATATCTGCGCATTTCACCGCTACACCAGGAATTCCAATCTCCTCTACCGGACTCTAGTCACAGCAGTATCAGGTGGCGTCCCAAGGTTGAGCCTTGGATTTTCACACCCGACTTACTGAACAGCCTACGAGCTCTTTACGCCCAATAAATCCGGACAACGCTTGCCCCCTACGTGTTACCGCGGCTGCTGGCACGTAGTTGGCCGGGGCTTCTTCTGCAGGTACCGTCATTTTCGTCCCTGCTGAAAGGGGTTTACGACCCGAGAGCCTTCATCCCCCACGCGGCATCGCTGCGTCAGGCTTTCGCCCATTGCGCAAGATTCCCCACTGCTGCCTCCCGTAGGAGTCTGGGCCGTGTCTCAGTCCCAGTGTGGCTGATCGTCCTCTCAGACCAGCTACCCGTCGATGCCTTGGTGAGCCATTACCTCACCAACAAGCTGATAGGCCGCGAGACCCTCCTGAAGCGCCGGAGCTTTCTTCAATCCACCATGCGATGGAAGGAAGACATTCGGTATTAGCCACAGTTTCCCGTGGTTGTCCCAAACTTCAGGGCAGGTTTCTCACGTGTTACTCACCCGTTCGCCACTCCCTCATGTGACCCGAAGGTCGAGGGCGTTCGACTTGCATGTGTTAAGCGTGCCGCCAGCGTTCGTCCTGAGCCAGGATCAAACTCTCCGTCAAAATCACAACTTGCTTTCCGTTTCCAACCCGAAGGTCAGAGCCGCAGAAAGCGAAGCCTGAAATCATTGGATCGATCAGAACGGGGTTCCGATCGGTCGAGTGTGACCTAGCCGGAATCGGTGTTGCCGATTCCTTTTAGGTTTGTCCCCACTACCCAGCAACGTTGAGGTAACTGGATGCGGGAACGGAATTGCTTTGTATGAGTCATGTACCTGTTGACACTCGATCAACGCTGGTACAGACCCGCACTGGCTTTTTCGTCCTCTTCTCCGTTTTCAAGAAGCGCATGACATTCGAAACCGGGGTTTCGGTGATGCCTTCTCGCCCGTGCTCTTGCGAGCGGGGCGACTCACTAAGTTACAGCACTACGTCGGTTGTGCAACCCGAAACCTGAAAGAAATCGGGATTTCTGCGCGATTTCACTCAATCTGGCTGCTCGCCGGCCGAAACGGCGATTGCGACGCACCGGGAAAGCTGGCGAACATGGCCGACGACTGGCTCGGGCGCGGACAGTATTGAGCGATGAGCAAGAAAGAGGAGCGACGCTGGAGTGACCGGTGGAAGGCCCTAGAGGTCGGCCCCGGTGAGTACGCGTTGACTGCGGGGCTGGATCGCACGATCGATCTCCGCGGGATCGCCCCTGACCTCGGTACGACTCTCCTCGGGTGGTCCGCTGGCCAGCCCATCACGCCGTCAACTCCCGAGGCGCAGACGCTCGCGGCACGGCTGGCGGACATCGGCGCCATCACGATGCCCGAGTTCATGTCGATCGTGCTCATGGGCGAAGACGCACTGTGCGCACACGCTCGTCATCGGGCCCTACGTCATCCCCGGTCTAGCGACCTGTACCGATTGCGTCGATCGTCGCATAGCCCGTAGATGGCCGGCCCTCGACGAACCAGAACGGCCAGCGCGTTTTTACGGCCGACCCTCATCGCGGAGCTTCGCAATCCAACTCAACCTCATCAGCGCGGGAACATCGGCACTTGCGAACGGACTGATCTCCTGGGATCTCGAGACCGGCGAGAGCTCACACACCACCGCACTGATGTTTCCCGGCTGCAGCACCTGCGACCCTGGTCCTGCCAGCGGAACGATCGCACTTCCGTGACCGTCACCACGGGGACCCACGAACCCGAGCAGAACCCGGACTTCGTCGATCGAGCGCTCGGGGAGCTCTGCGGAATGGAAAAGGACTGCTTCGGCAGACGGGAAGGCAGGGACTCTAGATGCATTGCAACCTCCGCCATCTGGTAAAAGCCTCGGTGCCCCCGCTCCAACTCAACCATCGGAAGCACCGCCCGCGGACGACGACCCCGAGCAATCGAACTGACTCCGTTGCGCCGAGGGAACTAGTCGATGACGACGAGATGCTTGTTGCGTTTGCCCTTCTGGAGCATCCCGATCACGCCTGCAGCCAACATTGAGGTGTCTTCCCCGTCGAGCTTCTCACCGTTCCAGCGAACCGAACCGTCCTTGATTGTTTGACGTGCGTCGCGTTTGGATGACGCCAGCCCGGTCTCAACCAACACGTCGACGAGTACCTCGTCCCCATCGAGATCCGATGCGGTTAGCACCGTCTCGGGTACTAGTCCTCGGATTGCTTGCAAGTCGTCGATGGAAGGAGCCCCGGAACCAAACATGACGCGAGCGGCGGCATTGGCTCCCTCGACCGAGTCCGAACCGTGAACGAGTTCGGTGACGGCATCGGCCAGACGACGCTGCGCGGCCCGCTCCTGCGGAGCCTGCGAATGGTCCGCCAGGATCTCTGAAATCTCGTCGACCGGCAGCAACGTCAATTGCAGCAAGAACCGCTCCACATCACGGTCGTCGGTATTCAGCCAGTACTGATGAAACTCATAGGGGCTAGTCCGTTCCGCGTCGAGCCACACGGCGCCGCTCACCGACTTGCCGAACTTCTGGCCGTCGGCCCGGGTGATGAGCGGCCAGGTCAGTGCATGCACATGGTTCTGTTCGCGCCGACGTATGAGGTCGACGCCCTGGGCGATGTTGCCCCACTGGTCACTTCCACCGATCTGCAGTTCGCAGTCCTTGTTGGTGTGCAGCCACCAGTAATCGAATGCTTGGAGCAGCATGTAGGAGAACTCGGTGTAGCTGATGCCGTGCTCAGACTCCATCCGGCTCTTCACCGAGTCGCGAGCCACCATCTGGTTCACGGTTACGTGCTTACCGACATCTCGGAGGAAGTCGAGCACGCCGACACCGACAGTCCAGTCGTAATTGCTGACCATCTCGACCGCGCCAGATGCCGGTTCGAAGTCGACCAACTTCTCGAGCTGTCCTCGGATGCCGGCGATGTTGGCCGCCAGGGACTCCTCATCAAGAAGGTTGCGTTCCTCGGAGCGTCCACCGGGGTCGCCGACCATTCCCGTAGAACCGCCGACCAGCACGACGATGTTGTGTCCGTGGTCCTGGAAGCGGCGCATCGCCAGCACGCCCACGTAATTCCCGATGTGCAAGCTCGACGCCGACGGATCGATCCCGTGATAGAGCGTGATCGGGCCCTCATCGAGGCGTTTGCGAAGCGCATCGATGTCGGTCGTGTCGTGGATCAGCCCACGAGCAGCGAGGTCGTCAAGAATTGATGCACCGGACATGGGACATCAATGTATCCGCTACACGCAACGGCGGATCAGCCGCGATCACGTCGTCTCCAGTAGCGATCTAGCCGACTCTTAACGGCAACTTGCCATCAGTGATGTGTCAACGCCCACGATCTGGGCCAAAATGAGTCAATGCCGTTTGCGAAGCTCCCCTGGAGCCGCGTGCGCCGTGCCCTTGTCGGACTCGTCGTTCTTTCAACCGTTGCCAGCGCCTGCAGCTTCTCAACCCAGGATTTGGTACCACCTGTTCCTCAGGTTGCCGAAACTTCGGAGATCCTCGGCCGCGACGGCCGCATCATCGAGATTCCGCCAACGGACGAGAACCGAACGGTCGTCACCTTCGAAGAGATCCCAGAGGTAATGCGAAACGCCGTGGTCGCCATCGAGGACGAACGCTTCTATCTCCACGACGGCGTCGACTTGAAAGGCCTCTTCCGGTCGGCCTCTCGAGGCGTCACCACCGGCGGCATTTCCGGCGGTGGCTCCACGATCACCATGCAATACGTGGGCAACGTGTTCCTCGACCGAACCCAACAGACCGCAGAGCGCAAGCTCGAAGAGATCGTGCTCGCCCGTCAGTTCGAAGAGCAGTTCTCCAAAGACTTCATCCTCACCGAGTACCTCAACTGGGTCTTCTTCGGCGCTCGTGCCTACGGCGTCGAGTCCGCAGCTCAGCAGTACTTCGATAGCTCGGTAAGCACCCTCACGTTGGATCAGGCCGCACTGCTCGCCGGACTCATCCAACGCCCAAGTGCTCTCAACCCGTACAACAACCCCGATGGGGCGTTGAGCCGCCGCGAGGTCGTGCTTTCGGCGATGCTTCGCAATGATTTCATTACCGAGGCCGAATACCAGGCCGCGGTCGCCACACCTCTCAACCTCTCTCCGGAATTCGACGAGGTCGAAGATCGTCACGAGGCCGGGCACTTCGTCGAGGAGGTCAAGGCGTGGTTCCTCAACGGCGGCTTCATGACCGAACAATGGGTAGCGGACAACCCATTGCGAGCCGCTGAGCTTTCGACCTACCAGGCTCGCGAAGACCTCCTCTTCCGTGGCGGCATCCGAGTCCGCACCACCATCGACCTCGACCTCCAAGCACAAGCCGAAGCCGCAGTCCAGGCGATCATCCCTGCTGGCGACCAGGTGCCTGACGCGTCGGTCGTGGTCATCGATCCCGAAACCGGCGAGGTCCTCGCCATGGTCGGTGGACGCGACTTCTTCGGAGATAGCGAGTTCGCGAACGTGAACCTCGCAGTGGGCTCAGGCCGTCAGGCCGGTTCGGCGATGAAGCCAATCCTGCTCGCTGAAGCGATCGAGCGAGGTATTCCGGTCACCCAGCAATTCGAGGCGCCCCAAGTTCTGGAGCTTCAGCCTCCAGACCTACTCGAGCCGTGGCGAGTTCGCGGTGGCTCTCGGACCGGCTTCTCCGACCTCGTCGACGGAACCGTGTGGTCCCGCAACACCGTCTATGCACAGCTCGCCGTGCAGCTCGGCCCTGACGCAGTCAGCAACACGTCCCGTGAGCTTGGGATCCAGAGCGAGATCGCCCCGGTGTACGCCAGCGTCCTCGGAACCGAGAACGTAACGACCCTCGATCTCGCTGCTGCCTACGCAACCTTCGCCAACCGCGGCGTGCAACACGATCCGGTCCTCGTTACCGAGATCATCAACCCAGACGGAACGACCCTGTGGACCCACGAGCCTGAGGGCACCCGAGTTCTCGAGACTCGAACCGCCGACCAACTGTCGTTCATCCTCGGCGAGGTCATTAACCGCGGCACCGGACGCGACGCTGACTTCGGACGACCCGCCGCTGGCAAGACCGGCACCGCACAGAACTTCGCCGACGCCACCTTCGCTGGCTACACCCCCGACCTCGCTGCGGCGGTATGGGTCGGATTCCCGCAAGGCCAGATCTCGATGGTTCCGTGTACACAAAAGACGTGCACAGCCGAAGATCCAGGTACCTCCATCCAAGTCGCTGGCGGCACCTACCCCGCCCGCATCTGGCGAGAGGTAATGAGCGCCGCTCACGCAAACATTCCGGTCGCCGAGTTTGCTGAACCACCCGTCAGCGCTCCCCCCACCACGATCGAGATCGTTCCAGACTCCGTCGAAGTGCCGGACCTGTTCAGCCTGACTCCCGAAGAGGCCACCGAGCTACTCGATGGCACGTCGCTTCGTCTAACTCCTGTAGAGGTCGAAGACGAGACTTTTGCGCCGGGCACGATCATCAACCAGTCGCCACCGCCGCTCACCCCCGTCCCGGGTGGTTCTAACGTGATTGTGGAAGTCGCCGTTCTTCCGAACATCCTGTCGGTTCCAGACATCATCGGACTCGATGTCGACACGGCGCGACGCACCGTCAACCAGGAGGGTTTCACCTCCACTCGTGTCTTCCTCGACTCCGAAGGCAACTTCGTCAACCGTGCTGGCCGCGACGCTGTCGTTCTTCGCCAAGACCCTGCGCCAGGAACCGAGGCCGAGGTAGGCACTACGGTCAACATCGTGCTGGAGGTTCAAGGGTGAGCGACGAACGAGACATCAACAGTCGCGAACCGGATCCCGGCCGCACTGAACTCATCCCGGAAGGGTCGAGCAAACTCCCACGACTGGCCGCAATCGCGTTCGTCGTATTCGCAGCGGGGTTCTGGATCTTCGCCTTCAGCCCGATCGCACGAGGCCTCTTTCAAGCCGTCGACCAACTGGAGGACGAGGCGCTCGTCACCCAGATCGAGGCCCGCTGCCTCACTGCTCTCGATGAGCTCGATGCTCTCCCCTCGATCCGATCGGCCGAGACACCCCAAGAACGTGCAGGCAACGTGGACCTTGCTAACGCCGCCCTCTTCCAGATGACCGACGACATCGCAGCCCTCGGGACCGCCTTTGAAGACGATGGCCGCCTCATTGGTCGATGGCTTGGCGACTGGGATGTGTACATGGCCGACCGTGTTACCCACGCAGACCGGCTCCGCGCCGGCGAAGACGTCCGCTTCCTCAACACCGAAGCCGACGGCGTCTTCATCGCCGAACGCATGAACGGCTTCGCACGAGTCAACAACATGGACGCCTGCCAGGTCCCCGGCGACCTCTAATTTCGCCGCAAGGCGAAATCCGGCCGTGAACGGCCTCGATTCGCGCTGCGGTTAGCCAGAGGCCCCTTTCCGCTCGACCGGCGGAGCCGGATCGAGCTACCCGTGGCTCCTCGATGCTCGGCTGCTGGCCAGAGGCCCCTTTCCGCCCGCACCGGCTTCGCAGCTGCGGACTACCGTTGCTGCTCGCAAGTTGTGAGCCCCCAGGCGAGCAAACGAAGGGAGCGGCCCAAAGCCACCCGGGCTACCGCTGGGGTTGTCCGGTGACTAGGCGTTCTCGGTGAGGAGGAGGTCGGCTACTGCGCAGGCGGCGGTGATGAGGCGGTGGTGACCCACGTCTAGGTCGTAGTCGTCGAGTTTGTCAACGGGCACCCAACGAATGTCTTGGCTCTCGTGATTGCTTACCGGTTGTGCGCCGGGAGGAGCGAAGACGAGGAACCGGACGTCGTAGTGATCGTGTGGTTCCATGTCGCCGGGCTCGACCCGATGGATGTCTATGTCTACCGCTGGGTCGACGATCTGAAGCCCTTCGATACCGGTTTCTTCGGTGGCTTCTTTGAGCGCTACCCGAGCCAGGTTGGCCTCTCCATCGGCATGGCCACCAGGTTGCAGCCATCGTTGCAACTTGGAGTGGAACAGCAAGATCGTCTCGGTGGCGTCATGGTTCATCACCACCGCAGAACCGGTGAGATGGCCGGGAAGCGTATTGCGATCGAGCGCGCCTGGCTCGAGCGCCGTCAACTCGAAGAACTTCCGCTTCATCTCCGCGAGCTCGTCAACATGAATCGGCGCAACATGATGCCACGCCGCCCGTGGTTCAGAACTCCCGACGAGTGCCGGGTCGCCCATTCCAAATCGTTTGTACTCTCGCATCTAGGGATCTCACTCCACGTGATTCGCCAAACGCAATGTACCAGACCGCTGGATAGTGATCGCGCACGGAACAGGCTAGCGACCGGGCCTGACCCGTTGTGACAGTGAGGGCCTGACCTCAACTGTTGCAGCCCTACGAGATTGCCGAACGGAAGCGCTCTAACTGTGAGAGGACAGCCTCGGGGCTGCCGCCGCCGTGGGTGGTGCGGCGGGTCACGGATACTCCGGGTGCGAGGATCGCTGCTGCTTCTTCGCCAAGACGTTCGTCGGCGCTCACAAGATCGACGAGCGAGCCCTTGCCTTCGAGCGCGTGACGGACGTGCTCGCCAACCACCGCGTGCGCGTCTCGGAACGCCATACCGTTGCCAACGAGATACTCGGCGAGATCCGTCGCTGCGGCATACGGCGAGTTTGCTTGAGCGGCCATAGCCTCGGTGTTGAACGTCGTCGTGGAAATCATGCCGTCCAACGCAAGAAGCGTGAGACGCACGGTGTCGACTGCGTCGAACAACGGCTCTTTGTCTTCCTGCATGTCCTTGTTGTAGGTCAGCGGCAGACCTTTCACGCTGGCCAAGAAACCGGTGAGATTACCGATGAGGCGGCCACCCTTGCCACGGGCGAGTTCGGCAATGTCGGGGTTCTTCTTCTGCGGCATCATCGACGAGCCCGTACTGAACGCGTCGTCGAGCGTGATGAATCCAAACTCGGTGCTGGCCCAGAGGATCATCTCCTCACCGATACGGCTGAGGTGCACCCCGATCATCGCCAGCGCATAGAGGGTGTCGGCCACAAAATCACGATCCGCTACCCCGTCGAGGCTGTTCTCAAACAGACCGGTGAAGCCGAGTTCGCTTTGAGAGATCGACGGATCCAGCGGCAGCGACGACCCGGCCAGGGCACCCGCGCCAAGAACGGACACATCCGTGCGGCGCCGAGCGTCAGCCAATCGATCGATATCACGGTTGAGCATCCAGCCATGGGCCAGCAGATGATGCGCCAGCGCAACAGGCTGAGCCTGTTGCAGATGGGTATAGCCCGGAAGATAGGCATCGCCCGCTGCTTCGGCCTGCACCAGCAGCGTGTGCTGCAGGCGGCGCACCAAGTCGGAGATCTCATCAATCGCGGCCAATGTCCACAACCGAACGTCGGTAGCGACCTGATCATTGCGGGAACGGCCGGTGTGCATCTTTGCGCCAGCGGGCTCGAGCTCTGTCACCCGACGCTCTACGGCGGTGTGGATGTCTTCGTCGCTCGCGGCCCACTCGAAGACGCCGCCCTCGATCTCACCTTCGACAGTGCCGAGCGCCTCGATGATCCCGTCGCGCTCTGCGTCGGTGAGCAACCCCACCGCCGCGAGCATCGTGACGTGAGCGCGCGAGCCAGCGATGTCCTCACGGAATATCCGCTGGTCAAAGGGCAAACTGTCGTTCAGCTGTTGAAGAGCCTCAGAGGGCCCACCAGCAAAACGTCCATGCCACAATTCGCCCCGCACTTCGCCGTTCGCTTCGCTCACTAACCGAGTTTCTCGCCCTGGGGGGCTCGAAACATCGCGTCCTGCTGAGTCGTCCGCGCTAGTCATCGTTAGCCGTTCTCCGCGCGCTTGCGGGCGAGGTTGCGTAGGCGCAACGCGTTGAGTTTGATAAAGCCCTCAGCGTCGTACTGATCGTAGGTGCCGCCATCCTCTTCAAAGGTGGCGATCTTCTCGTCGAACAGCGAATCGTCAGACTTGCGGCCAACAACGTCGACGTTGCCCTTGAACAGCTTCACCCGAACTTCTCCGTTGACGAACTGCTGGGAGTTATCGATCGCAGCCTGGAGCATCTCCCGCTCGGGGCTCCACCAGAAGCCGTTGTAGATCAGCTTGGCGTAGCGGGGCATGAGCTCGTCTTTGAGGTGAGCCACTTCCCGGTCGAGCGTGATCGATTCGATGCCGCGGTGCGCTCGCATCATGATCGTGCCGCCAGGCGTTTCGTAGGCGCCGCGGGACTTCATTCCGACGAACCGGTTCTCGACGATGTCGAGACGACCGATGCCGTTCGCTCCACCGACCTCGTTGAGATACGCGAGAACCGTCGCTGGCGACATTTCCTTGCCGTCGATCGCCACGATGTCGCCGCCGCGATAGGTGATGTCGAGATACGTCGCTTCGTTGGGTGCGCCCTCGGGCGAAACCGACCAGCGCCACATCTCCGAAGGAGGCTCGGTCCACGGGTTCTCCAGAGGCCCGCCCTCATAGGAGATGTGCAGCAGGTTGGCGTCGGTTGAGAAGGGTGACTTCGCGCCTCGGGTCTTGTCGATCGGGATATCACGCTCGGCCGCGTAAGCGAGCAGCGTCTCGCGCCCACCCAGATCCCAAATTCGCCACGGGGCGATCACCTTGATCTCGGGAGATAGGGCGTACGCGCCAAGTTCGAATCGCACTTGGTCGTTGCCTTTGCCAGTCGCGCCATGTGAAATCGTGTCCGCATCGTGTTCAGCGGCGACCTCCACGAGTCGCTTGGCGATAAGTGGACGGGCAATGGAGGTACCCAGCAGGTACTCGCCTTCGTAGATAGCGTTCGCTCGGAACATCGGGAAGACGAAGTCTCGGACAAACTCCTCTCGCACATCGTCGATCACGATCTGCTCTGCTGGCACGTCCATCTTGAGCGCCTTGGCGCGTGCGGGCTCTAACTCTTCGCCCTGACCGAGGTCTGCGGTATAGGTGACGATGTCGCAGTCATAGGTCTCACGCAACCAGGCGAGAATCACCGATGTGTCCAGGCCTCCCGAGTAGGCCAAGACGACCTTATTCACGGTGCGTGGGTCAATGTTCGCTGACATGGGTCTCCTATATTCCTGCGAGTGTGCGAATGGTTTCGGCCAGCGCCTTGCCGGTCGTGTCTTCGGTTGCGACGATCAGAATCGAATCGTCGCCTGCGACGGTACCGAGAACACCGTCGAGACCCGACCGATCGAGCGCAGAAGCCACGACATGAGCCGAGCCGGGCGGGGTCTTCACCACCACCAAGTTGTGGGAGGAGTTCACATCGGCGACCCAATCGGAGAGCACCCGACGGAGGTGATCCTCGGGTGCGACCGTCTCGTTGCTGTGATCGGGCAGTCCGTAGACGAGGTCTCCCCCTGGTACGCGAACTTTGATCGCGCCGATGTCTTCGAGGTCGCGCGACACCGTGGCCTGTGTGGCCTCGATCCCCTCGCCCTCGAGCAACTCCACAAGCTGCCCCTGCGAGGTAACGGCAGTCTCCCCAAGCAATTGCACAATCCGATGCTGCCTTGAAGTCTTAGACATGACTCGCACCTAGGTGGCACGACTTGGGAGTGAGGAGGGACGACGAACGGCTCGGGGCCTCAGGCAGTCCGCAGAGCCCACCGAGCGAAGCGAATGGGCGATTGCCGGGAGCGAAGCGGGAAAGTAGATCGAGCGACATAAAACTCATCCCCCGAGCGCAAACGCGAGATATCCCCGAGCCGCGTGCATTCGATTCTCGGCCAGTTTCCAGACTCTGCTGGCAGGACTATCCACTACTTCGTCGGTTACTTCTTCGCCGCGGTGTGCTGGCAGGCAGTGCAAGAACACCGCGTCGCCGGCTGCCTTCATCAGCTCGCCGTTGACTTGGTAGTCAGCGAAGGCTTTGAGCCGAATCGCCGACTCGGCTTCTTGACCCATCGAAGTGAACACGTCGCTGTAGACAACGTCGCAGCCCTCCACCGCTTCCAACGCGTCGGTCGTGGTTTGTACTTCGGCACCGGTTGAACGAAGGAGCGCGAGATCCTCCTCACTAAAGCTGTACTCGGCGGGCGAAGCGATGCGCATAACTCCCCCGAGCATTCCGACCGCCAGACCGAGTGAGCGGGTCACGTTGTTTGAATCGCCAACGTAGGCAACCGTGCGCCCCTCGACCGAGCCGAACTCTTCGATGATTGTGAGTACATCGGCCAGCGCCTGCATCGGATGCGCTGCATCGCTCAGCAGGTTCACGACCGGCACTCGGTCTACCGCAGCCATTCGTTCAACGACCGAGTGGCTAAAGACTCGGGCACCTAGCGCGGCGTGGAATCCGGCGAGCGTCTTGGTGACGTCCTCAACCGATTCTCGGGTGTCTATCCCGACCTCGTCGCCTTGGATATACACCGGGTGGCCGCCGAGTTGCGCAACCGCCATCTCCATCGAGTTTCGCGTCCGAAGGCTGGGCTTTTCGAACACCAGCGCCATGCCCTTCCCCGAGAGCACCTGAGGAGGAGCATCGCTTTGGGCCAGGGACAAGACGTGTTGTAGTTCGTCGACGGTCAGGTCATTAATTTCGAGTAGATGTCGCATGTCAGGCTCCCGCATGAAGGACCGAAGCGATCATCCGAACCGCTTCGTCAATCTCGTTCTTGTTTGTCGTGATGGGTGGCGCAAGGCGAAGTGCCGTAGCGCTCACGCCGTTAACCAGTACCCCAGCTTCAGCACACAGCTTGGCGATCTCGCCGCCCGTGCGATCCTGCAGGCCGGCCTGGTTGAGTTCGGCTGCCAAGAGAAGACCTGCGCCCCGTACCGAGTCCACACCCGGAAGCGCCAGCAGAGCCTCAGTAAGGTATGCACCGAGTTCTGTGGCGACCGACGGAGCATTCATTTGTTCCATCACGGCGAGCGTGGCTCGCGCAGCAGATGCGGCGAGCGGTTGCCCGGCAAAGGTTGAGCCATGATCACCGGGCTTAAGGATCTCCGCCACCTCGCGTTTCGCCCAGACCGCGCCAATGGGCATGCCGTTGCCAAGACCTTTGGCCAGGGTGACAATGTCGGGCAGAATCCCTGCGTGTTGGAACCCGAACCATGCACCGGTTCTGGCGACGCCCGTTTGGATCTCGTCAAGGATGAGCAGCAACTGCCGCTCATCGCAGAGCGCCCGCAGTTCGCGTAGGTACTCGGGGTTCGGCGTATTCACGCCCCCTTCGCCTTGGATGGGCTCGACGAGAATCGCGCCGACGGTTGGATCGAGCGCTGCTTCCATGGCCGCTACGTCGTCGTAGGCCGCGTGGCGAAAGCCCTCCGGTAGCGGGTGGAACGTCTCGTGCTTCTCGGGCTGTCCCGTCGCATGCAACGTGGCCAGCGTGCGTCCATGAAACGACCGCAGTGCCGACAGCACCACATGGCGGCCGCGTCCGTTGTGTTTGCGAGCGATCTTGATGGCAGCCTCATTGGCCTCGGCGCCGGAGTTCTGGAACAGCACCTGGCCGCGTTGGCTTCGTGGCGGCTGAGGGATTCCTGCAACAACAGGGGTTGTGTCGGCGTCCCGTCCGACCACGGCGGAGCCGTGCGATGAGGAGGGGAACGTTTGGATCAAACGATCGATGGTGATCGCGACCTCTGGACCGGGGATGGTGTTGTAGAGGTTGCTGACGTGGGTGAGCGTCTTTGCTTGTTCAGCGATGGCTTCGGCGACGACAGGATGGCTGTGACCGAGGCTCGTAACCGCCAACCCACACAGGAAGTCGAGGTAACGCTTGCCCTCCGCGTCCCACAGTTCGGTGCCTTCGCCGCGGACGAAGGTCACCGATGGAGCCCCGTAGTTCGACATCAGTGGGCAAAACGACAGGCCAGGCCCGGCGTTCACCGCTTCGGCATGCGTAGTCATGATTGGTCTCCAAGGGTGATCTTGGTGCCGATACCGGCGTCGGTGAACAGTTCGAGCAACAGCACGTGGGGCACCCGCCCATCGAGCATGTGCGCAGCATTAGCACCGGCCTCAACCGCTTCGATGCACGCCCCGATCTTCGGGATCATGCCGCCAGCGATCGTTCCGTCGTCGATCAACGCCTGCAGTTCGCCAACGTCGGCCTGGGCGATGATTGACGCCGGGTCGTCCACGTCGCGGAGCAGCCCGGGCACGTCGGTGAGGTAAATCGCCTTCTCGGCGTTCAGCGCGCCAGCCAGTGCGCCGGCAACCGTGTCGGCGTTGATGTTGTACGCCTGCCCGTCGCCGTCTGACCCGATCGTTGAGACGACCGGAATCATCTCCTCGGAGAGGAGGCGTTCGATGATGTTCGGGTTCACGTCGACGATGTCACCGACGAAGCCCAACTCCGGGTTCCTCGGTGTCGCTTCGATCAGTCCACCGTCTTCTCCGCTGAGGCCGACGGCATAGGCGCCGTGCACGTTGATCGCTCCCACGATGTCGCGCCCGACCTTGCCGACGAGCACCATTCGGGCGACGTCTAGCGTCTCGGCATCGGTGACCCGCAAGCCTTCGCGGAACTCCGACTTTTTGCCGAGGCGTTCGAGCAGGTTTCCGATCTGCGGACCACCACCGTGCACGACGACCGGTTTCATCCCGACGCTGCGAAGAAGCACAATGTCTTCCGCGAAGGTCTTCGATAGCTCAGGATCGACCATGGCGTTCCCGCCAAACTTCACCACGATGACAGCTCCGCGGAACCGATCGATGTAGGGCAACGCCTCGATCAGAGACCGCGCCCGCTTCGCAGGTTCAAAGCCTCTATCGACGACGTCTTGTGCAGTTGGTTCGTTCATGATCACCCCTAGGACCGATATCCGGCATTGATTTCGATGTAGCCGTGGGTGAGGTCACATGTCCACACGGTGGCCGCACCATTGCCGACACCAACGTCGACGCTCAGCCGCACCTCATCGCCCTGAAGATGTGCGGTAGCCCGATCTTCGCTGTAGCTCGCGGCCTGCCAACCCTTCTCGGCCACAAGTTCATCGCCGATCATGATTGTGAGAGCGTCTCGATCAGCCCGTTCTCCGGCCTTCCCAACCGCCATGACGATCCGTCCCCAGTTGGCATCCGATGCGGCAAGCGCTGTCTTCACGAGAGGTGAGTTCGCTATCGACAGCGCGATCGTCGACGCCGCATCCTCATGTTCAGCGCCGGTAACGGTGATCGCTACGAACTTGGTCGCGCCTTCGCCATCGCGCACGATCTGATGCGCGAGGTCGAGGTTCACCGCTCTCACGGCCTCGGCTAGCGCTGCATAACGCGGATCGTCGAGAGACGAAATGATCTCGTTGCCTGCCGCGCCAGTCGCGATGAGCCAAACGGAGTCACTGGTGGAGGTATCGGAGTCGACGGTGATCCGGTTGTAGCTCGCCGTAGCCGAATCCGTCAGCATGCGTTGCAGGACATCGGGAGCGACAGCTGCATCGGTGAAGACGTAGCCGAGCATGGTCGCCATGTCCGGGGCGATCATGCCGCTTCCCTTCGCGAAACCGGCGACATGTACCGTGTGGCCATCTATGTCGACCGATGCAGAGGATCCCTTCGCAAAGGTGTCGGTTGTGCGGATGGCGTTCGCGGCCGCCTCCCAGGTCGCAGGCCCACTTTCAGCAAGTCCGGGAACCATGGCCTCAAGGCCAGCGACCAACCGATCGTCTGGCAGGGTCTCGCCGATCACGCCTGTCGATGCCAACTGGACATCTTCGGGTTCGACGTTGAGCGCAGCCGCAATCGTGTCAGCGGTTAGTTGAGCCGAGGTTTGACCGGCCGCTCCGGTAAATGCGTTCGCGTTACCGCTGTTGCAGACCAGCGCGCGGACCGTACCCCGACCAAGAACCGACCGAGACCAATCGACCGGCGCGGACGGGCACAGCGATTTGGTAAACACGCCAGCAACCGAACTACCTGCGGGAACCACGGCGAGCATTAGATCTGCCCGATTCTCATATCGCAGACCAGCCTCATAGGTCGCCAGCTGCACCCCAGCAACCTGCGGCAACTCAGGGAACGACTCGGGTGCAAGTGGTGATACGACGCTCATGGATACACGCCAATCGATGTAAGCCCGAGCGTTTCTTCTAACCCCAGGGCAAGGTTCGCGTTCTGGACCGCCATACCCGATGCGCCCTTCATGAGATTGTCGAGCGAGGCGATGGCCATGACCGTGCCGGTGCGTGGGTCGACCCGGGCGGTGAGGTGCACGGAGTTCGACCCCAACGTGGCTTTCGTCGATGGACTCCGCTCGTCGACGACCATGAAGGGCTCGCCCTCGTAGAAGTCGGCGAGTGCATGAAGGGCATCTTCTGTCGTGATGCCGTCCTTCGCCGGGCGGCCGTAACACGTAGCGATAATGCCCCGATTCATGGGTGCAAGGTGCGCGGTGAACAAGACGCTCGTGGGCGTATTGGTCTTTTGCGAAATGGCTTGTTCAATTTCGGGGGTGTGGCGGTGCGACAACAACGCGTAGGCGGTGATGTTCTCATCGACGGTGCAAAAGGTCGTGTTCTCCTTCGGCGGTCGGCCAGCGCCGCTCACTCCAGTTTTGAGATCGACGATCATCGGGTCCGGGTCGATCAATCCCGCGGCGAGCAACGGTGTCAGGGCAAAGACCGAAGTCGCAGCATTGCAGCCCGTGGCAGCGATCAGTTCTGCACCACGGATCTCCTCTCGAAACAGCTCGGGCAAGCCGTAGACGAACTGGTCGAGCAATTCGGGCGCCGTGTGTTCGGCCTTGTACCACTCGGGGTACAGGTCCTTATCGCAGAGCCGGAAGTCCGAGCCAAGGTCCACGATGTGGCCGACCTTGCCGCGAATCTCGGGGATGACACCCATCGAGATGCCATGCGGCAAACCAACGAATACCAGATCGAGCCCTTCGACCAGTTCAGGGGTGAAAGGCTCGTACTTACGATCGCCATATGCAGCAGCGAGGCTCGGATACAGATCTGCGATCTTTGTCCCCGCTTTCGAATCGCCAGTTGCGGCGATGAGCTCTAGGCTCGGGTGTCCGTCGATGAGACGCAACAGTTCGGTGCCCGTATATCCGGACGCACCGACGATGCCGACTCGTTTTGGTTGTGGCTTGGCCATCTAGACAGCCTACAGAAATATGCATGGCAATGCATATTGATGCAGCATTGTGCGGTCGCTACACCTTCGGCCTCGGCGGCCACTCATTGGATTGGGCCGACACATCCTCGACTGTCGCCCCTACGGCCGGCGGCTTGTAACTGACGTAGCGTTCCCATCTGCGCGTCGGCCGGGGCGGGCGATCGAGCCACGGCAGCGGGTCCTTGGGCTGAGGTTCGACCGCGGGTGCCGCCTGCTGATCTTGCTCGACATGGACCGACTGTCTGGTTGCTTGCAGATGCAACAAGGCGTTCCTAGCCCGCAGCTCGCGAATCTCTCGCTCGAGTGCCTCGACCTCCGATGCCAACGTCGTCATGGCCACCGCGTCAGGGGGTTCGCCATCTTCTGAGTTTTTGGCTGAAATAGGCTCAAATTCGCGCACTGGTGGTCTTCTCCAGCTGACAACCTAGTCAGCGAGGACAGCCCTACGAGAACCGGGCGCGAACTTTGCAGCGTTCGCCCTCGCATGCCGCCCGAATCAGGAGCCGACGGAGACTTCTCCGCGTTCTGCATCGAGTAGTTCGATAGCGCGTTCCTGGATGTGGGCGACCATTTCTTCGGTCAAGTGATTCCCATCCGGGCGAACGATGATGTCATCGACGATGGGCGGGCAGGTGCCGTCGAAGCATACGAGTTGATCCCAGCGCACATAGCTCGTCGTTTGACTCTCGCCCGCTGCGACTTCCGCCACCAGATTGCTTTCGTATTCGACCACCGGGAAACTGCAATCTTGCTCCCCCCGAGAAAGACAGACTGCTGGCGACTGTCCCTCGAGTGCAGGAAGGCTCCCAATCACGATGACCTCATCGGCCTTCGATTCGTAGAAGTCGATGCTTCGCTGCGCGTGTTCGGGAATCGAAAGTCCGGTTTCCTGTGCGTTCTCATCGATGATCGACGGAATCGAGTGAGTGTCATAGATCCGAGAGAACAGAACGATGATGTCTGGCTGAATCGTGTCGATCATGAGCGGTCGATGCACATATTGCACATCTACGCACCGCTCGAGATCATCGCGGGTCCAGTTGTTGCGGGCCACGCCCCGAATCCAGCTGCATCCACCAGAGTTGTGCCGGTAGAGCGTGTAGTCATGGCGCTCCGCCCAGTCCAAGAAGATCGGCGTGGTCATGTTGAGATGCGAATCACCAATCGCTAGGACCGTCTTTCCCGAGCCACCAATACGCAAGAGACAGTTGTCGTGATTGAACGTGCAGGGGTGATGTTCGGTGTCGTGCGTCGGGGTGAACAACGTCGGCAATGACGGCGAGACACCTCCCTCGAAGTCGGCAGTGGTCGCCACTGCGCCGTCACCGGCGATGCGGTCGAGGTACTCTCCGGTCGCGCCTACGAACACCCGGTTCGATTCTTCGAGTTGACCAATGATGGGCCCAGCAGCCAAGAAGCCTGCAACGGAGAGCGCCAGCCCAATGGCGATGGTCGGCCGCGGCAACACCGACCGATCATGTCGGATGAAGTTCTCGAACGTATGGAAGCACAACGCGGCGAGCGCTGTTCCACCCACTCCCGAAACTGCGAGTGCGACGAGCGGATCCCTTACCCCGTGTTCCTGGAGTAGCACCACGATCGGCCAGTGCCAGAGATAGATGCCGTAGGAGATCTTTCCGAGGTAGACGACCGGCGCCACCTCAAGCAAACGGGGAAAGCGCAAGTTCGCGAGCAGCGGCACCGCAACCATGACCACGGCCACGCCACGCTTTGGAATGTCGAGCTCCACAATCTCGGTCGCCAGAACCGCGATGAAGAGAACGCATAGGCCCCCGACAATTCGAAACTTGGGAGCCTCCCCACGCGCCCGCAGAAGAAAGGCCAGCGAGACGCCCGCGAGAATCTGATATACCCGCGTCAGCGTCGAGAGATAGGCGACCGAGGAGTTGACCTCGTGGAACTGCAAGTAGAGCGAACCTGCGGCGAGCACACCAAAGAACGCAGCCGCTCGGTAGTAGCGCCCGGGCTGCACTCGGAAGAAAGCAAAGAAGGCGAGCGGAAAGGCGATGTAGAACTGTTCCTCAATCGAGAGGCTCCAGAAGTGCTCAAACGGGGACTGCACTACCGAGTTTGCGAAGTAGTCGGTCGCCTCGGAGATCTGGAAGAAGTTCGCGTGATAGAGCACCGCTGCACGAGCGCCCCGCACGTGTTGTTCGAAAAGCACCGGTGAGCCGAACACCGAGAACGCCGCGAGCGTTGCGATCACAGCCACCGTCGCTGTCGGGAGCAATCGCTTGATCCGCTTGGCGAAGAAAGTCGACAGCGAAATACTTCCCTCGCGTTCGTACTCCGAAAGGAGGGCGTTACAAACCAAGAAGCCCGAGAGCGTGAAGAACACGTCCACACCGATGAAGCCGTTACTGAATCGTTCGAATCCCGCGTGAAAGAGGACGACGAGAAGAACCGCTACCGCTCGTAACCCATCTAACCCACGCACGTATGGCATTTCAGTCGCTGCCTCTCCCGCTGAGGCGTTGCTCATTCAGCGCACAATGCGCCCACCTCACGACCCCCTAGTCGGCGAATCATCGGGGGATGTGAGAGACCTGAACCCTAGAGACGGCTCTTTACGAGGTAATCGAAGACCAACTCGCCCGTGCTCTCGTGGCCGTACCCGTCATAGGTTGCAGCGGCCGACTCGTCGGAAATCACCCGAGCGCCTGGGGCCTTCATCTGCACTTCCGCAGCCCGCTCGGCCAAATAGAAGAACCCGAGTGCCGATGCCACTGACTCTCCGACGGTGAGCATGCCGTGATTCGCGAGGAAGATGAGGCGGTTCGGACCCAGTGCCGCTGCGATGCGCTCGCCGCCCGCGACTTCCTGAACATCTACATCCTCGCCCTCGTAGATTGCCTGGTCGCCGTAGAACCCACAGGCCTCTTGACTCGTCATCCGGAGCGGCTCTACGAGTGCTGCGAGCGGTGTGCCGTAGGCGGTGTGCGTGTGCACCGCACACACGACGTCGGGGCGGGCACGGTGTATCGGGTGGTGGATGTTGTAGGCGGTTACGTTGAAGCCCAGCTGGTCGCGCGCTCGACCGCCCGAATAACCCACTCCCCCGACGCCGTCCGCGATTTTGCCGTCTGGCCCCACAAGCACAAGGGCGTCAGGCGTCGCGTGTCGGAAGGCGACTCCACCGGCGAGCAACCACATGTGGTCGGCCAGTTCCGGGTCTCGAGCCGTAATGTGACCTGCACCGTCGTCTCCCCAGCCGTAGGCAGCAAACAATCGATACCCCTGTGCTACCTGTTGCTTGCGAAGCGCCCGCTGCTCATCGGCCGTAGGTATCTGGTCCTTCATGGTCGCAAGCTAATCGGAGAAGTGTCCGGCCAGCTACACCGACGACGCGTATGGTCACACCATGACTTCGGCACGCGCGTTGATCAGCCAGATCGCCAGCTTGACACCGGGGGAACCGCTCGACCCCTCCGAACTGGAGATCGCGGGCACGCCAGGGTTTCGATCTGCTTTTGCGTTGGACCGCGCCACGCTTGCTACCGCAGGAGCGATGAATCTGGCATTTGGCCAGAACAGCGTTGATGGTGATCGAATACGCACCCGTTGCACGACGACCGTATTGCTCAATAACCAAGCCATACCTGCGTGGGCGCCGCTGTCTGGTTACTACGACACGGCCGACGGCAGGTTCATCCAGCTTCACTGCAACTTCGACCACCATGCACGAGGGGTAGTCGACCGCCTTGGCTGCGAAGCGAATCGTGCGTCAATGCAGGCGACCATATTGCAGTGGGATCCACTCGAGCTCGAGTCGGCCTTGATCAAAGACGGGATGATCGCCGCATACCTTCAGACGTTGGACGAGTGGGAACGACATCCACACGCACTCGCCACTCGTGACCTTCCACTGATCTCCATCGAACGCATCGGCGATGCCGCTCCCAGACCGGAGCGAACAATGCGCGTACTCGACAACAGTCGGGTTCTTGCGGGCCCGGTCGCTGGCCAGGTGTTCGCGACCCACGGAGCCAACGTCCTCCGCATAGACGGCCCACACCTTCCCTCTGTCGACATCTGCGTCATGGCCACGGGGTCTGGAAAGCGAAACGCGTATCTCGACCTGCGCGACCCCGATGACAGCGCAACCATGACGTCCTTGCTCGCCGACGCAGACGTCTGGATCGACGCCTACCGACCCAACGCACTCGCTTCGCACGGGTTTGGCGCGGATGAGCTTAGGAACGGTCAAGTCGCTGTGCAGCTCAGCGCCTTCGACACGATTGGCCCGTGGGCAAATAGACGGGGGTTCGACTCGATCGTCCAATCGACCACGGGAATCGTTACCGCTGGCGCCGAAGCTGCGGGCGTGGATGCTCCAACCCCACTTCCGGTCCAGGCACTCGACTACATGACAGGCTTTCTCGCCGCCTTTGCTGCCAAACGAATGATCGACCACCAACGCACACATGGTGGTACGTGGCTGATCAAGGTGTCGCTCCTCCGCACCCGCAACTGGCTCATATCTCTGGGAGGCCCTACGCCGTTCGCACCCGAGAAGCCAGCAGCCGATGCAACGCACCTAGTGGACTTCGACACGGGGCGTGGAACTATTCGGGTGCCATTGCCGGTCGGCGGACAGCACCATCGTGGACCAACCCCGCTCGGCGAGGATACGCCGAGCTGGCAATCCGCGTAGACGAAGCGGGAACCGCGCTGCCCGAAAAGGTGGAAAGGGTCCGAGCCACCCGCCGCGGCTCGAACCCTTAAGTTCGTGGGTCCCGCCGGATTCCACTGATATTAGTGCTACCGGAATGCACCCTGGTTGTCTAGACACAACGTCCAGTCGTAGCAAATTTGCTACCATCTGTGGCTGACTAGCGTAGTTGGCCACCGTTAGTCTTTTCGACGGCAGCGATCACGGCTTCACGAGTGGCGGTGATCTCGTCGTCGGTGAGGGTGCGGTCGTCGGCTTGAAAGCGCAGGCGGAACGCAAGGCTGCGGTGCCTCTCCTCGACGCCCAGACCGCGATAGACGTCGACGAGTTCCAAATCGACCAGGAGCTTCCCAGCCGATTTCGCGATCGTGTTGCGCACCTTGTCTGCACCAACATCTTCAGCAACGACGAAGGCCAGATCCATATCGCTCGAGGGGAATTTTGACACGGCGGTGTAGGTCCGCTTGCCGTGCGGGCCGTTGAGCACTTCCCCAATGTCGAGTTGCAACCAGGCGACACGTCCCTCCACGTCATATTCACGCAGAACCGAGGGTGCGACCTCGCCCACCACTCCGCGGGAGCGTCCGGCGACGACGACCTCTGCCGATCGTGTCGGATGCATTCCCGGTTGGTTGTCAGAGTTGCGGATTTGCACATTGGGCAGAGCGAGGGCGGCCGACAACGTGTTCAGCAATTCGACGGCCTCTGGCGCCTCAGCATCCGCCAAAGCGACTGCCAAGTACTCACGCTCGTCGGGCAGGAGCTCGCCGTCCCCTGGAGGCAGGAATACGTGTCCGATCTCAAAGAAGCGAACCGAGGGGTTGCGGTGTGATTGGTTGTAGGCGATGGCCCTGAGCTGACCCGGCAGCAACGAGGTGCGTAGCACCGACTCGTTCGCGTCTAGCGGGTTCGAGAGCCGAACCCCATCGTCGGCCAAGCCAACGTTCGCGAGGTCGCCGGGAGCAAGGAACGGCATCGGTTGCGTCTCGTCGCAGCCCATGCCTAGCAATACCTCTCGAACCAGGCGTCGCTCGGACTGATACAAGCTCAGATGTCCGGCCTGATCGCCCTTGGGAACCGTCTTCTCGATCACTTCGAACCCATACATTCGACCGATCTCCTCGGCGATGTCGTGCTCAAACTCGGCCGCGGATTGTCCAATCGCATCCCAACGCCAACTCGGCACGGTCACGACAAGCGCCGTTCCACTTGAGGTTGCATCAAATCCGATGGACTCCAAATGCTGCACCATGTCGGCATCGCTCAGGTTAGTGCCAAGGATCGAGTTCACCTTGTCGACGCGCACCTCGGAATGGGCTTGGGTCGGGGTGTTTCCATCGACATCGATCTGTCCGGGGCAAATCGTCGCGCCCGTTTGGGCGATCAACTCGCAGAATCGATCCATCGCTCGATCGATGTTATCCCCCCAGTCGGCTCCTCGCCGGAATCGCGTGGAGGCTTCGCTCGGCAGGTTCAGTCGCTTGACGGTCCGAGAAATCGAAGGCGGGTCCCACCAGGCCATCTCGAGTAGCACCGACGTGGTTGAGTCGGTCACTTCGGTCGACAATCCGCCCATCACGCCAGCCAAGCTAATCGGGCTGTCAGATTCATCGGTGATAACGCCGTCATTGGGAACCAGCGTGCGTTCCGCCTCGTCGAGGGTTACGAGGGTCTCGCCCTCAGCAGCACGCCGTACCCTCAGATGCCCCTTCGGGACGGTAGCGAGGTCGAAGACGTGGTTCGGTTGCCCAAGTTCGAGCATGACGTAGTTGGAAATGTCGACAACCGAGTTGATCGGGCGCATGCCGAGCGCAGTGAGCCGGTTCTGGATCCACTGAGGCGACTCCCCCACTGTCACGTTGTGCAGAACCCGTGCAGCGAAGCGGCCACACAGGCCCGGATCGATGATCTCGACGGCGGCCTGAG
This sequence comes from uncultured Acidimicrobiales bacterium, assembly GCA_964562985.1. GTDB lineage: Bacteria > Actinomycetota > Acidimicrobiia > Acidimicrobiales > SHLQ01 > SHLQ01. The sequence continues at coordinate 22,851 of CAZLWE010000001.1, forward strand.
ATGAAGCGTCATCACCGGACCGCGCTACTGAACGCTCAGGGAACGAGAAGGGGACGCCGAGCGCGGCGGCGAGGTCACGTGCCACACCCGCTACCGACATCGCGTCCGGGCGGTTCGCGTTGACCTCAAGGTCGTATAGGACGTCTTGCTCGATACCCAGCACGTCGGTAATCGGCGTACCGAGCGATGTTTCTCTGGCCTGCTCGGTGAGGATCATGATTCCGTCGTGGTCGTCCCCGAATCCGATCTCGGCTGCCGAACAGCACATCCCATTGCTCATCTGCCCACGCATCTTGCGCTGACCGATCTCCATGCCGTTTGGCATGACAGTACCGATGGTGGCGAACGGGATGAGGTCGCCAACCTCCATGTTGAAGGCCCCACAGCACACCTGCAGCGCTTCACCATCGCCCTGATCAACCTGAACCAGCTGGATCTTGTCGGCGTCAGGGTGTGGAGAGAGGTCGAGGACCTTTGCGAGGACGATGCCGTCAAGCCCTTGGCCCGTAATGGTCATCTCTTCTACAGCTAGCCCGAGTGCAGAGAGCTTCTCGCCCAATTCAACGGGGTCGCCCTCGATGCCGGGAGCGAACTCTTGCAGCCAAGACAGCAGTACTTTCATAGATCTGTGACTTTCTCATTTGAGCTGACGTCACTCGAACAAGGAGCGAGGGACGAGCGACGGGCGCGCGCCTCAGGCGCAGCCGCATAGTGAATCGAGGAGCGCAGCGACGGATTGAGCATGCGGATCAGAATTGCCGTAGGAAGCGGACGTCGTTGTTGACGAGCTCTCGGATGTCATCGAGTTGGTAGCGCATGACCGCGAGGCGGTCGATGCCAAAGCCGAAGGCGAAGCCTTGCCACTCTTCGGGGTCGATGCCACAGTTCGCGAGCACATTGGGGTGCACCACTCCGCAACCACCGAGTTCGAGCCAGCCACCGTCTGGAGTGGAGATGTCGAACTCTGCGGATGGTTCGGTGAACGGAAAGTAGCTCGGACGCAGGCGTGTCTTGACTTCGTGGCCGAAGAAGGCGTGTACGAAGCTCTCGATCGTGCCAGCAAGATCACCAAGACCGATGCCTTTATCGATGACAAGCCCCTCGATCTGGTTGAACGCCGGCAAATGTGTGGCGTCAGCGGTGTCGGTCCGGAACGTGCGCCCGGGAGCCACGATGTAGATGGGCGGTTTCTGGTTCTCCATCGTGCGAATCTGTACCGGCGAGGTGTGACTTCTCAGCATGACCTCTTCGGGTTCGCCCAGGTCGACGAAGATCGTGTCGAAGCTCCCTCGAGCGGGGTGCCACTCGGGGATGTTGAGCGCCTCGAAGTTGTACCAAGCCGACTCGACTTCGGGGCCTTCGGCGACGGTGAACCCCATTCCGACGAATACGTCCTCCAGTCGATCGCGAGCCTGGGTGACTACGTGTGCGTGGCCGCGCTGCACGCTGGCCATGACCTCGGTGAGGTCGAGTCGTTCGCTGGCGAGTTGTTCGGCTTCAGCCGACGATGCAAGGACGGCACGCCGGTCGGCAATGGCAGCACTAACCGTGGAGATGGCTTGGTTGAGTTCCTGACCTGCTGCTTTGCGCTCCTCTGGGGCCAGTAAGCCAAGGGTCTTCTTCAGACCGACGAGCTCACCCTTCTTGCCAACAAAAGAGCGTTCAATCTCGGCGAGCGACTCCAGATCTGTGGCTGACGAAATTTCGGTCGACGCGCGGTCGATGAGCGAGGTGAGTTCCACGCCACACAGTCTGCCCGACGCGTCCACGGATCGGGCGAACTTAACGAGGATGCGTGAACAGCGACTGCGGTGGCTGCGGGCCAAGGCCCGACCTACCTACTCAAATTGTGAACATGAGGCACCACCATTGGTGGCTCTGACCAGAACCCTTCAAATCACCCACGAGCTCAACCGAATCCAGCCTGTAGGTGGTGGGTCACGCGGATGCCCGGCTGGGGCAGATCTAGAGGAAGATTCATGCACACACAGAACGACAAAGACATGCGTCTTTTTGGGCTCTTGGTTACCACCGGTTTTGTGTTCTCTGTACTGGCCACGCTCGGCTTGGCAATGTTGCTCCCATAGATGGTTTCGCTACGTTGAGTCTGCGTCATTAAAGCGAGCAACTCGATGCTCCGACCTCTCGGATATGACTAACGCAGACTTGGACCAGGTGGAGCTTCGTATTCGACCCACCGCGCTCCATCGTTGGCTGCCGCTCGGGCTCGCTCTCGGGGCGGTCATCTTCTGCGTAATCGCCGGCCTCAACACGCTCTGGATGTTCGTGGTCGTCGTCGCAGTCGTCGCTGGTGCACGACGAGCATTCTTCGCGTCCCTTCGAGTAGACGATGACGGCATCAAAGTCCAAAAGTTGTTTGGCACGACCAAAGTTCACGCATGGGATCTCCAAGCGGTGGTTTGTGACGAGTCGTCAATCCTCACCATCTTCGGGTGGGAGTGGGAGCCGCATGTCTTGCGGAGTTATCGACATGGCCCCGAGGTGTGCGAGAACTTCGCTGCCGAAGCGAACGCCCTCCTTTCCGAAGGCAACTTCGTTTCCCCAACGCCAGACGTGATCGATCTCGCGTTGCACCTCGGCCACAAAAGGGATCGTCGGGTTCGACAACTCACCGTCAAGCGAGTTCTCCCTGCCCTCGCCCTGGGGCTAGGCACATTGTTCGCCACGTGGTGGATTCGCGACAACCTCATCCCGACGAGCGTTGGACCACTCGTGTTTCAGGTGCTCTCGCTCTCTCTTGTGCTGCTGCACCTGCCCTGGTTGCGCTCGCTGCGGTCCGCCATAAACGAACTTCAACGCAAGACCCACTGGCATCGATACGCCGACGAACTCGACGCTGCAATCCTGCAGCGGAACGGTCGAGAGACCAGGTCCGCCAAGGCTGCCTAGCCGGTGCGGTTTCTTCGCGCAGCCCAACGGGTAAGACTGTTGTGGTGAAACTGTATTTCATTGCCGCGATCCTGCTGGTTGCGCTCGCTGCCTGCTCAGGCTCCGATACCGAATCGATCGGCGCTGACCAAACACCACCGCTGGGAGGCGAAGAATCGAACGATACTCCCTTGGATGGCGAATCGGCCGAGGGCTCGGCCGTTGATGAACCTGTGCCTCAAGAGGAGGGGTTCGACGAGGTGTTCGCCGAGCTCGCAGTCGTCGACCTTTCTCTCACTCGAGACGATGTGGTGTGCGATGCGTTTGAGTTGGGCGAAGACGACATCACCGAGATCGTTGTGGGCCACTATGTCGTCGACGGGAATCTTGGTGCGGTCTGCTTCGGCGAGGAAGACCCGGCGATCATCGAGGCATTCGAAGAGCTCGCCACAATCGCCCCTCCACTTCAGCTCAACGACCTGGTGCTCTTTGGCGGCTTCCAATCGATCGGCGCAAACGACGAGGAGACTCTCGCCTACGTCACTACAATGTCCGAAGACGATACCCAGTTTGTGCTCGCGGTCGGGATCGACTCGTACAACTACGACCTTGACATCGCTCGACTGACCAACGCCCACGAGTTGGCGCACGTCATTACCCAGACCGAGTTCGAACTCGACCGATCGATCTTTCAAGACGAATGTGAGACCTACTACAACGGTCTTGGATGCTTCGAAGAGGACTCGCTGCTATGGGCCTGGATGACGGAGTTCTGGGATCCAACGGTCCTGGCCACGATCAACGGTGCAGCAGAGGCGTTTATCGCGGATGGCGATCAGCGCTGTTCCATCGACGATTCCTACTTCGGTGCCTACGCTGCCTCGAACCCCGAAGAGGACTTCGCGGAGGCCTTCTCGGCCTACGTGTATGGCCTTGAGGCGGCAACGCCCGGCCAGGCCGCCAAGCTCGACTGGCTCGATGCTCAGCCCGGTCTCGCCGAGTTCCGAGCGAGAGCCGATGCGGCGGCACTCACCCCTTTGGGAAATACATTTGACGTCTGCGGCTGAGTTCTCAACTCGGGACAATCTATGCCGACCAGAATGGCATGTCAGTCGTTCGCAGCTTCGGTGTTGTCCTTGCAGCTCTCCTGCTCCTCGGCGCATGCTCGTCGGAGCCTACGGATTCCGCACAACCCTCGCCGACCAGTGTTCCCGAAGCACTGGCTTTCGTTGAGGAAGAACCGCCATCACTGGCCTTCGCCGAGGATCTCGACACGCTGGTAATTGAGGCCGGGTTATGGACCGAGGTCGAGTCCAACGAGGACCTCGCCAACTGCATACGAGAAGCTTCCGGCAGCAACGCCCAATCGGTGGAACGACTCCGCACCGACGTCGAGGCGATCGGAGAAGGTGGATGGCTCATCATCGCCGACTGTCTCACGGGCGCCTAAGTTCCGAACTATTTCGATCTTGCTACAGCTGGCTTGGCTGCGAGAAGGCAAAGGCGAGCACGGCACCCGTCGTCGCAACGTTGAGCGACTCGACTCGACCGTGCATCGGTATCGATACACGCAGATCGGTACTGCTCAACAGCTCGTCGCCCAGACCGTGAGCTTCAGAGCCAAGAAGTATGGCAACTCGCTCCCCGGCGACGCTGTCGAGTTGGTTGAACGGAGTGCCGTCCATCGCGGTGGCTATTGATTTGACGTCGAGCTTCGCGAGCACATCATCGAGGTCAGCGCGATCGGCTTCGCCGATCGGCACTCGCAACATCGAACCAGCGGACGAACGAACGACCTTCGGGGACAAAACATCGGAGGTCTCCGACGTGACGATCACTCCTGCACACCCCGACGCCTCGGCAGTGCGGATTAACGTGCCTACGTTGCCGGGATCCGAAACGTCGACAAGGACCAAGAAAAGCGCAGCGACATCAACTGGGAAACGATCGTTCACCTCCAGCGACGGTGCCTCGACAACCGCGAGAGCGGGCTGGGGTGTCTTGGCATCGGCGAGCTTCGCGTAGGCCCCCGCGTCGAGCGAGAACAACTTGGCTTCGGTTCTGTCACAGGCTTCCGCGATATCTGGGTCGGGGTGGACATTGCTCGGGACGATCACCGACTCCACGACCAGCCCCGACTCGAACGCCTCCAACACGAGCTTGGGAGTCTCCACCACAAAACGAGACGACCGGCGCCGCTGCGCTCGTTGGCGCAGCAGACGCCGGACGTCTGCAACCCGTGGGTTACGAGCGGAAAGCTCGAGGATCAGGCCGCCGCTCCCTCGTTTGCCTTGGCAGCTGCTTCCTTGGCGGTCTCGACGATCGAGGCGAACGCCTCGGGCTCGTTCATCGCCAGGTCAGCAAGGACCTTGCGATCGACCTCTACCCCGGCCTCTTTCAGGCCGAAGATGAAGCGGCTGTAGGTGGTGCCGTGCTGACGGCAACCCGCATTAATTCGCTGTACCCAGAGACGACGCATGTCGCCCTTGCGAGCACGGCGATCACGGAAGGCGTAGTTGCCTGCATGCATGACCGACTCGTTCGCGGAGCGGAACGAGCGACTGCGATTTCCGTAATGGCCCTTGGCCTTCTTCAGAGTTGCTTTGCGGCTCTTACGGCCGTTCACCGAACGCTTGACGCGTGCCATGGTGGATCTCCTTTACTTCTTCTCGATGGATAGATGGAATCAGCCGTGGCCGAGCATTTTGTCGATGTTCTTGGCATCGGCAGGCGCGACGTCGGCATCGCCAAGGAACCGCGCCTTACGCTTCGAGGACTTCTTCTCGAGCATGTGGTTACGGTTTGCCTTGTTGCGCCGGAGCTTGCCGCTACCGGTCTTCTTGAAACGCTTGGCAGCGCCACTATGCGTCTTTTGCTTTGGCATGAGTTTGTCTCACTCTTCTTCGGAGGATTCGGGTGCGCTGTCGGCCTCGGCTTCAGCTTCAGCCGCAGCTGCCTCAGCAGCAGCGGCTTCTTGTTTGGCCTTTTCGACAGCGGCGAGCTTTTTCTTGTCTGGACCAAGCACCATCACCATGTTGCGGCCTTCGAGATTCGGGCCGAACTCGACGTTGGCCAGATGTACGACACGATCGGCTACATCGTCGAGGATGCGACGTCCCAGTTCGGGATGCTGCATTTCGCGACCACGGAACATGATCGTGACCTTGACCTTGGAGCCTTCTCCGAGGAACTTCTCGACCTTCTTCGTCTTGGTGTCGAAGTCGCCGATGCCGATCTTCGGCCGGTACTTCATCTCCTTGACGGTGATGTTCGTGCTCTTCTTGCGAGATTCCTTCTCGCGCTGAGATTGTTCGTACTTGTACTTTCCGTAGTCCATGATGCGGCACACAGGTGGGTTCGCCTTCGCGGCCACCTCGACCAGATCTAGACCCATGTCGCTCGCCATGCGGAGCGCTTCGGGAGTCGGACGAACGCCCATCTTCTCGCCGTCAGGGCCAACGAGAAGCACTTCGCGTACACGAATGCGCTCGTTAACTCGGGCGTCGGGCCTGTCAGCTATGACGATCACTGCGCAATGGCAGATCCTTTCTGTCTTCACCGAACCAAGTCTGGAGTCCAGGCTGGTTGTGGTGATGTATTCGGGTTTCTCGCTTTCCCCATTCCGGCTCAGGTACGAGCAGGCGTGGAGCTGGCTGTGCGCTCTTGGGCAGGTCAGGTCGTGCACGTAAGAACACAAGGGGTTGTCCGTGTAATTCTTCGCCGTAAACGACCTAGTGCACCCTCGAGTGACCAGGTGGGGCCGTTACGCCCGCTTCCAGAACAAGTTTTGCAACGCCCAGCATAGGCTAGACCGGTACAAAACCATCGAATTGACGATTGGACGACACAATCATGAGTCTCTGGACCCCAGGTGGCGAGCACGAAGTGCCGCGAGACCGACCCCAACAAAGCCCACCGCCTGCAGCCGAACCTGCAGCAACCGGCGCGCCCGCTGGAGCTCCAGAAATCGACGAGGAAGCACTCGCCGCAGCGCTGGGCATTCCCTCGCTCGACGAACTCAGCGATGAGGAGCGCGCACAGCTCGAACAAGCCGTCATCCAAATGGCAGAAACGGAGCGCCAGCTCGCCACCACTCCACCGGAGGTGGTTATCGCCAACCACGCAATGGGCATATACGAATTGGCAGCGATTCACTTGCGCCAGAATCCACCGAACCTCAACGAAGCTTCGCTGGCCATCGACGCCTTGGCTGCACTGCTCGACGGCCTCGACGACCGCCTGGGTGAGAACGAGCCAACGCTGCGCTCTGCGCTTCAACAACTCCAGCAAGCGTTCGTGGCTGCAAACGGCGAGGGCTAGGAATGCGCATCGCCATCCCGTCGAAGGGTCGTCTCCGAGAATCCGTTCTTGAACTTCTCGCGCATGCCGGGTACTCGAGCCGCCGATTCGCCAACCAGAACGCATCGGCGACGATCAACGACATCGAGTTCATCGAAATGCGGCCACGCGATGCTGCCGCGTGGCTGGCCGAGGGGCGTCTCGATGCCGCGTTCATCTCCACTGACACCGCTCTTGAGAACGAACTCGAAGATTGGCCCACGATGGAGCTTGGCTTTTCGAAGTCGGACTTGATCATCGCCGTCCGAGAGGACTCGTCCTATGAGACGCTCGCCGACCTATCCGGTGCGCTCGTGGCGACACACCTTCCCTGCTGGACCGAACGGTGGCTCACCGGCGCAGGTGTGCAGGCGAAAGTCGTTGGCATGGGCGGGTCGCTCGAAGGTGTATGCGCCGTTGGGATGGCCGATGCGATCGTCGACCTTCGCGAGACCGGCGGGAGCCTGCAACGCAATCGACTGCGCGTGCTTGAAGAAGGCCAGGCCTGCCAGGCCATCTTCCAATGGAACGCCGAAATTGACGAGCAGCTTGCGCCGCTAAAGCGACGACTCGACGCAGCGCTCAATGCTCGTCAGACGCAGTACGTGATGTTGCATATCCCAAAGGACAAGATCGACGACCTGTCCGAATTGCTCGGTGGCCTCGCGGCCCCCACGATCTTGCCGTTGTCTGGGCGGGACGACCTCGTGGCAGCCCACATCGTCGTCAAGCGAGCGAACCTCTGGGGCAACCTGACCTCGCTACGAAAATTGGGTGCCAGCGACATCGTCGCGCTCAACACCGACGCCCTCGCTCCATAACAACTACGTTCAGGGTTATGACGCCCGAAGATTTTAACGCTGCAACCGCTCAACAGATTCAACAAATCGGGGCCCTGCACTACTTCGGCGAACCGGCGCAGACCACCGCCGAAAGCTTGGGCCTCGATGGCTTTCGCTTCTACTTCGTAGGACGTGCAGGAGTCTTGGGTGACGCGCCCGCCGACGTCGCTCGCTCATCGTTTGGCTACTTCGAACCGGGCGTAATGACGAAGATGTGGAACACCGGCAAAGAGCGGGCCGACATCACCGAGGTTGCTCAGGCGCAGCTAGACATTGCCTACCGATTGGGGGCCGACAAGCTCGGACAGGTCGACGGATTGGGCGATGCGGCGATCGCCATGCGGGAGATGGCCGACGCCATCGATCCCGCCGGGCTGCCCCTCTTTGCCGGGTTCAGGACATTGGAGATGCCCGAGGACCCGACGCACGCCTTCATGCATCAGGCGATCGTGCACCGCGAGCTACGCGGCAGCGTGCATCTCGCGTGTTGTGCGGCGATGGGTCTTCGATCGAGTGCGGCACACCGAATCTCGCGACCACAAGATCTACAAATGTTCGGGTACCGAGAAGAGATCGCAGTCTCCGACGACGAGCGCTCCCTGTTCGAACAGCTCGAACCCATGACCGACGCCGCAATGACACGCCACGCCCAATCAATCAACGCCGAGCAGCGGTCCCAAGTCGCCGCCACCGTCCATGCAGCTCACGCAGCGCTGGGATTGTCGGGCTAGCTTCGCCTACCCCAAGGTGGCGAACGCCGGCGCATCACGTACAGTCGCGCAGCTCATGTGCCACCCGTTCTTATGCCTTCATGCCGATTACGGTAGGAACCCAACCAAGGAAGAGGCGGGAGCAGCCTTGTCACACGAGACGCTGGCCATGGCTAGCGCGCAGCGAACCGAATACGAATGTCGTCACCTAAGTGGACCACGTCGAGAAAGCGGCCCCGTCCAACGTCATCCATCGTGGGGGCGCCATCGCCGGCGAAGGCGCTTCGGCCATCATCGCCACCCATGATCGCTGGCGCCAGATAGAGCCAGTACTCATCCACGAGGCCTGCCCGGTGAAATGAACCTGCCGTCGCTCCCCCGCCTTCCACCATCACCTGAAGATGGCCGCGGCTACCGAGTTCGTCGAGCAGCCCTTCGAGGTCGCCTGACCACGATTCGAAAGGTGAAGTCTTCGCTCCCGGTTCGAGTTCAGGGGCGGTACTGCCAAGCACGACTCGCCACGGGTCGAGCGATGCGAGCGACTCGTCGTGTTCGGCCGGAGTGAAGTCTCGAACGGTCAGCGACGGGTCGTCGGCTCGAACGGTCTGGCTGCCGACGACGATCACGTCGGACTCCGCGCGTAGTCGATGCACATCTCGGCGTGCTTGCTCGCCGGTGATCCACTTACTGGAACCGTCAGGGGCGGCGATAAATCCGTCGAGGGTCATGGCGAGCTTCAGTACGACGTGTGGCCGGCCCGTCGAGCGGTGGGTGAGATACGGCGCCAGCTGCGTAGCGACAGCATCAGCCTCGACCCCCAGGATCACATCGATCCCGGCCTTCAACAGGCGCTCCATTCCGGAACCTGCGACATTCGCGTCCGGGTCGAGGATGCCGACAACTACCCGCGACACGCCGCTGGCGATGATCGCGTTCGTGCACGCACCGGTACGCCCGACGTGGTCGCAGGGCTCGAGTGTCGTGAACAGCGTGCCCCCGAGAGCCGCACCTCCAGCGGCGTCGAGCGCGACCCGTTCGGCGTGCCGGCTGCCAGGAGGCTCAGTAGCACCGTCGTACAGTGCGCCGTATGTATCGACCACCACGGCGCCGACCCATGGGTTTGGCCGTGAACGTAAACGAGCTGTGGCCGCATTAGCCATCGCCCGCCGCATCATCGATGCGCGAAAGGCATCGGTGTCGGAAATCGATTCAGCCATGTGCTGCGTCGGAGGGCTTCTCGGGGTGCGGGTGAGGATCCTTGTTGTCGACCATTAATCGAACGGCGTGGGGAATCACGTCGGCAACCGCATCGAAGGTTTCGACGCAGCCCTTGGTAGATCCTGGGGTGTTGATCACCAGCGCCTCGCCGATCGTGCCGCAGATACCGCGGCTGAGCCGTCCCAGTGGGTTGACCAGGCGCATCGCCTCGGCCAGACCGGGCGCTTCACGATCGATAGCCGCCTTGGTTCCCTCGGGTGTTAGATCTCGCGGCCCGAAGCCCGTTCCGCCGGTCGTGATGATCACGCCGTTGAATCCTTCGGCGAGCCGCAGCAGGGTGTCACGAACCGGTTCCGTTCCGTCTTCGGTAACCGCGCGTTCAACCACCTCGTAGCCGACGGCTGCCAAATGCTCCTCAAGGGTTGCCCCGGAGCGGTCTTCTCGGGTGCCGTACGCCACGCCGTCAGAAACGGTAACGATCTTGGCCTTGGTCGGTGGATGCTCGCTGTCCATCTTCCGCACTGTAGCGGGCCGACAAACGAGGTCTTCGTTACTGCGGGAGCAGTTGATCGAGTGCGTCGCGCCATTGGGCATAGCTGGTGGGGTCCATGCCGCCGCTAGCCGCTCGAGTGACTCCGCCGTGGTGATAGACCACTCCCCCAGAGGTCATGCCAGGAAGCCCAGCGACGGGGTTGGGGGTGGTTTCAAGAAAGTGCAGTTCGTCTGGAGCGACCATTCGACTCATCCACTCGGCGGTGTCAAAGGCGTTCTCACCCCATACTTCGCCAGCCGTGTCGACCTCGGGCATTTTGAACACTTGAAAGGTGAGGCCGTCGGTGATGAAGCGAGGCACGTCCACGGCCATCGCCATCGGGTGCACAAAGTTCCGTTTGCTTCGGGCGCCTGAGAGCACCGCGTACCCGGATCGGATCGGATCCACGAGTAGGTCGAACCAATCGGTGGAGATCGGCACACAATCGGAGTCAAGGGTGAGTGCGACATCGGTCTCGCAGCCGTAGAACGCCAGATCGAGGGCGATCGAGTGTCCAACGTTCATGGGCAGTGCGAGCAGGTCAACATCTTGTGTCTCGAGCCACTGTCTGCTGCCATCGGTGGACCCGTTATCGACGACGGTGATGGGCACATCCTTCGGGCTAAGCCGCCGGACAGCGGCGATGGTGTCGCGGAGAACGTCTCGGGTGTTCCAGTTCACGATGATGATCGTCTCACCGCGACGAAGATTGCCGATGTTGCGGCGTGCTCGCATCCGAGCAGCCTTGACAGCGAGGTTCCATGGGCGATGGAAGGCCACGTCATCTAGTGCGTCCGCATCCCATGGGGCAGGGCGTGCAGAAGACCGACCTTGGATGGCTCGGGCTCGCCGAGCCAGAGCCGCAGCTCCGGCGGCCCCATTGCGTGCGCTGGAACGTGCAATGTCGACAGGACGCCTCATAAGGGCCAATCGGCATGAAACGAGGTGATTTGACCTCGCAGGGCCCTGCACGCCGAAATCGGTGCGCTGGGCTACGATGAGCGGCCGTGGACGATGACCCAATTCTGCGTGAATGTCGCTCGAGCATCGACAACATCGACGCTGCGCTTATTCACCTGCTCGCGGAGCGCTTCAAGATCACCAAGCGCGTCGGCGATCACAAGGCGCAAGCCGGATATGCGGCGGCAGACCCTGATCGCGAAGAGGTGCAGATCGCCCGGCTTCGGGCGTTGGCAGACGATGCCGGGCTCGACCCTACCTTCTCCGAGAAGTTCTTGCGGTTCATCGTCGACGAGGTGATCCGTCACCACAACTCCGCCAAGGACCAATAGCGCTGTGGCGGGTTCGGGCGCCCCACGCAATCTGGATGCTGCGCGAATCCGCAGCCACATTGAGGCAGCGCTGCTCGACGTCGCAGCGGTACGCAGCCGCGGACGATTCGGGGACTGGCTCAAAGAGACCGTCGGAGCACTCACGGGGACAGTGGTGGAGCTGGGTCCCGGCACGGGCGCCAACCTTCGCTACTACAGCGGCGCCGCGCGGGTCATCGCCGTGGAACCCAACCCGGTAATGCGCGACAAGCTCGCTCGTAACGCACATCGCTTTGGCGTCGACATCGACATCCGTTCGGTACGCGGTGAGCAGATCGACGTCGAAGACGAGTCAGCCGATGCGGTAGTCGCAACCCTCGTCCTCTGCGGCGTCGACGACCCGGCACAGGTAGTGGCCGAAGCGCATCGAGTCTTAAAGCCGGGTAGGGCGTTCTACTTTATGGAACATGTGCGTGCGCCAGAGGACTCGTTGACCCGGAAGGTCCAAGCTGCGGTGAAAGTCCCGCACCGCTGGATGTTCAACGGCTGCGAAGTCGACCGTGATACCGCGTCGCTGCTGCGAGACTCCGCGTTCGACACGGTGGAGATTGCAGACATTGATTGCGGCCCTGGCGATCTTTATGTCCGACATCGCATAATCGGCAAAGCGGTCAAGCATTGATCGCGCTCAGGCCCTTTTGTAGCGAAACACCGCCATACCGTCACCTTCGAAGGTATCGGGCAATAGTCGACCGCCGCGGCCGTGGGGTTCCCATGGTTCGGTGAGCGGCTGGGGTACGAGCTGCGGGAGTTCAGAAGCGATCCGAGTGTCGACCGCGGTCGACTCGGCTGCGGTGAGCGTGCACACGGAGAAGACGATCTGACCGTCCGGCTTCACGAGGCGGCTCGCTGATTCAACGAGCGCGAACTGCAAATCTGCGAGGTTGTCGACGTCCTCGGGAGTGATTCGCCATCGGGCATCGGGTCGACGGCGCAGCGAGCCCAGCCCCGAGCACGGGGCGTCGATCAGCACGGAGTCGGCGCACGCTTCTCGAAATGGCGGCCGCGTGCCATCGGCAACGAGCGACGAAAGGTCGCCCGCTGAGCCGGTCTCCTCCCCCGCCGCAACGACAAGGCCGGCACGGTGTGGGTGAAGGTCGGACGCCACGACATACCCATCCCCTGTGCCAGCGACGTACGTGGCTTTACCCCCTGGAGCCGCGCACAGGTCAAGAACGAGACCATCGGAGTGCACCAGGGCAGCGACAGCCTGCGACGCCGGGTCTTGGCGGTATCCGTCGGCACGGGTGTGGGTCGTTGCTGGTCGGTTCATGGCCTCAAGCACAGCCATGCTGCGATCCCCCAGGTCCTCGCCAAGACGCTGCACGATCCAGTTGGGATAGCTCAAACGGTGACCGTCGGTGGGCCACGCCGGGTCTCCGCCGCTCGAGACCTTCCGCAGCACCGCGTTCACGAAGCCGCGGCCGCGCTTGGGGGTTGCAGCAACCGTGGCGTCTACCGCGGCGTGTGCGGGCACCCGCATGAACAAGAGCTGATACGTACCGACCCTTACCGCAGCGCGGACGCGACTATCGACCTCATCTCGATCGATGAACCGGTCGGCTGCGAAGTCGAGTGCTCGCTTCATACGGGTACTGCCGTAGGCCAACTCGGTCACGAAGCCGCGGTCGCGTGCGTCGAGCCCGGACTCCTCCAACAGCTTGGGCAAGAGCAGGTTTGCGTAGGCGCCGTCCTTTTCCACCCGTTCGAGCACTTCGATCGCTAGGCGCCGAGCGGCTACACCGTCACTGGTTTCTCCCACTCGCTTACGACCTAGCTCGCCGGCTTTGACGGGTCATCCTCATCGCCGAGGGTGTCGAAGCGTTCACCATCGGGCTGGGCCCCGTTGGCCCAATCCCCCGCATCCATCCGGGGCTTCCCCGCTGGCTGGACGGTAAGGAGCCGCAGTCCTTCATCACCGGTACCGACAACGAGGTCCTGAATCTCGCCAACCGAGTGACTCGCCTCCACCGGTTCGGCCATATGCACTTTGAATCGGTCGCCGCGGAACATCGTCCAGGCGTTGCCGACGCGGATGATTCGATCGAGCTCGATCGCGGGCCGGTGCCAATCGAGGTAACGGTCGAGAACGTTCAACTTCTTGGCGTAGACGACCTCGCCCGTCTGCGGCGTCGGGTCGGTGAAGCCATTGCGCATCGCTTCTATGAGCACTCCAGCGCCCGAGATCGCCATCGACTGCCACAGCGTCAGCAGAGTTTCGTCGCGATGGATCGGAACCTTGTGCAGGGCCCAGACATCGCCTTCATCGAGTCCTTCGACCACACTCATGATCGCAATGGCGGTCTCGGTGTCACCGGCAAGAATTGCCCGCTCTACCGGAGCCGCACCGCGCCATCGTGGGAGATCGGAGAAGTGGATATTCACCATCGGGATCTCGGCGAGCACATGTGGCCGGATGATCTGCCCGAACGCAACAACCACGGCCAGGTCAATCGGTTGCTCAGCGTGCACGGCGAGCAGTTCGTCGACCTCGGTCGTAACCGGAATCCCGAGGTCCAGCGCGGCGGCCTTCACCGCTGTTGGCGACAACTTTCCGCCCCGTCCGCGTCGCTTGTCTTCGGCGGACACGACGAGAGGGATCTCGTAGCCCGCAGTGTGCAACGCCTTGAGGGTCGGCACCGCTAAGGCTGGCGTACCGAGAAACGCAACGCGGCGAATGGCAGCCGGGTTGGATGGAGGGAGAGGCAGAGTCACCGGGCGAACTCTAGGGCAGGAAGAGTCCGCCGCCAGCGGACGGAAGGTCGAGACCGAGTTCGTCGCTCATCGCACCAACCGAGCCGTCGCCAGCTTCGGCGCGTTGGCGGAGGGTCTTCTTGGCCTCTCGCTTTTGCTCGTCGTCGAGATGCTCGACCAGGAGCACACCGTTTAGGTGATCCATCTCGTGTTGGTACAGGCGAGCCTCAAGTTCGTCGGCCTCGATGTTGAGCTCATTCCCGTCGAGGTCGAGACCTCGGATATGGACCAGCTTTGGCCGGGCGATCGTCCACGACAGGCCAGGAACGGACAGGCATCCTTCCAAGAACTCCCACTCGCCATCGGTCTCGATGATCTCGGGGTTGATAAGCACGCTTGGGGCTTCCCCCTCCTCAAGGTCATAGACGAAGAGCCGCTTTCGCACGCCCACCTGAGGTGCGGCCAACCCGAGGCCCGGTTCGTCATACATTGTTTCGAGCATGTCCTCGACCAACCGAACGAGCGCGCCGTCGATATCGGTCACTTCTTTGGCGACCTGCTTGAGAACTGGATCGCCGTAGTGACGGATTCGGTACGGAGCGCTCACGGTTCCAGGCTACCGTTGCGGCGTGGTATCGACGGACACCGGTGACGGTCACTATTTCGAAAACACGCCCACGGTTGCATCGAACCGACGAACGATCGAGTTGGTGCTTCCCGACCAGTACCTCGAACTCACGACCGACGCCGGAGTCTTTGCTGCTGGAGCCGTCGACAAGGGCACTCGCTACCTGCTCCGCTCCATGCCGGACGTGTCGACCTTGCCGACGCCGCCACGATCGATCCTCGATGTGGGTTGTGGCTATGGACCCATTGCCTTGACCATGGCAAAGCGAGTTCCGAATGCACACGTCTGGGCGGTCGACGTAAACGAGCGAGCGCTCGGACTCGCAAGCGACAACGCGCTAGCCAACGGCATCGACAATGTCACCGTGGGAAAGCCCCAAGATTTCGATCTGCAGCAGACCTTCAACCTCATCGTCTCGAACCCGCCTATTCGGATCGGCAAGTCGGCACTACATGACCTTTTGTCGGTGTGGCTCGAGCGTCTTGCGCCTGGAGGCCGAGCTTGGATGGTCGTCCAGAAACACCTCGGGAGCGACTCGCTCGCCACCTGGCTCACAGACCACGGGTGGGAAACGATCCGGCTCAGTTCGAAGTCGGGGTTCCGCATCTTGGAAACGCACGCACGTAAGGTCACAGAGCAACAATGAAGAACCTTGATCCGACCGGCCTCAAACGTCTCCACCGAGACTGGCGCCGAAACACGACCCAAGAGATCGCGCTCATTCTCGACAGCGTGCAGACGCCCTACAACGTCGGGACGATCTTGCGAACGAGCGCAGCGCTCGGTGTCGGCCAGATGTGGCTGGTCGGAGCGACCGAATCCCCCAACCATCCCAAGACGAACAAGACCGCGATGGGCACCCAGCGCTACGTCGACTGGGTGGCCGTTGAGACCCCCACCGAAGCGATCAGCGCAGCCCGAGCGGCCCAATACTCCATTATCGGTATCGAGCTCGCCGACGACGCGTCTCCGCTTCACGAAGTGGATCTGTCGGGCAAGGTGTGTCTAGTCGTGGGACACGAGGACCGCGGCCTTTCAAAGGAAGCTCTCGCGCTCTGCGATGCCGTGGGCTACATCCCCCAAGTCGGCAAGGTTGGCTCGCTCAACGTTGGTGTAGCGGCGTCTATCGCCATCGCCGAAGCCCGCCGCCAAGCCTGGACCACCCAATAACAAAATCTGTGGTCAGAAATCAGTCGATAGCACTGAAAACGGAACACAGATTTCTAGACGGCCTCAACTTGGACGAGTGTGTCACCGTAGTTGGAGCCGTGGCCAAATTCGGTGTCGGCAGCGTTGGTGAGGTCGTTGACTGAACCGACGGAGTCGCCATAGGCACGGTCGACGTAACCCCACGGAACACTCAC
This sequence comes from uncultured Acidimicrobiales bacterium, assembly GCA_964562985.1. Taxonomy (GTDB): domain Bacteria; phylum Actinomycetota; class Acidimicrobiia; order Acidimicrobiales; family SHLQ01; genus SHLQ01. The sequence continues at coordinate 39,397 of CAZLWE010000001.1, forward strand.
CACACCAGGACGAAGACGATCGCTGATCGCTACCGGTAGCTGTAGTGATGCCCGGCCGTTGAACACCCGAGCCATATCGCCTTCAACGAGGCCCCGATCGGCAGCATCGGATGGATCGAGCTCGACGTGGGGAAGCTTCTCTCTTCCAGCGTGGGCCTCGAGGTCCGAGTAGGAGGTATTGAGGAAGCGGGTGGCCTTCTTCGGCGTCTGCAGCATGAGCGGATACTCACTCATCAAGTCACTCCCGGGGCCTTCGTCAAAGGCCACCCATTCGGGCAGGCGCGTGAGCCCTGGGATCGCGGTGTTCTCCGAAGCGAACTCCGCCCGCCCGCTCGCCGTGGCGAATCCGCCTTCGGCGTAGGGCAGATGACCTTCGGGAAAGTCACGAACACGAACAAATCCGTCTCGTTTCAGCACGTCCATATCCACATGCTCGCCGACAGCAATGGCGATCTGTTCCTCGTCGGTGAGGTGCAACTCGGGTTCGGTGAACCCGAAGGCTGTTGCCAGGCGCCGGAACATCTCACTGTTTGGGACCGCTTCGCCCAGCGGTGCGGTCGCCCCTTCGTTCCAGCCGATCCACAAGTGTCCCCAGGCGGGCATCACGTCGAGTTGCTCGGTTTCCATAGCCGCAGGCAGGACCACGTCTGCGTAGCGAGCCGTGTCGGTCATGAACTGCTCCGAGACCACGGTGAAAAGATCGGCGCGTTCCATACCACGGCGGATAACGCCCGCGTCTGGCATCGACAAGACCGGATTCCCGTTCCAGATCATGAGTGCATGCACTGGTTCATCGAGTGCCGTCAGGTTGTGGCCGAGGCGAGGCTGGTCGAGTACACGAGAATTTCCGGCCTCGGGAGCCACCGCCCTCGCGAATGCACCAACGGCATCGGGATCGACGTCAGCAACCTCCGCCCATGCGCCGACGCTGCGGGCAAAGCCGCCCCCGAGCACACGATGCGAACCGGTCAGCAGCGGAATCATCGAAAGCAACCGATACATCGTGGGGCCGCTGAAGTGATGCTCGACGCCGATCAATGCCCGGAGCATGGTCTTGGGAGTCTCGCCTATCGAACGGGCAAGTGATCGAATCACCTCAGCATCTAGGCCACATAGTGGTGCGGCCCATTCGGGAGTCTTGTCTGCAACGTGTCGGCTGAACTCATCAAAGCCAGAGGTGTACGAATCGATGTAGTCGTGATCAAGCAAACCCTCCGAGATCAACACCTGAGCGATGGCGAGCAGCATGGATACGTCAGTTCCTGGCAATGGCTGGAGATGCAGGTCGGCTCGATCGGCGGTGATCGTGCGAATCGGGTCGATCACAACCACACGAGCGCCTCGCGCTTGGGCTGCCTCAACCACCGGCCAGAGGTGTCGGTTGGTGAGACGAGTGTTGGTCCCCCACAAGATGATCTGGGCGGAGTGCTCGGCCTGCATGGGGTCCGAACCCAAACCAGCGCCATACACCGATGCCATTCCGTAGCCCGAGGCCATTCCGCACACGTTGCCACCTTGTCGAGAGGCGCCAAGCTTGGCAAAGAACGCCTTGCTGGTTGCGTCCTTTTGGATCAGACCCTGCGTACCCGCGGACCACCACGGCAGAATCGCCTCTCCCCCGTATGTGTCGCGGACTCGACTGAACTCATCAGCCACTACCGCAAGAGCTTCCTCCCATGAGGCCTCGCGAAACTCTCCAGAGCCCTTCGTCCCCGTTCGGATCAGGGGCGTGAGGAGTCGGTCGTCGTGGTTGACCCGTCCGACGAACTTGGTGACCTTGGGGCAGAGCTCGCCCTTCGAGAACGGGTGGTTTGGGTTGCCCTTGACCGACGTGAGTACACCATCGACGGAAGTCGCTACCCACCCGCAACTGTCCGGGCAGTCGTGATGGCAGGTCCCGAGCACTTCGATCGTCGTCATCACACGACTCTAGACGCACCGGGCTCTAGTTGGTTCGGATCTCCTCGATGGTCGCCAGTAGCTGGGTCGCGTCTCCGGTCAGATTGAATCCCGCGTCGTTGCACCTAGCGAGGTCTTGGAACTCCGCTCGGGGCATGGATCCAAAGAACCCTTCGTCGTTGTCCCAGAACGCATCGATGACGAACCGACCGATCTCCCGACAACCACCCTCTGGAACGTCGTCGGACGACTCGGGAAGCACATCGAAAATCAAGAACCCCGCTGCTTGCACTTCGTCGGATATTGACGCGAGTTGTTCGGCCGTGATCTCCCTCTCAAACTCATCGCTGACTTCAGTTTCTCCCCCGACGAGCTCCCTGCCGGTCAGGGTGGTCCCGATGACTTCATAGACGACGATCGTGTAGTCCGGGTCGGTGGGTACACCCACCTCGTTCAGCACGGTCAACTCGCTCAGCGGCGCGTCTGCGACCTCAGGTAACGCCGATGAAACCCCAGCTGAACCCTCGCCACACGCGGCCAGCAACACTCCAAACGAAAAAACGAGTGCCCACCATCGGCACTGTCGAAACGAGAGTCGCCACGCGGGGACCATCTCCTGACGGTACAACACGAGCTTTCTCGAGGAACGGCATTAGATGCCGAGCGGGTCCACTTCCACGCGAAGTCGTTCCGCGGGCCTGTCCGCGCGATGGAGTGCCTCGAGCAACGCGGCGTGTCCGGGCGCACCAACTCGCCAACGGTCTCCGAGAGACCGAATGTCGACGTCGCTCTCGTCAGCGCGTTCACGAAGTGACCCAATGAACTCTTCGGCGCCTGCGCCTGAAATAAGTGCCCAGGCGCCGTAGGGGGGCTGCTGGAGTAGCTGACGGACATCTCGCTGCCCCTCAGCGACCCGACTGGGGTCTCCGTGCACTGCGGCCTGGACGACCACATCGTCAGGGCGCCGGGTTTGGATGATCACTTGGCCTCCCTTCGCCCGAGGGCCGACTCGTCGTGCTGCCAAGGCAAGGAGCGCGAAGGCGTTCTCCGGCGCTCGGGAGCGGGGTTGGGCCAGCTCCTGATCGAAGTCGAGGAATACCACCGCCCGGGCGGAGTGGATCCGGTAGAGCAAGGCCTCGGTTCCGATGAAGAGGTCATCGCTACGGAGTTCTTTCTCCTTGGTGTCGGCGGTTACTTCGATCACAGGACGTTTAGCGAGCGCGGCGAGCTCCTCGGCCACACGGGAGAGCCCTGGCCGAATGGCTTTGAGCTTGGTCGTGCCGCACGCTCTGCACACGACCGGTCGGGCCGTACCGCAGGAGCGACAGACGAGGAGCTCATCGGGTTGGTGCACGGCTGCACCACAGGTCTCACAGTCTGCGAGCGAATCGCACCGTGAGCACGCGAGCATCTGGGCTCGACCCTTTCGATTCAAGATGACTGCGACAGGCCCGTCGCTGCGCACGGCTTCGACCAGGCCAGCGGACAACAGGCCAGGGGTCTCGGACTTGCGCATATCGACCGCATGCACGAGAGGCCAACCGTTTCGTTGCGCTGACCGTTCCGGGGTTAGGCGTCGATCAGAAACGACGAGCGCTTCGAGCGATGGCGCGGGCGAGCTGAGAACGCATGGGATACCGGCACGGCGTGCTCGTTCAATGGCGACGTCACGGGCATTCCATGCGGGAGTGCGCTCCTCTTTGTACGCGGAATCGTGCTCATCGAGGACCACGATCGACGTAAGCCCAGAAACCGGTGCGAGCGCTGCCGTCCTCGTACCGACGACCACGGCACTCGATGTTGACCGAGCCCAGTGTTCTGGATACTCCGCTACCGCAAGACCTCCGCGCTTGAGTTCAGCAGCGAGGAAACGCCGATCACTGATCGTTGGCGCGAGCAGAAGTGTCCGTCCTCGCGATGCAGCAGCACGAGCGAGGGGAACACCACGATCCGCTGGCATGAACTCAACGAGCGTGACTCCCGCCTGCTCGAAAACTGGTTCGAAGCCGTCCTCCGCGGAAGCGTGGGTCTGCCCTAATTGTTCAGGTTTCGGAAGTGCGGCCACCATCTTGGGCGGCGAGGCCGCTCGTAAGAAGTGCACCGTGCGGCCGTACCAGCGGTGGGCTGCCCATTCGGCGAGGGCGAGAATCTCCGCCGGTGGACCAACACTCGACCATTTGCGGAGCGGCGCAACCTCCACGGAGCGGTCATGCTCTACATCGACAGCGGTGACCCACCCGGCTGTCCGGCGACCGGCGAAGTCAACTCGCACGAGCGACCCCACCGCGACGCTGTCGGCTCGTCCATCGTCCTCCCAGGACAGCGGGACTTCGTAGGTGAAGGACCGGGTGATCGCGGTGATATCGGGTTGTACCGCCACCAATCGGCCCTCTGGGCGCGCGAAGACCGGCGACGCTGCAGGCGTCTGCTCGAAGCCAGGAAGCGTGTTAGCCCACTCAGTCATCGGGGGGACGCTAGCGCGTCCCCCCGACAGTGTGAGTACTAGAGTCCGAGTGCGCTCTTCAGGTCGGCAGCGCGGTCGGTGTTTTCCCAAGTGAAGCCGTCACCGGTACGACCGAAGTGGCCATATGCAGCGGTTGGCTTGAATACCGGACGTCGCAGATCGAGATCTCGCAGAATCGCAGCTGGGCGAAGGTCGAAGACCTCGTTCACTGCGGTGACGATCGCGTCCGGGTCTACGGTCTCGGTGCCAAACGTCTCGACGAGGACCGACATGGGGCGAGCCATGCCGATGGCGTACGCGACCTGGACTTCACAACGCTTCGCTGCACCAGCGGCAACAACGTTCTTGGCAACCCAACGGGTGGCGTACGCTGCAGAGCGGTCGACCTTCGATGGATCCTTACCAGAGAAGGCGCCACCACCGTGGCGGCCCATGCCGCCGTAGGTGTCAACGATGATCTTGCGGCCGGTGAGGCCAGCGTCGCCTACCGGGCCACCGATCACGAATCGGCCGGTTGGGTTGACGTGCACCTCGTAGTCGTCGTCAGCGAATTGCTCGGGGATGACCGGCTTGATGACGTTCTCGATCAGGTCTGGGCGGATCATCGAATCACGATCGATGCCGTCGTTGTGCTGAGTTGACACGAGGACGGTCGTCAGGCGTACCGGAACGCCGTCTTCGTAGTCGAAGGTGACCTGGGTCTTGCCGTCGGGGCGCAGGTATGGAACCGTACCGGTCTTGCGTACCTCGGCGAGCTTCTCCGCCATGCGATGTGCGACGTGGATTGGCATGGGCATCAGGACGTCGGTCTCGTCCGACGCGTACCCGAACATCATGCCCTGGTCGCCCGCGCCTTGCTGGTCGAGGTCATCCTCGGCGCTTCCGCCACGGGTCTCTTCAGAATCATCGACGCCTTGGGCAATGTCGACCGACTGCTCATCGATCGAGACCATCACTCCGCAGGTGTTGCCATCAAAGCCAAAGGACTCGCGGTCGTAGCCGATTCCGTTGATGGTTTCGCGAACGACCGACGGAATATCGACGTATGCCTTAGTGGTGATCTCGCCTGCGACCATTGCGAGGCCGGTCGTCACAAGCGTTTCGCACGCAACACGGCTCATCGGGTCTTGCTCGAGAATCGCATCGAGAATTGAATCCGAAATCTGGTCCGCCATCTTGTCGGGATGGCCCTCGGTAACGGATTCAGAGGTGAAACTGTAGTTTTTGGGCACGATAAATATCTCCTCGGTCGGCCGAGACTTTAGTTGAATGTATTGAGCTACGGGGTGGACCGGACGGTCTTCACGACAGCATCGAATATCGCATCTGCGATAGCCCGTTTCGAATCCAGTGGTACCGCAACTTCTCCGCCGTTGCAATCCAGAAGCGTCACACCGTTCGTATCGTGGCCAAACCCGACTCCGGGAGCGGATACGTCGTTGGCCGCTATCAGGTCCAAATTCTTGCGCTTGAGCTTCTCCCGGGCGTTCTCGATGAGGTTCTCGGTTTCTGCGGCGAAGCCCACAAGTACCTGACCTTCGGGCTTAGATTCACCGAGTTCGACAAGGAAGTCGTGGGTTTTCTCGAGCGCAATCTCCGGTACGGCCCCCGAACCCTTCTTGACCTTTTCGGCCGCTGGGTTCGCCGGTCGGAAATCCGCCACAGCGGCAGCCATCACGATCACGTCGGCGTCGCGCACCGCCATCACCGCATCTTGCATCTCGGCGGCGGTTTGTACCGGCACGACGTTGACGCCGGCCGGAACATCACGATCGACCGTTGAAATGAGTGTGACGTCTGCGCCTCGGGCCCAGGCCGCCTCGGCCAGGGCGTAGCCCTGTTTACCGGTCGAACGATTCGAGATCACTCGCACCGGGTCGATCGGCTCGCCGGTACCCCCAGCGGTGACGACGACGTGCTTCCCCACGAGATCGGGACTGGTCAAGGCCCGCTCTGCATGTGCCACGACGGTCGCCGGTGCGGCCAAACGGCCATGACCAATATCGCCCCCGGCGAGCCTTCCCGATTCCGGGTCGACGATGTGCACACCTCGCTCGCGCAGCACGGCCACGTTGTCTTGAACCGCCGGATGCTCCCACATTTCGGTGTGCATGGCCGGGGCGACTAGGACGGGTGCCCGAGTAGCGATCAGCGTCGCGGTGAGCAGATCATCGGAACGGCCGATGCGATAGTCGGCCAACAGCCGAGCGGTGGCTGGAGCCACAACGATGAGATCCGCGCTCTGCCCGAGGGTGGTATGGGGAATCGGGCTGGTTTCGTCCCAGAGGCTCTGTTGCACCTTCTCTGAGGCCAGCGCATCGAACGTGGTCCTCCCAACGAAGTGTTCGGCGCCCTCGGTGAGGATGGGAACGACGTGCGCGCCAGCGTCAACCAACCGTCGGCATACCTCCACCGCCTTGTACGCGGCGATCCCTCCGGTAACGCCGAGAACGACACGAGCGTTCTCGAGGGAAGACACTGCTGACTCTACGAAGCGTCGTCGGAAGCTTCGGCTTCCATCGCTGCCAGATCAGCAGCAGCTTGGGCCTCGGCGAGCGCCTCAGCCTCGAAGTCGCGCTCAACAGCCTCGATCTTGCCTGCCGCGATCTCTTCGAACGCAATCGTCAGCGGCTTGCGCGCCGCGGAGGTGACCTGCGGCGGGATGCTCGATCCGAGCCCCTCGCCAAGTTGACCGAAGTATGCGTTGATCTGTCGTGCGCGCTTCGCGCCGAGCGTGACCAACCCAAACTTCGAGTCGGTAGCGCCGAGTAGGGTCTCGACCTGCGGCTGGATCATGGATACTTCGTCAGACATGGTGCTCTCCCGTGGGCGTATTAGAGCCAGCCGTTCATGGTATCAGCACAGCCAGAAAGTACCGGCGATCACTCACCACCTGCTGATCGGTATCGCTCGATCAACGCCAAGATCTCCTCAGCACATTCGCCAACATCAGCATTGACTACGTGGCGATATGGGAGCTGGCTTGCGAGTTCTCGTTCTCGTGCTCCGCCAGCGAGTCGTTCCTCGACCTTGTGCGACTCATCGCCTCGCCCGAGCATCCGCTCTCGCTGCACGTCGATCGATGGGGTATCGATGAAGACGAAGAGTGCGCGATGGCCGTTCTCGTGAATCTGGTTAGCGCCGTTCACATCGATCTCGAGAATGAGATCGAACACATCACCAACGTCGGGAACCGGCGAGCCGTAGTAATTCCCGAAATGGTGGTCGTATTCAAGAAATGCACCCGTCTCTATCGCCGTCTCGAACTCCTTGTGGCTAACGAAGTGGTAGGCGTCATCGGCCTCCCCGGGTCGCTGATCGCGGGTGGTCCATGACCGCGAGATTCGCAAACGGTCGTCACGGGTGAGCAGTTCGTCGACGACAGTGCCCTTCCCCACTCCTCCGGGACCCGAGATCACAATGACGTGTCCCTGTTCGGTTTCGACGCTCATCGGGCGTGCCTTTGCAGCGCATCTGGAAGCGCCGCTATCTGTTCGGCGGTCACGTCTTTGACGTGGGCTCGCTCAGAAATCCCGACTTCTTCGAACGCACGGCGGGTCTGCACCTTCTTCAAATCCGGGTGTCCTTCGATCGGGCCGAGCACTTTCATCGATGCCAGTCGTGCATCTTCAGCTGCTCGCTCGAATACGGACGCCATGTCGACTTCGCCTGCCAGCACTTGGTCCATGAATGCGTCTCGGTACTCACGGACCTCCGCGACCTTTGCGAAAAGCTCCAGATAGGGCGAATCATCAAACAGCGAGCTCGAATCGGTCACGCCGACCACGATATCTCATGCCCACCGACGTCTACGACAAGCAGCTGTTGACGATCGCCTCGGCAGCGGCGACTTTGTCGTCGGCCAATGTGACCGCGCGTCCGATGACCAACAGGTCCGAGCCCGCGTCGAGCGCTGCCTTGGGAGTTGCCACCTTGACCTGGTCGTGGGCGTCAGCGCCTTCGGGACGGATACCCGGAGTGACAGCCATCAGGCGTGGGGCGTAGCTCTTTGCGTCTTTCACGTCGCCCGCACCGCATACGAGGCCAGCCATACCGGCCTCGACGGCGGTCATCACGCGCTTGGGCATGATGTGCTCGGGAGCGTCGGCATCGGAGGTCAGCACGGTGATGGCCAGCGGCTTAGGCTCCTCGAGGCCGGCGTTCGATGCGCCGGTGCGCAGTCCATCAGCTCCCGCCTTGAGCACATCCACACCACCCTGCGCGTGGTATGTGCAGTACGTGACACCAAGTGCGCCGAGCACGCGAGATGATTTCTCCACGGTTGTTGGGATGTCGTACATCTTCAGGTCGAGGAAGACGTCGTAGCCCATGCCTATCAAGGTTCCGATCGCATCGGTTCCCGCAGCACTGAATAGTTCGAGGCCTACCTTGGCCACGCCAAACCATGGTGACAGCGCCTTTGCGAGCCGTACGGCTTCTACGAGGTCGTCGACATCGAGCGCGACGCACAAACTGTTGCGGAGTTCTTCGGGCACTTCGGACATTGTTCTTCCTTGACTATCGATCTTGTGGGTTTAGCGATCTTTATGAGCGGTTCCGATGAGGTCGGTGACCCGATCGACTCCGGCCTCGTCGCACCAGGCGACGAGAGCGTCTGTAATTCGCATGGTGGCCCGCGGATCTTCGAAATTTGCTGTCCCTACCTGGACCGCAGAGGCACCGGCACGAAGGTACTGCACGGCATCTTCAGCCGTGGCGATACCCCCGACCCCAACGATCGGCAGATCCGGGTAGGCGCTCGCCACGTCGAAGACGGCTCGCAGCGCGACAGGACGAATCGCAGGGCCTGAAACGCCGCCACCTCCACCACCGAGAACCGGGTCACCGGTCTTTGGGTCGAGCACGAGCCCGATCAATGTGTTGGTCAATGTCACCGCGTCGGCCCCCGCTTCTGCGACTGCTCCGGCGATCTCGGTGATGTTGGTAACGGTGGGGCTGAGCTTGGCCCAACGAGCGACCGACAGCATCTGCGTCGCCTCGACGATGGATGCCGCACCCTCGCAACTATGAGCGAACATCTTCTTGCCGTCCTTCAAGTTCGGGCACGACACGTTGAGTTCAACGGCGGTGAGTTGGTCCTGGATCGGCACGAGCGCCTCCGCCGCCTCAGCATACTCCTCCACCGTCCGACCCCAGATACTCACCACGACCCGCGCACCGGCCTTGCGAAGCGCTGGCAGGTCGTCGTCGATCCAAGCCTTCACGCCGGGGCCTTGCAGCCCGACGCTGTTCATCATCGCGCCCGGTAGCTGAACGACCCGGGGCGCCGAGTTTCCTGGCCACGGCATAATCGACAGCGACTTCACGACGAGGGCGCCCAGCAACGAGAGGTCGAAGTAGGAAGCGAGCTCAGCACCGTGCCCTGCCGTCCCCGAAGCGGTCATGACCGGGGTAGGCAGATCCACAGCACCGACCGAGGTCGTCAAGTCGACATTTCCCACCGCGCGAGCTAACTCACCGGGTCGGCGGGCGAATCGTTCGAGCGAACGCTTCACGTGCCGTGGTACTCCTGCAGCGATTTCACCGTGAGCGGTGATTCCATCCATTCAGACAGCCCACGCGCTGATGCGAGCGCCGCAGCGCCGGTGGTCAACAGTGGGATGTGTTTGCCAGCAGCGGCGGCTCGGATGTCTGCACCGTCGGAGCGCGGGGCTCGACCCTTGGGACTATTGACCACCAGGTCGATTTTGTCGTCGTTGATCAGGTCGACGGCAGTGATCCGATCCCCCGGCGTTACCGCGTCAGGTCCTGACAGTTTGCCGACTCGCTGGCTGACCGTAAGACCAGCGGCTTCGAATGCGTCTGCGGTGCCGTCGGTCGCGACGAGATCGAAACCGAGCTCGATGAACCCGGTCGCTGCCTCAACGCCAACCGCTTTGTCGCGATCGGCGAGTGAGAAGAACACCGTGCCCGATTCCGGCAACGTACCGCCCGCAGCCATCTGACTCTTGGTGAAGGCCCGGCCCGTGGTCGAGTCGATACCCATGACCTCACCGGTCGAACGCATCTCGGGCCCGAGAACGGGGTCGGCGTTGTTGAGCCGACTGAAAGGCAGCACAGCCTCTTTGATCGCCACGTGTCCGGTTACCGGCTCACGCACAAGGCCTTCGCCGCGGAGTTCATCGAGGGAAGCCCCCATCATCACTCGCGCAGCGATCTTGGCGAGCGGAACGCCGGTGGCCTTCGCTACGAATGGCACGGTTCGCGACGCTCGCGGGTTCGCCTCGATCACGTACACGTCGTCGCCCTTCACGGCGAACTGCACGTTGATCAGGCCGACGACCTCAAGTTCGTTGGCGATCTTCAGGGCGTACGCTTCGAGTTGGGCTACCACCTGGGGTGACAGGCTCGGCGGTGGGATGATGCATGCGCTATCGCCGGAATGGATGCCGGCTTCCTCGACATGCTCCATCACCGCGCCGATCATGCCGTTTCCGGCAGAATCGCGGATCGCGTCGACGTCGACTTCGATGGCGTCTTCCAAGAACCGGTCGACGAGGACTGGACGCTCTGCGGAGAGCCCGCCCTCGCGACCGAGCGTTCCATCTTCGGCCAAGGCCTTCATTGCCGTGCGAAGCCCCTCGTCGTCATAGACGATCTCCATAGCTCGACCGCCAAGAACATACGACGGGCGGATCAAGCTCGGGTACCCAATTTCGGACGTGATCTCGAGCGCACCCTCGATGGTCGTCGCGGTACCGCCGGGAGGTTGCGGAATGGCCATCCGTTCGCACAAGGCGTTCCATTGTTCGCGGTCTTCTGCGAGATCGATCGAAACGGGCGATGTTCCGGCGATCAGTTCTTGTGGCAGATCGTTGGCGAGTTTGAGCGGGGTTTGACCGCCGAGCGACACGATGATTCCCGCTGGCTTTTCTGCTTCGATGATGTTGTTGACATCCTCGAGGGTCAGCGGTTCGAAGTAGAGCCGGTCGCTGGTGTCGTAGTCGGTCGAAACCGTCTCCGGGTTGCAGTTGACCATGATCGTTTCGTAGCCGGCCTTGGCCAGTTCGAAGCTGGCGTGAACGCAGCAGTAATCGAACTCGATGCCCTGCCCAATACGGTTCGGCCCTGAACCGAGGATCATGACCTTCTCACGGTCCGACGGGCGTACTTCACTGTCGTCTTCCCATGTCGAGTAGTGATACGGCGTCTGCGCATCGAACTCGGCACCACAGGTGTCGACGGTCTTGAACGTCGGAAGCACTCCGGCGGCTACCCGAGCATCGGTGACCTCATCGAGCGTCATGTTCCACAAGTAGGCGAGCTGTGCGTCGGCAAAGCCCATTTGCTTCGCACGCTTCCATCCGCGTCGACTCAGCTCGCTCGCCGTAGTTTCGGCCAGCGCAACGCGTTCCTCGGTGATGCGCAGCATCTGATCGAGGAACCACGGGTCGACCTTGGTCACCTCGTGCAGCTCTTCTACGGTCTTCCCGCGACGCAAGAGTGCTTCGAGCTGGAAAATTCGCTCGGGTGTTTCGATCGCCGACTGCGCGAGCAGTTCGTCGAGATCCATCTCGTCCAACGGTTTCTCACCGGGGTCACAGTTGAGGCCGAGTCGTCCCAGTTCGAGGCTTCGCAGGCCCTTCTGGAGCGATTCGGGGAAGGTTCGTCCAATCGACATTGCTTCGCCGACCGATTGCATCTGGGTGAAGAGGACGCCGGTCGTGCCGGGGAACTTCTCGAACGCCCAGCGAGGCAACTTGGTTACGACATAGTCGATCGTCGGCTCAAAACTCGCAGGGGTTTGCTTGGTGATGTCGTTCGGAATTTCATCGAGGGTGTAGCCAATGGCCAGACGTGCTGCGATCTTTGCGATCGGGAATCCCGTCGCTTTCGATGCGAGCGCAGACGAGCGCGACACACGTGGGTTCATTTCGATGACGACCTGACGGCCGGTCTTCGAGTCGACAGCGAACTGCACGTTCGATCCACCGGTCTCTACGCCGATGCGGCGCATCACTGCGAAGGAGTCGTCGCGCATCTTCTGCAACTCGACGTCGGTCAAGGTCTGGGCAGGTGCCACGGTGATCGAATCGCCCGTGTGTATGCCCATCGGGTCGATGTTCTCGATCGAGCAGATGACCACCTGGTTGTCCGCGTGGTCACGCATGACCTCGAGCTCGTATTCCTTCCAGCCCTTGATCGACTCCTCGATGAGGATCTCGTTGATTGGGCTCGCATCGATGCCATGCGACGCCACCCGCTCGAATTCTTCTGGCGTGTTGGCGATACCGGTGCCCTTGCCGCCCAGGATGTAGGCAGGGCGGATGATGACGGGAAGACCGAGGTCGTCTTTTATCTCACGGGCTCGGTCCATGTCATGGGCGACGCCAGACTTGGGAACATCGAGGCCGATCTCGATCATGGCCTCTTTGAACTTGTCTCGGTTTTCGGCGGTGTCGATGGCTTCGGCGTCGGCGCCGATCAGCTCGACGTCGTGGGCCTTGAGTACGCCCGCCGCGTCGAGGTCCATCGCGAGATTAAGTGCGGTCTGGCCGCCGAGGGTCGGTAGCAACGCATCTGGCTTCTCTTTGGCGATGATGGCCTCGAGAACCGGAACGGTGAGGGGCTCGACGTAGGTGGCGTCGGCAAAGTCGGGATCGGTCATGATCGTCGCGGGGTTCGAGTTGGCCAGGATGACTCGGTAGCCCTCATCGCGAAGGATGCGACACGCCTGGGTGCCGGAGTAGTCAAACTCGCACGCTTGGCCGATCACGATGGGGCCGGATCCGATCACCAAGATCGACGAGATATCGGTGCGCTTAGGCATTGAAGCCCTCCATGAGTTGTTCGAAGTCGTCGAAGAGGTAGCGGCTGTCGTGCGGGCCGGGACCCGCTTCGGGGTGGTACTGGACGCTGAAGGCCGGAACGTCGGTGCAGCGAATGCCTTGAACGGTCATGTCGTTCAGGTTGATATGTGTCAGCTCGGCAGCGACACCCGAAAGCGACTCTTCGGTCACCGCGTAGTTGTGGTTCTGCGAGGTGATCTCGACCTTGTTGTCGGACAGACGCTTGACTGGGTGGTTTCCCCCGTGATGCCCGAAGGGCAGCTTGAAGGTTTCCGCCCCGATTGTGGCCGAAAGCAGCTGGTGCCCGAGACAGATACCGAAGACGGGCACCTTGCCGAGCAGCTCGCTGATCGTGCCCCGCAGATGGCTGAGCGGCTCGGGGTCGCCTGGACCGTTGCTCAAGAAGACGCCGTCGGGGTTACGACCCATGACGTCTTCGGCCGACGTTCCCGCAGGTACAACTTCGATGGTGCCGAGGCGCTTGAGTTGGTCGAGAATCGACGTCTTGATACCGAAGTCGAGGGCCACGATGCGGCGATCGCCCTCCCCCTCCACGGTGTAGGGCTCATCGCAGGTAACCGTGGCGACGAGGTCGATGCCGTCCGTACCGGGCTCGGCCTTCGCCGCTGCGAGAAGCGTTGCCTCATCTGCGGTGCCAAAGGCCCCCGGCATGGCGCCCGAGTCTCGGATGTGTCGGGTGAGGCGTCGGGTGTCGATCCCAGCGATACCCGCCAGGTTCTGGGCGATCAAGTAGTCGTTGAACTCGCCCTCGCTGCGATAGTTGCTCGCACGCCGGGCAGGTTCGCGAATGATGACCCCTCGACAGAAGGCGCCACGGGACTCATTGTCCTCGCTGTTCACGCCGTAGTTCCCGATGTGGGGGTAGGTGAACGTGATGATCTGCCCCGCGTAGGACGGATCGGTGATCACCTCCTGGTAGCCGGTCATCACCGTGTTGAACACGACTTCGCCGGTGCTGACACCATCAGGGGCAGCGGCGCCAATGGCCTCACCTTCAAAGATGGTGCCATCTTGAAGCACCAGCAAAGCTTCTTTGATCGTCATTGAAATTTCCTCATCTGGTTGCAACTCCGTCGGCGACCACGAGTTCGCCTTCGTAGATCGTGTGGGTGACCTTCCCGGTCACCTCGCGCCCGTCGTAGGGCGAATTGTGACTTCGACTCGCCATGGCTCGACCATCGATGGTCCATACCTGTTCGGGGTTGAGGACCGTCAAGTTGGCTCGACCGCCTGACCGAACCGGTTGGCCGTGGCGACTCGCGAGACCCGCGATTTCGGCGGGCCGGGTGCTCATCAACTCAACGATGCGAGCCATGGGCAGGTCGAGTGCATTCAGTGCCAAGGCGAGAGCGCTTTCGAGCCCGAGCATGCCAGGCGGCGCCTGATCGAACGGGAACTCTTTGGTATGCGGTTCATGTGGCGCATGGTCGGTGACGATGCAATCGATCGTGCCGTCCGCCAGGCCAGCCCGAATGGCGGCGACATCGGCATCGGTTCGCAGCGGCGGGTTGACCTTAAACACCGGGTCGTAATCAGCGCATGCGGCGTCGGTGAGGGCGAAATGGTGAGTCGCCACCTCGGCGGTAACGTCGAGCCCCTCCACCTTGGCCCCTCGGATGAGTTCCACCGCACCAGCCGTGGAGATGTGTTGGAAATGAACGCGGGCACCGGTCATTCGTGCGAGTGCGATGTCGCGCGACATCATCAACGTCTCCGCCTCCGCTGGTTGGCCCTTCATGCCGAGGCGGGTGGCCCACTCCCCTTCGTGCATATGTCCGCCTGCCGTCAAGGCCTCGACCTCGCAGTGCAGGGCCAGCACGACAGGCGTCCCGCCGGTGACTGCGTGCACCCCAGTCGCATACTCCATGATCGATCGCAGTACCGCAGGATCCTGCACTCCACGGCCTCCATCGCTGAAGATGCGGACGCCTTCGGCTGCCAGTTCTCCCATAGGTGTCAGCAACTCACCCTGGCGCCCGACGGTCATAGCCGCAGCCGGAACGACCTCGCACAGCGCTTGCTCCGCGATCTTGCGGACATCGCGGACCATTGAAAGTGAATCGATCGTCGGTTCGGTGTTTGGCATGGCGACCACCGCCGTGTAGCCGCCGAGAGCCGCGCCTCGCGACCCGGTTTCGATGGTCTCTGCCTCTTCATGTCCCGGTTCTCGCAGTTGCGCCTTGAGGTCGACGAGGCCGGGCAGAACGATCGATCCGGTGGCGTCGACCTGGCGGGCATCAGCGGGAATTGGGATATCCGCGCCAACCGCGGCGATGGTCGACCCGGTAACGAGCACGTCGGCGGATTCGACGCCTTCTTCGGTGAATACTTGTGCTCCCGTTATTGCGATGCTCATCAGGCGTTCACCGCTTCGGAGCGGTCTGCGGCAGCGGAGCCGACGACGAGGTAGAGCACTGCCATACGTACGATCACGCCGTTGGCGACCTGGTTCAATACGCGCACCCGTGAATCCTGGGTGACTTCTGGGGAAATCTCGATGCCGCGGTTCATTGGCCCGGGGTGCATGATCAGCGACGACGCAGGGAGCTGCTTGGCCCGGTCGAGGGTGAGTCCGAACGCTCGGTGGTATTCGCCGAGCGATGGAACTAGTGCTTGGTTCATCCGCTCGTGTTGCATGCGCAACAGGTACAGCACGTCGGTGTCGGCCAAGACGGAGTCCAGGTCGTAGGAGACGGACGCGCCAAGGGCCTCGACGTGGGTGGGCAGCAACGTTGGTGGAGCGACGAGCGTGACTTCGGCTCCCAGGAGTTTGAAGGCCTCGATGTTGCTGCGAGCGACGCGGGAATGGCGAATGTCGCCAACGATGGCGATCTTTTGCCCCGCAAAGGAACGACCTTCGGCCCGGATGGTGTAGCAGTCGAGCAGCGCCTGTGTCGGATGTGCGTGCCAACCATCGCCAGCGTTGATCACCGATGCATTGGCCCAGCGGGCGATCTGTTGTGGAGCCCCCGACGAGCGGTGGCGCACGATGATCGCGTCGACGCCCATCGCCTCGATCGTCTCCACTGTGTCGCGGAGGGACTCCCCCTTGCTCACCGATGACGATGACGCGCTGAAGTTCATCACGTCAGCCGACAAGCGCTTGGCAGCGGTTTCGAACGATGTGCGAGTGCGAGTCGAATTTTCGAAGAACATCGAGGCGACCGTCTTGCCGCGAAGCGCGGGAACCTTCGGGATCGGCCGAGAGCACACCTCCGCGAAGCTGTCGGCCGCATGCATGATCTCGTTGATGCCGTCGACGCCGAGTTCTTCGATGGTGAGGAGGTCTTTCATGAGTCCCCCTCCCGCGTGCCCTCGTCGACGAGCACCCGGTCGCCCAGTTCAACGCCTTCGAGGGTTACCCGAACGCTTTCGTCTTTCGACGTGGGCAGGTTCTTTCCGATGTAGTCCGGGCGGATTGGGAGTTCGCGGTGACCTCGATCGACCAGGACGGCGAGCTGAATCGTGCTCGGGCGACCAAAATCGGTTACGGCGTCGAGGGCAGCGCGAACGGTGCGCCCGGTGTAGAGCACGTCGTCGCAGAGCACCACGTGTTTGTCGGTGACGGAGAACGGAATCTGCGTGACCTCAGGAAGAACAGACCCGGTCGCGATGTCGTCTCGGTGGAAGCTGGCGTCGACGCTGCCGAGCGGAACCTCGACGTCCTCGATTGCGTTGAGTGCCGCCGCGAGGGCTTGAGCGATCGGGACGCCGCCACGTTCGAGACCGATGATGACGACATTTTCGAGGCCGTGATTGCGCTCGATGACCTCGTGAGCCATCCGCTTGATGGCTCGGGAAAGTTCACCCTCATCAAGCACCTTGGTACGTGGAACGAAACGATGGAGCTTGCCTCTTCCGAAAGCGACCGCACTCGGGCGTCGGAGATCTGACTCAGCCACGTTTCCTCCGCTCGTTCCAGCCTCACGGGACCGGTTTCACGAACAAGTTTCACCGTAGTGGTTTGGAGCGAGCTTCGCGGCACCAGAACAGACTTTTTCGCGGAGGAACCCTCAATTAGGGTCGGGCGATGATTCCCTTCGCGCAAGTCGATGTATTCACCGCCGAGCCATATCTGGGCAACCCTGTGGCGGTGGTGCTCGAATCCAATGGACTCGACACCGAACAGATGCAACAGTTTGCGAACTGGACGAACCTCAGTGAGACGACCTTCGTCCTTCCACCGGAGAGCCCAGAGGCCGACTACCGGGTTCGTATCTTCACACCGACTTCGGAATTGCCCTTCGCCGGGCACCCGACGATCGGAACGTGTCACGCGTGGCTCGAAGCCGGTGGACAACCAAAGGTGGCCGGCCAGATCGTCCAAGAGTGCGGAGTTGGCCTCGTCACGTTGCGCAAGAACGAGGGCCGGCTAGCGTTCGCCGCTCCCCCGCTGATCCGGGGCGGGTCCGTTGACCTCGAAGACATCGAGACGGCATGTGCGGTGCTGCAGATCTCCCGCGACCAGATCCTCGGAGCACAATGGGCCGACAACGGCCCGGGCTGGCTTGCCATCATGCTTGAGTCCGCCGAGGCCGTACTGGCCTTGGAGCCCGACTTCAACGCGGTCGAGAGCTACGACGTAGGGGTCGTAGGCCGGTACCCGCTGGGGGTGGTGAGCGCTCCGAGCGAAGTCAGCGCACCCGATCACCCTGCAATCGAAGTCCGCGCCTTCTTCCGGGGAGGCGGCGGTCAACCCGCCGAGGATCCCGTCACCGGCTCACTCAATGCCTCGCTGGCGCAGTGGCTTCTCCAGGAAGGCCGAGACGGATCGCCGATCGGGATTACCGCACCCTATGTCGCGGCCCAAGGAACGGCCCTCGGCCGAGCTGGGCGAGTGCACATCGAGGAGTCAGACGGCCAAATCTGGGTTGGCGGCGACGCTGTCACCGCCATCGGTGGCACCGTCGCCCTCTAACCGACACGCAAGGGCCCGTCGATCTGATCGGGTCGCCAGCTCGAACCAACCTGCTCCTTCGAGTAATTGGACCGTCCGTTCGTTGGCGGGGTCGACCAAGGCAACAAGGCCCCGAAGCCCGAGCTGAAGGCCTAGTAACTTGCCGAGCTCCAGCATCGTCGTGCCAAGGCCTTGACCTCGATGATGCTCGCCGATCCAGAAGCCGATCTCGGCGATGTTCTGCGGACGATTGACCTGCAAGCCAATCTCGCCGATCAGTGTCTCGGACCGCTCCATGACGACGTCAATACCAATATCGTCCACTGTCTGAACAGCGGCTCCGGTAATCCAGGCGCTTGCGAATTCGGCCGATGGGTCGGGAGGGACGGAGTTCCAACGAGCGATCTCTGGATCGTTCCAGGCGCCGACAAGAGTAGACACATCGCTCTCGCTCCACGGACGTAGGCCTACCTCATCGACGGGTTCGATCAAATTGCAGAGATCGATAAGAGTCTGAGGCGCCACGCCCCCATTATGGACGATGCAGCGTTCCCAACTTGACGAGAATGCCATTGATGAACGGCGCCGAGCGCTCGGTTGAATAGTCGTTGGCGAGCGCCACGGCTTCGGAGACGACAGCGGCGAGAGGAACGTCGGGGCTGTGAAGCAACTCCCAGAGGCCCATCCGCAGGATGCATCGGTCGATTCCCGCCATGCGAGCGACCGTCCAGTCCTCGGCCACGTCATCGAGCTGCGCGTCAAGTTCGTCTAGATGATCGGCAACTCCCACGGCGATCCGGGTGGAGTAGTCCTCGGCGTCGGCGCGGTTGCGTTCACGCACCTCGGCGAAGGAATCCCCGGTCATGTCGGCTTCGTATAACAGTGCGAGGGCGACCTCGCGGTCCTCGCGACGGGATAGTTGAAACGGATCGTTCACGCTCGCGACTGATATTCGCCGGTGCGGGTGTCGACCTTGATGACATCACCAATGTTCACAAAGAGCGGCACCTGGATCGACTTGCCTGTTTCCAGCGTCGCTGGCTTCGTTCCTCCCGAGGATCGGTCGCCCTGCAAACCTGGTTCGGTCTGGGAGATGGTCAGCTCAACCGATGCGGGGATGTCGGTTCCAATGATCTCTTCGCCGTAGAACAACATCGTGGCGCTTCGCCCATCGATGAGGTAGTCGGCGTTGTCTCCAAGGGTTTCCGGGGCCACGTTGCGCTGGTCGTAGCTCTCGTTGTCCATAAAGACGAACTCGCTTCCGTCTTTGTAGAGCAGTTGCATGTCGCGCTTGTCGATGAGCACCCGCTCCACCTTCTCGCCGGCACGGAAGGTGCGGTCGACCGTCGAGCCGGTCCGAACATTCCTCAGCGTCGTTCGAACGAACGCGGGGCCCTTACCCGGCTTGACGTGTTGGAAGGCTTGGACTTGCACCAAGTCGCCGTCCAGGTCGAGGTGCATTCCGTTCTTCAGATCGTTGGTCGTGATGGTGGGCATGAGACTCCGTTTCGAGGCGGACTACAGATCGATGACCGGCTGCTTCGGCGTATGTGTCAACGTTTCGGAGCCGGTGGCGGTGACCAGCACGGTGTCCTCCCAACGCACCCCTCCCACGCCAGGAAGGTACACGCCGGGCTCGACGGTGATCACATGGCCAGGGGCGAGCGTAGCAGTGGCAGTGGCTAGCACCCACGGAGCCTCATGAATATCGAGGCCGAGCCCGTGGCCAGTGCCATGGGTGAACCACTCGGCCAGTCCAGCGGACTCCAGCGATGACCGACACGCCTGATCGATGTCGCTAGCGGCAAGGCCGGGCTCGACCGCTGCGACGCCTTCGGCCTGAGCGACCTGGACCGCGTCGAGCATCTCGCGTTGTTGGGTGGTCGGGCTTCCAAGGACGAACGACCGGGTCATGTCCGACCGGTAGCCGGCGACCATCGCTCCGGCGTCGACGATCACCAGGTCGCCGACCTGGAGTTCTCGTGCACCGGTCCCATGATGCGGTCGAGAAGCGTTGGGGCCACTCGCCACGATCGGGTCGTAAGCCACGTCATCTCCGCCACAGCGCTGCACCGCTTCAGCGAAGGCCCATGCCACTTCGCTCTCGGTGCGTCCTGGCCTCATGTTGCTCACGACGGCTTCGAATGCAGCGTCTGTGACTGAACATGCCGCGCGAATGTGGGCGAGCTCCTCGGAGTCCTTCTGCGCGCGTTGAGCCTCGACGAGGCCGTCAACTGGGACGCATCGCTTCGCCCCGAGCTGTTCGGTGATCTCTCGGGCTTCGGACCAACTGAGGTGCTCGGATTCAAGGGCGATGGAGGCTGCTTCTGGCAGGAGCGTTGTGAGAGCAGCGAATAGCGGCCGCTTGGCCACCTCGACTACAAGGTCAGAATCATCTCGCAGTTCGTCGCCAGCGCGTTCGGTGTAACGGGCGTCGGTGACCAGCACGGCCGACGCATCAGATCGCACGAGGAGATAGCCAGTGGTGCCGCTGAATCCGCTCAGGTAGCGAATGTTCGAACGGGAGGTGACCAATAACGCATCGTGTCCATGCGTCGTGAGTTCCGCCCCAAGAACATCGAGCCTTGTCACGAAAGCCACGCCTCGTAGCTTGTCTCGAGCGTTGCTGCGTCGATGTCGTTCACCACTTCGCAGCCCTGTGGGCCATCGAGGATGAAGGTGAGTCCAGTCAGCGCCTTCTTGTCGCGCTGCATCACGGCGAGAAGCTCATCAAATTCGAAAGTCGACTCCGGGGTGAGGGGCAGCCCATAGCCGGCCAGGACATCTTCGTGCTCTTCGACCCGTTGCTCGTCGATTCGCCCCATGGTCTGGGCCACCACGGCTGCGTAACCGATCCCGATTGCGACGGCTTCGCCGTGGAGTAGGTCGTGATCGCCGACGGTTTCGAGCGCATGGCCAAGTGTGTGCCCGTAGTTCAGCAAGGCACGCCGACCACCTTCTCGCTCGTCGGCGACGACCGCGTCGGCCTTGATCGCGACCGACGCCTCCACGCGATCGATCAGGGCCTCTGCTGACAAGCGACCATTGACCAGCTCGTCGTTGCCGAGCGCGTTCATCGCACCATCATCGAGGAAGTGATACTTCGCCATCTCTCCCAGCCCAGCTCGGTAGTGGCGATCCGGGAGCGTGTCGAGCAGGTCGACGTCGCAGATGACCGCGTTCGGCTGCCAGAAAGCGCCGACCAAGTTCTTTCCCTCGGGAATGTTGACCCCGGTCTTGCCCCCAATCGCTGCATCGATCTGACCGAGAAGTGTGGTCGACACGTGCACCACAGGTAGTCCCCGGTGGAAAACCGCCGCCGCGAATCCGGCAACGTCAGTGACGATTCCCCCACCGAGTCCAATGACGACGTCGTTGCGATTGAGCCCCCATTGGGCCCATTCACGACACAACGCGCCAATGGTGTCGAGGGACTTATGTTCCTCTCCCTCGCCAATCGTAAAGATTCGCTGCTCCAGGCCCGTGTCGAGAGCGACGCCGATCGCGGATTGGGTAACGATCGCTGCCCGTCGAGCTGTGCTCGGCAGGTGTTCTCGTACGCGGCCGACAATGCCAGCCCCGATTTCCACGGGATAGCTTCGCTCTCCCAGGTCAACGTCTACACAGCGATAGTCGGTCACATCGCCAGTGTAAGCGGCTGCTGATCAGGCGAGGATGCCCGCACTGGTCAAGCGTTCGCTGAGCAGCACGAGTGAGAAGGCCGAGATCGCGAGTGCTGGGCCAAAGGGGAACGCTGTCTTGAGAAGGGGCAGCACACTGCCATCTTCGGGCGGAGGAAAGTCCGGATCCGGGAGGAAGCCGTTTCCATAGACCCGCCGACCCACGCCGACCAATATCCCCGACACAATCCCAAGAACCATGCCGAGAAGTAGCGCCCAGATAACGAGGCGTGCAGCGTCGATTGAGCTGTCTGCTACCCATCCGAGGAACAGCCCCAGGAGCAGTGAGAGCTTGACATCGCCAAAGGCGAGACCGCTCGGCATGATGATGTTGAAGATCAACATGATCCCTGCATAACCCAACGCCGTAACGAGCGCACGGAGAACGTGGTCCCCTGCACCACCGGTGGTGGACAACACCGCAATCAGCAGGATCGATACCCCGAATGCTGGGAAGGTGAGCCGATCCGGAAGCCGGTACCGGACGATGTCGACTACCGACAACGCGATAAGGCTGGAAGCGAACAACAAGAGAGGAATCAATTGCCAGCGCGAGCCGATTACTCCAGCGGTTAAAGCGAATACGACCGCCGTCGTGAGCACCGTCGGAAGTCGGGAGGCTGGCACAGGGGTGCCACAGTTCGAGCACGCCGTGGCGGCACTTCTCACGGGAGCGAGCGAACGCGCTGGCAGTTCTGTTTCACAGGTTCGACAGTGTCTCGGCGAACGACCGCCGCCTCCGTTGTCGGGAACCCGCTCGGCAATGAGTGCCAGTGCGGTCCCGACGACCAGTCCGAGTACTCCTATAAGGAGCGCAAACACGTTACTCCCGACGAAGGAAATTCATGACGCTTCCACGCCCGGCGTCGGACTCATCTTCGATCATTCCGGCCACAGAACCAAGGGGGCCTGCAGCAGGTGGGGCGGGGGCAGCGGGCGCTGGAGCGCTAGGAACGCCGAACGTCTCGTCCATGGCCCAGTTGGCATCGGCAGCTGGCGCCATGTCAACCGGAGGCGACGGGAAGGTCGCGTCCACGCTCCCGAGATCGTCAATGACCTGACCGGCGAGCGCTTCGCTCGACATTGCACCCTCGGTGTAGGGCGAAGTAAACGCCTCGGGGACCGGTTGTTGCACGGGAGCTGGCTGCGGCGCGGCTGGAGCAGCAGGCGCCGAATTGAACGAGGTCCGATCGTTTGACACCCAGCCATCGTTCTCGCCGACAGGAGCCGCGGGAGTTGCAGGCGCTGGGGCTTGAGGTGCAACTTCATTCACTGCGAGCGAATCAACGAAGGATGACGGAGCAGCTTCTGGCTGAGGAGCCAAAGGTGCCTCAGGCGCTGGAGCCGAGATGTCTTGTGGCATAGCCGTCGGTGCAGCTCCAGTCGGGGTTGCGAACGGATCTTGGCTTGCGATCTGAGGTTCAGCGGCGACAGGAGGTGGCGGAAGAGTACCAAGGTCCTCCGGGACCGGTGGTGCGCCAGCTTCTGTGCCGAACGGACTTTCCGGGGCAGCACTTTCTGCAGGCGCCGGGGTGGCTGCAAAGGGGTCGGTTGCGGCGACGGATGGCTGAGGAGCTTCCACGACCGGCTCTGGCACAACCGCAGCAGGCGCCGGAGCAGGCTCTGGCACAACAGGCGCAGGCGCTTCTACCGCAGGCTCTGCCACAACCGCAGCAGGCGCCGGAGCAGGCTCTGGCACAACAGCCGCAGGCGCTTCTACCGCAGGCTCTGCCACAACCGCAGCAGGCGCCAGAGTCTCCACAACGGGCTCCGGCACAACAGGCGCAGGGGCAACCGCAGCGGCGGGAGCTACAACTTCCTCCACAGGTGTCTCGATAGGCGCTTCAATACCCATATCCATTGGGTCCTGCGCGCTGACTTCAATCAGTCCGGCGTTTGCCATCTCGTAGGCCATGGTGGATGCGTCGAGCAGATTGCTTTGCATTTCCGATGCGAGCTGTAGCGGCGTAGCACCGCCCCCAATGAGATCGAGGGCGTCCCACCAAGCTGGTTGGATGGTCACTGAACCATCCAAAGACGGATTGCGGGTCAGGAGGTGTCCAGGCGTCGGAATGATCGTCTCTACCTCGGCCCATTGTTCCGCGACCTCTGCGGTACGAGCGAGGACAACGTCGACTGACTCGGGGTCGCCTGTCAAGGTCGGCTGGGCGTCTTCGTCGAAGAAGAACGAGCCTTCGAGTTCGGCGAGGATGTAGTACGTCGCCTCAGCGGCGTCCTCACCAGACTCGCGGATGAAGCTGTAGTCGGTGGCTGCAACTCCTCCGTTTACGAACGAATAGATAGCAGAGCCCATTTCGGTGGTGATTTCTAGTTGTCCGGTGGCCTCGCGGTTGGCGAGGAACTCAAGGACTTCAGTAATACCAAGCGTCTTCAAGGTTCCTTGCAATGACATGTTTCATGCTCCGACGGTCGAATCGATAGGACTTCATCGGCACGTTGCACCCCAAGATCAAGGGAAGTTGAGCAGTTAGCCCTAATCGTTGTGGGCCGCACGAATCAGGACATCCAACGGCGGCTCATGACCAGTCCACGTCGCGAACTGGGCTGAGGCTTGTCCGGCCAGCATCGCCAGCCCATCAACTGCGACGAGCTTGCGTTCGCGAGCAGCGAAGATTAGCGGGGTCTCCAATGGCGAATACACGATGTCGACGACGGCAGCGTCGTCACGAAGCATTTCGACCGAAAAGGCAAGCTCCCCAGCCCCAGCGGTCTGGTCCATTCCGACCGGTGTGGCGTTGATGGCCACGTCGGTCTCGGCCAAAACCTCGAAGCTAGATACGACGGCGACCTGCGGTGCGACGGCCGCCGCGATGCCGGCGCGATCGGTCGACCGAGCGATCACGTGGATCTTCGCCACACCAGCGCGAGCGCATCCGTCGATGATGGCTCGGGAAGCGCCACCGGAGCCAAAGACGGCGACCGTTTGACCAGCGAGCGAGCGGCCAGTCGTATGTTCAAAGCCCAGCACGAACCCGTCGCCGTCGGTGTTGTTGCCCACGATCGTGCCGTCACTATTCGTGAGGTGGTTCACGGCGCCGAGCCGCTTCGCCGACTCCGTGAGCTCATCGCAGGCCCCCATGACCGCTTCTTTGTGAGGCATGGTGACCGACAGTCCTCGGATCCCTAGCGGACGCATGGCAGCGGCGGCGCGCTCGCCATCACCGGGCGCCACTGCGAAACGGGTGTACGCCAGGTCGACGCCAGTTGCGGCTGCGGCAGCGAGATGTATCGCGGGCGACCGCGAGTGCTCAACGGGCCAGCCGATTACCCCTGCAAGCATGTGAATCGGCCTAGCAGCCGAGGCCACGCTCGCGACAGATAGCGACGTTCGCGGCGTGCTCGCCTGCAGTTACGGCGAACGAGTGGCTACCTGGACCGTTCTCGTCGGTCAGCACGTAGAAGAGCCAATCGCCGTCGTCTGGCTGAAGCGCCGCTCGAAGCGCAGCTGCTCCTGGAGCGGCAATCGGCGTCGGCGGAAGACCGACGTTCGACAAGTTACGGGTATTCCATGGCGAATCGCTCTGCAGGTCTTCCTGAGTGAGGTCAGCGCACGGCTTCTGGGCCGCGTAACACGAGGATGCATCGATACCGAGGCTCTCGCCGGTGAGCAATCGGTTGTAGATCACACGGGAGATCATTCCGAGGTCTTGCTCGACCTGATACTCCTCTTCGATCAGCGACGCGAGCGTAATGATCTCGTAATCGGTGAGCTCGAGCTCCGCAATGACCGGAGCCCTGCCAACTTCGTTAACGAGGCTCGTAAAGCGCTCTTCCATGGTGTCGGCCATACGGCGAAGAATGTCTCGGGTGTCGTCGCTGTCACGTTCGTCGATTTGGTAGGTGGCCGGGAATAGCAGCCCTTCAAGTCCCGAGTTCGTCGGGTCTGGGCTACCAATGATTGGATTCTCCGGAACGCCCGGGAGGTCGACGGCAACCAGATCGGCGAGGAGGTCTTGGCGCAGTCCGGCCTCATCCCAGGAGGGGTTCTGACGGTTCAGCACGTCGATGATCTCGGTCAGGCGGAGCCCCTCAGGGATCGTCACCGAGAAGAAGCTCGGAGGAACAGGACCTACCCCGTCCAGGCAATCGAGCGCCTCGTCGAAGGACATGTTCTCCTGGAGGCAGGTGTACTCGCCAGCCTGGAAGTCGCTCGATGCGTTGTCCGCAACCCAATAGCGGAACAGGGTTGGGTTGGCGATGATGCCTTGCGCGAATAGTTCTTGGGTGACGTCGTTTGCGGTCGCCCCCGATGCGATTTCGAACTCGACTGAAGCCCCAGGCTCACCCGGCGGGTCGAACTGGTTGTCCCACCAGGTCATTACTCGGGAGGTAGCCGTGAAGATACCGACGACCGCGACGAAGCCGACGATCAGAAAGCGCAGGGTTGGACCCATGCGTCGAGGAACTCGGACCCAGTCGCGACGGTCGATGACCTCGACGGGCTGTTCGGGCTCGACGAGCGCCGCGTGCACCACGACGGGCTCTGCCTCGACGTGTTCCACCACGAGCGGCGTAGCGCCGAAGACACTGTCGGGCGCGGCCTCGAACAGCGGCGCAGGTTCGGCTCCGACCGCTGCGGGCACCTTCTGGCGCTCCGCTCGCAGTCGACGCTGAGCGGCAGGGCTCTCGTCGTCGGTGGGTTGAGGGCCAGGCTGTGGTCGACGCGGGCCAGGCTTTGGCCGGCTTACGCCCTGAGAGCGAGGTCGTGGTCCTGGCGCGGAACGACTCGGATCGGACCGGACCGGACCGAATCGGCTCAACAGCTTGTCGACACCGGAGTCTTCGTCGTGCGGGGTGTTCTCATCAGCCATGACGTGTTTTCTCGATCCATCCTTGAAGAATCACTTGGGCAGCCACCATGTCCACCATGGCACGGCGATCCCGACCCGGCACCTGTTGCTCATCAAGAATCCGGTGAGCTTCAACTGTCGTCAAGCGCTCATCGTAGGTCACGAAGGGTACCGATTGGGTGGCACCCAGCCTTTTAACCACGGCGTGTGTTCGCCGTGCGGCTGGACCTTCGTTTCCGTCGAGTCCATAGGGCATGCCGACAACCACAACGCTGATCTCCCATTCGTCTATCAGTTCCGTGATTCGTGTATCTGCCGCGGCACGGTCTCGTGCCGGAATAACTTCGAGCGGCGTAGCCACCGTTCGGGCGGCATCGGTGATCGCTACCCCGATCCGTTCCTCGCCGAGGTCGAGGCCCAGGGCCCTACCGGCTGACTCGGTCACCCGATTCCCGCTGCCTCGCGGAGCTGGTCGAGGGCGGCATCGAGCTGTTCAGCGTCGCGGCCGCCCATCACGGTGAGATCGGGAGCTTTCTTTCCTCCGCCACCCACGGTCTTGGCCGCTGGCGCAAGCCACTCCCCTGCGTGTAGTGCAGAGTCGTCGGTCACCGCCCCGGCCAACGCCACTCCCTTTTCGAGGGCAGCGCCAAGCGCAACTGCGGAGACGCCCTTGTTGCGGATCGCGACGGCCAGATCACGAAGCGAGTCTCGGTCGAGACCGTCCATACGTGCCACGACCACTCCGTCGACAGCGGATGCGGCCAACTCGTCGGCCTGACCGACGGCGGCCTTGCGCTTGACTGAGGCAAGTTCCTTCTTGAGATCGTCCAGCTCCTGCATACGGCGACTGGCACCGTTGATCACATCGTCGACAGGCACCCCCAGTGCCCCAGCGATGGAAGCCGTCGTGGCTTGTTCACCACGGAGCAGGTCGACCATGCTAGAGCCGGTTACGGCCTCGACGCGTCGAATGTTCGACCCGATGGAACTCTCCGACACGATCTTGAGCAAGCCAATGTCGCCGAGGGCCTCCACGTGGGTGCCACCGCAGAGCTCGATCGAGTTGGGTCCGGCTTCGAGAACCCGAACTACGTCGCCGTACTTGTCGCCGAAGAAGGCGATTGCACCTTTGTCCTTGGCGTCGTCCATCGACATCTCGACATGGGTGGTGGTCGGGTTCTCGAGCACATCAGCGTTGACGAGGTCCTCGATCTCCTGAATCTGTTCGGCGGTGACCTGCTCGAAGTGGCTGAAGTCGAACCGCAATCGATCGGGTCCGACCATCGACCCTTGCTGTTGCACGTGGTCACCCAAGACGGTGCGAAGCGCGCTGTGCAGGAGGTGGGTGCCGGTGTGGTTGCGCCGGATGGCGGCCCGACGTTCGGTGTCGATGGATGCGACTACGGAGTCTCCGACGGAGAGAACACCGTCGGCGCCCTCGGCTCGATGAAGATGAAGCGCCGGCACGGCGTAGGTGCAGTCGGTCACGGTGACAGAACCGTTTGGGCCGGTGATGGTGCCAATGTCGCCGATCTGGCCACCGGACTCTGCGTAGAACGGCGTGGAGTCCAGCACGACGCCTTCGGACCCGACCCACAGAACGGTTGCCGCCACGTCGACCAGCTCATCTCGACCGACGAAGTTCGTGGCGCCGTTGGCGTCGACGACCTCGACAAACTCCTTGACGTCGGCGGTGACGGATTTGGCCTTCTGATCGGCACGAGCTCGATCGCGCTGATCCGCCATTGCGGCTTCGAAGCCGTCGACGTCGACGCTACCGCCGCGCTCTTCGACGATCTCTTGGGTCAACTCGAGCGGGAAGCCATGGGTGTCGTGGAGTTTGAAGGCGACCGCTCCAGGAAGCGTGTTGCCGTCGCCGACCGCATCCATCTCGGTATCGAGAATGTTGAGGCCAGTTTCGATGGTTTGGCGGAACTTGACCTCTTCACGCTCGACCATCTCCTTGATCGACGCTTCGTTCTCTCGGATTTCGGGATAGTCGTCGCCCATGATCTCCACCACGGTCGAGACGAGTGCTGGCATAGCGGGATCGGTGATCCCAAGGATGTAGGCGTGGCGGATCGCGCGGCGCATGATGCGGCGAAGGACGTAGCCGCGGTCTTCGTTAGACGGAAAGACACCGTCGTTGATCATGAACGTGGTCGATCGAGCGTGGTCAGCGAGGATCCGCAACGAAACGTCGGTCTTCGGATCAGCGCCATCGGCGATGCCGGATAGTTCGCTGGCCTTGGCGAGCAGCTTGACGAATTCGTCGGTCTCCCACACCGAGCCGACGCCTTGGAGCACTGTCAGGATGCGTTCGAGACCCGCTCCCGTATCGATCGATGGCTTGGGCAGTGGGACCTGTTCGCCATCTGGCTGCTGGTCGAACTGCATAAACACGAGGTTCCAGATCTCGACGTAGCGGGCGTCGGCCGCTGGATTCTCCGGTCCGCCTTCCGGGCCATATTCGGGGCCGAGGTCGTAGAAGATTTCCGAACACGGACCGTTGGGGCCGGTGTCGGCCATACGCCACCAGTTGTCCTCGTCGAGACGTTGAATCCTCTCGCGTGGAACCCCGACCTTGGTCGCCCAGATCTCCTCGGCCTCATCGTCGGTTAGGTGGCAGGTGATCCAGAGCTTCTCGGGATCGAGCCCCATCCCCTTGGTCAACAGCTCCCACGCGAAGGGGATGGCGTCTTCTTTGAAGTAGTCACCGAAACTGAAGTTGCCCATCATCTCGAAGAAGGTGAGATGTCGGGCAGTACGCCCAACCTCATCGAGATCGTTGTGCTTGCCGCCAGCGCGGACACACTTTTGGATGGTCGTGGCTCGGTTGTACGACGGCTTTTCTACGCCCTGAAAGTACGGCTTGAAGGGCACCATTCCCGAGTTGGTGAACAGCAGGGTGTCGTCGTGAGGGATGATGCTCGCGGAAGAGACCGCCTCATGTCCGCGCTCGGTGAAGAAGTCGGTGAATGTACGGCGAACCTGCTTAGCGTCCATTCGGCATAGCTTATCGCTGCAGTTCCACCGCCTAGCGACCTCGGCATCAGGCGAATCGGCGCCAAATCAATCGAATCGGATTGCGAGTGCGCTGCGGTCGAGCGGCACCGGCCTTGACGCATATAGTACTTTTCATTACCTTTCATGTTATGTCAATTGTTCGCATGCACACTGATAGTGCCGAAGGGCTGATTGAGGCCTACGGCAACGCATCAACAAACGCGCGCAACGCAATGAACGCACTGTCGCCGCTAGTCACCGAGGCCTATCACCTGTTGGGGATGGCTGGCCAAAACGGCCTGTAGTCGAAAAAACTAGCTAAGCCTCTAGCCCGAGGTTCCCCGGAAGTTGCGCGCGCGTTCGCGTAAACGGGTGATGCCCGGTTGGGATCGTAGTTCGTCGTCCACGAGTGACAACTGCGGTGGCTGATGTGAGGCGATGTGGGCTTCTGCTCGTTCGGTGAGGTCGATATCGGGGCGAACCGTTTTGACCGCCTTGGTCGCGCCGCGCCCGACGGGCGAGTGCACGGTGAGGTCGATTGCCTTGTCGCTGACCTCGGTGACGCGTTTGGTGACTTCGTTTCGAACGGCGTCGGGGAGCATCCGCTCAACCTCGCGCTTGACCTTGCGCTGCACCCACCAGCTAGACGCGGCACCACCGGCGTACCCGGCGGTCATCCAGAAAATTCGTTTAGGCATCGGGTCTCCGCTCCTCGCTCCATTTCGCCCACCGAGCAGGTTCTGCCCCGTGTTCTGTTGGTGTGTAGTACACCTGATCGGCGACCTCAGGTGGGCGATACTGCTGATCAACCCAACCCAACGGGTCGTTATGTGGATAACGATAGCCTTTTCCGTGACCCAGCCCCGCTGCACCGCTGTAATGCGCGTCGCGCAGATGCGTGGGCACCTCCCCGGTGCCGGGGCTTTGCGCCGCCGACTTCGCTGCCGCTCGAGCGGTCGTGATCGAGTTCGATTTTGGCGCCGTGGCCAAATGCACAACGGCTTGTGTCAGATTGAACTCGGCCTCGGGCAGACCCACGAACTCGAGCGCCTGCGCGGCCGCGTTCGCGATCACCAGCGACATCGGGTCGGCCATTCCCACATCTTCAGATGCCAGGATCACCAGTCGACGTGCAATGAATCTGGGAGATTCGCCAGCGTCGAGCATGCGGTACAGCCAGTACAGGCCCGCGTCGACGTCGCTGCCTCGGATGCTCTTGATGAACGCACTAATGACGTCGTAGTGATCGTCCGTGCCGTAGCGGATGGC
The DNA here is from genome assembly GCA_964562985.1 of uncultured Acidimicrobiales bacterium. Taxonomy (GTDB): domain Bacteria; phylum Actinomycetota; class Acidimicrobiia; order Acidimicrobiales; family SHLQ01; genus SHLQ01. The sequence goes on from CAZLWE010000001.1 coordinate 70,254, forward strand.
CTTCGTCCCAAGGGCGGCCTCGATGTGTTCGACCTCGACTCGATTCCTCAGGTCGATAGCCGAAGTCGAGTCATCGCCGTCGTCTACCGATTTGGCAACCGCGACTGCAACTCCCAGCGCGGTGAGGGCTTGGCGGCCGTCGCCCGCACTTCGGTCGATCAGCAGTTGGATGGCGTCATCGGTGGCCGTTGCCCCTTCTGCCTCAAGCCCACGACCGGCCAGGATTCGAAGCGCGTCTTCATCGAGCATGTTCAGGCGGAACAGAGTCGACCGGCTCCGGAGCGCCGCGTTCACTTCGAAGCTCGGGTTCTCCGTGGTAGCGCCGATCAAGCTGATGAGCCCGCTCTCCACCCCTGGAAGCAATGCGTCTTGTTGACTCTTGTTGAAGCGGTGCACCTCGTCGAGAAACAGGATCGTTCCCTGGCTCTGTTGGCCGAGCCGGTCCTCGGCCCGTTTCAGTACTTCGCGGACGTCTTTCACTGACGCACTCACCGCGGAGAGCGATTCGAACGCTCGGGCGGTCCTGCGCGCAATGACCTTCGCCAAGGTCGTCTTGCCTGTCCCCGGAGGGCCCCAGAAGATGACCGAACCGAGGGTGTCGCTCTCGATCAAACTTCGCAATGGGCGGCCGGGGGCGAGCAAGTGGTCTTGACCCACAATGTCATCGAGGCGAATCGGCCGCAGCTTGTCGGCAAGCGGGGCGCGCTGGGACTGTTGCTCGGCGGCTGCGGCGGCGAACAGATCGGTCACCCCCGCACCCTAGCCAGTTACGAGCTGCTCGAGCTGGTTGCTACCAGCCGTGGGTTTGCAAGAACTCGATCATCGCATCGGTGGTCTCGGTGAGCGCCGGTTCGTCGTTGAAGAAGCCGTGGTCGCCTTCGTCGAACGCGATTAGCGTGCATTGCGCGGCCTGGGCGCAGAAGGCTTCGACACGATCAAAAGGCACGATCGTGTCCTCGCGGCTGTGGAAAGCGATTGTCGGTTGCGCTACCAACACGGCGTCGTCGGCACCCACAGCTGGGTTGAACAACACCACGGCGTTCGTCTCGGCACCGGCCTCCACCGCCAGTGCGCCGCCTGCCGAGGAACCGCCTATGGCAATACGATCGGGGTCGACACCAAATCGCTCACTCTCGCGCCGCAACGCCCTGACCGCATCAGCACCGTCGAATATGGCGACCGCGGGAGTCGTGCCCTCGGCCGTTACTCGATATTCAACGACGACCCCGACAATGCCTGCACTTGCTAGCCGTTGCGCCTGACTTTGGAACTGTTCAACTCGGGTGGTTGCGAACCCTCCGCCATGGAACAGCACAACCGCGCCGGGGAGGTCGTCGCCGGTCTCCGTCGGCTGAAAAATGTGGAGATGGAGATCACGCTCGTCGGTGGATTTGTACACCTCGACCGTCGTGGCTCCGAGGTCGACATCGGGATACCCGACGACGTCGCCACCACCCGGAAGCAGTGCACACCCAGAGAGCGCGATTAAGAACGCAGGAAGGATTCTCTTGATCACGCACGCAATCTGACACGGTGCATTGAAAATTCAGCGAAAAACACTCGGTCTAGGTCCAATGTCCCTATTCGATCACACCGAGTCACAGAACGGTTTGGTGCTGTACTCTTTGGCACGTGGCGCAGACTACCGATGCAGCGGACCCGCATGTCCATGGTCCCCATTGTGATCATGATGTCGACCACGACCACGACCACGACGAGGGCAACATCTCGAGTTACGCCACGCGCCGCGGCTACGGGCCCTATGTTCTGCTGATCCCGATCGTGGTTGCTCTACTCGTTCGCAACCGCATTGACGCCTTCACCAACGAAGAGGTCCGCCTGTGGTCGACGCTGTTCGTCTCGGTCACCATCCAGGCGCTGCCCTTCCTGGTACTCGGCGTGGTGATCAGTGGGCTCATCGCAGCATTTGTCTCTCCGGAGCTCGTGGAACGCTTCGTCCCCAAACGAAGCTCGCTCGCCGTGCCCGCCGCAGGTTTCGCTGGTCTCGCACTTCCCGGCTGTGAATGCGGTTCGGTGCCAATCGCTGGCCGCCTTGTAGATGCCGGCACTCCCCCAGCCGCCGCCCTCACATTCTTGCTCGCAGCGCCAGCGATCAACCCGGTGGTGATGGTCGCGACGGCCGTTGCGTTCCCGGGCAACCTTGAACTCGTCGGCGCTCGTTTCATCGCGTCGCTCGCCGCTGCGTTGCTGGTCGGCACCTGGTGGGCACGCCGAAACGACGACTCCCTAATCAAATCAATGGTCGGCGCTAGCGCCCACGATCATGGAGACACCAAAAGGCTCTCGACCTTTGTCGATGTCGCCTCAAAAGACCTCGTACACGCCGGGGGCTACCTGGTCGTCGGTGCCCTCGCCGCAGCCACCATGCAGTTGGTCATCCCCCGCTCGGTCATCAACGCCGTAGCGGAGAATGAATGGCAGTCGGTGCTGATCTTGGCCGGCCTCGCGGTTCTCCTATCGATCTGCTCAGAAGCTGATGCCTTCGTCGCCGCCGGATTACCCCAGTTCTCACTCACGTCACGCTTGGTCTTCCTGGTGGTTGGTCCGGTCATCGACATCAAGCTCATCGCACTGCATGTCGGAATCTTCGGTAAGAAGTTCGCTGCCCTGTTCGCTCCGGTCACGCTGGTCGTGGCCATGGTGAGCGCAGTCGTTGTTGGGCAGGTGCTGTTGTGACGCGTCTCGGCCGCGCCGCCATGATGCTCTTCATCGCGATCACCATGTCGCGATTGCTTTGGACGGGAGCATTCGGCTTCTTCATTCAACAGCGCATGCGCATTCCGCTCATACTCGCCGTGATCGGCCTCTTCGGGCTCGGTATCTACGAAGCTCGACTCGCCCTCAAAGAGGAGCGGGACGACCCCGAATCCGTTCGACGCTCGATTGCGCCACGAGTGGGATGGCTATTGGTGCTGCCGCTGATGGTGTTGGTGTCGGTCGCCCCCACTGGACTCGGCGCAGCCGCCGCTGACCGCGTGGAAGCGTTCACACCGGTTGAGGTGACGAAGAACTTCGAACCGCTCGACACCTCCGTCCAGCCGGTACCCATGCGGGTATTCGACTTCGTGGACCGGGCATTCTGGGACCCCGACCAAAGCACCGAGGGCGTCACGGTCCAACTCGAGGGCCTCGTCGTGAACAACGAGGAGATCCAAGACGGGTTCCTGCTCACCCGTTTCTTGGTGAGTTGCTGCGCCGCCGACGGCGTACCGATTCAGGTCGCGGTCCGAGGCGTCGAAACGGCCTACCCCGACGACACCTGGGTTGTCGCAGACGTCGTTCTTCGCCCGCCGCCAGCACCGTTTCAAGAGCTACCCCTCGACCAGCGAACCGTGAACGCCGACGTCGTGTCGATCACCGTTGTCCCCGAGACACCAAGCGACGCTTACGAGTCGCCGTACTAACCGAGGCCGACCCAGCTGGCGCTGATCGTTAGGATCGCCCAGTATTCGGCGACCCGCTCGCGTGCGAAACGTTCCGGTAGACGGCTCAGGAGTTCGTTACCCTGACGAGTGGTCACCACGATGGTCTCCAGTCCCGCTGATTCACACAGCGCCGCCGTGCGAACCCGGTGACGGGGTTGGGTTACAACAGCAACACGCTCAAGCCCCGCCGCGGCAGCGTTCTTACAGGTCTCGTTTGTTGACACGCCTTCGGGGTCGAGCGAGACATCGAGATCGGGCAGGTACTCGGCAATTACCTCGGGCTCTCCGGGGCCGCCTGAGGCGAACACGGTTGCGCCTGGCGTTACGGCCACGATCTCCTCAGCCAGCTCGATGCGCGAGAGAAGTGCACCGCTTGGGCGCCCACTGTTAAACACCCGTGCGCCGGGAACGATCACCGCTTCAACCGGCTCGCCGGGCAGAGCGTCCACCGACTCCTCGGTGACGATGTCGGTACCGATCGCGAACAGACGAATCATGATCATCGGGAACAGGATCACAAAGGCCAAGAAGGCAACGGCACTGATCGCAGACTGCACACGCTCGCGGCGTTCGCTGAGGGGTTCTGACATCGCCTACAACGCTACGTTGGTCAGCACCCAAACTGCTGTCGGGAGCACTCCCCACCCGGCCTCACCCTCGAAAGGATCCCATGGACTATCGGACAGCGACTCTCGAGGACGCGGAAGCGATCGGTTCGCTCTGGACCGCCTGTGGTCTCGGCAATGGCGCCGCAGACGCTATCGAGATCGCCGAGCGACTCCGCAACGACGATGGGTTCTTTATCGTTGGCACGAGGAACGACGGCGGCATCGTTGCCAGCGCGATGGGCTGCTACGACAACCACCGCGGCTGGGTGAAGCGGGTAGCTGTATCGCCCCAAGCCCAGGGCCAGGGAGCCGGGACCGAACTCGTAGCCGAACTGGAACGTCGCTTCCGTACCGCCGGAATCACCGAACTGCGACTGGCCGTCTTTCGAGACAATGCCAGCGCTGGCCAGTTCTGGGAAACCAAGGGCTATGAAGAACTCACGAACGTGCGGTACTTCGTGAAGTCGCTGAAGCCCTACGTCGCTATCGGGCGCCGTACTCGGTGAGGTAGGCGCGCATCTTTTTGACCGTCTCGTCAGACAAATCCGCGTGTTCGATGATCTCTTCCACCGTGACGATGGCGTGGGTTGGCATCGAGAACTCTTCGCCAACCTGTTGTAGCGCTGCCTTGTCGCCGGTGCCACGTTCCATGCGGTCGACGCTCACGATCAGCCCGGCAAGCTGCACGTCGGCGGCTGCCCGAAGCACTGGCACGGTCTCGCGAATCGACGTGCCTGCGGTGGTGACGTCTTCAATGATCAAGACCCGGTCGCCGTCGGCTGGCACATGCCCGACGAGCACGCCGCCTTCGCCGTGGCCCTTGGCTTCCTTGCGGTTGAACATGAATCCCACATCGCGGCCTCGGGTGGCCAACGCACTGGCGGTTTCGACCGCCAGTGGGATTCCCTTGTATGCAGGGCCGAACAACACATCGAAGTCGCCAAAGTTTGCCTCGATCGCGTCCGCATAGAACTCACCCAAGCGACGGATCTGCGAACCGGTGCGGTACTTGCCGGTCTGCACGAAATAGGGCGTCGGACGCCCCGACTTGGTCACGAAATCGCCGAAAGTCAGTACCTCCGACTCGATCATGAAGTCAATAAACGCTCTCTTGTAGTCGACACTTCCGGTCGACGACCCCACATCACTCACCATGATCGCTC
>CAZLWE010000001.1:75570-171340 GCA_964562985.1 uncultured Acidimicrobiales bacterium
CGCGAGCTCCGCTCTCCCAAAACACTCCACGTCGACACTTCCGGTCGACGACCCCACATCACTCACCATGATCGCTCCGCGAGCTCCGCTCTCCCAAAACACTCCACGTCGACACTTCCGGTCGACGACCCCCCCCACTACCCATGCCGTCAGTCCTCGCGAGGGAGGACTCGGAGACCGAGCTCTTCCATGTGCGCAGGGTCGGCCGGGCTCGGAGCCTTGGTGAGCGGGTCGGCGCCCTTCTGGGTCTTCGGGAAGGCAATGACTTCGCGAATATTCTCCTCGCCGACGAGCAGTGCCGTCAGACGGTCGATGCCGAATGCGAAGCCGCCATGGGGCGGAGCCCCGTACTTGAAGGCGTTGAGGAGGAAACCAAACTTGGCCATCTGCTCATCTTCACCAATGCCCAGAATCTCGAAGATCTGCGTCTGCACGTCCTTCTGGAAGATTCGGATCGAACCCGAGCCAAGCTCCCAGCCATTGAGCGTCAGGTCGTAGGCCTGGCTTCGGATGTCGAGCCACTCATCGCCCTGCGCTGTCGTGAGCATTTCGACATCATCTTTATGGGGCATCGTGAACGGGTGATGAGCCGGAATGGGGTTGCCATCCACGACATCCTCGAAGAGTGGGAAGTCGGTGATCCACAGGAAGCTGAAGCCACCGTCGTTTACTGGCGGCTTGCCGAGTTCGAGGCGCAGCAGGCCAAGCACCTTGTTCGCCACACGCTGGGTATCAGCGATGAGGAAGACCATGTCGCCGGTCTTTGCATCGAGTCGCTCGACGAGTCCGGAAAGCTCGGATTCGCTCATGAACTTGGTGAGGCCGCCTTCGAGGCCTTCCTCCTTCATGCGGAACCATGCGAGGCCCTTTGCGCCCCACTGCTTGGCCTTGTCGGTGAGCTCGTCGATCTTGTTGCGCCCGAGCTCGTCGGCGCCACCGGGCATGCAGATGCCCTTGATCGATGGCGTCTTGAAGACGTTCGATTCGGTCTCGGCGAACAGGTCGGTGAGCTCAACGAGTTCCATGCCGAACCGCACGTCGGGCTTGTCTGAGCCGTAGCGGTTCATGGCGTCGGCGTACGTCATCCGTGGGAAGTCGGTTGGACGCTCACCGGTGATCGCTTCGGTGGCGTCGGCGACGGCTTCGCTGATGAACGTAAAGACGTCTTCTTGGTCAACAAAGCTGGCCTCGGCGTCGAGTTGCATGAACTCGAACTGGCGGTCGGCACGAAGGTCTTCGTCGCGAAGGCAGCGCGCGATCTGGTAGTAGCGGTCGATTCCGCCGACCATCGAGAGCTGCTTGAACAGCTGGGGGCTCTGCGGCAGTGCGTAGAAGTTGCCAGGATGCAATCGTGATGGGACGACGAAATCGCGTGCGCCTTCTGGGGTCGACGCGATGAGCATCGGTGTTTCGATCTCGCAGAAGCCTTGACGTTCCATGGCACCGCGAATGGCGCTATTGACCTTGGCTCGTGCTCGGAGGTTTCGCTGCATCCGGTCTTGACGAAGGTCGACGTAGCGATGCTCAAGGCGAATGAGTTCGTCGACGTCGGCCCGGCCATTCACTTGGAACGGCGGCGGTTCAGCCGCGTTCAAGATCACGGTCTCCGTGTCACGTATCTCGATTGCGCCGCTCGCCAACTTCTCGTTGACCATGTCAGCGGGCCGCTCCGCAACAGTGCCAGTGATCGCAACGACGTACTCGCTGCGGACATCGACCTTCTGGTCGACGACGACCTGTACGACACCGGTGTGGTCGCGCACGTCGACAAACGCAAGGTGCTCGGAGTGGACGCGGCGGGTATCTACCCAGCCAGCGACCGTAACGGTCTGGCCGACATGGTCTTTGTTGATTTCACCGCAATAGTTGGTGCGAAGAGACATGATTCCTCGTGGTTGTAATTGAACGGGTCAGCGGTCCTGACGACCGAGAAGTTCGGTCAGCAGGTCGCTGCGAGCTATTTGAGTTTGCCCCGCGTCGCCGACCATGTCGCGCACGGTGACAACGTTGTTGGCCACTTCGTCTTCACCGATGATGAGAGCGACCGGCGCCTTCGAACGATCGGCGACTTTCATCTGGGCTTTCATCGATCGTCCGTCGAAGCTTCGCTCGGCGGCGATACCGGCGGTGCGAAGCTGGTCGGCGAGCACGGTCGCTTCTTTCCCGCCGGTGAGGTCAACAATGAATACGTCTGGCGCACCCGATGGAGCTTCGAAGGTTTCCTCGGCATCGCAGGCCAACAGGATGCGGTCGACACCAAGCGCAAACCCGATGCCGGGCGTGGGTTTCCCGCCGAGGCTCTCGGCGAGCCCGTCGTAGCGGCCTCCCCCGCCTACGGCGTTTTGGGCATTTTCCAAAGCCGTCGATGCGAATTCGAAGGTGGTGCGGGTGTAGTAGTCCAGGCCACGAACGAGTCGGGGCGAGATCTCATAGGGAATCTCTAGAGCTTCAAGCCCCTCGCGCACGGCAGCGAAGTGCTCGGCTGTTTCCCCGGTGAGGTAATCGACCATAAGCGGAGCATCAGCAATAATCGCCTGGTCTTCCCGGCGCTTGCTGTCGAGCACCCGAAGCGGGTTCTTCTCCAGCGTTGCCTGTGACCCCTCACTCAGATCGCTCACCCGGTCTCGTAAATAGCCTTCGAGCGCCGCGAAATACTGCGGACGGCAGCTGTCGTCGCCGAGCGAGTTGAGCAGCAGCGTTACCTGGTTCATGCCAAGCCGTTCGTAGAAACGCCACCCGAGGGCGATGACCTCGACATCGATCGCGGCGTCGCTCGAACCGAGGACTTCGATACCAACTTGGCTGAACTGGCGATAGCGGCCGGCCTGGGGGCGTTCACGACGGAACTGCGGACCCTCGTACCAAACCTTCCATGGAAGGTCTTGGGGGTTGTGCTGCAGAAATGCCCGCACGACAGATGCGGTGAGCTCGGGACGAAGTGCGATGCGCGTTCGATCTTTGTCCTTGTCTTCGAAGTCGTACATTTCCTTGGTGACGACGTCGGTCGACTCGCCCACGCGGAGAAATACGCCCAGCTCTTCGACGATCGGCGACATGATGTGGCCATACCCGGCGAGCCGTGCCTCTTCGGCGAAGACGTCAACGAGCGCGCGATGACGTTCTGAGTCTGGACTCATTACATCGCGCATGCCCTTGAGCGCTCGGAATTTCTGGGTACCCACGGCGGTCAAGGCTACCGCAGGTACGCCCGACCGAAGTCACCAACGCTCCCCTAGAATTTTGCCGTGCCTACTGGTCCTCGCCGAATTGCCTACCTCTGCTCGCAGGTGACGATTCCGGGGTCACCAACGCGTCGCGTTGACGCGTTCGAACACGACCTGATGATGGATGCCATGCGTGCAGCATTCGTCGACCGAAACCTCGACATCCGAGAGCTGTGCTGGGACGACGAAGCGACGGACTGGTCGACCTACGACGCAGTGATCATCGGCACCACGTGGGACTACTGGGATCGCCGTGACGAGTACGTCCAGACACTCGCAAAGATCGGCGACGCCACCCACCTCTGGAATCCGATCGAGATGGTTCGCTGGAACATCGACAAACGATACCTACGAGACCTCGAAGCCAAGGGCGCACCGATGATCCCAACACTGTGGCTAGACGATCCCAGCGAAACGGCAATCACCGAAGCATTCGACCACCTCAAAAACGATGATCTCGTCATCAAGCGACAGATCGGCGCCAGCAGCGACGGCCAGCACAGGATCCGCCGAGGCGACCCAATTCCTGGCGTTACCCTCCCGATGTTTGCTCAGCCGTTTCAAACGGCGATCATCAATGAGGGTGAGTACAGCTTTATCTTCGTCGATGGCGAGTTGTCGCACGTGCTCAACAAACAAGCCGCTGAAGGCGACTATCGAATCCAATCGGAATTCGGTGGTTTCGAGAAGCCCCACGAGCCATCACCGCAAGATGAACAAGCCGCCACCCACATCATGAGCTTGCTTGACGAAACGCCGTTGTATGCCAGAGTCGACATGCTTCGCCGAGAAGACGGCGCCCTCGCACTCATGGAAATCGAACTGATCGAGCCCTACCTCTACCCCGAACAAGGCCCCGAACTCGGCCCCCGCCTAGCGGCAGCCATAGAACGCCGACTCGCGAACTAGCGGACGCGGCCTCAAGGAACCCGCAGGGTTCCCGCCAACCGCAGCGCGAGTCGAGGGCCGCCAGGCCCGGATCTCGCCTTGCGGCGAAAATCAGCCTGCGCCGGGTAGCACCCGGTACGCGTCGTACACCGATTCGACTCGGCGCACTTCGCCCAACATGGCTTCTAGGTGGGCGGGGTCGGCAAACTCGAAGCCGAAGCGCATGTGGGCGATGCGGTCTGCGCCCGTTCGGGTGTCGACGCTCATCACGTTGATCTTGTGCGATGCCATCACGCCCGCTACGTCGCTGAGCAGGCGTGGGCGGTCCAGAGCGGCTACTTCGATGGCGGCTTCGTGAAGGCCTTCGTGGCGGTCGTCCCATTCGACATCGATCATGCGGTCCTGCTGGTCCTGCCCCAAGCTGGCCGCGTTCGAACAGTCGGAGCGATGCACCGAAACTCCACGGCCACGGGTGACGAAGCCGACGATGTGATCGCCGGTCACCGGTGTACAACACGTTGCGAGCCGCACGAGGAGATCGTCGAGTCCCTCGACATGCACGCCCCCGCTGAGTGAGCGCCGTTCCTTGCGTGAGCGAACCCGCTCCAGCGTTTCGGCTATTTGCTCTTCGGACTCGCCGGGCGCGTACTCCTTGTTGATCCGGTTGACGATGGTTCGAGGCGAAACGTGCCCTTCGCCCAGCGCCGCGAGCAGCGCGTCGAGATCGGTGTAGTTCATCTCTGCGGCGAGGTCGGGGAGCAAATCGCTCTTCATCGTGCGCTGTACCGGCAGGTTGGCGCGACGCAGAGCAGCCATGAGTTCATCGCGGCCACCGTCGATGTACTCGGCCTTGCGCTCACGACTAAACCAGTTTCGGATCTTGCTCGTGGCCTTTGGCGTGACAACAAAGTTGAGCCAGTCCTTCGATGGACCGGCATCGGGGTTCTTCGACGTGATGATCTCCACCCGGTCGCCCGATTGGAGTCGTGTCTCGAGCGGAACGAGGCGCCCGTTTACCCGGGCACCGGTGCAGCGCTCCCCAACCTCGGTGTGAATGTGGAACGCGAAGTCGACCGGCGTCGCCCCGACTACCAGCTCCACCACTTCCCCATTGGGCGTGAAGACGAACACCTCCTCTTCTTCGAGGTCCGTCTTGAGATGCGCCATGAAGTCGCTGTCGCTCGCGCCTGCGTCATAGTCGACGATGCGGTTGAGCCATGCGATTTCTTGGGCCGTCGCCTCTTCCTTGTAGCCCCAGTGGGCGGCGATGCCATTCTCCGCCCGAGCGTGCATTTCCTCGGTACGGATTTGGAACTCGACGTCCTTGCCTTGCGGCCCAACAACCGTGGTGTGCAGTGACTGGTAGAGGTTGAACTTTGGCATGGCGATCCAATCCTTGAATCGTCCCTGCACGGGATGCCACGTGGAGTGGATTGACCCGAGCGCCGCGTAGCAGTCGCGTACGGACTCCACGATGATTCGGACGCCGACGAGGTCGTGGATATCTTCGAACTCGAGGTTCTTGACGACCATCTTCCCGTAGATCGAATACAGATGCTTCTGGCGGCCCGTCACGGTGCCCTCGATGTTCAACTCTTCGAGGCGTGCTTCGATATCGCCGATGAGTTGGGTGATGTAGACATCTCGCTCGATGGCTCGGGTAGCGACCATCGCTTCGAGTGCGGCGTATTGTTTCGGCGAGCCAGACGCAAATGCAAGGTCCTCCAGCTGCTGTTTGAGGTCTTGCATGCCGAGTCGGTGGGCCAGCGGCGCGTAGATTTCCAAGGTCTCGCGTGAGATGCGCTCTTGTTTCTCCGGTGGCATCGCCGCGATGGTCTGCATGTTGTGCAACCGGTCGGCGAGCTTGATGATGAGCACCCGCGCGTCTTGGGCGATCGAGAGCATCATCTTGCGTACCGAAGCGGCCTGCTGGGCCTCTTTGGAATCGAAGTGGACCCGATCGAGTTTGGTGACGCCGTCGACCACATGGGCAACGTCCGATCCGAACTCCTCGGCGATCGTCTCCAGATCGATCGCCGTGTCTTCGACGGCGTCATGTAGCAAAGCTGCGGAGATTGCCACGTCGTCTAGTCCGAATTCTGCGACGACCTTCGCAACTGCGAGCGGATGCGAAATGTAGCTCTCTCCCGACTTTCGCCGCTGGTCGCCGTGGGCTGCAGCGGCTACCCGGTACGAGCGTTGGATGCGATCGATCGACACATCCTTCTTCTTCCGGCGATACGCCTCGACGATCGCCATGAGCTCACCCTCAACCCGCACAGACTGGCGACGCCAGGGAAGTACTCGGGTTACGGTCGGCATTGACTCAGTTCACCTCTATGACGCTGTGAAGGACTGTGGAACCACCATGTCTAATCATGGCTGCTCCGCCGATGGCAACCAAGTCAACGACCACCGCCATTGCGTCGACGGTCGCCTTGCTGGAATGCAATAGCTTGCGTGCCGCCATCATCGTGCCACCGGTCGCCAAGACATCGTCGATGAGGAGTACTCGCGAGCTGTCGTCGACCGCGTCGGCGTGCATCTCCAGCCGGTCGGAGCCATATTCGAGTTCGTAGTCCACTCCCACTACATCGGCAGGAAGCTTCCCCGGCTTTCGGATTGGCACAAAACCGACCCCAAGGCGCTGCGCGACGAGCGGGCCAAAGATGAACCCGCGGGCCTCGATTCCTGCCACGAGATTGACGCGACTGTCCACGAAGGGCGTCGAGAGCGCCTCAACGGCTGCCTGGAGCGCATCAGGATTCGCAAGCAGCGGACTGATGTCTTTGAAGGTGATTCCCGGTTTAGGGAAGTCCTCAACGTCACGTATGAACGATGACAGCTCCATTGGTGAATACTAGTGCCGAAGCGCGGCTAGCCCCGACACAGATGCGCAGATGCACCAGGGCCATCAGTACGCCAACTTGTTCGCCTGTTCGTTACTTCTTCTTCTTTTTGGTTTTGCGTGGTCGCGGCGGAACGGCAGTGCCAGATGAGGTCTTGGCAGCCGATGCCTTCGATTTGGTCTTCTTCGGCTTCAACGGTCCACCGCTACTGCCGCTCACCACTCCGGCCTTCTCTCGCGATCGGGTGCGTTGAGGCGCATCGCCGACCAACGCGTCAGTCGCTGTAATCCGACGGGTACCTTCCTCGTCATCGGTTGACTTCTTCGCGACCTTTCCTGCGATCTGTTGATACTCGGGCTCGCGCTCCTTTAAGAATGCGACGACTGCGGACGCCACGAACAACGACGAGTAGCCACCGACGAGCAAGCCGACCAGCAGGGCGATCGAGAATTCTTGCAGCGTAGTCGCACCCAAGATGACCGACCCGATGAGCAACATCGACAGCACGGGGATCACCGAGGTGATGGTTGTGTTAATCGACCTGGCCAATACTTGGTTGAGCGCCAGGTTCATCATCTCGGTGTAGGTGTACCGGCCGGTGGCACCGACGCGCGCCGTGATGTCACGGACTTTGTCATACACCACGATCGTGTCGTACAACGAATAACCCATGATCGTGAGGAACGCGATCACGGTGGCCGGCGTGACTTCAATTCGGAAGACCGCGTACACACCGACGCTGATGATGATGTCGTGGGCTACTGCCGCCAATGCGCCCAGCGCCATCTTCCATTCGAGACGAACCGAGATGTACACGGCGATCGCGATGAAGAACCAGAACAGCGCATTGCGCGCTTTGTCGGTAATGTCTTGACCCCACGTCGGCCCAACGGCCTCGAACGCCGTGATTTCACCGATGCTGGAGAGCGCGTTGCGAATCTCGTCGACCGTGGCGGCATCTTGCACGGATGACCGAATGCGCAAGAAGCGATCCGTGCCATCGGTAACTTCCTGGATTCTGACGTCTCCAGCAATATCGGCGGCCAGCACAGCGGCGGCCTCATCTTCGGACACGTCCGTGCGTAACTCGAAGGAGGTACCGCCCTCGAAGTCGATTCCGAGGTTGAGTCCACCGATCAGCAAGGCACCAAGGCTGATGGCGACGAGGGCGCCCGAGACGACTAGGGCGCGCTTCCATAGCGCCGGGAAGTCCCAATGCCGAAGGCCGTCGTTTTCTGGCTTGATCTTCACGCTGTTCCCTCCTCGGTGCCCACTCGGTCCTCCGTCAGACCGGGGATGCCCATGAGCGATGAATTTCCGGCGATCTTCGGTGTTCGGGCGATCCATTCGACCGCTGGTCCCATAAAGAAGTAGGTGGCCACCAAGTCGAGGATCGTGGCGATGCCGAGGTACAGGGCGAAGCCTCGTACGGCACCGACCGTAAGTGCGTACAGGAGGACAGCGCCGATCAGCGAAGCCACGTTGGCCTTCACGATCGTGGAGAACGCAACCGGGAATGCCTTGTTGACCGAGGTTCGCACGGTGCGACCATTACGTACGTCTTCCTTGAGGTGCTCGAAATACACGATGTTCGAGTCAACCGATACACCGATCGACACGATGATGCCGGTGATACCGGCGAGGGTGAGCGCCAAGCCTTGATTGGCCCCGAGGAACGAGATGATCGACCACAACAATGCCGCCGATATGGCAAGCGACAGCATGGCGACAAGACCGAGTGCTCGGTAGAAGCCGATGATAAAGATTGCGACCAGCACAAGACCCACAAGGCCGGCGATTACACCTGCGTTCAATGCGTCTCGACCGATCGTTGCGGAGACGATCTGTTGGTTTTCTGGTTCCAGCTGAATCGGGAGCGCACCAAAACGTAGCGACAACCCGAGTTGGCGCGCCGATGCCTCATCGAAGCTGCCCGAGATCTGGAAGGAGTCACCAAGGTCGGCGGCATTGACCGTCGGCGCGCTGATCACCGCATTGTCGAGATCGACAGCGATTCGGCCCGGGCTGTTGCCGCCGCTCAGATTGTCGAATCCGCCAGGGCAGTCGGGTAGAGCTGCGAAGCAGGTCTCCGTCAACCTTCGGAACGCCTCGTCGCCGATCGGCCCGTTCACCAGTTCAACGTTGACGAGCCATTCCACACCGCTGAATGCACCGGCAGCATCCTCGAGTCCCTCGCCCGTCATGCCCGTCGGGCCGAGCACGTAGCGTGCCGGGATTCCGAGGTCGGGGTCTGCTGGAATGATGACCGGCAAGTCTTCTTCGATGGCATCGACGGGCGTGAAGCCGAACTCGTCGAGCGGCAGATCATCGGGATAGGAGTCTGGGCGATCGGTAGAACCGATCGGCAGTTGGGCAAGTACCGGTCGGAACCGCATGACGGCGGTCGAACCGACGAGTTCAAGCGCTCGCTCCTGGTCATCGACTCCAGGAAGCGAAACCAGAATGCCGTCGCCTTCGGCCTGAATTTCCGGCTCTGCCACGCCGAGACCATCCACACGGTTACGGATGATCTCGACCGCTTGGTTGATCTGCTCGGGATCTTCGACCGGTTCGGTCGCGCGGAAGCGCACGGAGACGCCACCCTGCAGGTCGAGCCCGAGCAGCGGTTCATTGCCGGCCACGAGTGTTCCCAAAAGGGCAAGAATGGAGATGACGGTGATACCGATCAGGTAGCCGACTTGGCGACGAGGCATGTGGGTCTTAGGCCTCGACTTCTGGGGTGTCTTCAACGACCTCGGTCGGGAACTCGCTCACGATGTCTTGGATGTGGGCCTTACTGATCAGGATCTCGATCCCTTCAGCCAGTTCGAGGTATGCCGCTTCATCGAGCACTTCGGTGATCGTCCCGTAGATGCCCGATGTCATCAATACACGATCCCCCTCGGCAGCTTTTGCGATCGTTGCGCGATGCGCCTTCAACTTCTGTTGTTGAGGCCTGATAAGCAAAAAGTAGAACCCGACGAACAACAACACCGGGAGAATGAGATTTGCCATGTGACCGGTCCTTCCACAAATGTCCAGCGGGCCAAGGCTAGCGCTGCAGAGCGCTAATTTCGTGCCGGGGACGTCATCCCCACTTGGCCTGGGTGTCGGCGACGAAGGCTTCGAAGCGGCTCTCGCCAATAGCGGTACGCATATCGTCCACAAATCCCAGCAACCACCACAGGTTGTGCAGGGTCAAAATGCGGGCCGCAGTCGGTTCTTTCACCTGCAAAAGGTGACGCAAATACCCCTTCGACCACCGTGCCGCAGGGCCCGTCGGCTGAATGGGCTCGTCGGACTTCGCGAACTCCGCCCGGGTGAGATTGATTCGACCGTCGTCGGTGAGCAGCGTGCCATGCCGAGCGAGCCGAGTCGGCAGGACGCAGTCAAACATGTCGATGCCCCGGGCAACCGCATCGACGATGCCCGCTGGATCGCCCAACCCCATGAAATACCTGGGCTGGTCCGCCGGCAGGTGCTTGGTAGCGACGGCCAGGGGCTCGTGCCACTGGCTGCGATGCTCGCCCACCGAAAGCCCTCCGACCGCGTAACCGTCGAAACCGATTTCCACCAGCCGGTCTGCGCTCTCGGCTCGCATCCCGAGATCGAGTCCACCTTGCACAATGCCGAACTGGCTTTGCTTTTCGTGGGCTGTCGGATGGCCGAGAAAGCTCGCACGAGCCCGCTGGGCCCACAATGTGGTGCGGTCGAGCGCCTCACGGATCACATGATCGGGAGCCGGTAGTGCGCTACAGACATCGAGCACCATCTGTATGTCAGCGCCGATGGCCACCTGACTTTCGACGGCACTCTCGGGGGTCATCTTGTGTTTTCTACCGTCATAGACAGACTTGAACGTCGCACCCTCGTCGTCGATCTTCGGTTCAAGGGAGAAGACCTGGTAGCCACCCGAATCGGTGAGCGTGTGACCCTCCCAATCGGCCATCGCATGCAGGCCTCCGAGCGCCTCGACAACATCGGGGCCCGGCCGAAGCAGCAGGTGATAGTTGTTTGCCAGGATCACCTGGGCGCCGAGATCTTCCATATCCGCCGACGACAGATGCTTCACCGCGCCGCGAGTTCCTACCGGCATAAAGCACGGCGTCGTGAAGGTACCCCGAGCGGTCGTGACATAGCCCGCTCGGGCATCGCCATCTTGGTGTTCGAGGGTGAAAGAAGTGCGCATAGTTAGTTCGCCCGCCGGTCGAGGAGCATGGCGTCGCCGAAGGATAAGAATCGGTAGTCCGACGCCAGGGCCTCATCGTAGAGATCGCGCCAACGCGAACCGACAAACGCATCGATCATGACCAACAGCGTGCTCTTGGGCATGTGGAAGTTCGTCAACAAGACATCGACGCTGCGAAACTCAAATGGGTTGCGAATGAAGAGATCGGTCGCTCCCTCCGGCCCGAACCGAGCCGCCGATTCAAGCGCTCGAACCGTGGTGGTACCGACTGCGACGACCGCCCCACCGGCTTCCTTTGTTCGTGCGATCAGCTTCTGTGTCTCGATGGGCACGCGGTAGCGCTCGGAATGCATGTGGTGATCGTCGAGATCATCGACCGTGACAGGCCGAAAGGTATCGAGGCCCACGATGAGTTCGACCCGCGCGGGAACGACCCCTCGCTCGGCCAAGTCGTCGAACAACGCGTCGGTGAGGTGCAACCCAGCGGTCGGCGCTGCAGCGCTACCTGGGTGCTCGGCGTACACCGTCTGGTACCGGTCGGGTTCGTCGAACTGCTCGGTGATGTAGGGCGGCAGCGGCATTCGGCCGACCCGATCCAAGGCCGCCTCGAGATCGCTTGACTCGATGACGACCCGACGCCGCCCCTCCCCCAAGTCTTCCCCGACGGTAATCATCAGGTCGTCTTCGTCAGCGATCGTCAGTTCGGTGTGGGGAGCGACCTTCTTGCTCGGACGAACAAGCGCCGTCCACTCCGATCTCTGCTCCCGTAGAGCGACCGGCGCAGGACCATCCGGTTCGAGCAACAACAACTCCGTACGACCACCGGAAGGACGGGTGCCGAAGATCCTTGCCGCGAGAACCTTGGTGTCGTTCACGACGACCAGGTCACCAGGATTCAACAGCTCATCGAGGTCGGAGACCTGACGGTGCTCACTGGGACCGGAGCCTCGATCAACCAGTAGCTTCGAGGACGAACGGTCGACTAGTGGCGTCTGCGCAATGCGTGGGTTGGGTAGCTCGTAATCGAACTCCTCGATGCGTGTCACTCCACCGAGGCTAGCGGTCGTGACAATGGACCTTTGAGGCTCATGCCCTTGAAGCTCGATCTCGGCAAGACTGTCGAGATGAGATGGAATTTAGGAGATGCGCCGCTCGCACTCCGTCGGCGGATTGTGGCGGGCATAACCACCCTGCTTCTCGTCGTGCTCGTACTCGCTCCTGCCTCTGTTGGGGCACAAACACCTGCACCGGTTGGTGACCAATGCGAGAGCATTCCTGGCACGGTTCAAGAGATCGAGGGCGAGGTCGTGGATCGCTCGGTGCTGGTTGACGAGTTCAGCACCAACATCCATTTGTTCACCGTGGCTGGCCCCGACGCGACCTCCCAGATCGAGGTCGACGGCAGCCCCGAGTTGGTCGAGGTTGGCACCACCTATCGATTCACGACCATCAGTGTGTTCAGCGCTGATGGGACTACGGCCTCACTGCTGTCGAGCGCCTTCGGCGACAACCTGTCCTGCCTCACCGAGGAGGACCCCGACGACCCCGAGGCCGATCCGATCGAAGTGCGCAACGGGATTGCCACCGTCGATGCCGACGGCGAGGCCACCCTTATCGAGCAACCACCCTTGTTACCCACACCTCCAATATCGGCTCGAAGCTTCTTTATCGGGTTCGGGATTTTCGCCCTCATCGTGTTTATGGGAAGCAAGTTCGTGCGTTAGCGGCACGCACTTGCCCGGGGTTCGCCCTTGCTCTCAGTCGAATAGTCCAGGAGGGGTCAACGTGTCGGGCGTTGAGGACGGCACGGATAGGCCCAAATGCTCCCAGGCGGCGCGGGTGGCCATGCGTCCCTTCGGGGTTCGTATCAGTAAGCCTTGTTGAATGAGGTATGGCTCGTAGACGTCTTCGACGGTTTCGGTTGGTTCACTGACGCTGATCGACAAGGTCTTCAGACCGACCGGGCCGCCGCCGAACATGTCGCACAGTGCGAGCAGCAGTGCCCTCGTGGCCTTGTCGAGGCCTCGCTCGTCTACCCCGAAGAACTCGAGCCCCTCGACGGCAACAGCGCCGGTGATCTTGCCCTCGCGTTCGACCTCGGCAAAGTCTCGAACTTGTCGAAGCAGGCGATTAGCGATTCGCGGTGTACCGCGGGAACGGAGCGATATCTCTCCCGCGCCGTCCTCGTCGATTGCGACATCGAGGATGCCCGCCGCGCGTTGCACGATCGATTTGAGCTCGTCGGGTTCGTAGTAGTCGAGGCGAGCCGGGTAGTCGAAGCGGTCGCGTAGTGGGCCGGTGATCAACCCGGTCCGGGTGGTTGCTCCTACCAACGTGAATCGTGCCACCGGAAGGCGCATCGTTCGCGCTGCTGGCCCTTTGCCAAGAACGAGATCGAGCTGAAAGTCCTCCATCGCTGGATAGAGCACCTCTTCGACCGGACGGGCGAGCCGGTGGATCTCATCGATGAACAACACATCGCCATCTTCGAGTTTGGTGAGGATGGCCGCCAGGTCACCGCCCTTTTCGAGGGCTGGTCCCGACGTGATGTGAATGGCAGCCGCCATTTCGTTTGCGATGATTCCCGCGAGGGTGGTCTTGCCAAGCCCGGGAGGGCCAGCGAAGAGCAGATGACCGATCGCCTGGTTGCGCGCCTTCGCCGCTTGCATCATCACCCGAAGGTGGCCCTTCAGCTGCTCCTGTCCAACAAAGTCGTCGAGCGTTTGAGGACGAAGCCCGTGTTCGTCCCGGTTCTCACTCTCGCGCTCCTCGGGGTCACCGCTCGCCGACAGGAGCTCCTCGCGCATTACGCGCCCTCTGCGATCAGGCGAAGTGCATCACGGGTGAGTACCGCAGGATCGCCTTCTTTGTCGATCCGCCCGAGCACGTGGCGAACCTCATCACCCGAATATCCGAGCGCCTCCAAGGCTTGGCGGACCTCAAGGTGTGCGCTCGGTTCGACAGCGGGCAGATCGCGTTCTATCGATGCCAGGTCGAGGTCGGGCAGGTCGAGCTTGGGTTTGAGTTCCACCAGCATGCGAGTGGCCGTCTTCTTGCCGATTCCAGGGATCGCGCACAGTGCGTCGACGTCTTCGGTAGCGAGCACCGTCTTGAGCTCGGCGGGGCCATAGACCGACAGGATCGAGATGCCGAGTGCTGGGCCGACACCGTGCGCGGAGATCACCGCTTCAAACACCCGCCGTTCGTCGATCGAGGTGAATCCATAGAGGATCTGAGCGTCTTCACGTTGTTGATGGTGCACGTGCACCATCACCTCGCTGCCGATCCCACCGGCCCGGGCAGAGGCCGTTGGCGTGACGGTTACCCGATAGCCAACACCTCCGACGTCGATAAGGAGCTCGGATCCGTCAGGACTGCGGTCGAGTAGCTCGCCGCTCAGTGATCCAATCACTTCATGACCTCCACACGAGACGTTGGTTCAGGGGCTCCCCGAATTGCACTGTGGCACAACGCAACCGCCACCGCGTCGGCGGCATCGACGGGGCGTAGTTCTTTTTCGAGACCCAACTGGGTTCGCACCATGCGCTCAACCTGTTGTTTGTCCGCATTTCCGTAGCCGGCGACCGCCAACTTGATCTCGTTGGGGCTGTATTGCACGACCTCACAACCAGCCAACGCTCCTGCAGCCATCACTACCCCGGATGCATGCCCGACCGACATCGCCGTCGACACGTTGACTTGGAAGAGCACCCGCTCGATCGCGAGGACACCGGGTTTGAAGTCGGCGATGAGTTCGGTGATGTCACGGTGCAATGTTGCCAGTCGAGCCGGAAGCTCCGAGGACGCGTCGGTGCGGATCACGCCAGCCGAAACCGCCCGCACCCGAGATGGGCCGGTCCAGTCGATGCAGCCGTAGCCACAACGGGTCAGGCCGGGATCAATTCCGAGAACGAACATCTGTACGAGGTTAACTCAGTATCAACGATAGGTACGTGATAGTTACGAGGCGATACCCTATGGGGCGATGGCAGATACCTCCACCGCCCCCGGGGACCTTCAGGGCCCTCACAACTCGGAGAATTCCGAGGAAGCTCCAGCGGAGAAAGTCTTTTCGAAGTCGGTAGTGATATCGGGTATCCGCTGCGTGCTCACCTATGTGATCTTTCCCTTTGTGGCACCACTCGTCGGCCTGACCGCAAGCGTGGGCGCGGTCGTCGGAGTCATCATCGGCGTGGTGGCCATCGTCTTCAACGTGATGAGCATTCGCCGCCTCTTTGCGGCTGACCACCCATACAAGTGGTGGGCCAGCGCCATGAACGTCGCGGTGATCGTGTTACTCGTCGTGTTGTTCTTCATCGATAGCCAAACGCTGCTCGGATGAGCGAAGGGCACTTCGCGTCATCGACTTCGGTCACGCGTGCCCCAACCGACGACACCGAGGGGCATTCCCGCTTCGACGCGCGGATCGTCGCCGGGTGGGACATTCTCGGCAATGCCAACGGCGGTTATCTCATGTCACTTCTCGGCCGAGCGGCGCTGACCTACACCGAACGACCCGACGTCGTTTCCATGTCCGCCAACTTTCTCGCCCCAGGACGAGCGGGCCCCATCGTGATCGACGTCGAAGAGGTTCGCCTCGGGCGGCGATTCGCAACCGTCCAATCCACCGCAACGTCCGTCGACGCTGCACGAGCGACCATCACGTCCACCGTGATATGCGGCGACCTCACCGAACACGACGGGCCGACCTTGGTTTCGGTGACCCCTCCGGAAATCCCCGAACCCGACGATTGCATCGCGGTCGACCCGACCGAGACCTTTCCGCCGCCCTTCGTTGACAACTTCGATCAACGCATTCACCCCGACGACACCGGCGGGCTGCACGGCGAACCCGCCCCCCATGGTTTGCCCCAGTTCCGAAGTTGGATGCGCCTCCGCGATGGCGAGCCGATGGACAGCCTGGCGGTCGTCCTCTTTGGCGATGCGCTACCACCACCGGTATTCAACTCCAACCTGCCTGTGGGCTGGTCCCCTACCGTGCAGCTGACCGTGCACGTCCACGCTCGGCCAGCCAACGACTGGGTCCTCGTCGACCATCGTGCCGACATCATCGACGGTGGCGTGTTTGAGGCCGTGACGACCGTCTTTGAACGGTCGGGCAAAGTACTCGGTCGAGCACGCCAGCTGCAGCTGATCGCACTGCCGTAGCACTACATCCTTTGCGGGTGCCTGCCGATAGGAGGCCGTGTCGAAGTCGACCCCCCTCACCGTTCGTCGCATCCAGTTTCGTTGGAGTGACGATGCCGATCCGGACCGGTGGCATCACACCATGCCCGAGTTCGGTGCTGGCGCGAACGCGGTTTCGCTGCTCATGGCTCACGCCGAACCATTTGTCATTCAGGCGGTACGTCGTGGCCTGGCGGAGGTTGAAGGAGCATCGTCGGACCTGCAATCCTCCGTAGGTTCCTGGGCGAGCCAAGAGGCGGCGCACTTCAAAGAGCACAAAGCCTTCAATGGGCGATTGATGGAACGATCAGCGATTGCCCGACTCGTCGACAGGCTAGGGAAACGGATCTTCGCCGTAATGGCGCGGCGTTCGACGGCCTTTGGCTTGGCCTTCGCTGCCGCATTCGAGTTGGTGGCGTTCAGCGCGGCGCGCTGGACCGAAGCAGGTCTTCGTCGGTACTTCGACGGAGCCGACGAGGCGTCGGCAACCCTGTTCTTGTGGCACCTCGCCGAGGAGATCGAACATAAGGGGGTCGCACACGATGTCGTGCTCGCTCACCCCACAGCCAAAAAGAAGATGCCGATCGCGATCTCGGTCGCCTTTGCCGTTCTTGTTGGCTACACCGCTCTCGGCGGAGTGATGTTGTTCGCTCGTTCCGCATCCGCGCTCAACCCAATCCGATGGATCCGCCTGATCACCTGGGGGTTCTCCATGAACTTCGTCGTCCTCCCGGTACTCGCTGGTGCACTCGGGCACGACTTTCACCCGGACCAACTTGTCGACCCGCCATGGATGGCACAGTGGTTGCGCGAGTACGACCCGGCGACGGAGACCATTCCGCTCTGGACCCAAGCGGGCTTGGGGGCGACACCCGAGGTGCTCTCCCTCGATGGGTTCGAGGTCCCCGAAAGTAGCCGTGAGAAGATCGGCACCGAGGAGCAGGTCTAGTTCCTCGCGACCTCTGCTGTTCGCGTTAGGTTTGACGCATGCAGCCCTCAGAAGAAGCAATCCATAGCCAAAGCGCATCGATCGAGATCAATGCCAGCCCCGAATCCGTGTATGGGATGGTGAGCGACATCACCCGCATGGGCGAATGGTCACCCGAAGCCGTCGGTGGCCGATGGATGGATGGTGGCACCGGCCAAGTCGGCGACTGGTTCATAGGCGAGAACGAGGCGCCCGGTCGCACCTGGGAGCGAGAGTGCCAGGTTGCCGCAGCATCCGCAGGCGAGGAATTCACCTTCGTCGTAGGCGGTATGGAGAAGAACTGCACCTGGTGGAGCTACGAGATGCAACCCACCGAGGCTGGCGGCACCACGCTGACCGAGAACTGGTGGGTGGTCAATCACACCCCGGCGATGGCGGACGCATTCGCCAACAACCAAGAGGCCTATCAGAATCGCGTTGGCCCACACACGGCCCAGATGCTCGAGACCACGCTCTCCAACATCAAGGCTGCCGCCGAGGGCTGACCTACCCGTTGGCCTCGAGTCGCTGAGCGACTTTTTCGACGAGTTCATCGCCGAGTAGCGCAACAAGTTCCTCCTGTAGCGATTCGATCACCGGTCTGTCTCCGACGTATGCCTGCGCGCCTTCGTCGCTGGCGGTACAGCACCAGGCCATGTCGGCTCCTTCAGGACCCCAATCGCTTCGCAACCACCCGCGCAGCCGTTTGCCGTCCTCGTCGGTTTCGACCTTCAGTGGGAGCTGCCAACAGATCGACGGTTTCCAGTCGATCGGCGCGTCATCTTGACGCTCCGCCTCGGCATGGAGTGCGCAACCGTGCCCACCGGCGAATCCCGGTCGATTGAGAAAGACACACGCACCATCGACGACGAGCGTGTTCCTCTTACCTGCTGGTGTGCGGTGGTCGGAGAACGCTCCATTCGCAACGAATTGCTCGTGATGTTGGAAGTCTTGCGGGCCGATCGTCGCGGCGAGCGCAGCGATGGTCATGGCCTCATCGTCGTCTAGTAATTCAGCGCCGACCGAGCAGCAGCCCAATCCGGCGTCAGCATTCGAGGCGCTTTCGATTCCGTGGCAGCCGCGGTCCCAGATGCACGTCCACGGCGACGCCAGGAATTCGGCATCGACCAGCCAGCTTTCACCGTCATGTTCAATCGCCAGCCAGCGTTCGTCAGAGGCCATATCGCACCCTACCCGGGAGCATGCCAAGGCCTTGGGAACTACATTTTGTAGGCTCCAAAACGCCGGATTTGTGAACGCAATATGAAATTCCCTACAACCTTTGGACGAATACCCGGTTCGATCCGCTTTTTGAGAACCAATTTCAATATATTGGTTTGAATACACAGACGGGACCTGCCCGAGATAGTGAGACAAGCAATGCCAACCGGAACCGTGAAATTCTTCTCCAGCGAGAAGGGATACGGCTTCATCTCACGAGACGAGGGCGAAGACGTATTTGTGCACTTCAGCAATATCGAGGGCGACGGCTACCGAAACCTTGAACAAGGTCAAGAAGTCGAATTCGAAATCGGGCCAGGCCGTAAAGGCGACGAAGCACTCAAAGTACGAGCGCTCTAACACAACGGGTCCTTCGTGACCCCCTAGAAGTCGGTGGCGACGCCACCCTCTTCAATTCGGCGGTTCACGAACTCCGCTAGCTCCGCGCGCACGCTGTCGTCGATCGCTGGCGCCTCATATTCTGAAAGCGCTCGGTCGACCACCGAGGCCGCATGGTCCTGCGCGGTCGGCGAACCCGCCTCTTCCCATGTCTCAAAGTTCCGCCAGTCGGAGATGAACGGCATGTAGAACGCGTTGCGGTAGCGGTCCTGGGTGTGTTGGGTTCCAAAGAAGTGCCCGCCGGGCCCAACCTCGGCGATCGCATCGAGAGCCAATTCGCTGTTGTCGATACGCAACGGTTCGAGGAAGGTCTGCACCATTGCCAAGAGGTCGGCGTCGAGCACAAGCTTCTCATAGCTCGCCCGCAGGCCGCCCTCGAGCCAACCCGCTCCGTGGAACACGATGTTCGCTCCACCCATAATCGCTCCCCACAGCGAGAACACCGACTCGTAACCGGCCTGCG
This sequence comes from uncultured Acidimicrobiales bacterium, assembly GCA_964562985.1. Taxonomy (GTDB): domain Bacteria; phylum Actinomycetota; class Acidimicrobiia; order Acidimicrobiales; family SHLQ01; genus SHLQ01. The sequence goes on from CAZLWE010000001.1 coordinate 94,958, forward strand.
CGTCGACGGCATTCGCTGCATTCACGTTCGATGAGCGGTACGGAAGTCCGTAACGGCGGGCCAGTTGCCCCCCGAGCAACGCAGCCTTCATGAACTCGGGTGTACCAAAGGCCGGCGAACCCGACCGCATGTCGACATTGGATGTGAAACCGCCGTAGGCAATCGGAGCACCGGGCTTGACCAGCTGGGCGAGAGCGATCCCCGCGAGCGCCTCCGCGTTCTGTTGCGTAACCGCTCCCGCGATCGTGACAGGAGCCATCGCACCCGCCAGCGTGAAGGGCGTGATGATCGACAGCTGGCCGTGGAGCGCGTGCTCGATAATTCCCTGACACATCGGGATGTCGAGGCGAAGGGGCGATGACGTATTGATGACGGTGTGCAAGCTCGTTTCCGTTTTGAGTTGCTCAGCGCTCACGCCACGAGCAATGCGGACCATCTCCAAGCAGTCACGATTGCGATCGCGACCGAGGCTGTAGGCGTTGATCGCCTTATCGCTCAACGTCAAGAGGTCATAGGTGGCGTGCAGGTGTCGCACCGACGGGTGCAGGTCGGCGGGCTCGACCGGGTACCCGGCGTGTAGATGGATCGAGTTGAAGTAGTGGCTCAGCTGGACGAGCTTCTTGAAGTCTTCGTGATTGCCCGTGCGACGGCCGCCAGCAACATCGCCGACGTTCGGCGGGCTCCCCACTGACGTGAAGACCACGTGGTCGCCACCGATCTGCAAGTTGTGGTCGGGGTTGCGAGCGTGGATGGTGAACTCCGACGGACTATGCCCTACCGCCTCGAGCACCATCTCCGGATCGAAGCGCACTCGCTCGTCTGACACCGTGCATCCCGCTGCGGCAAATATCTTGCGCGCCTCGGGCTCCAGGACGTCCAGGCCGATGTCGCGAAGTACCTCAAGGGAGGCGTCGTGGATTTCCTCGAGCTGATCTGGCGGAACCAGCTCGGTAGGAGCAAAGGTTCGGCGGACCGGCGCAAACGGCGCTTGATGAAGCTTGGGTGGGGCCGAATCACGAGCACGGCCGCCGCGTCGACCACGTCGACGTCGCGCCGATGTATCGGCGTTGCCATGATCGTTCTCCGCATCCGACATCGTCGCAGATTAGACCACGTGGGGCGTTAAGCCATCTCCTAGTCGCCGACGTGGGCGTTGGCGCCCAGTGCGACCCACAATCGGTCGGTGGAATTGGGCGACACGATGTTATTGAGCGCAATGGTCTGGGGTGACGGCGAGCCTCACCTGCGCGTGCGACAAGACAACGCCCCATCGACCCTCGTCCCGGTCGCCGACATTCGCCTGCGTTACCAACTCCATGATGGCGCCACGAAACGCTGTGTTGGACACAAACCGCTTCGAGATCCATCGACCCCGTGGGTTGACTGTGACCATGCGCCTCTCCCACAGTCGCGAACCTGCGACCGGTGTACGGCGGTCAATGCGACGTTCGCATCGCAGCTCCACCACGCGCACACGCTCGGCACTGGTGAGATCGATGCCGCAATCCGTACCCACATCGACAAGGCGAACGTTGCGTATCTGGCCGCCTTTCGCGACGGCTCGATAAAGATTGGAACCTCCACGGCTCCACGCCTGGAGACCCGATTGCGCGAGCAAGGGGCATGGGCTGCTCGGGTCGTAGCCAATGCAGCCAACGGGATCGCGGTGCGAGTGCTCGAAGATGCCGCCACCGCCGAACTCGGCCTGGCACAAGCCGTATCGATCCGCCGCAAGCTCGATGGACTGGCACAACCAAAGACCGACGACTCGCTCGACCGCGAGCTGTCGAGCTGGGTGGCCGGGGTGCATCGAGTCATCTCCGAGCTCGGAGACGACCGCCTCTCCCCCACAGATGACAGATGGGACAACCCCTACCGCGCGTCACTCGATTGGGATGGCCTTCACCAATATCCGAATCGGCTCGACCGGGGCGCACACGACCTAGAGATCGCCGGTGCGGTCGGCCGAGCGGTGCGGGTAGAGCGACCAGGGAGCGACGATCGCTTCGTAGCGGACATCGGCCAGCTGTTCGGCCAAGAGATAACTCTCACCGAAGATGTCGTGCCCGACGAAGTCACTGTGCAGGACAGCCTCTTCTAGCGCCCCGCAGCTACTCTCATCCACATGCGATCCACTCTTTTCGGGACAACTCCGTGACGTCCCCTGTGGTTCAACCCAACGGCCTGGTCGCCCACCCCGAGCCTTCGCCACTCCCCTTTGGTCCGTCGACTCTCGCCGATATTTTGGCCGAGGGCGTAGCGAATCATCCCGACCGGCTGGCACTGATCGACGGGCACTTCACGTGGACCTACGCAGAGCTCGACGAAAAGGTCACAGAACTGGCCGAATCCTGGCTGAAGGACCGCTCCGCCTTTAACACCTTTTGGGTGCTGGGTTCGCCAACATCTGCGGTTTTCGTCATCAGTCACCTCGCACAATGGCGAATGGGACGGCTCTGGGTGGCTGGCAAAACCAAACCCGACATGAGCGAAGCCGAGAAATTGGCCGATTCGGTCGCGGATGCTTCAATCAACCCGGGCGATCCAGCGGTGGTGGCGTTCACGTCAGGCACCACCGGAGAACCTAAACGAGTTGTGCATAGCCACCGCTCGATGCTCCTTCCCGCAGCGGTGAGCAAAGACGTCGAGCCAGCCAAAGACGGCGAACGCATCGGGACCCCGCTCGACCTGCGGATCGCCAACGTCATGATCCTCGGACCGCTGTCGGCGTTCATTCGTGGGAGCACCTTTGTGTTCATGGCGGACACCACCGCCGCCGGAATGGCAGACGACATCGAACGCCACGGCATCACCCGACTCATCACCGTGCCCACACTGGCCCATGATTTGGTCAAGAGCCTCGACATCAGCTCATCTCAGCTGATGTCGCTCGACCGGGTCATCCTTGGAGGCTCGGGTGGACGTCCGGAGATGCTGCAGTCGTTCACGGATCGCTTTGGGGTTCGCCCCACGCTGAGCTATGGCCTGAGCGAGGCACCAACGGGAGTGGTGCGAGAGTCGCTCGGCGATCCGATCGGGTCGGGCAAGGGACACCCACTCCCCCACGTCGAGATCGTCGTCTGCGACCCCGAGAGCGGTGAGCCGCGAGATGTTGGCGAGATCGGCGAGATTTGCGTTAAGGCTGTAAGCAGTGGCCCCTGGGCGAAGTGTTGGACCGGAACGCTCGGCTACCTCGGACAGCCCGACCTGACCGAGAAACTTTTCCGAGGCGGCGTGATGCACACGGGTGACCTCGGCTTCATAGACGTGGAGGGTCGAGTCTCGGTCACTGGCCGAATGACCGACATGATCGTGCGTGGCGGATTGAATGTCGACCCGAATGCCATCCGCGATGCGCTGCTCGTCGACGCTTCCGTCCTTGACGCCCACGTCGTGGGCTATCCCGATGAGCGACTCGGCCAGGCTATCGGCGCGGTCGTTGTGCTCGACCACGCAGAAACCGTCGACCAATCCGAACTCCTCGAACGACTACGGGCTCATTGCGCACCTAGCCCGGGACCTGACCAGGTCGTGGTGGTCGACGAGATCCCTCGAAATCAGCTTGGCAAACCCGATCGTTCGATCGCGGAGCAGTTCCCTGGCGGAGGCGTCTAACCGAAATTGCAGGAGATCGACCGCCGGTCGCCGTCGAGTTGACGCAAGGCTGCCCCATCGAAATCACTTCCGGTCTCCGGTGTTGCGTCGCCCGCGAACATGAAGGTCGTAATAAAGCCAGGGCCGTCCTGCTCGAGTCCGGTCGCACCGATCCCAACCGTGTCGAAGTTCGGATTGAGGATGTTGCAGAGGTGTGACCCGCTGGCCACCAACGTCATGTGCAAGTGCGACGTGCGCTGTGTTCCCGTCCAAGCAACGTTCTCGCCAGCTGTGGGGAACCCCAGTACCGATTGTGCGTTCTCCCATACGGTCGAGTGCCGCAACCACGATGATCGCCCAGTGGCACGATCGCTTTGGAGTTGCCCCGACCAATCTTCGGCCCAGCTGGCCATCGTTGGGTTGGCGATCAGCGGGTCGAGTCCACAGATTGCTCGGGTCTCATTGAGCAGTGCGAGCAACTGCGATTCGACGATCCCGGTAGCCTCGTACTGCGCGAAGTGATCGTAGATCGACTGTTGGGTGCACGCCGGGGCCGATGTTGATGCTCGCAGTGTCGTTCGGGCAAAACCAAACGTCTCGGGGATACGGATATTCGCGCCGTTGCCTTCTACTACCTGCCCGTTTCGTACCACGGTGTCGTTGCCGTCGCCTCCGATCGCGACCTCACCGGCTTCGGCGATGAGCACGTCGGCGCCAATATCGCCGAAGAGTGAGTCATTCCCAAAGTCGCCTCGAAGGTAGTCGAGGCCATTTCCGCCGCGCAGGGCGTCCTCGCCCCGGTCGCCGCGAACGTTGTCGTCATGCTTGCCACCGCGAAGGTCGTCGTTTCCTTCGCCGCCGAAGAGTACGTCTTTGCCGCGGTTCCCGCGAATGAGGTCGTCGCCGTCGCCGCCGTAGATCAGGTCCGCTCCGTTGTTTCCCCAGATTTGATCGTTGCCGGAACCTGCGCAGATGAGGTCATCGCCTGCCAGCCCGCGAATCTGATCGTGACCGCCCATGGCAACGAATACATCGGCACCACGGGTCCCGACGAGCACGTCATCGCCAGGGGTCCCGACGATAGTGGCCAGATGTCCTTCGCAGTACAGCTGTTGTTGCGCGGCGAGCGGTGCGACACTCAAAACTGCAGCAACAAAGGCCACAACCGCGAAAAGACCAGCATGTTTCACCCAAGAGGCTTCGACATTGAAAACGGCGCCCTTGAGGACGAGATAGCAAAGTGCGGAACTCCACCGGCCGAAGGGGCGTTCACAGCTACGATCACCTCGTGCCTGATTTCGAATTTTCTGAACTGCTGCCCCTCGGCGAAGACAACACCACCTACCGCAAGCTGACAGACGAGGGTGTTTCAACCTTCGAAGCTGCGGGCGAGACCTTCCTCAAGGTCGAACCCGAGGCGCTACGGCTCCTCACCGCAACCGCGATGCACGACATCGCGCACTACCTGCGATCGAGCCACCTCCAGCAGCTGCGCAACATCCTCGACGACACCGATGCGTCGCCCAACGACCACTTCGTGGCGATGGAGCTGCTGCAGAATGCAAACATCGCGGCTGGCGGCGTGCTGCCGATGTGCCAAGACACGGGCACTGCGATCGTGATGGGCAAGAAGGGCCAGCACGTCTTCACCGGCTTCAACGACGAAGAGACGATCAGTCAGGGCGTGTTCGACACCTACCACACGTCGAACCTGCGCTACTCCCAGCTGGCCCCGATGGGCTTGTTCGAGGAGAAGAACACCGGCAACAACCTCCCCGCTCAGATCGAGCTCTATGCGACTGAAGGCAATGCATACAAGTTCCTCTATATGGCCAAGGGTGGCGGTTCAGCCAACAAGACCTATCTGTTCCAAGAAACCAAAGCGCTCCTGAACGAAAAGTCGCTGATGGAGTTCCTGTCTACGAACCTCATGAAGCTCGGCACCGCGGCATGCCCGCCGTATCACCTGGCCGTGGTTGTCGGCGGAACGTCCGCGGAGTTCAACCTCAAGACCGCCAAGTACGCATCAGCTCGCTATCTCGACACGCTTCCCACGAAAGGTTCGATGTCTGGCCATGCGATTCGTGATCTGGAATGGGAGCAACGCATTCTCGAGCTGACTCGTGAGATGGGAATCGGCGCACAGTTCGGCGGAAAGTACTTCTGCCACGACGTTCGAGTGATCCGACTCCCCCGACACGGCGCTTCCAACCCGGTCGGGATTGCTGTCTCGTGTTCGGCCGACCGCCAAGCTCTCGGCAAGATCACCGCCGAAGGTGTGTTCCTTGAACAGTTGGAGACCGACCCGGTCCAGTTCATGCCCGAGGTCACCGAGGATGACCTCAGCGATACGACGGTACAGATCGATCTCAACCGCCCAATGGAGGAGATTCGCGCTGAGCTCTCCAAGTTGCCGGTCAAGACCAGAGTGTCACTATCGGGAACCTTGGTCGTTGGGCGCGACATCGTGCACGCCAAGATCAAGGAGCGTCTCGACGCGGGCGAAGAGATGCCCGAGTACCTACGCAACCACCCGATCTACTACGCCGGTCCTGCCAAGACCCCCGACGGATACGCCTCAGGCTCCTTTGGCCCCACTACCGCCGGACGTATGGACGGCTACGTCGACCAGTTCCAGGCTGCGGGCGGCTCGCAGGTCATGTTGGCCAAGGGCAACCGATCCCAACAGGTCGTCGATGCGTGCAACACCCACGGTGGCTTCTACCTCGGCTCGATCGGTGGCCCCGCAGCACGCCTGGCCAAGGACGCGATCACGAAGGTCGAAGTTCTCGAGTACGAAGAACTCGGCATGGAAGCCGTATGGCGCATCGAGGTCAAGGACTTCCCCGCCTTCGTAATCATCGATGACAAGGGCAACGACTTCTTCGCGGAGGTCTCAACCCCCGTCCACCTCCGGGCGTGATCCCTTAAGCGCCAGCGACTGCGAACCCTGCGGGCGGTCATCTAACGACTTTGCGGGAATCGTTGGTGGAGCCCTAGGGTTCTCGGACCATGACTAACGCACTTCCCAAAGGCCTTATTGAGACGCTCGGCTCCGGCACCTCTGTTCAGGAGGCAGCCGATCGGCTCCTCGCTGCGATCGAGGGCAACGAGAAGCTACGACATATCGCGACGGTTGATCACTCGGCTGGGGCGGCAAGCGTCGGACTCGAACTCGAACCGACGATCGAGATCTTCTTCGGCAACCCGGCACTCGGAACACCGCTGATGCAGATTGCTCGCACGGTGGCCATCGATCTTCCGCAAAAGATCCTGATCACCCAGGCCGATGATGGTGTTCGTGTGCTGCACAATGACCCGGGCTACCTGGCTTCACGTCACGGTCTCGGGGACGCACCGCAGCTCGCAACCGTCTCGGGAGCGCTTCAGAAGCTCGCGAACGTCGCGGCGGGCGTCTAGCGCCGCCGACGCCTAGGCCTGGATAACACGTTGGGCCTTGCCCTGGCTACGCGGTAGCTCGCCTACTTCGGTGATCTCCACATCGGCGGTCACGCCGACGTTGCTTTTGATGAGTCCCTGCAGCCGTTCCCCTGCATCGGCTGCGGTTCCTTCAGAATGCGGCTCGACGCGCACCTTCAGCGATGACAAGTTGGCGTCCTTGGAAACCTCCAAGAGAAAGTGTGGGCTTAGACCGTCGACCCGGAGGATCTCGGCCTCAATCTGGCTCGGGTAGACGTTCACTCCACGAATGATCAACATGTCGTCGCTGCGCCCGGTCACCCTTGCCATCCGACGCATCGTGCGAGCAGTGCCGGGGAGCAAGGTCGTGATATCGCGGGTGCGGTAGCGAATCACCGGAGACGCTTGCTTGGTCAGCGATGTGAAGACGAGCTCGCCTTCTTCTCCATCGGGTAGAACCTCACCGGTTTGGGGATCGATGACCTCGGGATAGAAGTGATCCTCCCAGACCGTGAGCCCGTCCTTGGTTTCGATGCACTCCTGGGCGACACCTGGGCCAATTACTTCGCTCAGGCCATAGATGTCGGTCGCGTCGATGCCGAGGCGCCCTTCGATCTCTACACGCAACTCGTCGGTCCACGGCTCCGCACCGAAAATGCCCACTTCGAGTGACGAGGCGACCGGGTCGATGCCTTGGCGCTCCATCTCATCGATGAGATTCAGGCAATACGACGGCGTGACCAGAATGATCCGCGGCTTGAAGTCGTTGATGAGCGCCACCTGCCGTTCGGTAGCCCCGCCCGACACTGGAACGACCGTACACCCGAGACGTTCCGCTCCGTAGTGCGCTCCGAGACCACCGGTGAAGAGCCCATACCCGTACGCGACATGGGTGATGTCGCCAGGTTTCCCGCCAGCAGCCACGATCGTGCGAGCCATGACGTTGGCCCACATGTCAATGTCGGCCTGGGTATAGCCAACCACCGTTGCCGAGCCCGTCGTTCCCGAAGATGCGTGCACTCGCACGACCTGTTCGCGAGGAACAGCGAACATTGCGAACGGGTAGTTGTCTCGGAGGTCCTGCTTCACGAGGAAGGGGAACTTGGCCAGGTCCGAGAGTTCCTGCAGATCGTTGGGGTGAACACCCGCGTCGTCGAAGGCCTGCCGATAGTGCGGTACCTGCGCGTACGCGTGAGCTACCGACCACTTCATCCGGTCGAGCTGCAAACTACGTAGCTCGTCGACAGACGCTGTCTCAATCGATTCGTACATTGCTTCCCCCTAAGGAATCTGTGGTCCAAAACCGGGCATTAGTAACGGAAACGGACCACAGCTTCATTACCAGATCGCGTTTGGATCCAGGTCGATTACTTCTCGCATGCGCGTCATCAGCGGTTGCCAGTCCGCGCTGCGTGTCGTGCGACCGTTTTGCTCGGGGGCTGTACCCCAAGTGATGGGACCCACTTGGGCCTCGACCGCTGCTACGAAATCCGGCCACCGATCGCCGAAGGGTCCGGAGGCAACGCTTTGGGCAATCGCGTCCTGCTCACCTGTGACCGGTTCGAACAGGCCGCCGACCAGCGGCGCGAGGCGCGTCACGCCCTCGACGAGGCGAGCACGCGCCACGTCGTCTTTGACCAAGACTTCGAGCATCTGCTCGGCATGCATGCGGTGGAAAATCTCTTCGCGTTCCACTCGTACCGCGACATGGCGCACCGCAACGATTGAGGACGCGGCGAGCAGTTCCCATCGCAGCTGATCGGCGAGATCGAACAGCCAATGTCGGGCAAAGGCGGTGGCCCAGTCGTCGGTGGCGAACTCCACGAGATGGCACGACCGGTAGTCCTCAGCAGGCCGATCGAAGGCCAGCGCATCGATCGCTAGATCGTCGTCCCCCACGAGGAGTTCGTAGATGAGCGCAGCGTGACCGAGTTCGTCTTGACCAATGCTGCAGAACGCCAGGTCCTCCTCCAAGAAGGGGGTGACGCCGATCCACTCGGCGTGTTGCTGACCCATAAGGTGCTTATCGTCGGCGAGCGCGAGCAGAAACTCGCGGACCCCTTCGGAGATCTCAGGCATCCGTCTCCTCGTCTGTGCGCACCGCCTTTCGCCGAGCGGCGACCGCGGCACCGTCGTGGTGGCGGTGTGGCTTGTCGGCGTTCGGGGCCAAGAAGTCGCTTTCGGCAACGATGAGATGGTCCCGGTTCACGAGCCACAACCGATCTCCCTCAGCGCGACGGGCATAGGCCTCGCGCGCCATGACTAGGGCAAGGTCGTCGTTGGCGGCTTCGAGCGCGCCAGCGTGGCGGTATTCGTCACGCCCTTCCTTCTTCAGGAACACTTCGTAGGTTGCCATCGCTTAGCTTCGCATCACTTCCACGGTCTCGCCACAGGAGGTACAACGGCTCACGGAACGGCAACGGCTCGGCCCGAACAATGACTGTTCAACTGTGTCACCGCCACATAGCGGGCAATCGGGCTCGGCAAAACCGAGACGAACCGCCACCGTAAACTTCATCGACATCTGTGAGCGGGCCTTGGGAGTCATTCGGTCGACAGACCACACCGGTGACCGCAACCAATTGACCTCGACCTTGTCGACACCAACCACCGAGAGAACGGCATCTCGTACATCGCCAGCGATCATCTGTAACGCCGGGCAGCCCGAGAAGGTAGGGATGAGCCCGATAGTCACCATCGATCCATGGATGATGACGCTTTCAGACAGCCCAAGATCAACGATTGATATGCCCGGATACTCGGGGTCATCCACGGAGGCGATTGCCGCCCACACATCTGCCCGAGCAGCGGTTGGGGTGGTCGCAGTCATACGGTCGCCTCCATCGCATCGCGGACCCAACTGGTGCGCTCATAATTCTCGCGGGCTTCGTTGATGCGTCGAGCCGAATCCGGGCCGCCTTGCGCGAGAATTCGCTTCAGCGGCTCCCAATCGATCGGGCCGACATCCCACTTCTTGGTGTCTTCGTCATGGACCAGGTCGGGCGCAGGAACGGTGAATCCGTAGCTGTGGAGCATCGGCACGAACTTCTGCACCCACTTGTCTCGCAGTACCTCGTTGCGCTCGGACTTAATGTGCCAGCGAAGCAACTTGTCGTTGGGCTTTGAGTCAGGGCCAAAGAGTTGCAGGGCAGGCCAGAACCAGCGATCGAGCGCACCTTGGAAAATCTCCCGCTGGGTGTTTGTGCCCTGAGCGATACGCATCATGCGGTCTTCACCGAGGCGCATGTGGAATCCCTCTTCGCTAATGATCCGCTTCAGAATTCGACGGTACGGGCCGTACGAACAGTTCTTGAACACCGCCTGTTGGCTGGCGAGCGCTGCGGCGTCGACCAGGAACGCAATCGCTACCTGATCGCCCCAGGTCTCGGCCTTGTAGTGGAAGACGTTATGGAACTTGGACTTGCCAGCAAAGAGATCCTCGAGCATCTGCTTGCGGGTTTTGATGCCCATGTCGGCCGCCACCATGTACAGCAGATGGCCGTGCCCGATCTCATCTTGGGTCTTGGCCAAGACCGCCATCTTGTGGCGAAGGCCAGGGGTGCGCGGAATCCAGTCGCGCTCAGTGAGACCGCCCATGAGTTCAGAGTTGGCGTGCATCTCGATGAAGGCAAAGACGGCCTGGCGGTATTCGTCGGGCATGTCGTCGTCGACTTCGACGATCCCCCCGTCGTCTAGGAACGCTTCGAACGCGTCCATATCTGCCCAACTACGCATGAAAGGTCCTTTCTGAGTTGCCTTGCCAGGAGCGAGGGACGAGCGACGAAAAGGGGCCTCTGGCTGACCGCAGAGGAGCCGTAGGCGACGATTGCGGCGATAGCAGCAACATTATTGACCGACCATCGTCAGGACGTCATAGACAGCGCACAGCTCGTCATCTTGGTTGAAGACCCTGGTGTCCCAAGCGACCTCGCCATAGCCGCGGGCCTCATGCCAGACCTTGCGCTTGCAGGTGAACACCACCTGGATTTCGTCGCCGGGCTTTGTCGGCGTGGCAAAGCGCAGGCGGTCGAGGCCATAGTTTGCGAGCACCGGCCCTTCCGGCGGATCGACGAAGAGCCCTGCGGCAAAGCTCAGCACCAGGTAGCCGTGGGCGACGATGCCGTCGAAGATCGGGTTGCGCTTTGCAGCCGCTGCATCCATGTGGGCGTAGAAGGTGTCGCCGGTGAACTCGGCGAAGTGCTTAATGTCTTCGTCGGTGATCACCCGCTTCTCGGTGGTGATCGAATCACCTACTTCGAGTTCGTTGAACCCGAGTTTGAACGGATGCCCCTTGTCGGTGTTGGTTGGCGCCCCTGCTACATACTCGCCGGTCACCGCGGTCAGCATCTCGGGGCTTCCTTGCAGAGCGGTCCGTTGCATGTGATGGAAGACGCCGCGGATGCCGCCCATTTCTGCGCCACCGCCGGCACGACCGGGGCCACCGTGCACCAAGTGCGGGAGAGGCGACCCGTGGCCCGTGCTGTGCTTACCAGCCGTCTCGTCGACGATATGGACTCGACCATGATGCGAGGCGATTCCGAGCGCGACTTCCGAAACTTCGTCGGTGTCGGGGCCGTAGACCGAAGCGACCAAGCTGCCGTCGCCCAGGGCGACCAGGTCGATTACCTCAGTCATATCTGCGTAGGGAACCAACGTGGAGACCGGGCCAAAGGCCTCGGTGACGTGGATCTCTTGTGCCCATCGGTCGGTGGCGCGCAACAGCGTTGGAGCCAACATCGTTGCGGCACCACCACCAGCGACCACGGGAACCGCCGCCCCACTGAGTACTTCAACTGCGCCGCGAACTTCGTCGGCCTGGTCGGCGCTCGCGACGGGCCCCATCGTGGTGTCGGCCTCCCGAGGGTCACCCACGACCACGGCTGACAGCGCGACCTCCAGAGCGGCTGCTGCATCGTCGAGGATCGCTTCGGGAACGAACGCCCGACGGATAGCGGTGCACTTCTGGCCTGCCTTGACCGTCATTTCCCGAACTACCTCGGCGATAAACAAATCGAATTCGGCCGACCCGGGCTTCGCGCTCGGAGTCAAGACCGCGGAGTTAAGCGAGTCGGCCTCGGCGACGAAGGGCACGGACCTCGTGATGATGTTGGAGTGAGACCGCAGCATGTTTGCCGTGGACGCCGACCCGGTAAAGCCGACGGAGTCCTGGCCGTCGAGGTGGTCGAGTAGATCTCCGGCTGAGCCACAGATCAACTGGATCGAGCCTTCGGGCAGGAGGCCGCTGTTGACCATGATGCGGACCGCAGCTTCAGTCAGATACGCGGTTTGGCTCGCTGGTTTTACGATTGACGGAACGCCAGCAACAAAGGACGGCCCGAACTTCTCGAGCATCCCCCAGACCGGAAAGTTGAACGCGTTTATCTGCACGAAGACACCCTTCTTGGGCGTCAAGATGTGGGTTCCCATGAAGGACCCGTCGGGGCTCAGTTGCTCGACCGGTCCGTCGGCCACGACATTGGAGTTCGGAAGTTCCCGTCGCGCCTTGCTCGAATACGTCAGCAGAACCGACGCGCCGCCGTCGATGTCGATCCACGAGTCAGACTTCGTCGCGCCCGTCTGAGCCGAGACGGAGTACAACTCTTCTTTGACCTCGTCAGACAAAAGCAACAGTCCGAGCTGTTTGAGAATGGTCGCCCGCTCGTGGATGCTGAGCTCGTTCATTGCCGGGTTCCCAACGCTGCGCCCGAACTTCACTACCTCGGCGAAGTTCACCCCCGACGAAGAGATCGAATAGCACGGTTCACCCGTTGCGGCATCGGCGAGCGCAATACCTTCGGCCGTTGGCCCGACCCAACTCCCCCCGGTGAAACTCTCCAATACCCTCATGGCCACATGATACTACCAGCACCGCTACGCACAACTAGCTTGTATCATATAAAGGTCCGCTAACGTAGCGCCATGTCAGACGACCCCATTGGACTGCACCTCGCGAGCGGACGCGCCACCATCACGCTGAATAAACCTGATGTGATGAACGCGCTGGATGAGTCGATGGTCAAACAGATGCATGACGCACTGGATGCGTCCAACGACGCCAGAGTCGTGGTGCTCCGAGGCACCGGCCGCGGATTCTCCGCCGGCCGAGATTTGTCCGCAGCCTCACCAGTCGATGAGGACGCCCAGGCCATCTTGGCCGACCTCTTCAACCCACTCATCGCAAAGGTGCGGGCGCTACCCATGCCGACCATCGCCGCCGTACACGGCGCAGCACTCGGCGTTGGTTTCGGACTTGCGATGGCCTGCGACATGATCGTCGCAGCCGAGAGAAGCCGCCTCGGCTCTCCGTTCAACAAGATCGGATGCGTCCTCGACTCGGGGGGCCACGCCGCCCTTGTGCAACGCGTCGGTCCGCATCGTGCGCTAGAGCTCATCTACACCGGGCGCTTGCTGACAGGAACCGAAGCAGCCGCAATGAGTCTCGTGAACGAGGTTGTCGCCGACGACGAGCTGACCACACGAGTGGACGAGCTCGCCGCTTCGATTGCCTCCGGCCCGACCGCTGCCTTCGCCGCTTCGAAACGAATCGTGCACGCGATCACCGACCACGAACTGAGCTTCACGTCCGTCCTCGACGCCGAAGCCAACGCGCAAGGTGAACTTGCTGGCGGCCCCGATTATGTCGAAGGAATCTCCGCCTTCATGGAGCAACGAACACCGACCTTCACGGGCGAGTAGAGCTACGCCCTGTTCATCTAGAGACCGCCTTCACCATTCATAAAAGCCCACACCGACCTTCTTGCCCAGCTTGCCTTCAGCGACCATGTCGATCAGTAGCTGCGGTGGGCTGAATCGCTCCCCCAGCTGGCTTTCGAGGTACTGGGCGATGCCGAGACGAACGTCAAGTCCGACCAGGTCGGTCAACTTCAGTGGACCCATTGGATGGCGATAACCCAGCGCCATCGCTTTGTCGATATCACTCGGACTGGCGACACCGTCCTCGACCATGCGGATCGCTTCCAAACCCAGAGCAAGCCCGAGCCGACTGCTCGCAAATCCCGGCGAATCCTTCACCACGATGGGCGACTTACCCAGCCTCTCGGCGTAAGAAACTGCGGCGTCGACGATCGCATCGTCCGTGCGGGGACCCGCTACGACCTCGACGAGAAGGGAGACCGGGACGGGGTTGAAGAAATGCGTGCCGACCACTCGCCCAGGATTCGACGCCTTCTCGGCAATCTTGTCGATTGACAGACTCGACGTGTTCGTGCCGAGGATGACCTCAGGTCCGTGGAGCGAGTCGAGTGCGGCAAATAGATCCTGCTTTGCTTCGAGGATCTCCGGTATGGCCTCGATGACCACGCCGCATCCCACCGTCGCATCAGGTGCCTCGACTTGCTCGAGTCGGCCCATGCATGCCCCGACGTCTATCGCGTCGTTCTTTTTGGCGAGACGTTCGAGGGAGTTCTCGATCAGTCCGTGAGCCTTGGCGGTTTGCCCGGCATTAGCCTCGACCGAGACGACCTCGTCGCCGACGGCGAGGCACGCGGTGGCGATGCCAGCTCCCATCGTTCCTGCGCCGATCACACCGATCCTCATATGACACTCCCACAGCCCAAACTATCCACTCAGGTGTATCATGTAAAGATGTGGAGAAAGGTGGCGATGTGAGCAACCCAGACGACCATCTCGTTGCCGAACGCATTGACGAACACGTCGTGACGCTCGGATTCAACCAGCCCGACAAACGAAACGCCCTCGACCTCGAGACGGTCGAAGCGATCGATGAGGCGCTGGGCACATACTCCAAGGAACCAACGGTTCTGGTTCTCCATTCGACCACCCCGGGCATGTTTGTGTCGGGCGCTGACATCGCTGAGCTTCGTGATCGCACGGCCGACGATGCGCTCCGATCGATCAACGCTGGGCTCTTCGACCGCCTCGCCGCACACCGTTGGCCAACGATCGCTGTGATCGATGGGTTCGCGCTAGGCGGCGGTTGCGAACTTGCCATGGCCTGCGACTTTCGCATCGCCTCCCCGGAGGCAACCTTCGGTCAACCCGAGCTCGCGCTCGGCATCCTGGCCGGCGCTGGTGCGAACTGGCGCCTTCGAGAGTTGGTCGGCCTGGCGGCGGCGCGCCGCATGCTCTTCCTTGGCGAGAAGGTAAACGGCGAAGACGCCCACGCGCTCGGTCTCGTGGACGCGGTCGCCCCGTCTGACGAACTTATCGACACCGCGCTCGACTTCGCTCGGCGAATCTCGCGCAATTCATGGCAGGCGGTCGAGCTTACCAAGCTTGCGCTCGCCCAGAATCGGCCCACGACCACCTCATTCGACATCACTGCCCAGGCGCTGCTGTTTGAAAGCGAGGAAAAGCACGAGCGCATGACCCGCTTCCTCGAACGAAAGAAAGAGAAGTGAAGCTGATCGCGGACTGGATCACAGCGCCCGAGAACAGCGCGCGCACGGTCCTCGTCACGATCTTTGGCGACACCATCCTGCCGGTGACCGATGAGGTCTGGTTGGCGCAGCTGTTCAGACTGACCGACCCGATGGGCTTCACCGATCGCCTGGTTCGAACGTCGGTGTTTCGCCTTGCGGCCGACGGTTGGCTCGACAACGAGCGGGTCGGCCGGCAAAGCCGGTACCGGCTCACGCAACTAGCGAAGAGCGAGACCATCGACGCTTCTGAGCGCATCTACCGCGACGTCTACGCCGACTGGACCGGCCCGTGGTGCACGGTCTTTGTTGGCACGCCGATACTGAGCGACGACGACCGGTCTCGCCTGACGGAAAGCCTGACGTGGCACGGGTTTATGGAGATCTCACCTGGGGTGCTGGCGACCCCAACCGTGGACGCCGACCGGTGTCGCTCGTTGTGCCGTGCCGCCCTTCCCGACGTCGACGTGCCCATGGGGACGCTCAGTTTCGATGATCTCAACACCGCACTCGCCCAGGGCTTTTTTGACCAGGTACTCGCCTTCGAGGAAACCGCGCAGGCCTACCGGGAATTCATGGCCGTCCATAACCCGATAGCAGAGAGCCTTGGGAAACTGGATGGGAAACAGGCCTTTGCGCTGCGCACCATGCTCGTCCACGACCTCCGCCGCGTCCGACTCCGGTCGGTAGATCTCCCGACCGATCTCCTCCCCGCCGATTGGTCGGGCGCCGAGGCCAACATCCTCGCAAGCGAGCTGTATCACGGCTTGTCCGATCTCGCCGCGCCATGGCTATCCGAAGTGCTCGATCTCCAGTATCCGGCAAAGTTCCCGGATCGTCTGACCGACCGCACCTGACTCTCCAACCGACATCTATCGGCGTTCAGTCGACGCCGATCTCGGCCTCATTGAGACCGGCGAGCGAGGTGGTCGAGATCACACCCACCGGTTTCCCGTCGTTGTCCACCACAGCGATGGCGGCGGTGTCGTGCTTGTTCATCAGGCGTGCTGCATCGATCGCCGGCGCATCGTGGGCGACCGATGGTAGTTCTCGCATCGCCACTCGCACGGTGGCTTCGGGCCCGTGTTCCAACATTGCCGTTGCGAGATCATGGAGCACCATTAACCCCTTGTAACCCGGGTCGGCGACCGGCACGGCGAACGACCCACCGCGATCTCCATAGGTATCGATCACTTCCATCAGACTCGTGTCCGGAGAGATCGTGCCCAAGTCGTCGCGCATCACCACTGAACTTGGCTCGACGAGGCGTCGTTCGAGCTGACCGCGACGTTGGGTACGTTGGCCGACTGCGACACTGTCATCGCCCATCAGCGATTGGGCGATCGCGGTGGCGACCAGTGCGGGGATCACGAACTCCGCCCGACCGGTCGTTTCAGCGACAAACATAATCGCGGCGAGCGGGATGCGATACGCCGCTCCGAGGACGGCGGCGAGGCCGATGACCGGGTAGAGGCCGGTCGACGGGGCACCCACAGCCAACTCGACCGCCCGTCCGAGTAGCAGCCCTTGCACAACGAGCGGGATGAAGATACCTCCAACACCGCCCATGCCAAGGGTTGCGCCTGTAGCGATCGTTCGCATGGCGAAGAGCACGACGATTGCGAGTAGCTCGATCTCGTTGTCGCGCACGATCTCGGTCGTGATGTCGGACCCGAGCCCAAGGGTTACCGGGCGATCGGCGAACTGATTTGCGATGAGAAATGCGCCCGCCAACACCACCGAACCGACGGGCCAACGCACCTTGAATGGGTACCGATCGTTTAGGCCTTTAGCCCAATGGAAACCACGAGCCAGACCGCGAGCGACAACACCAGCAACCAGGCCGATGCCGACCGCGGCGACAAGCTCATCGGTCAGTTCGACGGCGAACTCGGGAAAGGCGAATAGCGGCACATCGTCTCGGATGGTCACGAAGGTGAGATACGACGTCGCTGATGCGATGAGCGCTGGAATCAATCCATGGCGAGAGATGTCTCGCGCATAGGGCACCTCGATCGCGAAGAGCACCCCGGTCGCGGGCGCCTTGAAGATCGCAGCGATGCCGGCTGCGGCGCCGGCGACGAGCAGGACAAGGCGAGGGCGTTCTCCCAAGATGCCGGGGATCCGGTCGCCGAGGGTCTGACCGATCGTCGCTCCAGCCACGACCGCTGGGCCCTCCATACCGACTGCACCGCCGCTACCGATGGTGGCGAAGCTCGCGACCAACTTGGGAATTAGGGACTTGCCTTCAGCACCCGTGCCGGAATGGTACGCAGTGACGTAGGCCTCGGACGTCTTTGAGTCGGCTCCCGGCCAGAATCGCATAATGAGCGCCACGACCAACATGCCGATCGCCGGGAGCGCTAATTTCACCGGGACAGGGGCCGCCAGCAACGCACCGAGCGCTACTTCTACCGTGAGCCAGTCGACCAGCGACACGAGCGCGCCGACGACCACGCCGAGGAAGGCGTAGACAAGAAAGCGGATTAGCCCGTGGTTCACCTACCGCACTGTAAGAGACGAAGAGACCTCACGGGTACCTCGGGAGTTCCCGATCACCGAGAAGTTCACATGTGGCGAGGTCTTCGACGACGATGTCCGCGATCGTCGCCCAAGCGGTCAAGGCTGCGACCACAACGACTCGGTCGGTTGAACTCGCTCTAGCCGAGGGCGATTAGCGCGGCGTTGACGATGCTGCCGGTCGCGATTCCGGTGATCTCGTGAAGGTCAGCAATGGTGCCTGACTCACCGAATCGATCGACGCCGAGAGTGAGCTGGCGCGTGCCGAGCGCCGAACCAATCCACGCCATGCTGTGGCTGGCGGCGTCATGCACGCTGACGATCGGGCGGTCACGTTCCTCTGCTGGGATAAGGCGGTGTATGTGGCTAGGTCGACCGACGACCGAGCCCTTGGCCACGCTTGTGTAGCTTTCTCGCCAACTCGCATATACGCGGTCTGGACTCGTGAGATGTATGACGGTGGCATCGACGCCTTCGAGGTCGAGTTCCTGCGCGGCGGCGATGGCCTCGGGCGCCATGACACCTGTGGACACGAGGGTGACAGCGGGACGGTCCTCCCCGGTGGCCATTGGCTCAACGAGGCGGTAGCCACCAGCCAGGACAAGCCGCCTGAGGCGCTCCTCGCCGAGCCGGTTGAGCGCAACGCCGAAGGGCGCCTGGTCGAGCGGACGGGTGGAGAGGCGCAGGTAAGTGCTCATGCCATCGGGGTCTGCGAGCTGTTCGATCGCATCTGCCAGCAGCCACTCGACCTCGCCAGCGAAAGCAGGCTCGGCGTAGTGCAGCTTTGGCATCTCCAACCCCACCGACGCGGTGATCGTCGACTGGTGGGCTCCACCTTCGGGTGCGAGTGATACGCCCGAGGGCGTACCGGTCACGATGAATCGAGAGTCGTTGTAGACGCCGTAGATGAAAGCGTCGAGTCCACGCAGGACGAATGGGTCATAGACGGTCCCGATCGGAATGAGTTGCTCGCCGTGGTGGTCATGACTCAACCCGAGTTGGCCCAGGAGCATAAAAAGATTCATCTCGCTGATGCCGAGTTCGATGTGTTGCCCGCTCGGACTCGGTGCCCACTTGAGCACTCGTGCTTCCCCCCCATGAGCGTCACGTTCGGTCGGCGAGTAGACACCCATCTTGTTGATCCAGCCGCCGAGGTTGGTGGAGATAGAGACATCCGGTGCGGTTGTGACAATGCGCTTGGCGAGGGCCTCGTCGTTTGCAAGCGCGGCGAGCGACCGACCGAATGCCTCCTGGGTGGAAGCCGAACCGGTCGCCATAACCGGCCGTCCCGAGGGCTGCACCGTGAGCGCTGGGCGCGGGGTGGGTTCCGGGTTGTTGATCGCGCTACCGACCTGATGACACAGTTGACCAGCCGGGCTCGCGGGGTCGAAACGGTCCCACTCGGTCTCGGAGGTGAGTCCGAATCTCTCGCGTAGGTCAGCTACTTGGGTTGCGTTCAGTAGCGCCGCATGGTTCAGCGCGTCTCCTGCCATCGGTAGACCCCAACCCTTGATCGTGTAGGCAAAGAGCACCGAGGGCCGATCGGTGACCCAGTCGCATTCGTCGTAGGCCTTCTTCAACTCGACCAGATCGTGTCCGCCGAGGTCGGTGACAAGGGTTTTCATCGCATCGGGGTCGAGGTCACTGGCCCATCGGACAACCGCTCCATCGGCACCATCTAAGAACTTGTCTCGCAACACCACTCCGTCGAGCGCGAACAGCGCTTGGTACGCCTCATTGGGCATGGCCTCGATGTGGGCTTGCAGCGCGTCGCCGCCCTCGGTTGCGAATGCCGCTTGCAGTCGACGCCCCCACTTCGCTTCGGCGACGTGCCAGCCAGCATCGGCAAAGAACTTCTGGAGCCGGACCGCTGCGATGTCGGGGATGACCCGATCGAGGCTTTGGCGGTTGAGGTCGACAACCATCGTGAAGTTCCCGAGACCTTGGGTGGCCGGATCTGCGATCGCTTCCCAGACGCTTCCTTCGTCGAGTTCAGCGTCACCGACGAGCGCGATGAATCTTGCGTCGGGCTGATCGCCGAAGTGCGAGTCGATGTAACGGCGGGTGAGCGCCGCAAAGAGTGGCGCCACGGCCCCGAGACCGACCGAGCCGGTCGAGAAATCCGATACGTCGGGGTCTTTGGTGCGCGACGGGTAGGCCTGAAGCCCTCCGCGTTGGCGCAACGTCGTCAGGTAGCTGCCATCGAGTTCGCCGGTGAGGTACTTGATGGCGTGGTAGACGGGGGATGCGTGCGGCTTCACGGCCACCTTATCCTCCGGGTTGATGTGGTTGAACCACAGCGCCGTCATGATCGACACCATCGATGCGCATGACGCTTGATGACCGCCCACCTTGACTTCGCCACCACTTCGACGATTTGCCTCATCGACAATGCGCGTCGCGAGCCAGAGCACGCGCTGTTCGATTTCTTCGAGTGGGCTTCGATCAGTCATCACCATCGCTCCGTTCCCGCAGGAAGGCGACCAGCGCCTGTTCGGCTTCGGCGAGGTGCTCGTCAAGTAGTTTCGCTGCGCTCTTGATATTGCCAGATCGGCACGCCGCGAGGAGGTAGTGATGCTGATCCTCGGAGTCACCCGCACCTTCCAAAGTCTCGATGTAGAGGTCGACGTATGGCGCCACGGTGGCGTGCAGGATCTCGCAAATCGCCAGACCACGTTCCCATCCCGATGCCTGGTAGATCGCTCGATGGAATCGCCAGTTCGATTCGGTGGTCGACAGGTCTCCCGCATCCAGGGCGAGTTCAGCTTCGGCTAGGTCGACCACGCTCAGCTTTGGAATCGAGCGACGGAGCAACTGTGGCTCGATAGACCGGCGCAGGGTGAAGTGTTCCTCCGCCTCCTCTGCGGTGAGATTGGGAACGACTGCACCTCGGTTCGTTTCAAAGTCGAGCAGTCCGTTGGCGGCCAAACGGTGCAGTGCTTCGCGCACGGGAATCTTGCTTATGCCCATCTCCGCGGCGAGCGAATCTTGGCGAAGCCGCAGCCCGGGTTCGAACTCGCCGCGCAACATGCGGTCGAGAAGTTCTCGTTGGACAGTCTCTACGGTTGACATTTCATAATCGTATACGTTTATGATGTAGCCGCAAGCGATGACATCTGGAGCACCAATGAGCCTTGACGATTTCCGCCGCGAACCCTTGCTATTTGGACCCTCGCCAATCCATCCCCTTCCGAACCTTTCCGCCGCACTTGGCGGCACGGTGGAGATCTGGGCCAAACGTGAAGACTGCAACTCCGGTATCGCCTTCGGCGGAAATAAGGTCCGCAAGCTCGAGTACCTAGCCGCCGAGGCAATCGACACCGGCTGCGACACGCTGGTATCGATCGGCGGTATTCAGTCGAACCACACCCGTCAGGTCACGGGTGTTGCCGCCAAGCTCGGTATGAAGGCGGTGACAGTGCAAGAGGGGTGGGTCGACTACAACGACATGTGTTACGACAAGGTCGGCAACATCCAGCTCACCCGCATCCTCGGCGGCGAGCCACGCATCGATCCGGCCGGTTTCGATATCGGCATTCGCGACTCGTGGAAGCGGGCGCTCGACTCGGTCACCGAGGCCGGCGGCACCCCCTACCCCATCCCGGCAGGAGCCTCCGACCATCCACTCGGCGGCCTTGGCTTTGCCAACTGGGCGCGAGAAGTTGCCACCCAAGAAGCACAGTTTGACACGTTCTTTGACACGGTGATCGTGTGCACGGTCACCGGTTCGACCCACGCCGGCATGATCGCGGGCTTCGCCCTCGAGGATCGCGACGATCGCAAGGTGATTGGGATTGATGCGTCCAAGACGCTGAAGCAGACGATCGACCAGGTCACCCGCATCGCTACCAACACCGCCGAAAAGATCGGTGTCGACCGACCATTGCGAGACGACGAGATCACGGTCGTTCCCGGCTACGAGGGCCCGGCCTATGGCGTACCCGACAAGGGCACGGTTGAGGCGATCCACCTGGCAGCACGAACCGAGGGCATGCTCACGGACCCGGTCTATGAGGGCAAGTCGATGGCAGGACTCATCGGCATGGTCCGCTCCGGCGAGATTCCGGCGGGTTCACGTGTGCTGTACGCACACCTTGGCGGCCAAACCGCACTCCCCGCCTATGCAGGCTTCCCCGGGCTTGGGTCGCCCGAACGGGAACTGTCGCACTAGATCGATTCTGCCTGGACTAGAAATAGGGATATGACGAACCCCGAGTGGAGCGAGCTCGCCGAGAAAGAACTACGCGGCCGCCCACTCGAGGACTTGACGGTTTCCACTCCGGAGGGGATAGAGGTCAGACCCCTCTATACCGAGGATGACCTCGACGATGTCGCGCACCTGGGCGGTGTCCCGGGTGTGGCACCGTTCGTGCGCGGCCCGCGGGCCACGATGTACACGAACCGGCCGTGGACGATCCGTCAGTACGCCGGGTTCTCGACCGCGGAAGAGTCGAACGCGTTCTACCGGGCCAACCTGGCCGGGGGGCAGATGGGGCTGTCGGTCGCCTTCGATCTGGCGACCCACCGCGGCTACGACAGCGACCACCCTCGCGTGGTCGGCGACGTGGGTAAGGCGGGCGTGGCGATCGATTCGGCCGAGGACATGAAGATTCTCTTCGACGGGATTCCGCTCGACCAGATGAGCGTGTCTATGACGATGAATGGCGCAGTGTTGCCCATTCTGGCCTGTTACATCGTTGCCGCCGAGGAACAAGGCGTTGACCAGGAACAACTGTCAGGGACCATTCAAAACGACATCCTCAAAGAGTTCATGGTGCGCAACACCTACATCTATCCGCCCGAACCGAGCATGCGGATCGTTGCCGACATCATCGAATACACAAGCGAGCACATGCCGCGGTTCAACTCGATCAGCATCTCGGGCTATCACATCCAAGAGGCCGGAGCGACGTGCGATTTGGAGCTGGCGTACACCCTCGCCGATGGCGTGGAGTACGTGCGAGCCGCGTTGGATGCCGGGCTCGACGTAGACGCCTTCGCCCCTCGACTCAGCTTCTTCTTCAACATCGGCATGGACTTCTTCATGGAGGTCGCCAAGCTGCGTGCGGCCCGGTTGTTGTGGGCGGAGTTGATGGCCCAATTCGAGCCGCAGAACCCGAAGTCCTCGATGCTACGCACGCACTGCCAGACGTCGGGAGTGTCACTCACCGAGCAGGACCCGTACAACAACATCGTGCGCACCACGATCGAGGCCATGGCCGGGGTACTCGGCGGCACTCAAAGCCTGCACACCAACAGCTTCGACGAAGCGCTCGGGTTGCCGACCGAGTTCAGCGCCAAGATCGCCCGGAACACCCAGCTGATCTTGGCCGAGGAGACCGGCATCACCCGCACCGTCGACCCACTCGCGGGCAGCTATTACGTCGAGTCGCTCACCGCACAGTTGGCCGAGCGAGCCCGCCAGATCATCGCCGAGGTTGAGGCCGCGGGCGGCATGACCAAGGCGATTGCTGCAGGCACGCCGAAGTTACGCATCGAAGAAGCCGCTGCACTGCGCCAGGTGCGCGTAGATCGAGGCCAGGACACGATCGTCGGGGTCAACAAGTACGTGGCCGACGACGCGGATTCGGTCGACGTGCTCGACATCGACAACACCGAGGTTCGCCAGCAACAGGTGCGACGCCTCGAAGAGGTCCGGTCGCAACGAGACGCCGGTGCCTGTGAGTCCGCACTGGCGGCTATCACGCAGACCGCTATTGGCGACGGGAACTTGCTCGCTGCGTGCGTCGAGGCCGCACGAGCTCGGGCCACCGTCGGCGAGATCTCCGACGCCATGGAAGCGGTGTTTGAGCGCCACCAAGCGCAGACCACCTTGCTGTCTGACGTCTACGCCAAGGCCTATGAAGACGACGAGGAATTCGCTGAGCTCACAAAGGCCATATCGGACTTTGGGGATAGCGCTGGTCGAAAGCCACGGATGTTCGTGGCCAAGATGGGCCAGGACGGCCACGATCGTGGAGGCCGGGTGATCGCCACCGCATTCGCCGACATGGGCTTCGACGTGTACGTCGGGCCGTTGTTCCAAACGCCTGGCGAGGCGGCGGCCGAAGCTGCCGAGCACGACGTCGACGTGGTCGGCGTGTCGAGCCATGCGGCCGGGCACCTCACCCTCGTCCCCGAGCTCATCGCCGCACTCGGCGAGACGAGCTCGAACGCCGTCGTGGTGTGCGGAGGAGTGATCCCGCCCAAGGACTATCCCGCACTCGAAGAGGCTGGCGTGGCCGCGATCTTCGGCCCCGGCACCAACGTTCCCGAAGCTGCGACGAAGGTGCTCGCACTGATCAAAGATGAGAAGTGATGGGTAGCGACGACAACACCGCTCGCCCGTTTCGCATCCTCGGTCTCCAGCAAATCGCCGTCGGCGGGGACAGCCTCGACGCGCTGCGAACGCTGTGGGTCGACACGCTCGGCGTTACCAAGACCGGCGAGTACGAGTCCGCTAGAGAGAACGTTCGGGAAGACATCTTGACCCTGGGTGATGGTGTCCATGCCGTGGAAGTCGACCTGATGGAACCGCTCGACCCCGAAGCACGACCCCGTGTCAGCACTCCCCCGCTCAATCACATCGGCCTGTGGGTCGACGACCTGGCCGCAGCCTACGAATGGCTCGAAACCCAAGGCATGCGCTTCACGCCCGGCGGCATCCGCAAAGGAGCAGCCGGACACGACGTCTGCTTCATCCACCCCAAAGCCAGCGATGAGTTCCCGCTCAGCGGCGAGGGCGTGCTGATCGAATTGATCCAAGCTCCCGACGACGTCATCGTCGCGCTCGGCTAGGCGCGTCGTGAAATTAGAGCCCCGAGGACAGCAGTTCGGCAATCTGCTCGGGTGACATAGGGCGTCCGAGAAGGTAGCCCTGCAAGTAGTCGCAGCCGGCTGATTCGAGGAACGCACGCTGTTCGGCGGTCTCTACGCCCTCGGCGGTTGTGGTTAACCCGACCGAGTGCGCCATCGTCAAAATGGCTTCGATTACGGGTTGTGGTTTCGAACTATCGATTCGTTCAACGAATGCGCCGTCGATCTTCAATATGTCGGCGGGAAGATCGTTGAGCGAACTCAGAGATGATTGGCCCACACCGAAGTCGTCCACGGCAACTCGAACGCCTGCGGCGCGAAGTTCGTTTAGCTTCTCCGCGATGTGCGTGATGTCATCGGCAATTGCGGTTTCGGTGACCTCCACGATGACCTGCGATGCCGGAACTTCATGTCGCTGAAGGGCCGACAACAGCACCTCGACAAGCTGAGGCGAGCGAAACTGCACTCGCGACAAGTTCAACGAGCCGATGAGGCCGATGGCGCCCGGGATGTCTTTGATCCACTTGCCCAGCTGAGCAACGGAGTCTTCAATGACCTGCTCCCCGACGGCGACTATGAGGCCGCTTTGCTCGAGGTATGGGAGAAAGACTCCCGGCGTCACAAGCTCGCTGCTGGTGTTCCATCGAAGCAAGGCCTCGACTCCGGTGATCATCCCACTCGTGGCAGAGACGATGGGCTGGTAGACCAACTCGAATTCTTCGTTCTTCAATGCGTGACGGATACGGTTCTGTAGACGAAGCTCGCTGTCAGCGCTTTCTCGCATCTCCGGCGCGAAGGCACGGACGCAGCTCTTCCCCGCAGCTTTGGCTTCGTACAGCGCAATGTCGGCGTCTCGCATCAACCCGACTGCGCTTGTGGACCCACCTGTCGAGTACACCACGCCAATCGAAGCCGAGGTGAATACCTCGATGTCATCGAGTGCGATCGGTGCGGAGAACGCTCCGAGGATTACCTCTCCAAGTTCCTGTGCTGGCTGGTCAGCGGCGCAACCAACCACGGCGAACTCATCGCCGCCTAGTCGAGCCAAGAGGTAGCAATCCGGAACGACGTGAGCGATACGTGTCGACACCGCTCGCAACAGCTCGTCTCCAACGCCGTGACCGAGCGAATCGTTGATGACCTTGAAGTGATCGAGATCGAGGTAGAGCAGAAAGATCGGCTCGCTAGCTTGCAAGTCGTTGTCGAGTCTCTCGAGGAGGTGGCGTCGATTGGCGAGCCCGGTGAGATCGTCGTGGTTCGCCCGGTGGACCAAAGCCTGCTCGCGCTCGACCTCTTGGGTGATGTCGCTGATCGATCCGATAAGCCGGGTGACCTTACCGTTCTCGACAAATGGGTAGCCGGTGGCGGCGAACCAGCGAATACCGGTGTCCGTCTCTACCTTCAGCGACCGGAACTCCATGTGCAATGACGGATCCTCGACAAGCGCCATGGCCCGGAGGCCGAATTCGCGTCGGGCTTCGGCCCCAAAGATCGACGTCATCTGCTCTTGCGTGAAGCGAGCGCCGTCAGCAGGCACATGACCAATGAGCTCAATGAGGCGTTCATTGCCCTCGATCTGGCGGGCCTCAAGGTCGTACTCCCAAAGCCCTTGGTTACTGGCATTCAGCGCGAGTGCATGTCGACCTTCTAGCGAACGAAGTTCTTGCTCAGCTTTCACCACATCGGTGATAAACCGGAAATAACCCGTGACGCCAATGACCTCGCCTTGATAATCACGCACCGGGAGTTTTGAGGTGGTGAGAACCTCGAAACCACCGTTCGACGACGGAAGCCGCTCGACAATGTCGATGGCTGGCTCTCCGCTCGACATCACGGCTTCGTCGTCGGCCAAATAGCCAGCAGCAGTCTCCTCAGGGAAGAAGTCCCGGTCGTCCTTGCCAAGCACGTCATCCAACGTCTCGGCTCCCAGCGCTTCCAACATCTTTTCGTTCGCTCCAAGAAAGCGGGACTCGCGGTCTTTCCAAAAGACCGCGACGTCCATCACGTCGATCACGCTGCGCTGCACCTCGAGCTGGAAGGCGATGCCGCCAGGCAACGCGGCCCTGCTGGTGCTCTCTACCCCGGTCAGGATGAGGCAGGTTCCCTCGGCCGAATCGAACGCGTGCAGGGCTGCCGCGTATTCGGTGTCTGGTGCGGTGGCCAGTCGGAAGCCGATGCGCTCGCTGTGGCCGGTGGCAACGCAACGTTCGGCGGCCTCTCGGAGCTCTCGTCGGATCGGGGAACTCGCAAGGTCGAGCAAAGAATGGCCGAATGCGTCGCAACCGTCGGGCTCAGCAGCCACGACGGCTACTCGAAACTTGGTGTCAGTAACCAAAGACAGGTCGAGCGTGTTCGCAAGATCGGAGGAACCTGCCGTACCAGAAAGGGCGTCCCTCAACTCGCCTAAAGAAGCGTTGTTGCCCGCCGCATCTACTTCCATCGCCATTAGGTACTAGTCGGCTCAGCGCAGCCCGAATTAATGGTTGGACACCAGGCGTCGTTTGCACTTGGCCCCGACTGTCATGGCCTTGCCGGTAGATCACTCTCTGTCGCTAGCCTCAGCGAATGCGCTATATCCCGCTTGGTTCGACCGATATTGAAGTTTCCCAGCTGTGTCTTGGGACGATGACCTTTGGGACGCAGACGCCCGAGTCCGACGCCCACGCGCAGATCGATGCCAGTTTGGAGGCGGGCATCAATTTTGTTGACACGGCCGAGGCCTATCCGGTGAACCCGATGCTGCCTGAGACGGCGGGGCTGACCGAGACGATCATCGGCAACTGGATCGCGAAGTCCGGTCGGCGAGACGACATCGTGCTGGCCACCAAGATCTGCGGGCCGGGCGGTCCATGTCGTGACGGTGCGCCAATCTCCGTCGAGGGCATACGCGAGGCGGTCGAGGGATCGCTGTCACGCTTGCAGACCGACTACATCGACCTGTATCAGCTGCACTGGCCCAACCGGGGCGGCTACATGTTCCGCCAGAACTGGACCTACGACCCGTCGCAACAGGACAAGGCTCGAACGGTCGCACACATGGAAGGCGTGCTTGGCGAACTGCAGGCCCAGGTCGAGGCTGGCCGTATTCGCCACGTCGGTTTGTCGAACGAGACCGCGTGGGGCACCGCGCAGTGGTTGAACATCGCTGAGCGGATGGGCACTCCTCGGATGCAGACCGTGCAGAACGAGTTCTCGCTGATGGATCGCCTGTACGACACCGACATGGCCGAACTCAGCCACAACGAGCAGGTCACGCTGTTGGCGTACTCGCCGCTTGCAGCGGGCATGCTCACCGGCAAGTACACGGGTGGTGCCGTGCCCGAAGGATCGCGCATGTCGCTTTCGCCAGACATGTTCGGCCGCCGCTCCGATCGGGCCATCAGCATCGCCCAGATGTACGCGGATATTGCAGCCCGTCATGGGCTGCATCCCGTGAATATGGCACTCGCGTTCGTAAGCCAGCGGCCATACCCCAGCTCCCCCATCTTCGGCGCCACCAACATCGACCAGCTACAGGTCATCCTCGACGGCAAGGACGTCGTGCTTAGTGACGACGTGATCGCCGAGATCAACGAGGCACATCGCGCCAACCCGATGCCGTATTAGGGGTCGAGGCCCGTCGGGCTCATAACCCGAAGGTCGCAGGTACGCCTAAATTTCGTTGTCACACCCCCTCTGTAAGTTCTGGGTATGGCGATTGGGGCTTCTCTCTTTACAGATGCAGACACGACATCGACTGATGATGTGGATGCGGCGATGCAGCTCATCATCGGTGTGCTCAAGACCATGCCGATCGAAGAGGCCATGCACCGAGGCACCCGCTACCAGAACTGGCTGATCGGTCTCGAAGCTGAACTCTTCGCCCGCAACATCGCCGCTGGTGCCTCCGATCGTGACAACGAGAAGCTCGCAGGCGAGGGTCGTAAGACCACCAAGAAGACCGCGAAGAAGCGGGCCAAGCGCGGCAAGGCCGTCAAAGAAAACCCCGACCTGGCCAAAGACATCGCATCAGGTGACCTCGGCCCCGAACAAGCCGACGCCATCGCCGAAGCCGCATCCAAGACCGACGGCGACGCAGCACGAGACGACGAACTCATCGACGAAATCAAAAACTCATCACCCGATGACGCCGACAAGATCGCCCGACGCTGGGTGAACAAGCACAACGATATTGATGAGGGCGACTCGGCGGAGGCGCGTCGACGCAGGCAGCGGCGAAACCGAGACGTCAGCCGCTTCGACACCGAAGACGGCATGGCCGCTCTGTTGATCAAAGGCGATGACGAGTCGGTCGACGAAATGTACGCCGGGCTCAAAGCCCTGGCGAAGAAACTGTGGAAGCGAGACGGCGGACGAGACGTCCCGGCCAGCAAACAACCACGCACCCGGCCTCAACGCATGTTCGACGCCGCATACAGCAGCCTCACCCGACCCAGCACAAACGAAGGCGGTATCAACTCAACTTCAGGCACCGGGTCAGTGCAAGGCCACATTCACATGTGGGTCAAGCTCGACGACTTCCTCGCTGGCAAACGCACCGCCGAATTCGCCAACGGAAACATCGTCCCAAGCACGGTTCTGTCTCGTTACGCCTGCAACGGCACGATTGCGGCGACCGTGTTCGGCGCAAACGGCGAAGTTCTCTACCAAGGCCGCCAGCTGCGCTACGCCACACCAGCACAAATACGCGGGTTGATCGCCAGAGACAAAGGCTGTGTTCGTTGCCGGGCCGACGTGTCGGAATGTGAAGCACACCATCTGATTCCTTGGAACGCACCTGCCCAGGGCGAGACCAACATCGACGAGCTCGCCCTCGTCTGCGTCGATTGCCATCACTTCATCCACGACACCAACCAAACATTGTTTCGCAACGCCAAAGGCCTATGGAAACTCAGACCGGCAACCCCCGACGAGATCCCACCCAAACGCCGCCGGCCAGACCACCACTCGCAAGGCACGAAACAACGCGCCTGCTCTCATCAAGTTCGCCACGAATGACACACGACCTTGCTCAAGACCCCGGGAGGCCGGAAAGCCGGGGCAAACCGCTAGCTTCAGCCGAGTGAAGATCGAAGCCAAAGCACTTCTTTTTGATAACGACGGCGTGCTCGTCGACTCCCACCTCGCGGGTTCGCTCGCGTGGGAGCAGCTGTGCGGCGAATTCGATCTCGACTATGGCGTGGTCTCGACGGTGTTCGTCGGTTGCCGGGCCGAAGATACCCTCGCCAAATTCGTCGACCCTGAACGCCTGACTGCCGCGATCGCTCGGCTCGAAAACCTCGAGGTCGAGCGAGCTATCGACACTCCCCTGATCCAGGGCGCCGACACGTTTCTGGCTCAGCTCAGCGAGTGCCCCTGGGCGGTCGTCACATCGGCCAGCCGACGGCTAGCCGAGGCCCGTTGGGCGGCTGCTGGCATCCATGCCCCAGTCACCATCACCGCCGATGACGTCACCAGCGGCAAGCCAAACCCCGAACCATTCGTGACCGCAGCTCACAAGCTCGGCGTCGACCCGGCCGACTGCATCGTGTTCGAAGACTCGATCGCCGGTGGAATAGCGGGAACTGCTGCGGGTGCCCGAGTGATCGCCGTAGGCGACCTTGCCTGGCCTGACGAACCCTTGGCACGCATCCAAGACTTCACCCGGCTCACCGCCGTCACCGCCTCGGCCGACGGTGTCTCCTTCGAAGTCGAAGCTTGAGCCGGTGCGTTAGGTCGGCGTTCGGCCCGAGGACTGAGCCTCAAGGATGAAAGGCCGACGCCCAGAACGCGATTTGGGGACGGCCACCGGCGCACTTACAGCTTTGAGATGATCTCTTCGGCGTGAGCCTTTGTCTTCGGGCGCTTGAAGACGTGCGTGATCACACCGTCGCCATCGATAAGGAAGGTTGTCCGTTGGAGACCCATGTAGGTCTTGCCGTAGTTCTGCTTCTCGCCCCATACGCCGTAGGGACCGATCAGTTTGTGGTCGGGGTCGGCGATCAGCGGGAACGGCAGCTCGTGCTTGGTCGAGAACTTCTCGTGGCTCGCATCGTCGTCGGGCGACACGCCAATAACAGCCACGTCTTGGCCAGCCAAGAGTTCGAGATTATCTCGAAGGTTGCACGCCTGAGCGGTGCAGCCCGGGGTGGCGTCCTTTGGATAGAAGTACAACGCCAGCATCTTCCCGGCGTAGTCCGACAGCGAGACGGTGTCGCCAGAAAAGGTTGTGGCCGAGAAGTCCGGCGCTTTCGTTCCAGCTTCGAGCGGTGCAGGTTTAGGAGCCATCGCCGGAGCATACCTAGGCGCCCCAGCATCCCATTAGCGTCGCGTTCCCAGGTGGCGCCGCGTTCTCAGGTGGGGAGTCGAACTCGTACCTAGCGCTCGATAATCACGCCGCGCCAGAAGCCGACTCGTCCGCCGACCTTTGCTTTGGCGAGCGGCCACGGCTTTGCATACTCAAAGGCGGCATCGAGGACGGTGTCGTCACCGAGATCGACATGAAAATACGACGCCTTGCCCTTCCACGGACAACGCGACGTGGTTGGGCTATCCACGAGAGCCCCATCGCGGACCGATGACTTCGGGAAATACGTGATTCCTTCGACGACCCGTACGTCGTCGCCATCGGCCTCTGCGATCTGACGACCGTTGAAGAAAGCCCGAACTGTGGTGCCAGATGCCATCAGCTATCTAAACGACTGACCGCTCGGGGTTCATTCCCGCCAGTACTCGCCAACGAGCCCGATCAACGACTATGCGCCACCGTCGGGCCGAGCGCGCAATACAACGTGAAGAGTTCTTCCCTGGGTTCTTGTACCCCGTCCGAAGTCTCGCCATCGCCAGATGGATCCGGCGCCGCAATTTCGAGCGCCGCAGCCTCAGGGATGGAGTTGATGGCAGCGCCGAATCCTGCCAGCAACAACAGTGCCGAGACCGCTGCGGGGGCGATCCGACCACGGCCACCGAAGCCATGGTCACGCCCATCGGAGATCATCAGATGCATGACCATGGCGAACACACCGAGCGCCGCCGCCGTCCACCACATGATCGTGTACGAACCCGTGAGGTCGAACAGTTCGCCACCGAGCCAAGCGCCTAGGAACGAACCGAGCTGATGCGACAAGAACACCACTCCGAACAGGGCGCCGGAGTTCGCGGGGCCAAACTGTTCGGTGACCATCGCAGACGTTGGCGGCACGGTCGACAGCCACAGCACGCCCATCACGACCCCGAACAGAATCGTCGTGGTCGCGCTCGGCGGTGTCATCACGTAGGCGACGATTCCCACAGCTCGCAGGCCGTAGATCACGGCGAGAATCTTCGTGAACGCGAAACGCTGACCAAGCCAACCGACCAACAATGACCCGACCACGTTGAAGAGCCCGATCAACGCCAACGCGTTCGACGCAACCGACGGTGAAAGCGAAACGGTGGCGATGTATCCGGGTAGGTGCACACCGATGTAGGTGACGTGGAATCCGCAGGTGAAGAACGCGGCGTTGAGCAACAGGTACGACGGTGTCGAGCGGGCTTTGTGAAGGTCCTCACGCAACGTGGGAGCGGGCGCAGCGGCCGCAACCGATTCCGGAGATCCGTCGGCCGGGGTATCAGCAACACCAGTCGTGATACGCAATGCCCGCATCAACGGTGTGGCGGCGATGATCGGCAACAACAACAGGCCAAGGATCACCACTGCCCGTTGCCATGAACCGTTGTCCAAGAGCAAGCGCGCAACAGGGATCAACACGAACTGGCCGAGGGAACCAACGGCGCTGACGACACCCAACAGCATCGATCGCTTCTCGGGCGGAGCGTTACGCCCAACCGCCGACAGCACCACGGCAAAGCTCGCCGCGCCGATAGCGATCCCGGCGAGGAAGCCACCCGACAACAAGATGGTCCCCGGTCCTTGCGCGGTGGACATCAAGATCAGTGCGAGCGCATACAAGAGCCCGCCACCGGCCAACACCCTCGGCGCGCCGAAACGATCGGAGAGCGCACCGGCCACCGGTTGACTGAAACCCCACAACAGGTTCTGCACGGCAACCGCCAAGGCGATCGAACCGAGATCCGCCCCCAGCCCCGTGGCGATCGGCTCCAGCAACAAGCCAAAGGTCGAACGCACACCGAGCGACAACGCAGTGATCAGGCCGCCCGCAGCCACCATCACCCAAAGACCCGCCCGCGGGCGATGGGTAGCAGCAACCGACGTCATTCACGCAGCCTAAACGGCGGAGAACCAGCGCTCCGAAACCGGCACCGATACGCTCGGGCCAACCATGACCGCACAGTCCCGCCCTCAACGCACCCTCGATGATGCCCAGACGTGCCCTTGCGGGCGCGGTCGGGCCTACGGACGTTGCTGTGGCAAGCTCCACAACGCGGGATCGGCAGGACTCGGTACCACGCCCGAAGACACGATGCGGGCTCGGTTCAGCGCATATGTCCTAGGTGACGAGGCATTCCTCCTCGCTACCTGGCACCCACGCACTCGCCCCGACGGCGTCTCGTTCCCAGATGACGTCACGTGGGAGACCCTCCAGGTGATCGATGCCACCGGGGGAAGCTTCGATGCGCGCGGCACCGTCACGTTCAAAGCTCGATTTCGCCGGAACGGCGCCCCGTTGGAGCTACACGAGCTGAGTTCGTTCGAACGCCTCGACGGAAACTGGGTGTACCTCGAAGGCGCTGACCCCGACCAGAGCTAGTTTCGCCGGGCAAGAGTTGCCAAAGGATTCACCGCACTCACCAGCCCATGACGGCCGTGACCGGCACTATCCCGGTACCGTTAGAAACGCTGCTATGTCGTCATCAAACCCTTTCGGTTCGCGTCCGCTACCCCCGCCGGTAGCACTCCCCGAGTTTGAGAACCCTGACGCGCGCACAACCACTCCAGGATCGCCGCCCCCACCCGGCACTCCGCCGCCACCGGTGACCCCGCCTCCGCCCGGACCCAACGGCGCTCTCCCTGCTCCCCCAGCGGCTCCAACTACGCCACCCGCGCCCAACTCAACTTCACCCCTGTCTGGGACGCTCCCGGGGACCCCGAAGGCACCGCCGCCGATCTTCGGTGCTCCCGCAGCACCGATCAGCCCGAACCAACAGCCCACGGGAGAGCTCCCCGGCGATGATGAGTCCATAGCAATCGACGAGCTCAGTGACGTCGTCGCCTCGGTCCAAGCCCGAGCAATACGCACCCGCCTCCTGCTCACGGGTTTGTTGTTCGTCGTCGGCGGCCTCGCAATCGCTGCCGTGTGGTGGGCAACAACTCGACCGGCAACCGCAACCCCCGACGAAATCGGAACCGCGATCGACGAGGCGGTGTCAAACACGACCGTTCCCGAACCGGTCGGCCCGGCGATCTTCAACACCCTCATCCCGTCGATGGTCCTCATCCAACTCGATGCTGGTGGGGACGTTGGCTCGATCGGCACAGGTGTCGTCATCAACGACCAGGCCGACATCATGACCGCGTTCCACGTCGTAGACGGCGAAGGCGAGATTCGAATCTCGTTCACCGACGGCACTACCACTACCGCCACGATCTCCGAATCGGATCCCGCGATCGACATCGCCGTGCTCTCGGTAGCCCAACCACCAGAGGTATTGGTGCCAGCGGTAATCGGTGGTGGCGTCGCTATCGGCGAACCGGTCTTCGCTCTCGGCAACCCGCTCGGGCTGACGGGCTCGTTCAGCCAAGGCGTCGTGTCCGGACTCGACCGGTCCCTGCCGATCGACGATGACTTCACCCTTGAAGGACTCATCCAGTTCGATGCTGCGGTGAACCCGGGAAGCTCGGGCGGACCGTTGATCAACAGCAACGGCCAAGTCGTCGGCATCGTGACGGCGTTGGCAAGCCCGACGGGGGAAGACTTCTTTTCGGGAATCGGATTCGCGGTACCAATCGCTACCGCAGGAGGGGCCGCCGGAGGGCCTCAGCAATGACAATCATCTCTAACACTCCCCCACCCCCGGACCCCGATAGTGCGCATCGGCTTCTCGAGCAGGTGCTGTTCGAAGTCAAGAAGGTCATCGTTGGCCAGGACCTACTCCTCGAACAGCTCATCGTTGCCCTTCTCGCCCGAGGACACGTCCTCGTTGAAGGTGTGCCCGGCCTCGCGAAGACTCTGGCGGTCAAGACCCTCTCCGAGGCGATCGGTGGCCAGTTCCAACGAATCCAGTTCACCCCCGACCTCGTGCCAGCCGATCTCACCGGCACCCGCATCTACAACCAGAAGTCGGGCGAGTTCCAGACGTCGCTCGGGCCGGTCTTCACCAATCTGCTTCTCGCTGACGAAATCAACCGAGCTCCTGCCAAAGTCCAATCCGCACTCCTTGAGGTCATGCAGGAACGACAGGTCACCATCGGTCGAGACAGCCACAACGTCCCCGACCCCTTCCTCGTGCTCGCTACCCAGAACCCCATCGAATCCGAGGGCACCTACCCGCTCCCCGAAGCGCAACTCGACCGCTTCATGATGAAGGTCATCGTCGGCTATCCAACGCCTACCGAAGAGTTCGTGATCGTTGAACGAATGACCGGCTCCCACGAGAGCATCGAGCCGGTACTCGACACCGACGAGCTCAAGAAGCTCCAACAAGCAGCAGATGACGTCTACGTCGATCCCGTCCTCATCGAGTACGCCGTCCAACTCGTGAACGCCACCCGCGCTCCCGCCACCATCGGCTACGAATCGCTGGGGCGCTACATCACCCACGGCGCCAGCCCGCGAGCGTCGATCAACTTGATCCTCGCTGGCAAGGCATTGGCGTTCGTGCGGGGCCGCAACTACGCCCTTCCACAAGACGTACGCGATCTCGCACTCGACGTGATGCGTCATCGATTGGTCTTGTCCTACGAGGCGCTCGCTGACGGCGTCCGCAGCGACGACATCTTGTCCCAGATCCTGCACGCGATTCCGCTGCCTGAGGTCCCGCTCAATGAGCGCACCAACACCGTCCTCGGCAGCTAGCCCTCCCCCACCGCCCGGTCCCCGCCAGACGCTCACCCCTCCCGAGGCGCTGCTTCGGCGGATCGACTGGGAGATCGTCGGACGCCTGCACGGGCGGCTGCAGGGCAACTACCGCAGCGGCGCGCTCGGCGACGGGCTCGATGTGGCCGACTTGCGCGAGTACCAGGTCGACGACGACGTTCGCCGAATCGATTGGAACGTGACCGCCCGAATGTCGGAGCCCTTCGTCCGCCAATACGACGAAGATCGCGAGGTAACGGCATGGTTCGTTATCGATCGTTCAGCGTCGATGAAGTTCGGGCATTCGGAGCGCACGAAAGAGGTCGTAGCAGCCGAGCTGGTCGCGGCGCTCGCACGCATCTTTACCTTCGGCGGCAACCGCGTCGGGGCGGTGCTGTGGAACAACGGAGCCACGCGGGTCATATCGCCTCGAGCAGACCGCACCCATCTGTTGCACCTCATCTCACACTTGATTACCGACCCGGCCGCCGATCATGACCCAACGGAGTCCCCGCCATCCGGCGGCGACCTCAGCGACTTGTTGTTTGCGGGTTCGGCTGCAGCGCGACGACGTTCCATGGTCTTTGTCGTGTCCGACTTCTTGGCCGCCCCCGGCTGGGAAACGGCCATGCGTCGACTCGCCACCCGCCACGATGTTGTGGCCTTGCGCATCGTCGACTCCCAGGAGCAAGTTCTCCCTGACGCTGGATTTGTCGTGGTGCAAGATGCAGAAACCGGCGAGCAAATGACGATCGACACCAGCGACCGAAAGTTTCGGGAGCGCTTTGCCGAGGCTGTCCAACAGCGGGAGGCACAACTCGCTCAAGCCGCCATCCGTTCCGGAATAGAGCTCTACCCTATTTCGACCGACGCCGACCTCACCAAGGAACTGGTAGCGATGGCAGCGTCACGCAAAGAGCGGGCCCGGAAATGAGCTTTATCTGGCCCACTGCGCTTCTCTCCCTGTTCGCCATACCGGTGATCGCCTGGTTCTATCTACGGCTCGACCAACGAAAGGTCGGTGAGCGCGGCGAAGCCCCGAAACTCGGACGAGGCCCGGAAGGCTCACCCAATACGGGGAGGCGCCGGCACATCCCGCCGGTTCTCGCGATCCTGGCGCTGAGCGCGCTGCTCGTCGGGTTTGCCCGTCCTCAAGCTCCGATCGATGTACCCCAACGGACGAGCACGATCGTGCTCGCCTTTGATACGTCGTCGAGCATGCTCGCCGACGACTTGGAACCCACGCGTCTCGACGCGGCGAAGGCCGCGGCCTCCCAGTTCGTCGCCGAGCAGGACGACGGCGTCGATATCGCCGTGGTTTCATTCGGCCAGGCCGGCGCGGTCACCTCCCGACCGACCGACGATCGGGTTGCGACACTCGCTGCGATCGACCGCCTGCAGCCCGAGGGTGGCACGTCATTGTCGCAAGGCCTGTTTGCTGGTCTGAGCACCTTGGCAAATGAACCGATCGTGTTCGACGGCGAGACTGTGCCAGAGGTCGACTTCGGCGGCTTTGGCTCCTCGCTGATCGTCATGTTCTCCGATGGTGAGGACACGAGCGAGGCCGATCCAACATTGCTCGCGGAACTCGCCGCGCAATCGGGGATTCGGATCATCACCATCGGGGTAGGCACCGTTGAAGGCGCGGTGATCGACATCGACGGATTCATGATCGCCACGAGCTTGAACCCCGAATCTCTTCAAACGCTGTCGATGGCTACCAACGGCGAATTCATCGAAGCGGGCAACGCCGACCAACTCAGCGACGCGACCGATGACCTGGAACGAGAACTCGAGCTCGTCGAGGAAGATCTTGAGCTCACCGGCGTGCTGGTGGCTGTGGCACTCAGCCTCGCGGCCGTCAGCGGGCTGCTGTCGTTGATGTGGACGGGGAGGCTGCCATGAGCTTCGCCTGGCCCCTCGTGTTGTTCACGTTGCTCATTCCGCTCGTGCTTGCGCTGTTGTACATCCGGGCGATTCGTCGCCGCCAACAGATCACGATCTCCTATGGCTCCCTCGACCTCATCCGTTCCGCCGCACCGTCCACCTCAAATTGGAAGCGGCACATCCCCGCCGTCTTGTTCATCCTTGGATTGATCGCGGCCTCGATAGGCGCCGCCCGCCCGAACGCGTCGATCACGGTGCCGTTGAGTCGAACCTCGATCATCGTGGCACTCGACGTGTCACTCTCGATGTGTTCGACCGACGTCGAACCAAACCGTCTCGACGTCGCACAAGAAGCAGCCCGCAACTTCGTCCAACAGCGAGACGAAGGAACCCAGATCGGGATCGTTGCCTTTGGCGGCGCCGCCGAACTCATCGTCCCACCGACGAACGACACCGACGAACTGGTCACGGCGATCGACGGGTTCACCACGTCACTCGGCACAGGAATCGGAAACGCAATCCTGCGTTCGCTCGACGCGGTCGCCGAAGTGAACCCAGACGTCGCCCGGTCAACCATCGACCTGAGCGACACCGTCGACCGCGATGCCATCGCCGCATCGGGCGAGTTCCAACCCGACATCGTGGTGCTGCTGACCGACGGAGCCAACAGCCAAGGCGTCGACCCGCTCGTCGCAGCGCAACAGGCATTCGATCGCCAGGTCCGTGTGTACACGATCGGGTTTGGCAGCGATCAGATCGCCGAGATGGTGTGTGCGCCAGATCAGATCGGACCGGGGTCTTTCGCTCCCGGCCTTACCTTCGATGACGGCGTGCCTGACCTCGGCGCAACGCTCGACGAGCTTCGGCCGTTCCTAGTCATAGACGTTCCAACACTCGAATCGGTAGCGGAGATCACGGGTGGCGAGTTCTTCCGAGCAGAGGACAGCGAGCAACTGATCGACGTCTTCAACCAGCTCCCGAGCCAAATCGTTCTCCAGGAACAGGACACCGAAATCTCCGTTGGGTTCGCCCTCGCGTCGGCGGTGCTCCTCCTCTTGAGTTTCGGCATCGCCTGGCGACGCCAGTTCTAGATACGCTCCGAGGGGATGACCCTCTCGATCGAGATCCCAACGCCAGATGACTGGCACGTCCATCTCCGTGACGACGACATGCTCGATGCCGTTGTCGACTACACCGCACGCCGTTTTCGCTACGCCATGGTGATGCCAAACCTCGTACCGCCCATCACGTCTGTGGCAGCGGCTTCGCAATATCGAGCACGAATCCTTGCCGCCGCCGGTGATCATGACCTCTTCAACCCGATGATCACCATGTACTGTTCGCACGACATCGACCTCGCAGACCTCCGTGGCGGTATCGAGTCCGGCGTGATCGGAGCGGTGAAGTACTACCCGGCTGGAGCCACAACCAACTCCGAAGCGGGCGGTACATCGCTGCTCGAGTACTCCTCGGTCTTCGAGGTCCTCGTGGAAACCGGCACTCGCCTTTTGGTCCACGCCGAGTCCACCGATCCAACCGTCGACATTTTCGACCGGGAGGCGGCCTTCCTCGAACGCCAACTCCAACCCTTGTGCGCTGCGATGCCCGAACTGTCCGTAACCGTCGAGCATGTGTCTACCAAGGCAGGACTCGACTTCGTCGCCGCGCACCCAGGTACTGCAGCGACGATCACCCCGCACCATTTGGCTCGTGACCGTTCCGACCTACTGGCGAGCGGCATGAAGCCCGACCTGTACTGCAAACCGGTTATCAACTCCGGAGCGGATCGCGACGCGCTCGTCGCGGCGGCCACGTCGGGCCAACCGTCGTTCATGTTGGGTACCGACTCGGCGCCGCATCCCACGACTGCCAAGTACGGACCCACGGCCAAGGCTGGCGTTTTCAACGCCGCGTACGGGCTCGAGGTGGTTGCCGAGGTGTTCCACCAAGCCGATGCTCTCGACAATCTCGCCGCGTTCGTTTCGGGGAACGGCTGTGGCATCTACAACGTGGAGCCACCGACGACCGAGCTGCGCCTCAATCGGAGCGAAGTCGATGCCGAGCTCGCAACGGCGATCACGACCCGGGCGGGCGACAGCGTCGTGCTGTTCGGCACCGAAGAAGCCACGATGTGGCAGGTAGCGGCCCTCTAGCCTGCCGAGCAGGTCAGCGAGCTACCCCGCGGCCCCTTGCGCCGCCTGGGCCAGATCGTCGCCATCGTTGCCGGCATTGCCCGCGTTGCCGGCGCCGGCATCCCCGTCAACAGGGGGAGCGCCATCGACCGGCACAGTAGGTCGTGGTGTATCGGGTTGTGGTGGATCGGCTTGGGGTGGAGAAACGTTGGTGATTGTCAGGCGATAGTTACCGCCCAACTCACCGACGAACTCCGCGACCTCAAGTTCGATTCGCCCGTCGCGTTCGAAGACGACCTGCGCGCTCGTTCCTGCATCTCCCCCGCCGACAACGGTGAGTCCCAGCCTGTTCTGACCGCCGGTCGTTTCGACCGTGACGCTGTAGGTCTGTGTTGCACCGACCTGTGGAATCGAGCCTCGCAACGTCCATGCATCGATCGTGCCAGCGGCGAGGAAATCTTCAATAACCGACTCTTCTCCGACCGGTGGCGCGTCGATCCGCCCTCGCCGGACACGAGTCGGCTCCCATTGCGCACAATCGACGGCGAGGCCACCAGGCCCGGGCGCCAAACCATTGATCAACCAGAACTCCCGCCCTTGGAAATCGCCCAACACCATGTTGTGGATCAAGTCCCACCGAGTGCACTCGCTCTGTCCGTCAAAGCCGAACTGCGCCTCTTGGGTGCTTCGGACCGTCGAACGAACGTTGAGTCCGTTCTCGGTGAGCTCGATCGAGCGGATGTTCCAATCCCAGAGCTTGCTGGTCTCCTGCCTCTGCGCCCATTGTTCTGCGGTTGTGGCGGCCGTTTGCGCTGGCCCGAGGACCGCAAAGGCCTCCTCTGCTCGACCGGAGTTGATCGATTGGGTGTAGACAGCGAAGGTCCGCTGCAATGCAAGGACCTCGGATGCGTCTACTTCGCTACGGATGAGCTCCGGTGCCACCTGATCGATGTCGTTCAGGTCAATTTCACCAATACAGAAGGATGGTCGCACGGGTTCGGGGTTGAGGGCCCAGCCGAGGAGCGCATCGCGCGCACTGTCTATGTCCGCGCCGTAACCAAACCCCGAATCGAGAAATTGGGTTTCGACGACCACTCCCACCACTTCGCCTCGCTCGTTGATAAGCGGCCCGCCAGCCAGACCCGAAGCTAATGGCGAATCGGTTTGCAGCGCGCCTTGGACAACGCGGCGTCCCTCGGTGTCGATCGCAACCCGGCCATCGATCGATGTCACCCGCCCAACCGTCATCGCCAATGGCTGTTCTTGGGGATGTCCGACCGCTGCGATCTGTTCACCGATTCGCACCTGCTCCGGCGCTATCCGAACTACCTCGGCACCATCCAACGGCGCCGCCAACCGGAGAACCGCAACGTTGCGAACCACATCACGACCAATGACCGTCGCCTCCACTCGCTGCTCACCAAAATCGAGCGCTATCTCAGCTGCGTTCTCCACCACATTCCAGGCCGTGTATGCGGTCTCGGAGTCAACAAGAAAGGCGCTCCCCTGCGCATTTGACGCACAACGAACGACATCGACACTTGCGATTGCACCTCGCACCGCTTCAAAGAGGTCAGCGAAGTCTTGGGCCGGGGCGATTGTCGTGGTCGAGGTTTCCGAAACGGCCTGTGGCGCGGCCGAGAGAATCGTCGTTGCAGTGGTCGTTGGCGCGGTTGAGTCGACGACCACCGCCGTCGTGGTTGACGCCTGCGTAAGCGCTGGCTGGCGGTTCGATCGAGCAATCAGGATGCCGACGACGACGCTCACACCGAATACCGCCACCGCCAAGACAGCGAGCCGCACAGCGGTCTTAGCATCTACTGGAAGAACCTCCATAGTTCCAAACGTAGGGGAAGCGCGGCCGGTTCATTTGCAAGTGGGGGGCGCTCCCCAACCGGAACAATCGGCTCTGGATCCAAGGGTTTGCACGCTGCACCTACCCCGTGCCGTCAGTCGAGAGGAGCGATCCGGACCTCGGTGGCCTTCACCGACGCCCATATCTCCTCACCGGGCGTCAGGGCCATCGACTCCACGGCCCCAGCGGTCAGATCCGCGGCCAAATCCACCGGGTCGGCAAGGCTCACCCGCCGAACATCGCCAAATTCTTCGATCCCGGCGATCCGGGTTGACCACACATTGCGCGGCGACCCGCCGGGGCGCTCACGATGCAGTGCAATCGCTGAAGGGGCGATCGTAACGAGGACCGGGCCGGCACCTGTTCGATCAGCGGATTGCAAGCCAACATCGACCCCAGCAATGGTGATCTGCCCATCGTCAGCGGTGGCCTTGAGATGGTTGAGGCCGGCAAAGGCGGCGATGTAGCCGCTCTGCGGCGCTCGTCGAACATCGCGTGGCGCACCGACCTGTGTCACCTTGCCCGATTCCAAGACGATCAGATGATCCGCGAGCAGATTTACGTCCACCGGATCATGCGTGACCAGCATCACGACCCCCTCGAAGTCGGCGAGATGTCGAGACAACCATGCTCGCACATGGGTCTTCGCTTCGACGTCGAGGGCACTGAGCGGCTCATCCAGTATCAGTACCTCGGGTTCGGTCGCGAGCGCTCTGATGAGCGCAACCCGCTGCGCCTGTCCGCCAGACAGCTCGTGTGGGCGGCGTTCGCCAAACTCGTCGAAGCCATCTCGCCCCAGCCACTCCATTGCAGCGCTTCGGGCAGCCGCCTTTGAGTGGCCACGGGCACGAAGGCCAAAGGCGACGTTGTCGAGCACGGTGAGATTGGGGAACAGCAGGTGATCCTGAAACACGACCCCAACTCGACGATCCTTGCTCGCCACGAAACGCCCGTTCGCCGGATCATCGACGACCACCTCGCCGATCTCGATTCGGCCCTTCTCGACGGCCACGAGGCCGGCGACCGCTGAAAGGATCGTTGACTTACCCGCACCGTTTGGACCGACGATCGCTGTCGTCTTTCCCGCTTGCAGATGGAAGGCCGCCGAAACGCGGAACTCACCTCGGGCGACCGTTGCGTCGAAGTTCAGTCGTGTCATGACCGTACCCACCAGCGATCCCGCAGTGCCACCAACAGCACCACCGACAGCGCTACTAGCACCAGGCTGATCGCGATTGCGGCGTCTCGGTCGGATTCCAACGTGACGAACACCGCGAGTGGAAGGGTCTGGGTCCGCCCCTGCAAGTTTCCTGCGAAGGTGATCGTGGCGCCGAACTCTCCAAGCGCTCGTGCCCACGCCAACACGATGCCTGCGCGCAACGACGGAGCGATCAGCGGAAGCGTTACCCGCCGAAAGATCTCGAACTCGCCTGCGCCGAGAGTTGCCGCTGCCCGTTCGTGCCGACCGTCGAGGGATCGGAGCGCCCCTTCGACAGTGATGACGAGAAACGGCATAGCCACGAAGGTGTTCGCCATGATCACACCGGTCAGGGTGAACGGCAGCGTCAGCCCCGTTCCTGCATCGATCACCTCACCAAAGAGTCCGCGTCGACCAAAGGCGAAGAGCAGCGCTGCTCCGCCAACGACCGGTGGCAACACCATGGGAAGGGTCACGATGGCTCGGATGGCATCTCGACCGGGGAACGGGACTCGGGCCAAGACGAAGGCGAGCGGCACCCCGATGATGGCGCTGATCACCGCGGCGATCAGCGACGAGACGATCGATACCCGCAACGCGTCGATCACGATGTCGGAGGCGAAGAGTTCGCCCAATCGTGACCATGGGGTCCTCGCCAGCAGTCCGACGAGGGGCGCTGCGAAAATCACCACGCCGATGGCCGCGAGCGCGAGCAATACCGTTGGCGGACGTGGCGTCCCTCGGGCTGTCACGGCGAACCGAACCCGGCGTCTTGGAGGGCGCTCTGGGCGAGGGCGCCGGTGAGAAAGTCTACGAACCGCTCAGCGTCGCTCGTCGAGCCAATGACACTTGCCGCAACATAGGTCGTGCTGCCGGCCTCGAGGAAGGGATCGCCGAGCGCAAGGAGATCGCCGCTTGCGATCACATCGGTGTCGTACACGAGGGCCGCGTCGACCTCACCGAGTTCCACTTTGCCCACGAGGGCCCGAACGCTTGGCTCAAAGGTATCGACGGCCGCCTCGACCCCTGCAGCGGTGAGGACGTCGGTGCTGAGCTGACCGCAGGGAACTTCCCTCGCGCACAAACCCACAATTGGTTCGTCTTGTGCCAACGACTCCAAATCGGCGATCTGCGCCGGGTTGTCAACGGGGACGGCCAATACGATCGCATTGGTCGCAACGGGCTG
Organism: uncultured Acidimicrobiales bacterium; assembly: GCA_964562985.1. GTDB lineage: Bacteria > Actinomycetota > Acidimicrobiia > Acidimicrobiales > SHLQ01 > SHLQ01. Next base: position 138,920 of record CAZLWE010000001.1, read on the forward strand.
GATTGGCGCTCGGATCAATCCCAGGGTCGCAAGCTCGGCCATGATCGACGGGTTCGCCGACACGAAGACACCGGCGGGAGAACCATCGAGGATCTGTTCGCGCAACGCGGAACTCCCGGCAAAGCTCAGTTCGACCTCGGTACCCGTCGACAGCGTGTAGCTCTCGGCGATCGGCGGCAGAACGTCGGTCAGCGAGGACGCTGCGAAGACAACGAGCGTGTCCGATTCACTAGTCGAGGCGCAACTACCCAGGACTACGGCGAGGAAAATCGCCCAGAGGCACAGCCATCGACGCTGCAGAGTTCTTCCTCGCACCCCCCTAGCTTCGCCGATTCGACCTCATCTGTCGACGCAGCCGAACTGAATGAGCTGTCCCGGTAGGGCCGTCTTGCTCGCGATCAGTGTGCAGCGGCGTGGGCGGACTTTGCTCCACCGCGACTTTCTTTGATCTTGTCAGCGATGGTGGCAACGATCGAACCGACGACGAATCCGATCACTGCAGAGATTGCGGTATTGATCAACCAGGCGAGGAAACCACCGACACCGGCAACGCCACTGACCAGGTCTTCCGCATCGTGAATGAAGTCCTCTGGAGCCGCCCAGCCGAGGTCGTGGGCTCCGACCACCAAGATGTGGCCGCCCACCCACAACATGGCGCCCGTTCCGATAATCGTGAGCCACTTCAACAAGATGGGCATGCCATTCACCATCGCTCGGCCCATGCGCTGGGAGCTCTCGCTCTCATTTTCGGTCAGGCGGAGCCCGACATCGTCCATCTTGACGATGGCGGCGACAAGGCCATACACGACTGCGGTGATCAGCACAGCGACGATCACCATGATGATCGCCAAGAAGATGAAGGATGCGTCTGGGTTGTCATCTTGGAGACCGTCGAGGGCGATCACCATGATCTCGCCGGACAAGATGAAGTCGGTCCGAATCGCTCCGGAAATGGTCTCCTTCTCGGCTTCAGGTCCCTTGACCACATCGGGAACGTCGTGATCGTGATCGTCCTTTTTGATGAGCGCGTGGATGATCTTGTGCGCGCCTTCGTAACAGAGGAATAGTCCGCCAAAGATCAAGATGATGTCGACCAGGATCGGCACGAACTGATTCAGGATCAAGATGACGGGCACGATGACCAGCAGCTTGTTTCGAAGCGAACCAACGGCGATCTGCTTAATGATCGGCAACTCGCGATCGGCCGCAAGGCCCTGCACGTATTGGGGAGTCACCGCGGTGTCGTCGATGACCACACCAGCAGCTTTCGCACTGGCTTTTCCAGCTGCGACGCCTACATCGTCAATGGATGCGGCAGCGAGCTTTGCCAGCGCAGCGACATCGTCGAGCAGCCCAACCAGTCCACCTGCCATACGTACTCTCCTCTATCGGCGTGATCCTCAAGACCCGCGCCCAACGACACTAGTTCCTCATTGGATCAAGCCGGGGAATCTATATATCTGTGATGCTGATTCTGTGGCCCGATTCCGTCGCTATCGCCTGGTTTTCGACCACAGATTACTTTGCGCGGCCTTCGGCGAAGCGGTGGAGTTCCTGCCGTAGGTGCATGTTCGATGCTTGCGCTTGGTCGACGAGAGCGCTGGGAACACCGACTTTGGGTCTGCCCGCGGCCCGCAACATCGCACGTACGACTGGAATGGTCGCCTCGCCGAGCGACCACACCCGGCGGGTGACAACCCGCTCGTGCAGTTCCGAATCGACCACTCGCAATGACTGCAATTGCAGTTCGAAGGTCTGGCGGTGGTGTTTCTTTAGCGGCAGACCTTGCGAGTCCGCTGCCGCGACCACCGCCTCGATGTCACCGATGAGGCGTTGCACCGCTGCATGCAGATCCTTCACCGAGCGCTCGCGAACTGACGGAGTCGCAAGCTGTTCGAGACGACGAAGAGCGACGAGAGGCCCATCGCCGCCGCGGCGATTGCGGGGTTGAGAATGCCAAAGGCTGCCAACGGGATCGCGGCAGCGTTGTAGGCGAACGCCCAGAAGAGGTTTCCCTTGATCGTGCCGAGCGTGGCCCGAGACAGCGAAATGGCATCGGCGACGGCGAGCAGATCGCCGGAAATGACGGTTAAGTCCGAGGCCTCGATCGCCACGTCGGTGCCGGTTCCGATCGCGATGCCGATGTCGGCTTGAGCGAGCGCAGGTGCGTCGTTGATACCGTCGCCGACCATCGCCACCCGATGGCCCTCGGCCTGAAGCTTGGAGATCGTTGCCGCCTTCTCATCCGGATATACCTCGGCGATCACCGCATCTGCTTGGCGCGCCCCGATACCGACTTGTTCGGCAACCGCAGCTGCCGTTCGCTCGTTGTCGCCAGTGAGCAAGGTGACGGACATGTCGAGTTCGTGGAACCTGGCTACCGCATCAGCCGACGTTTGCTTCACCGCGTCGGCCACGACAAAGACGATCTCCGCTGTCTCGTCACGTCCCGCGAACACCACCGTCGCTCCCGACTGTTCCGCGGCCTGGGCGTTGGCGTGCAGCGCCGGGGACACCGTCGAAAAGAGGCTCCTGCGCCCTACATGGACGACCTGGCCTGCCACGGTTCCGCGGACTCCGCTTCCTGGCAGGTTCTCAAAATCGGCGACCTTCGCATGCGTGGGAACGGTGGCGGCGATGGCCTGCGCGATCGGGTGCTCCGAGCGGCTCTCCACCGATGCCGCCATCCGCTGCACCGAATCAGCAGTAGTTGCATCGAGTTCGGTGAGCACCTCGGCCACGGTCATCGCTGCTTCGGTCACGGTCCCGGTTTTGTCGAGCACGATCACATCGACATCCCGGGTGTCTTCGAGGACTTCTCCGCCCTTGATGATCACACCCAGCTGTGCGCCTCGCCCGGTGCCGACCATGATGCCGAGCGGCGTCGCCAACCCGAGCGCACAGGGGCAGGCGATGATCAGCACGGCCACGGCGGCGGTGAAGGCGGTGTCTACGTCGCCGGTGAACCCGAGCCAAGCCACGAGCGTTACCAGAGCGACGACGATGGCCACGGGCACGAAAACGCCGGAGACTTTGTCGGCGAGCCGCTGCACATTGGCCCGCCCACCTTGCGCTTCGTCAACCAAGCGGATGATCTGCGCGAGTGCGGTGTCCGATCCCACCTTCGTTGCTTCGACCGTAAGCGAGCCGTTCGTATTGATCGTGGCCCCGATCACCTCGTCGCCCTGTTCCACACTGACGGGGACGGGTTCGCCGGTGACCATCGAGGCGTCAACAGCCGAACGCCCCTCGACCACCACCCCGTCGGTCGCAATCTTCTCACCGGGCCGCACCACGAAACGCATCCCGACGGCTAGGTCGTCGAGCGCGATCTCCCGGCCATCATCGAGCAACGCCGTCTTCGCGCCAAGGTCGGCGAGAGCCCGAATAGCGTCACCTGACCGCCGCTTCGCCCGCAGCTCGAGCCACTTCCCCAACAGAATGAAGGCCACGATGATTGCGCCAGTTTCGAAGTAGACGAACTCGCCAATCCCGCCGAGTAACACCACGTAGGACCAAATCAGCGCAGACAACGAACCCATCGAGACCAGCGTGTCCATCGTGGTCGCTCGCTGACGGAGGTTCTTCCATGCAGCCCGGTGGAAAGGCCAGCCCGCCCACAAGATGACCGGAGTGGCGAGAGTGGCGAGCACCCAACGGATGCCATCGAAATGCAAGGCATCGACCATCCCGAGCACCATCGCCGGAATGGCAAGCGCCAACGCCAAGATCACTCGGCGACGAAGGTCGACCTCTCGGCGCTCTGCAGCCAAGTCCCGCTCTTCGGAATCGATGACCGAGTAGCCAAGCGATGTCACTTGGGCGGCGAGTGCCTCGATGTTGAGCGACCCATCGTGGAGGACCGTGGCTCGCCCGGTAGCGAAGTTGACCTGTGCCTGACCGACCGGATCGAGCTTGTCGAGGTGTTCTTGCACCCGTGCAGCACACGCACCACACGTCATTCCATCCACGCTCAAATCGGTGCGCACGTGGGTGTTGGCGGCCATAACTTCAGGATACGGCGCTGGCCTCCGCTAGGGACCCGCACGAGACGCTCGGCTTCTATGGTGGGCGTACCCGACGACGAGGATCTGTTAGGCCATGACGACATCGCCTCCATCGACCGACACCGCCCACTCCCTGGAGATGCGACTATCTCAACAACGGGCAGCGCACCGGCTCACCCCCTACCCCAGCCGCGAACTGCGGCTCGCTCGTTTAGACGCAATGCGGTCGATGGTGACGGAGAACGCGGACTCGATCGCGGCCGCCATCGCAGACGACTTCGGCCATCGACCACTGGTGGAGACCCGGATGGCTGACCTTGGAGGCGTGATCGGTGGAATCGAGTTCGCGAAGCATCACCTCCGCTCGTGGATGAAGCCACGGCGACGCGGCACCGAGTTGTGGTTCCGGCCCGCCTCCAACGCGATCGTGGCTCAGCCCAAAGGGGTCGTAGGCGTGATGTCGCCATGGAACTACCCGGTCGACCTCGCCCTCCAACCAGCCGTCTCGGCCCTCGCAGCGGGTAACCGGGTGATGATCCGTATGTCGGAGTTCACTCCGGCAACCACCGAGTTGATCACCGAACTTGTCGCAGACGCCTTCGATGCGAATGAGGTGACGGTGGTCGGCGGCAACGCCGATCTTGCAGCACGGTTCGCCGCGCTGCCCTTCGATCACCTGGTCTTCACCGGCAGCACCCGCGTTGGCCGTCTGGTCGCCCAAGCCGCAGCCGCCAACCTGACTCCGGTCACCCTCGAACTTGGTGGCAAGAGTCCAGCGATCATCTCCCCCACATTTCCCATCGAAACAGCGGCAACACGAATCGCGTGGGGGAAGACGTTCAATTCCGGTCAGACGTGTATCGCCCCCGATTACGTCCTGATGGACGACGCCCAACGCGTGGACTTCGTCGAGGCGGCCACGCGCTGGTTCGCGAACGCTCACGGTAGCGATACCAGCGACTACACAACGATCATCAACGACAATGCGTTCGCGCGGGCGAACTCGCTGGTCACCGACGCCAGGGATCGAGGCGCCACCGTGCTGACGGCCGACCTGCCGGCCGGTCACCATCCTCGACACTTCCCCTTGACGTTTGTGCTCGACGCGCCCGGCGACGCCCGAGTGATGACCGAGGAAATCTTCGCGCCAATCCTGCCGTTGGTCTCGGTCACGAGCGTCGACGAAGCGATCTTGCACGCGAACGAACGTGACGAACCGCTGGCTGCGTACCTGTTCTCGAACGTCGACCGTGAGGTCGAGGCCGTTCGAACACGCCTCGTGTCAGGAGGCCTTGCCGTCAACGAAGTTCTCGTACACTTCGCCCAACACGATCTGCCTTTCGGTGGCGTGGGTACTTCGGGAATTGGTCGGGTCCACGGTCAGGCCGGCTTCGACGAGCTATCGAACCTGCGCGGGGTCTTCACCCAACGAGAAATCGCCGGCCGTACCGGTACCAGCATGCTGTACCCGCCCTATGGCGAGTTCGCCGACAAGCTGCTACGCCAAATGGGGTTCTAGCGGCTGACTTTCGCTTGGTGAAGCTAACGACAGTCATCGCGCCCGTAGACTTGACCACGCATGAAAGATCGACGATTCATCCGACCATTCCTTGCGGCACTGGCAGCCATGCTCATTCTCGCTAGCTGCGCAAGCGACGAGGAATCCGCAACCGCTGATACCACCACGACCGTTGCTCCCGAAGCTACCGACGAGGCGACGGCAGAGCCCGAAGCCGACGAAGAACGGGAGACCGACGAGGCGGACGAACCAGCCGAGCCCGAGGCTCCGACGACGACGGTCGATGACCGAACCGATCTCGAGATTGCGACCGACAACCTCGACGTCACCGCGTTCCAACTCGGGGTGGAGGATCTCGAAGGCGCAGCGAACTGTGTGATCGAACGCCTCGACTCCGAGGGCATCGAGTTCACTGGCGAGGGTACGGCGGAGCTCATCGCGTTGATCCGTTGCGAGCCCGATGCGATCAACCAATGGCTTCCCACCACGAACCCGGTTCTCGGAGGCGGCGAGGAATGGAGCTGCACCGTGGGATCTATCGGCGACTGGCTCAGCGCCCGGTCCATCCCCGAAGCAGAAGAGTTCCTGAGCGCGGGCACTCCTCCACAAGAGTTCTTCGAGCAAGCCGCGAGCACCTGCAACCTCAACGTGGACGACGTCGCAGCAGCGCTCTCCTAACCACGTTCGCCCGGTTCAGCCGGTGCTGCCGCGAACGATGAGTTCGCCTTCGAACAGAATGGACTGAACCGGGAGATCATCGGACTCAATGCGGGCGAGCAGCAATCGCACGGCCTCCCTGGCCATCTTGGAAGTGGGTTGTCGAACGGTCGTGAGGTCGAACAACGACCAGTTCGACATCGCGATGTCGTCGTAGCCCACAACCCACAAGTCCTCGGGCACTCGGATCCCCCGGCGTTTGGCCTCATCGAGGACACCAAACGCGGTGTAGTCGTTGGTGGCGAAGATGGCATCCGGCGGATCATCCGAGGACAGCACCTCGACGCAGAACTGGCGCCCGCTCTCGTCGGAGAATTCGTTGTAGGAAACAAAGGGCTCGTAGTCGGGCCGTGCTGCTTGCCATTCCGCGAGGAACCCGGCCGCCCGTTCACGACTGGTGCTTGCCGCCTCGGGGCCGGCGATGACCGCTGGTTTGCGACCCGCGTCTAAGAAATAGCGGGCAACGGTCCGACCGCCGCCTTCGTTGTCTGACGTCACCGCGTCGATCTCAAGCGACGGCAGTCTTCGATTGACCAGAGCCACCGGCAGGTCGAGTTCTTGGGCACGACGAAGTGTCTCTGATCCGCGCATAGCGGTAGCGAAGATTGCGCCATCCACGAGTCTTTGCTGGATCGCGGCGATCACCGATCCGTCATCCCCGGCAACCGCAGCGTCCCAGAGCAACATCATCTGCCCTGCGGCGGAGAGCGCCTCGTTGAGCGCCTCTACCAACTCGGGGTGGAAGGGGTTAGTGATGTCGGCAACAACCACCGCGATCGTCTTCGTGCGTTGCGTCTTGAGTGCCCGAGCATTGGCGTTCGGTTGATAGCCGAGCTCATCGAGCGCTCGTTCAACCTTCTCACGGGTTCTCGCCGACACGGGCGTAGTGCCCGACAGGACGCGAGAGACCGTGGCCTGGCTTACGCCCGCGCGAACAGCAACATCGACGCTGCTCACCGGGCGTTTCCGGCCAGATTCACTCACGACTCAATAACAGCCACCGCACGTGTGGGCCCCCGTGTCCGCCTTTGATCATTAATGGGAAACCATAGAACATAAATCGGGTGCCAAGTAGCTTGTCGAGGTTGGCCAGGTTCTCGTAGTGCGTGATCCGCTCCAACTTGCTCATGATGTGGGCAGGGAAAATCTTGCTCGCCGGGTTGTCGGGGGTTGGTGTATCAACACCTAACACCTTCACCTTGTGCGCGGCGACCCAGTCGGATGCTCCCGCACTAAGGCCGGAACACGTGCAGATCATGACCAACGACGACGCGTCCTTCAGCCACAATTTGAAAAACTATGGCGCGCTGTTTATCGGTCCGCGGACAAATGTTGCATACGGCGATAAAGCGATCGGCACGAACCACACCCAGCTTCGCCTGGCTGGGTCCTCGGCGAATACGCGTCGAAGGCGGACCCCGCCATGCTCCAAGCCCAAGTCGATGCCACTCCGCTCGGCGCACTCACCACGCCTCACGACGTGGCCGCGGCGGTCTCGGCCGTGATCCATCACCTCAAGATGACCACCGGCTCGATCATCCCCGTGGACGGCGGAATGCCATTAGGGACTTAGCCGAACTGTTGCCGGTAACCGACTTCGCTAGGAGTAAAGGCCGCACCCAGAAAATATCACTCCACGTATCCCCTCGTTAACAAGCAAGACAAGCGGCTACGAGCGTCCCGAGCGATGAGTCGAACCCTGTTGCAACCAGCTAGCTGTCGGCGTGGGTCGATGTCCGATATACGTCGACAAAGCCTGCTAGCACCTAGCCAATAGCGCGCTCCCTGCCGATTGCCTAGGGTTAAATCGTGCCCGGATCTACGAAACTGCAACTAAGAGACTTACTCTTGGGGGCCTACGTTTTGCTCGTCCCGACAGCGGCCACGATCTTTTCTGATGCGGTTCAAGACGGTCCGTTAGCGATTCGATGGATACTGCTCGTGTCATGGGTCGTATCTGCGGTTGTAATCGTCGTGGACCAAGCGAAGCGCAACGAACGATCAGATAAGACCTTCGAGACTGTCGACAAGCTCACCGCCGACACCAGATCGCGCCTTCAACAACAAGCTGAAGACGCACGAGATACATCCATCGAACGTTTCTTGACCCAGGACTACTGGTTCAAGAAAAAGTGGGAGTGGACCATCTACATCTACGACCACGAAACCGAGCTCCTGTCGCCGATCTGGCCAGCGCCCGAAACCGGCGAGCAAGCACAGCTGATTTCCTTTGCACCCGGTAAAGGGGCGACCGGTCAGGCTTGGAAAGACGGAATAACAATCGTACGGAACGGTACCGAAGTACATGACGCCACTCACGGGCTCACTCGGGAACAACAAGAACACTTCGCAAAGCGCCACGCAGTGGTCGCCACTCCGATCTACGCCGACACTCAAAAAATCGGCGTGCTCGCCGGCATTACGAATGACGACAATCGAGAGTTCGACGCAAAGAAGGACCAGTCACACCTTGCCCGCACAGCGACAATCATCGGCACGCTACTAACAAGCCTCAATACCGACCCCTAGCCACCGTCACACACAACACGTAAGATAGCCACATGAAGCAAACGCCCACAAACAAGACCTACCCAGCCAAAAAGGCTGTCGTAGCTCCGGGCAAGTCCCGAACCTCGATGACATCCGGTCAACGACGCACACTTCAAGAAGCTACGAAATCGCGCGCAGCGGCCTAACGTCATGGATTGATGAGAGCTAGCTCCGTGAGCTAGCTGCGGTTCACACCATCGTTTCCAAACAGCTGAGACGGCGGCTGGCAGCGTTTGCTGGAGTCGGCGGCACGCGGACTTAGACGTTAAAGCCGGAGACGGACTTGACCTCGAGGAATTCTTCGATGCCCCATTCGCCGCCTTCGCGTCCGTTGCCGCTTTGTCCGTAGCCACCGAACGGTGCGCCTGCGCCGCGAGGTAGCCCGTTCATCTCGACCATGCCTGAGCGCAGCGCCCGAGCGACCCGCCGAGCCTTTTCGGGGTCGGTGGTCTGCACGTAGTTGGTGAGACCGTACGGGGTGTCGTTGGCGATGGCGATCGCTTCTTCCTCGGTGTCGAAGGGCATGATCGCCAGCACCGGTCCGAAGATCTCCTCGCGGTAGATGGTCATGTCGGCGTCAACGTCGACGAAGATCGTCGGCTTCACGAAATAGCCTTCGTCGAACCCGTCGGGGCGACCGGCTCCGCCCACGAGCAGGCGTGCGCCTTCTTCTTCGCCCTTGGCGATGAGGCCTTGGATCTTGTCCCACTGGGCCTGGCTAACGACCGGGCCGATGTGCTTGCCCTCTTTGTTGGCAATGTCGACGGCGGTCTTCTCGGCAACTTCCTTCGCCTTCTCCACGGCTTCGTCGTACATCGAACGCTCGACGAGCATGCGCGTTGGTGCGTTGCAGCTCTGACCGGTGTTGTTGAAGCAGCGCCACACTCCCCAACTCACGGCGTCGTCCTTAGCATCGGCGAAGATGATGTTCGCTCCTTTGCCTCCAAGCTCCAACGCGACCCGCTTGACCGAATCGGCTGCGTTCTTCGTGATGGCCACACCGGCACGGGTGGAGCCCGTGAACGACACCATGTCGACATCGCGATGGCCAGAAAGCTGTGTTCCAACGCCGGGTCCGTCGCCTTGCACCAGGTTGAATACGCCAGGCGGGAATCCGGCCTCGTCGATCATCTCAGCGAAGAGGGCTGAACTAAGGGGAGCGATCTCGCTGGGCTTGAGCACGACAGTGCAGCCCACGCCAAGTGCGGGAACGACTTTGAGTGTGACCTGGTTCATGGGCCAGTTCCATGGGGTGATCAACGCGCACACGCCCACCGGTTCGTAGAGGATGGCGTTGTCGGGGGCGTGCGGGCCGAGCGGGCGTTCGAACTCGAAGGCTTTCAACGCTCGGATAAGACTCTTGAGGTGGCCCGAGCCGGTCGCTGCCTGGGAGTGGTTCGACATGTCGATGGGCGCACCCATTTCCAATGAGATCGCTTCGGCCATTTCGCCGCTACGGGTCTTGTAGATCTCGAGGAGCTTCTCGAGCAATTCGATTCGTTCCTGTACCGGGGTCGCTGCCCACGAAGGGAAAGCTGCCTTCGCCGCAGCGACGGCAGCGTTGGTGTCGGCTTCGGAGCCGAGCGAGATCACCGCACAAGTTTGCTCGGTCGATGGATCGATAACGTCGAAGTCGTTGGCGACCGCCGGATCGACCCACGCACCGTCGATGTAGAACTGGCGACGATCGAGCAATGTGTCTGACATGAGAACTCCATAATTCTTGGGTGCGACGACGTTGGCGCACACCCCGAATCGTAACCGTTCCAGATGTGCTCGCGAGAGACCAGCAACCTAGTCTCAGCTCGTAGATGGGCGTCGTTTTGGTGCTGGTGAACGTGATGGCGCCCGTGGTCGCGGTGGTCGGCTTGGGATGGTTCGCGGGTCGTCGTCTGCACTTTGATATTGCGACCCTGTCCCGCCTTGCGTTCTGGGTGATCGGCCCGTTGTTCGTACTCGATGTGTTCGCCGACGCAGAACTCGAACGAGAAACGGTGTGGCGCTTTTCGGTGGGCGGGCTCGCCGCGATGGCGATCGGGGCGGTGCTCGCATACCTCATTGCACGGCCACTTCGGTTGCCCGCGTCTCGGCGAAGCGCCGCGGTCATGACCTCGTCATATGGCAACGTCGGAAACGCGGGCCTGGCCTCCGAGCACGTTCACGCCGAGGACGTCGGCGGATTTGAGCTGCCCCCAGGTGTACGACGTCGAGGTGCAGAAGAACCCAGCGAGCGGCGGATCGAGCGAGATAGATACGAAGCTGCCGATCACCATCGCGACCGGGGCATCGTCGACCATCGCGGTGATCACGGTGACGGTCGTGGGGACTCGCCCCATGACCTGGCGGAAGTACTTCGGATCGATGGCGTCGTCATTTCATTAACCGTTCGTGGGGAAGCCGAGATCGACGGTGCTAGTAGCAGGGTCGGGCCAACGCGACGTCAGGACCTTGTTGCGTGTGAAGAACCGCACGCCCTCGGGGCCATACATGGTCGTGTCACCGAATAGTGAGTCTTTCCAGCCGCCGAAGCTGTGATAGCCGACGGGCACCGGGATCGGAACGTTGATACCGACCATGCCCGCGTCCGCAGTCTCTTGGAAGTCTCGGGCGGCTCCACCGTCTCGGGTGAAGATCGCGGCGCCGTTGCCGTATTGGTTGTTGGCGATCAGATCTCGCGCCTCGGCGTAGGTATCGCATCGCACGACCGACAGGACCGGGCCGAAGATCTCGTCTTTGTAGACATCCATGTCGGCGGTGACGTTATCGAGCAGGGTGACACCGAGGAAGTATCCGTCGCCGTCGAAGGATTGCTCGCGGCCGTCGACTACGACGGTCGCGCCTTCGTTGCCGCCGGTCTCGATGTAGCCCGCAACACGGTCGCGGTGTTCCTTGGTGACGAGCGGACCCATCTCGGAGTCCGGGTCGGTGCCGTCACCGATGGTGAGCTTGGCCATGCGATCCGATATTGCTTCGATGAGCGGGTCGGCGATCTCACCGACTGCGGCGACGACCGAAATGGCCATGCACCGCTCCCCCGCTGAGCCATACGCTGCCGATACGGCAGCGTCGGCGGCGAGGTTGAGGTCGGCGTCGGGCAGCACCAGCATGTGGTTCTTCGCTCCGCCGAGCGCCTGCACGCGCTTGCCATGACCGGTACCGGTTTCGTAGACGTATTTTGCGATCGGAGTGGAGCCGACGAAGCTGGCCGCCTTGACGTCGGGGTGTTCGAGCAGACGATCGACGGCCACCTTGTCGCCGTGCAACACGTTGAGCACCCCATCGGGGAACCCTGCCTCGTGGAACAGCTCGGCGAGGAACATCGGGGCCGACGGGTCACGTTCGGATGGCTTGAGAATGTAGGTGTTGCCGCATGCGATCGCGTTCGGGATCGTCCAAAGGGGAACCATCACCGGAAAGTTGAACGGAGTGATTCCGGCGACGACGCCGAGAGGCTGGCGCACCGAGTACACGTCGACGCCGGTGGAGGCGTTCTCGTTGTAGGTGCCCTTCAGGTGCTCGGCGATTCCGCAGGCGTATTCGATGTTCTCGATGCCTCGGGCGACCTCGCCCGCAGCGTCAGAGAGAACCTTGCCGTGCTCCAAGGTGAGCCGTCGTGCGATCTCGGCGGTGTTCTCGACTACGAGGTTGCGGAAGTTGAACATCAGCGCCGTGCGCTTGGCGATGCTGAACTGGCGCCATTCGTCGAAGGCAGCCTTCGCGGCGGCGACCGCGGAGTCGACCTCGGCGATATCGGCTAACCCGAGCTCGGCGGTTTGTTCGCCGGTGGCCGGGTTGAAGACGGGCGAGGTGCGACCGGAGGTCGAAGGCACCTTGGCGCCGTTGATCAGATGCGGGATGGTTTCCATGAATTTCCTTCTGGGGAGATCTAGGCGATCGAACGGATGGCGGTCGAGAGCGATTCGAGCCCCTCGTCCATTTCGTCGGCGGTTACGTTCATCATTGGCGCCATGCGGATGACGTTGCCGTGCAAGCCGCCCTTGCCGACGAGCAGGTTGTTGGCCTTGGCGGCCTCCAGCGTGTCGACGGCGTGTTGTGGCGATGGTTCGAGGCCACCGGGGTTGACGGTTTCGAAGGCTTGCATGAGGCCCTTGCCGCGGACCTCGGCGATCCACGGGCTTTCCGATGCGATGGCTTCAAGGCCGGCTCGCATGCGGCCACCCATAACCTTTGCGTTGGCTTGGAGGTCGTTGTCGAGCACGTAGTCGATCGTGGCCGAGCCAGCAGCAGCAGCGAGCGGGCTGCCGCCAAAGGTGGAGAAGTGGGTGACCTTGATCGATTCCATGATTTCGGCACGGGCGACCACACCGGCGAGAGCGACACCATTGCCCGCTCCCTTGGCGAAGGTCAACATGTCGGGCACGACGCCGTGGTCTTGGTAGCCCCAGAAGTAGTCGCCGGTGCGCCCCCATCCGGTCTGGACCTCGTCGGAGATGTAGAGGATGCCCCGGTTGTCGAGTTCCTTCTTCATGGCGCCGAAGAACCCCGGAGGTGGCGTGGCGAAACCGCCGACACCTTGGATTGGTTCGGCGATTAGGGCCGCGACGTCGCCCGCTGAGGTCATGGCGAGCAGCTGGCTGAGATCGTGGACGCAGGCGTCGGTGAAGGCATCGTCGTCGAGCGAGGCGAACGGGCTACGGAGTTTGTAGGGCCCCTGCACGAACGTGACTTTGAGACCGGAGTTGCTCGTCGACGCCCACGAGGCGTGCGAGGTGATGGCCTGGGTGGAGTGTGATCGGCCGTGGTAGCTGTTTCGCATGGCCAGGATCTGGTTCGACTTGCGATAGCTCGTGGCCATCAGGAGCGCAGCGTCGTTTGCTTCGGTGCCCGATGGCGTGAGGAAGACTCGGGCGTTCGGGATGCCCGAGAGCGCCGCGATCTTCTCGGCGACTTCGATCATTGCTTCGTTGAGGTAGAGCGAGGACGTGTGTACGACTTTGCCCGCCTGTTCTTGGAGCGCTGCGGTGACAGTGGGGTTGGCGTGACCGACCATCGTGGTCAGCACGCCGCCGAAGAAGTCGAGGTATTTTTCGCCGTCGCCGTCGAATACGTAGCTTCCCTCGCCATGGGTGATCTGGATCGGGTCCGCGTAATACGGACTCAGAAATGGCGGGAGGCTATTGCGGTAACGGGTCAGGAGTTCGGCCGTTGAAGTCATGCACTTAGTTAAGTGATCGCGAGCTCTAGTAGCAAATACCTTTTGTATTGTACAAACTGGTTCTATGCCGTCGCCGAACGCAGCTGAGACCGAGCCCAGCAAAACAAACCTCGACGCGATCGTCGATGCAGCGCGCGCCGAACACGGGCCGCGCGGCGCTGCCCTCGACCCTCGCAAAATCGCCCGGGTCATCGGGCGCCTGGTTAACCGAGGCGAGATCGGGCCCGGTTCGCAGCTGCCGACCGTGCGAGCGCTCGCCAGAGCTCTTCGGGTCAGTCCGAGCACGGTGTCGGAAGCCTGGCGCATCCTTCGGGCACATGAGGTGATCACGACCGACCGTCGTCGAGGCACCGTTGTGCGGACCTCACGGGGCGACGTGGAGGGCCGCTATTGGAATGTCCCGGCATCCCCCGGTGCTTACGAGTTCGATCTCAGTTCCGGAACACCAGACCCTTCCCTGTTGCCGAGCCTGACCGGCGCCCTCGAACGGGTGCAAGTCGACCTCACCATGAACTCCTATTTGGATTCACCCGTCGTCCCCGCACTCGAGAAAGCGCTTCTATCGAACTGGCCCTATGTACCCGAGCGACTCACGATCGTCGATGGCGCCCAAGACGGACTCGACCGGATCATCAACGCACACGTGCACTTGGGCGACACGGTGGTCGTGGAGGATCCGACGTTCCCTCCAATCATCGACATGCTCGAATTGCGAGGGGCTCGGGTGATCGGGGTGCGCTGCGATGCCCAGGGCATCGTTCCCGGCGAACTGGAGTCCGTCATTGCCCAACAACCCACCGCGCTGTTCTTGCAGCCCCGAGCGCAGAACCCCATCGGTGTGGCGATGAGCGAGTCACGCCGAGACGATCTGGCCGACCTCCTTTCTGAAACAAACGTGCTGGTCGTGGAAGACGATCATTCCGGATCGATCTCGGGGGCCGAATTGCACAGCATCGGCACGCCGCTGCCCAACCAGGTTCTGCACATCAGGAGCTATTCGAAGTCTCACGGGCCCGACCTTCGCCTCGCTGCCCTCAGCGGCCCCGCGGAGCTTCTCGACCCGGTTATTCACCGACGCCACCTCGGCCCCTCGTGGACGTCTCGCCTGCTCCAACAGGTACTGCTCGAACTGTTGGAGAGCGCTGCCGAACGCGAGCACATCGAGCACGCCACAGCCGTCTATGCGCAGCGACGCCGCCACTTCATCGAGCACTTGGCCCAACGGGGCGTACCCGGGTCCGAGCTCGCGACGGCCGGTACGGGCATGAACGTCTGGTTGCCGGTGACCGATGAGCAACACGCCGTGACCGCCCTCGCCGCACAGGGCATTGGCGTCGCTCCTGGACGGCCCTTCATGGTCAACGCCACCGACCAGGACTACATCCGCATCACGACCGCCACACTCGCGACACCCGCCCACGCAGAACGAGTGGTTGATGCGGTTGCCACCAGCTTCGATATGGACTGAATCCCTTAGGGAGCCAGCAGCGTTCCTGCGTTCGGAACGACCTGCGGACGCCCGAGCTCGCCCAGCATCTGCCACGCCGTAGCGACCGCCGCGCTGAGCACAGGGATGCCCAGTTCGTCCTCGACGATCTGGATCGCTTGCAGCGACGGCATCTGAACACACGCCGAGAGCACCACAGCATCGACGCCTTCGGTGTTCACCTTCTTGACGTGCTCGACCAGGTTCATCGGGTCTTGGGCCGCGACTTCGAGGTTGTCGGGAATTTCAAGTGCCAGGAAGTCCTGCACTTCGACGCCTTCGGCGGCGATGTAGCCAGCCACGAGTTCGGTGAGCGGAAGCATGTAGGGCGCGATGAGCCCGATCTTCTTGGCCTTGAGGTGTGCCAGGCCATCGACGAGCGCTCCAGCGCTGGTCACGACGGGTGCGGGTGCACCGTTTTCGGCGGTGATCCCGTGAAGTCGTTCACTCGACTCGCAGTGGTAGCCGTTACCGGTGGCCATGATGGCGACCAGACACGCATATCCCATCACGTCGACCCGAGCGTCGGAGAGTTCGAGCGCACAGCGATCGGAGTCTTTGTCCATCGCTGCGAGCTCTTCTTTGCTCACCGTCTTCATCCGCATTCGTGACGAATGGAACGTGAAGTCCACGTCGCCGAAGTGCTCGGCGTGACCACGCAGCAGCGCGGGGATTTCGGTCTCCATGGTGGTGTTGGAGCTCGGGACGATTTGGCCAATTTTGTAGCGTTCCATCGTTATGCCCCCACGATTGGATGCGTGATCGAGCCAATGCCCTCAACGGTTGCCGTGATGGTGTCGCCCGGCCACATCCACTCCTGAGGATCCATGCCAGCGCCTACGCCCTCGGGCGTACCGGTCAGGATTACGTCGCCTGGGTCCATGGTCATGCCCTGGCTGATGTCTTCGATCAAGGCAGGGATTTTGAAGTACATGTGCTTGGTGTTCGACGATTGCTTCGTCTCGCCGTTCTTTGTCAGCGACAGATCGAGATTGTGTGGGTCAGCGATTTCATCGGCGGTCACAATCCACGGGCCCATCGGTCCGTAGGTGTCCTGTCCCTTTGAAACAATCCACTGGCCCGAGCGGCGAGCGTCGCGGGCCGACACGTCGATCATGACCGTGTAGCCAAAGACGTAGCTCATCGCGTCGTCGGCCGACACCTGCTTGGCTCGGGTACCGATGACGGCGGCGAGTTCGACCTCCCAGTCAAGCTGCTGCGTCAGCTCTGGGTTGTGCACGATTGGCTGGCCGGGGGCGCAGACCGTGTTGGGTGGCTTGCAGAAGATGACCGCCTTGTCGGGCATTTCCTTTGCCGTGTCGAGCGAGCGAGCCGACTCGGCGACGTGCTCGGCGTAATTGAGGCCGATACCCCACATGTTCTTGCGAGGGCGTGGGATAGGCGCGAGCAGCTCGACGTTCGCGAGCGGCACCGAAACGCCCGGCGAATTGCGGTGAGCATCGTTTGCGACGAGATCCGCGGTCAGAGGGATTGCCGTCGGGCCGAGGTCGATAAATTCGAGCATCGTCGACGGCAGTTCGACGCCTGCCACGAACCCGAGCTGAGCGATGTCGACGACGAGCGAGGAGCCGTCGGTATCGACGACCGCCGCGAGGCGGGACTCACCCAATGGATGATGGCGGACGGTTGCGAGCTTCACAGTGATCTCCTGTAGCGCAAATTCTTGGCTAGTTGATTGGTGGGGCGGTTAGTCGAGGTATTGGTGGCCGTCGTTTTCGACGAGGGCCTCGGTTCGTTCAAAGGCCAGCTTCTCGATGACCGGGAAGTCGTTGAAGCTGAACAGGACAGCGTCGTCGGACGCAGAGCCATTTGCGTGTTCTCGCCACGCCCACGACGGCACGCAGAAGATGTCCTTCTCCTGCCAGTCGAAGCGTTTACCGGCGATGATCGAGTGTCCCGAGCCCTTGGCGACTTGATAGATGATGTTGCCGGTGCGCCGCATGGCCTTGGTGGCTTCGCCAGGACGCAGCATCTGCATCGACGCCCCCATGGTTGCCATCACGTGGCCGCCCGTGTGGGGGTTCGAGTAGCGCATGATGACACCGTCGTGTTCGGTCTCGACGCCGGCCTTCGCCGCCTTTTGGAGCGCTTCGTAGGTTTCGTCCCAGCCGTAGCGAAGCAGCGGTGAGTACGCCCGCTCCCACTTGTAGGACGTGGGAAGCAGACCAGGTGAACCAAAGGAGTTCGCGCTGTCGTTGATCGGGAAGAGTGTCGTTTGGTAGTCGTCGGGGTGGGTCTCGTACCAGTTCGCTTCGAGCGCGTTAGTGAGTGGAATGTCGAGGCCGTCTTGCCACAGGCAGATCTCGCCGCCCTCGGCGACGCCGTGGTCGTGCCAGGTGCCGTTCGGTGTCAAGACGAAGTCTCGTTCGCCGAGGTCGACGTGGTGACCGTCGACGATGGTGTAGCCGCCGCTGCCTTCCATGATGAAGCGTAAGGCCGAGGCTCCATGACGGTGGCCGGGGGCGCGTTCGCCTGGTCGCATTACTTGGATTCCGCTAAACAGCAGGCCGCAGGCGGCGCTGATGTCTTTGCGATTGGGGTTGCGCAGGTAGACGACTCGCCGGCCGGCATCTTCGGGGCTTACCAGTTCGAGCGAGCGAAGGGCGTGGCCGCGGAGCTCGGCCCATGGCCACAGGACCGGGACGGCGAAGGCGTGGGGTTCCCAGGGCTCGATGTCGTTGGCGACGGTCCACAGTGCACCGGTTTCGAGGCGGTCGAGTTCGTCGTAGTAGGCGGTTAGCTCGTCGTTGTCTTGCACCCGAGCACGGCCGAGCATGTTGTCGCGCTCGGCGTACTCACGAGCCTTGGCTTCGTCGGTAGCGCTCATTGCGGTCCCCCATCGGTTGACACGGGCTCCGACGTTGCACTGCTGGAGAGCAGGTCGACCGGACCGGTAAATGGCGCTTCGGGGCCGAGAGCGGAGCGATCGACGGAGAAGTCGAATACGTCGAAGCGGTTGTAGTGGCCGGTGATGTTGTGCATCTGGGTGGGCTGCACGCAGCGGGACAGGTCGATCTCGGCGTACGCGATGCCCTCGACATCGATGAGTGAGTCACCGACGACCGACCCGTCGGGTCCAATGGTTCCGCTCCATGCGGCTCGCGATCGATTGAACATCGCTTCGGACTCGGGAGCCACACTCACCATGGCCTCGATGATCTCGTCGGAGAGCGCCGCACATGCCGTGACGTTGAAGAGCTTGCCTTCGAAGGCGTGGGCGGCCGAACGGGTTTGGATCGCGGTGACCATGTCGTAGTCGGCTGGCGCTGTTGGGAGCGCAATGTAGGCAGAAACGTGGATGAGTTCGCCTTGTTCGAGCAGCGAGAACCGCGCCAACGTGTTGGTGTTTTCGCCGCACGCCAGTGCCCCTAGCGGGCCGAGCTTCGTGTCGTGCACGACCAGACTGGACCCGTCACCGCCGGTCCAGGTGAGTTTTTCGGCCCAGGTGGGAACGAGTTTGCGGTGTCGGCCGATCAGCCTCCCGCGGTCGTCGATGGTGAGCACCGTGTTGAAGAGCGTGCCAGCCCCGATGGTCGAGCGTTCATTGATACCGAGCACGACATGCACGCCGTGTCGAGCCGCAGCCTCAGCCACAAGTCGAACCTCGGGCCCCGTCGCAGAGACGGACACGTCGTGCAGCCGGTGGAACCACTCACTGCCCTCGATGGGGTTGAGGATCCAATTCCAGTACGGATAGCCGGGGATGAACACCTCGGGAAACGCGATGAGTTGCGCGCCGTTGCCCGCCGCCTCGTCGATCAGGTCGACGGCCTTTTGCGCGCTCGCTTGTGCGTCGAGAAATACTGGAGCCGCCTGTACTGCAGCGGCAATGAAGGGTTCTGTTTCACGCATGGAAGATGACCTTTGATTCATTGATTCCGTTGATGTGGTTACTGCGAAGACGCACCGGCGGCGATACCTGTTCAATGCGCGACACCCGGGAGCGTAGCTCGTCTAAGAACACCCGTACCTGGAGCCGCGCGACATGGGCACCGAGACAGAAGTGCGGGCCACCTCGCCCGAACGCAATCTGTTCATTGGGGGCGCGGTCGATGATGAACTCGTTCGGGTTTTCGAAAACTGCCTCATCACGGTTGGCTGATACGTAGTACATCGCCACCTTGTCGCCTTTGGCGATGTGTGCCCCGTTGAGTTCGACGTCGACGGTCGCAATTCGGCGCACGAAGTGCACGGCACTCGCCCAACGCAATACCTCATCGGCGGCGACGAAGCTATCGAGGTCATCGTCGACGAAACGACGCCATTCCTCTGGGTTGGCGGCGAGTGCCGAGATGCCATGGCTAAGCGTGTGTCGGGTCGTTTCATTGCCCGCTACGACCAGCATGAGGAAGTAATTGCAGAACTCTGCGTCGGTGAGCGGTTCGCCATCGGCCATCCCCAACGCAAGCGCGGTGGTCACGTCAACTTGTGGCGACGCTGTGCGGTCGTCGCGGAGCTTGCGCCCAAGCTCGAAGGCTTCGAGCGAGGCCGGATGACCAAAGGGAAGCATGCGTCGCTCTTCGAGAGGCACCGCCTCGACGAGAGGGTCGATGAAATTCGGGTCGTCGGAGCCGATCAGCGAGTCGCTCCAGCGGATCATGTCGTTGCGTCGGTCGTCAGGAACGCCGAGCAGACGGCACAACGTAAGAATCGGGAGTTGTTTGGTTAGCTCAGAGACGATGTCGACCTCACCACCGGTGATCACCGAATCGATGAGCTGTCCAGCAGTGGTGCGCACGAAGTCCTCAAACTTACCGACGGCTCGTGGAGTGAAGTCCCGCGAGGTCACCTTGCGCATCATGGTGTGTTGGGGCGGATCCATCTCCAGCAACGTTCGGCGAGCATCGTTTTGTTCGTCATCAAAGTCGTCCAGCGAGATCACGCCGTTGCGGGAGGAAAAGGTGGCGGTGTCGCGGCTCACGGTGACTACGTCGTGGTGGGAAGTGACCGCCCAAAACCCGCGATGGCCGTCATGGCGTTCATTCCACGCAACCGGTGTTGTCGTCCGTAACCGTTCGAACTCGCGATATGGCGGCGCAACATGCCAATGATCCGGATCGGAGAGATCGATTGATGTGACTTCTTTTTCTCCGAAACCCATGATTCATATCTAACGCCATTTTGACGACCGATGCAAATGCGTCGCATCACACTACCTTTTCGATTTGTGTCGAGCATCCGTACATGTGCCCAAATTCAATAGGCTTCATCAGGTTCAGCCAGCTGAGCAAGCTTTCGACCTGATCGAATTTGCACTCGCCTCTGTTGTGACTCGTCAATTTCGCGGCATATAGTTTCCTATGGCTTCTCGCGAACCGATTGACCACACAGGCGGCACTGTCTCCTGGCGCGAAGCAGGCGACGGTGCCCCGGTGATATTTCTGCATGGATTGGGCGGGACCAGGTCCGCTTGGGGCCCGCAATTGCGCGGATTGTCCGACCAATTTCGCTGTATTGCCTGGGACATGCCGGGCTATGGCGACAGCGCTCCCCTCGAACCGCTCACCTATGCAGGAATCGCGGACTCCTTGGTCGCATTGATGGACGAGCTCGAACTCGACGCACCGGACTTAGTCGGGTTGTCCTTCGGTGGGATGCACGCACTGCACACCGCGATTGCCCACCCCGATCGCGTCGGCCGGCTTGTACTCGCGGATTCAAGCCCAGCCTTTGGAATGGATGGCACCACACGCGAGGACTGGACGGCCGCGCGCCTTGCGCCCCTCGATCGCGGCGAAACACCCGCTGACGCCGCCGAGTTAGTGGTCGATATGATCACCGCCACTCCCCTCACCGGAGAGATCCGCGCCGAGACCATCGCCGCATTCGGCGAAATTAGCGCTCGCGGATTCCGCGCTGCCGTCGACTGCCTTCCCACCAATGACGTTCGCGAAATGCTCGCCGACATAGAACACGAAACTCTCGTGATCGTGGGCGAACTCGATGAAGAAACGCCGGTTAGCTACGCCAAAGTGCTCAGCGATGGAATGCCGAACGCCGAGCTGGTGATACTCGATGGCGTAGGGCATCTAAGCCCCGCTGAAGACCCTGAACGATTCAATGACCAAGTCCGCCGGTTTTTGCAACCGGTACGATGAAAGACGAAACTATGAACGACATCAAGACCCCAGAGCGCATGGCAATCGTGGAGAAAATGGCCGAACTTGGCCCGCTCTTCGCCAAACGCGCAGACGACATCGATACCAATGCGGAGTTCCCCTACGAGAACTGGGCGGACCTCAGGGCAGCTGGGCTATTGGGCATCGTTATCCCGAAGAGCCACGGTGGCCTCGGCGGCGACTTTGTTGCATACGCCCTCGCATCTGAAGAGCTTGCCAAGCACTGTGCGTCCACCGCCCTCACCTTCAACATGCACGTCGCAACGACACTGCTCGTGGGCGAGGTTGCGGGCTCGCTTGGCCTTGAGGGCGACGAGCTCGCCTTCCTCGAAGCCCGCCGCGAGATCCTGTACAAGGGGATTGTTGAAGACGGCCACATCCACAGCCAGCCATTCTCTGAGGGCCTCGCTGCCGGTGCTACTGCGGGCTATGCAACACGAGCTGTACCGGTCGACGGAGGGTTCCTCGTTACCGGCAAGAAGATCTTCGCTTCGCTTAGCGGAGCTTCCACGTTCCACAACGTGCTTTGCCAGGTAGAGGGCGAAGACGAGCTTCGACTCCTCGGCATTCCCCACGAAGGCGAGGGCGTCACGATCGAAGGCGAATGGGACCCACTTGGCATGCGAGGCACCGATTCACGCAACCTCGTGATGGACAAGGTGTTTGTGGCCGCCGAGCACGAATGGCTCCCACCGGGCGTCTTCAACCAGGCAGCTAACCGTTGGCACTACTTCTACATGACGCTCTCGTTCTCCTACCTCGGCCTTATGGGCGGCATCATGGAGTTCACCGAGAACTACCTCAAGTCCAGCAGCCGCCGCGACCACCCGATCAAGCAGCAGGGTTGGGCCGAGATGAACATCAAGTACGAACAAGCTCAGGCGCTGTGTTACCGCACGCTCAGCGAAGTGAGTGTCGACCCATCACAGGCGCAGATCACACGGGCATGGGCCAGCCTTGTCACCACCATGGAAGGCTGCCCCGACATTGCCTCCACTGCAATCCGGGTGTGTGGCGGCCGTTCGTTGCTTCGCCCCAGCTACATCGAGCGGGCGTACCGCGATGCCCGCTGTGGCGCAACGATGCTTCCGTGGAGTGTCGAGGTCTGCCTGCAGCGTCTCGGCGCCGTGCGCTTGTACGACAACGAAGCAGTTGGCAACTAATGAGCGATCATGCGGAGTGGCGATGGGTGAAGCGCTACGCCGAACAGTTCAACGCATGTGAAGTCAAAGAGGGCGAAGTCGCCGTCCTCCTTCATGAGGCAGCGAGTAGCCCCAAGATCGTCGAGACGGCGCGCATGGCTCTTGAGATGGTCGGCGCGGCTGTCGCCGACGTGCGCATGCCTACGCCCGCAAACCCTGGCCCGTTACCGATTCGTTCGACGGGCGCATCACAAGCGCTTGCCGGCCATCGAGCCGCCGTTGCGGCGTGCGCCACCGCCGACTTTGTCGTCGATTGCACCGCCGAAGGCCTCCTGCACGCCCCCGAGCTGGGCCAGATCTTGGAGGGCGGCGCCCGCATCCTCATGATCTCGGCCGAGCACCCCGAAAACGCCGAACGCTGGGCCCACGATCCGAGCTTCAAAGACAAGGTCGATCACGGAGTGGGCCTTATCAAGGCAGCGTCGCAGATGACGATCACGTCAGAGGCCGGAACCGACCTCACCGTCGATCTCACCGATGCCTTCCGTGCCGGATCATACGGTTGGTGCACCGAACCCGGCTCTATTGCTCACTGGCCTGGTGGCCTGGTGCTCGCCTTCCCCGCCGCCAACACGGTGAACGGCACGGTCGTGCTCGCCCCCGGCGACATCAACCTGACCTTCAACGAATATCTTCGTGAAGCAATCACACTCACGCTCGAGAACGACTACGTCGTCGATATTGCTGGTGAGAGCCACGACGCCGAACTCATGCGTTCCTACCTTGCGGCCTTCGAAGAACCCGAGGCCTACGCCATCAGCCATATTGGTTGGGGCATGAATCCCGCCGCACGCTGGGAGGCGCTCGCAATGTGGGACAAGTCAGCGCTCAACGGAACCGAACTACGGGCCTTTGCAGGCAACGTCGTGTTCTCGACCGGAGCCAATGAAGTCGCCGGCCGGTTCTGCCGGGGCCACTTCGATCTACCGATGCGTAGCTGCACCGTCGCCCTCGACGGCGATGTTGTGGTCGACGCCGGAACCCTGCGTCAAGACCTGCGCTAACCAATACCCGCCGGGTCGGCGAGCGAAAACGTCAGCCGTGCTACTCGTCGGTCGTTGCGACGGTCACGAAGTGACGCCAGGCTCCCGGTCGCAATTCGTTGGAGATTCGCCCAAACGTTTCGCGGGCTTCGGTCGCCCGCCAGTCTCCAGGAACGTACCGATCCGGAATTCCGGGATCGATAAATGGCAATTCTCGCCAGGCGTGCACGTGGTGTACGTACCGAACGAAGGCAGCTTCGTCGTCAGCGGGCGCTGCGCCTACCTCAAGCGCGGCAGCACTCGCTAAATAGTCACGGTAGGCGTGATCGATCATTGGCAGGTCCCATGCGGACGCGACGACTTGCTCCATCTGCATAAAGCCGATGTGCTGGGATTGCCACAAGTCGATGTAGCCGACCAGCTCTGCTCGCTCGAGTGCCCGGACCGTTTCGTCAAGGATCGAGGCGGGAGCGATCATCAATCCGCCGGAGAGTTGGCCAAAGCCCAGGTCCCGAAGCCGTGCACGGATCTGGTACCGAACCCTGCGCTCATCTTCTGGCACCGTAAACGCAGCGAGAACCCACAGATCATCGGGACGCCACGGCGAACCCTTCATGATCCGCTCGGTGCCGTCCGCGAACCATTCCTCGGATCCGGGCGTGAGTGCGTAACCGCGGGCCGACCCACGGCTGATCGCCTCGATCTCGCCTTGACGCTTCATCCGTGACAACGCAGAGCGCCCGGATGTCTCGGCGACGCCCAGACTTCCCAATAAGGCCAATAGGTCCGCAACCGCAACCCATCCGCCGTAGTCCCGCACGAACGACCCAAAGAGATCCAAAATATGATCGCGCGGCCCCGGTGCAACGTGTGGTGCACGAGGCGATGCCGTTTTCGTTTGATTCTCGCTCACTGCACATCCACCATCGCGCAATAGTGGCGATGCAAGCGAACCCAACTGCGGCCCATATGTAAGGATCTTGAGCAGGCGTAGACAGTCATTCGGTACCGAACTAATTTGGTAAGCGTTCAAGACCTCACCAAGTATCAGCCAGGAGACCCCATGTCTGAGGACCCATACGCCGAGTACCGACGAATCCGAATGCTGTGGCCGGATCACTTCGGACTGGCCCGGGGCAAGTACCTACCCTCCTCGCTTGCGGCCAAGGGCTCGGCATTTTGCGTCACGACATTCGGGCTGACCTACGACCGCGACATCATCCCAGCGGAGGGCGGCTACCTGCTCGAGGGACTCAAGGACGTACACGGAACACCCGTGGCTTCCACGCTTCGACCTTCATGGGAGGACCCAACGATCGGCGTGTGCGTTTCGGATCTGACATTGGACCACAAGCCCTATGACGTTTCAGCACGCTCGACATTGCAGAGAGCGCTCGACGATTGGACCGAACTTGGGTACTCGGTGAAGCTCGGTATCGAGTTGGAGGGGTACCTCCTCGAACCGAACGGCGAAGGTGGTTGGCAGAAATACAACAACCCACGGTCGATGGTGTACGGAACCGGATCGCTTGGCGATCCGTCAGGCTTTATGACCGCGGTCCTCGATGCAGCCGACGTCAGCGGATTCAACGTCGAATCGGCAAACGTCGAATTCGACGAGTCGCAATTCGAATTCACCCTCCGCTATGACGACGCGATGGCAATGGCTGACGACAGCTTTATGTTCCGAACGATGGTTCGTGAGGTCGCGCTCGGCATGGGGCTCGACTTCACCTTCCTTGGCAAGCCCTTCCCGACCGTTTCAGGCTCGGGCCTGCATTACAACTTCAGCCTGGTCGGACCCGACGGTGAACTCGCGCTTGCCGATGACTCGACCGATACGGGCGCCAGCGCACTCGCCATGCAGTGCCTGGCCGGGCTCGTCCAGCACCACAACGCACTCGCTGCCATCTGCGCACCGACCATCAACGCCTTCCGGCGCCTCCAGCCCGGCACCCTCGCTGGCTGCTGGGCGAATTGGGGTGTCGACCATCGCAACGTCACGTCGCGCCTACCTGCGGACGGTGGCTCAGCGATGCGCATTGAGCATCGACTTGCCGATGGCGCTGTCAACGTGCACCTCGGCGCTGCCGCTGTCCTTCAGGCAGCGCGACTCGGCGTGGCGAACGCGCTGGAGACCCCGCCGCAGTACACCGGCGATGGCTTCGAAGACGGAGGCGAAGGCGTCGGCCGTTGCGCGACAACGCTTGCCGGCGCACTCGACGATCTTGAAGCGGACGCCGCGCTCGTCGAAGCTGTCGGTGCCAACATCGTGTCGAACTTCGTCACCCACAAGCGCAACGAGGTCGAGGTATTCGAGGCCTCGGGAGCCCAAGTCGATGGCGACGAGCTCAGCGATTGGGAAATCATCCGGTACCTGCCATACCACTAGAGGGTCGCGCCAACCGGCTTCGGCCCACTCAGCTGCAATAGGGGTCTTGGCTGGCCCTAGATTTCTGCTGCGAGGGCCTCGTCCCACGTGGCGCCGCTACGCAACAGTTGGCGATACTTCACGACGTGGCGAGGGCGGTTCATGGCGAACACCGCACTGAATTGGCCGTCACGTCCGTACAAAACGGCAAAGCGTCGGCTCGCATAATCGCCCTCGACCAGCTGGAAGCTGTCGTAGTTGGTGGTGCGACCGGCGAGCTGAAGCTTGCGATCGTACTGGTCGCTCCAGAACCACGGCACCGGATCGTAGACACCGGCGGCGTCGCCGTGCAGGAGACGCCGCGCCGCATGTTGACCGGAGGTAACGGCGTTGTCCCAGTGTTCGACCCGCATCATCTCGCCGAACCTGGGGTTCGGCCAGTTCACGACATCGCCAGCGGCGACCACGCCGGGGGCGGCGAGGAGCGTCTCATCACACAGCACCCCGTCGTCGAGCACCAGCCCACTTCCTTCGAGCCATTCGGTGTTGGGAATCACTCCAATACCGACGACGACCAGATCGGCCTCGACCATAGATCCGTCGGTGAGCTCGACCGCCTCGATGGAGCCCCCGCCTCCGTGAAAGCCAGCGCAGCCAATACCAGTGCGAAGCTCTACCCCGTGGTCTCGGTGCAGGTCAGCCAACACATCACCCACCGCAGACCCGAGCACACGCTGGAACGGCGTGCCCGACATCTCGATCATCGTTACGTCGATTCCTCGGCCGCGTGCGGTCGCCGCCACCTCGGCACCGATAAACCCGCCACCCACCACAGCCACTCGGCTTGGTTCGCCATTGAAGGCTTCTGCGATCGCTTCGGCATCGCCACGCGTTCGAAGCGTGTGCACGCCCTGGAGGTCGGTCTCGATGGTGCGCGTTCGGGCCCCGGTCGCGATGACTACGCCGTCGACGTCCAGCTCGACCCCTGACGCCAGCGTCACTCGCCGTGTGTCGGCGTCGAACGATGCCGCAGGGTCACCGAGGTGTTGGGTCACCTGGAGCTCGGCGAGGGCCTCAGCGGACACCAGGCGCACCCGGCCGCTGTCCCATTCGCCGCTGAGAACTTGTTTCGACAGCGGAGGGCGGTCATAGGGCAACTCACCCTCATCGCCGACGAGATACAGCGCGCCCTCAAAGCCCTCGCCGCGGAGCGTCTCCATAGCTCGCAGACCAGCGAGCGAGGCGCCGATCACGGCGACCGATTTCATCGTATGGCCGTCTATTCGTCGGCGATGGAAATGGCTTGCTTTGGGCACCGCTCGGCGGCGAGCGCAACCTTGGCCCGCATGTCCTCACCCGGTGCGTCGTCGAGCACCTGGAGGTAGTCGTCGTCATCGAGTTCAAAGACCTCGGGGGCAACGTCCATACACATCGCGTTGCTCTCGCAGAGGTCGTAGTCGACGATTACTTTGAATCCCATATTCACTCCCATTCGCGCCAAATAGCGCTAGCTCTCCGCCCCTGTTGGAACGGCTTCGGTTCCCAAGTAGACGGCCCGCACGATCGGGTTCGCCTGTACCTCCGCCGCCGCACCGGACGCAACGACTGCTCCCTGGTCGAGACAGAAAACCTTGTCGCATAGCCCCGAGATGAAGCCCAGGTCGTGGTCGATCACCACCACTCCAGCGCCGATAAGCGAGGCGACATTGCGTACGTCGTCGGCCATCACGAGGGACTCGGCTTCGTTCATGCCGCTGGTCGGCTCATCGAGCAACAAGAAGTGTGGTTGAACGGCTGCAGCACGGGCTAGCTCGAGTCGACGCGCGTTTCCGTAGTCGAGCTCCGAGGCACGACGATCGCGCAATTCCCACAATCCAACTGCCCCGAGGAGTTGTTTGGTGTACTCCTCGGCCTCCGCGCCGCCCATGTTGCGAAGCGCTGCGGATGCGATGTTTTCCCGGACGGTCAACGAGGCGAACAGCCGGAGGTTCTGAAAGGTTCGCGTGAGCCCGGCACGGGAGATCTGTTGGGTGGACATCGTGGTGACTTCGATGTCACCAAGAAAGGCTCGACCCGACGTTGTTGGAACGACGCCCGTCAACACGTTCAGCAGCGTGGTCTTGCCGGCGCCGTTCGGACCGATGATGCCGGTGATCTCGGACCTGTTGATGGTTAGTGTCGTGTTGTCGAGTGCGATGAAACCACCGAACTGCACCACCACATCATCGACTCGAATTTCTTGGGGCGCGTCGTCGGCCATGGGACGAGCCACAAATGCTGGGGCGTCGCCCTCGTTGCTGCGACGCCAGCGGGAGAACAGTGCTTTGTCGAGCTCCCAGTCTTGCAGCAGCCCTTTCGCGCGGAAGATCATGAAACCGATCATCGATAAGCCGAGGAACAGCCGCGAGAGCCCGGGCCGGAACAAAATCGGCAGAGCCTCGACGTCGGTGCTTGCAAGAAAGCGTGTGAGTTCGTTGCCGACGGTGATGAGCACGACACCGGTGATCGCTCCGGTCACTGAGTTGCGGCCCCCGACGATCAGCATCGTCAGGGTCAATAGCGTGAACTCAAAGAAGAAGAAACGCGGCGTGATGCTTCCGAGTTCGAAGACTCGCAGGGACGCACCGACCGCCACGACCACGATGGACACAGCGAGCGCCAACGTCTGATGCACTCCTGGCTCGTGCCCCATTGCCTGGGCAGCGAGGCCGTCTTCTCGAGCTGACGCGGCGATCCGGCCCGATCGGGACGTGCCATAAAGCCGAGCGAGCAAGATCGCGCCGAACAGCGCGAGGTGAATCGGAATCACGCTCTGGAGCGTTCCACCAATGGGGAACGACAGGCCGCTGCGATCGCCGCCGGTGAGGCTGTCCCAGTTGACGGCTACCTCATGGGCGAGAAACAACACCGCGAGCGTGATCACGGTCGCCGAAATAGCGCCAGATGTCGCGGCGCTCCTGGCCAGTCCGAGCCCGACGACCATCGCGATAATCAACGTCACCACGATGGCGGCGACCACAGCAAGCCACGGGTTGAGCTCGACGTCAGTCAAGCCGAAGGGCGCGTTTCGAATGGTGACCGCCTTGCGATCGACAGAGATGGCCAACACTGCGAACGTGTAGCCAGCAATCGCTCCGAAGCCGACATGGCCAAAGGACAACACACCGGTGTTCCCGATGTAGATCTGCATGCCGATGACGATGATCGCGTTGACCATCATCTGGGTGACGATGTTGTCCCGAGCGTCGCTACCACCTGATGCATAGAGCAGCCCTGCGACGGCGAGCACTCCGTAGAGCAGAACGGCGCTGAGGACCGGACCGCCGAGGCGGCGAACAATCTCGTTCATACTCGTTCTGCGTGAGCTACGGCGAAGAGTCCGCCTGGCCGGAAGGTGAACAACAGTGCAATGAGCAAGAAGACGAACCCGTTGGTGAGTCCGACCAATCCGTCGGGAAGGTTCGCAATGAGCAGCACTTCAACCAAGCCGAGCGTTAGCCCCCCAATGACTGCGCCGCTTAGGCTGCCGAGTCCGCCGATCAGGGCGGCGAGCACCCCGTTGAGCAGCGGCGAAAGGCCCGACGTGGGATCGGCACGACCCGTGCGCATGAGCACAAAGACAGCCGCGATCCCGGCGAGAACGCCGGCCAGTAGGAAAGCACCGCGAATCACCCGATCGCTTCGGATCCCCATCAGACGTGCGGCATCGAAATCTTCAGCGGCCGCACGCATCGAAATTCCGAACAACGTTCGGTTCAACACGTACCAGGTCCCGACCAATGCGACGATCGTGACACCGATGATGCCGAGGTCGATGACCTCCAGGCGAACGCCCCCGACTTCGGCGGTATTTGCGACCCAGCTCGGCCGATCGAAGCTCTGAAACGTGGCCGAGACATACATGATGAACAGCGCTTGGGAGGCGAAGTGGACCCCGAACGACGTCAGCATTTGGGTGAAGTCCGACGCTCCCCTCACCCACCGAAATGCGAGAAACTCGATCGCGAGCGACGTCAGCACCGAGGTGACGATCACCGCTGGCGCAATAAACCACCAGTTGAGGTCTTGCAGGAAGAGGAAGTAGGCCACGTAAGCCGACACGGTGATCAGTTCGCCGTGGGCGAAGTTGACCAACTGCATCACCCCGAAGATCACGGCGATACCGAGGGCGATGAGGGCATATTCGCTGCCGCGGCCGAGGCCATCGGCGAGCTGTTGGATTATTTCGGTCATGCGTTTCCTACGAACTCTTCGAAAATATCAGATCGAGATCGGAGCTCTTCGCCCGTTCCCGACACCGCGATACCACCAGATCGCATTACGTACGCCCGGTCCGCAGCATTGAGCATCCGGGTTGCATTCTGCTCGACGATGAGCAGGGTTCGACCTTCGTCTCGAAGCTTGTCGACCAATTCGAACACGACGTCGACCAGGGTCGGGGCGAGTCCAAGCGACGGCTCATCCATCAAGATCAGTTCCGGGTTACTCATTAGTGCTCGCCCAATAGCCAGCTGTTGGGCTTGGCCTCCCGACAAGTACCCGGCCGACACGTCGGACTTCTCCCCCAGCACGGGAAACAAGTCATACGCTTCGGCGATGCGCTGCTCGCGCTCCTTGGCGGACACGCTCACACCGCCGACAAGGAGGTTCTCTTTGACGGTGAGGTCGCCGAACAGTCGGCGATGCTCAGGCACGAGCGCAAGACCCGAGCGAAGCATCGCGTCGGGGGCGTTGCCCGTGATGGTCTCGCCCTTGAAACGGACGTTTCCCCCGCTTGGCTTCAACAGTCCAGATATTGCGCCGAGGGTCGAGGTCTTACCGGCCCCATTGGGACCGATAAGACCAACGACTTCCCCGGAGTTCACTTCGAGGTTGATGTTGCGGACGGCAACGATTGACCCATAGCTAACGCTCAGGTCATCGACCTCAAGTATGACTGTCACGGTTGAAGCAATTCTTCCCTACTGCCTAGCCGCCGATTTCTGCGGCGAGGCTTGGTGCACCGTCAACAACCTCGTGAACAAACACCGTGGTTGCGGGGTTTGAGCCGCCTCCGTATGCCTTGTCCGAGGTGATGCCGTCGATGCTGACGTCTGGAATTGCTGCGCCGATTACGGCAGCATCGGTGGAACCGGTTTGGATGTGTGCTTCGAGAAGCACGAGTAGACCGTCCACAGCAAGCGCTGCGAAAGTTGGGCTATCGCTGGGAGCACCTGTCGCAGCGGCGAAGCTCTCGTCGAGCGTCGTTACTCGACCGTCGTTCGCCTCAGGGAAAGCGTGCGTAGTGTGGAAGATGCCTTCGATACCGTCACCGAAGTAGCCGCCGGTTGCTTCGAATGCATCGGTAGAGATGTAGCGGGTGTCGACTCCGGCCTCGTCGAGCTGGCCGCGAAGAGCGGTGAGCTGGAAGGAGAGCATTGCCGAGTACACCACGTCGGGGGCATCCCCTGCGGCGATTTCGTTGACCTGTGTCGAGAAGTCGACATCTTCGATTGGCACGAAGTTGAAGTCGTCGATGATGGTTCCGCCACCGGCCTCGAATACCTCGGTGAAGATCATTGGGTTGAAGCCGAAGTACGCTCCTGGCGCCGAGAAGGTAGTCGCCGTGGTGAATCCCTGCGCGAGCGCAAATTCTGCTGCGGCGGTCGCCTGGAGGGTGTCGTCGAAGGAGACGAGGTACGACTGTGCTGAAGCGTCACTGAGAGCAGGCTCGGTCGATGCGGTGAAGATCACTGGCGTCTGTCCTTCGGTCACCTGAAGGAGTGGGAAGCCAAAGTCTGGGAAGGGTGGGCC
This sequence comes from uncultured Acidimicrobiales bacterium, assembly GCA_964562985.1. GTDB lineage: Bacteria > Actinomycetota > Acidimicrobiia > Acidimicrobiales > SHLQ01 > SHLQ01. Next base: position 170,864 of record CAZLWE010000001.1, read on the forward strand.
GAGGAGGCCAATCGGGTCAGCTTCGAGAAGCTCGGTTGCGGCAAGAACGGTGGCCTCTGGGTCACCGGAGATGTCGCGGACCTCGAGTGAAACGGGCTGGCCGTTCACGCCGCCGGAGCAGTTGATGAGGTTGATGAAGTGGCCGACGGCTTCCGAGCCTGGTCCATCAGCGAAACCACCGAGGTCAGAGAAGTCAGCGGCGTAGCCAACGACGATTGGGTCACCCGATACCGGCGAGCTACACGCTGGGTCAGCGGCGAGGATCGCATCGATGTCCAGGCTTCCCGACGCTGCCGGGGCCGCGTCGGCGTCCACCTCTTCGTCGTCTTCCATGGCTTCGTCTTCGTCATCGCCATCAACGGCTTCTTCAACAGCTTCTGCTGCTTCATCGACGACGTCGGTCGCCCCTTCGACGACATCTTCGGCGCCGCCGCACGCGGCGGCGACCAATGCGAGCGCAAAGAGCGTCGCAAGCAG
>CAZLWE010000002.1:0-117806 GCA_964562985.1 uncultured Acidimicrobiales bacterium
CGGCGCTCGATCGTTCGTGATCGACTGGCACACTCGTCGATATCACGAACCCCGGGTCGCCAACGGGGTCCAATGCTTCGACGGTAATACCATGCAGCTCGGCGAGCTCGGGAGCATCTGATTGCACCCGTTGCACAAACTCTTCACACGCGTGTTGTGGGCCTTCGACGATGCAGATGACGTGCGCTCCGGTGTTCGCCACCGAACCGGCGAGGCCGAGCTCCTCTGCCAAGCCGAAGACAAACGGGCGGAAGCCGACACCCTGGACCGTTCCGGCAATAGTCACCGTCAAACGCGTCCGAATGCTCACGCTGTCAGTGTGCACCCCGCGATGTTGGAACCACAATTTTGCAAGACCCGGCCCGGTGACCGAATCTGGAGGCGTGCGAAAACTGATCTTCTTCTGCAGCGCCGACCCTCGTGAAGACACGGGGGCGTTCTTTCGGGCGTATCACTTCGCTGGTGTTGCAGCGAAGAGTGGTCTCGAGGCCGAGGTTCGCCTGGCCGGGCCTGGGGTCGACGTGACCGACCTCGACACGCTCCCCCAGACTGAACCAGGCGACCTGATTCGCAAGATGATCGGCGAATCGATCGACGCAAAGTTTGACGTCTCCCTTTGACCGTTTTCTAGCGAGGCCCGTGGGGTCTCAGCCGACGATGCCGCCAAGATCGGTGGCCAATTTCGAGTCCTGGGCGACATTTTGACCGAGGCGGCAGCGGGCACCTCAGAATTCATCTACGTCGGATGATCCGAATTGCATTCGCCGGCAAAGGCGGCTCGGGCAAGTCGTCGATCTCGGGTAGCTTCGCTCGGTTGCTTTCGCGCCGTCACCGGCCCGTGCTCGCGGTCGACTCCGACCCACTTCCCGGCATGGCCTATTCGCTAGGGATACCCGTAGATGATCACCCGACCCCCGACGATGTAGTCGTCGAGGGCCCAGAGGGCGGGCCGCGTTGGGTACTGCGCCCGGGTCTAGATGCCGGTGGGTTCATCGACACCTACGCATCGACCGGGCCCGACGATGTTCGATATCTCCAGTTCGGAAACACCTGGGGGCACTTCCAAACCCTCCAACGAGGCCAACATGCGTGGAGCCAGGTAGTCCGAGAAATGGATCCGAACGCCTGGAACGTCGTTGGCGACTTGCCGGGGGGCACCCGTCAGGCCATGTTCGGTTGGGCAAAGTACGCCGATGTCCTTGCGGTCGTTGTCGAGCCAACACCAAAGTCCATCCATGTCGGGCGTCGATTGCTCAACATTTCCAAGGCCGAGTGGGCTCCGTCGCACGTTGTCGTCGTGGCCAACCGAATCGAAGACGCAGATGACGTCGATCGGATTTCGCAAGCGCTCGATCGGCCCGTGATCGGCGAAGTTCCGAAGGATCCGTCGGTTACTGAGGCCGACAAGCTCTCGCTCGCGCCGATGGATCATCATTCCGGCCCCTTCGTCGCCGCCGTCGAACAACTGGTCACCGTCGTCGAATCGACGTACGATTTGGACACTCAGCCGCAGAGAGACGGGAAGCCATGAAGATCGCAGTTGTAGGCAAGGGCGGTTCTGGCAAGACGTCGGTGAGCGGCGTTCTGTCCCGCAAACTCGCTCAAGCTGGCCACGACGTCATCGGCCTCGACTGCGACACGAACCCGAATCTGGGTCTGTCGCTCGGCGTCGGCGACATCGAGACCGAGCGCCTTCTGTCATTGCGCGACCAGATCGACGAAGGCGAACGCGAACATGCCGCCTCCTGGGACGACATACTCGATGCGTACGGCACCGACGCTCCTGACGGGGTTCGGCTCACCGTGGTCAACCGCATCGACAATCCCGAACCGGATTGACCGTGATGTGGGTTATCCGCTGAGCAGTTGCTCAGCTCCGTACCAGAATCCGAAACCGTCATCGTTGCCGACCTCGAGGCAGGCATCGGCACCCTCACCAGGTTGCCCGAAGGTTCCGTCGACTCAACCCTTGTGATCGTCGAGCCGACACCACGTTCCATCGACGTCGGCCAGCGGGCCGTGCTCGTGGCCACCGAACGAAACCAGGGCCAGATCACGGTTGTCGCAAACAAGGTCGCCAACGACGAGGACGAAGCCCGAGTGCGTAGCGCGTTCGACCAATACGACGTGCTGACCATTCCCGACGACCCGGTGGTCGTTGCCGCCGATCGTCGAGGCGAATCTCCAATCGACGTCGACCCGGACGCACCAGCCATCGCAGCAATTGGTTACCTTGCCAAGCGCATAGCGCAGTGAACCCATGGTGGGCCACTTTCATTGGCATCCCGACGGAACCACACACTCATGATCAGGGCTCGACAAGCTGAACCTCGAAGAACTTGGCGAAGATCAACCCGCAAACTCACGTATTCGAGCTCAACTCCGAAACCGGCAACCGTTGAAATACCAACGCTGAAGCCTTAGTGATGAAAACCCCGCTCTGCTTGGAAAGCTCGAGCTCCATCACCGAACTGGCCTGGGCCGCTGGATCGCTCGTGACCACCGTGGAAGAACTCGCCGTGTTTCTCGATGCGCTCCTCGTCGAAGAACGGTTGATCTCATCCGATTCGCTGGAGGCGATGATCGGCAACGTCCCAGCAGGTGGCGACTACGGCCTTGGACTCGCACCCGGAACCGATTTCGGACTCGGGCACGGTGGCTCGATCTTCGGGTTCAATTCCGACGCCCAGCTCGACCCCGAAACCGGCGAAATGGTCATCGTCGTCGTCAACAAGGACATCCGCAGACCCTCCATCGCCACCGAACTCATCACCGACTTCGTAGGGATTGAGTAGCCGAGAGATCAGCCTGTCACACCCCACCCGTAGTGTCGCTTGCATGGACACCAACCCCCAACGACTCACCGCTATGCGAACCGCCATCGAGCTTGGCGTCGATGAAGGCGACTTCACGTTCCGAAGCCTCGCGGAGCGTTCAATCTGGACCGAACTCGAAGCCGAGTTTCACGCCTTCGCTGACCGCGACGACCTCGTCTGGGTGGTGGTGGCGGCTTAACCTAGCCAGGCGCTCAAGCGCCTGAAGCTAAATAGGCGGCCGAGGGCTACTGCGACGGTTTCGCGGGCTCGTCTAGAGAAGCTCGTATCGTCGCTGGAGGCGACAACCTCGGCATCGAGGCCGACCTCGGCGGCAATCTCTGCGCTTCGTCGAGCGTGGTACGCATCGGTCACAATCACGACCGTCTCTTCGGTATCTGCCAGCTGGTTTCTGGCTGCAAGCAGAGACTCGTAGGTGTCTCCCCCATCGGTGACGACCACAATCTCCTCTTCGGCGACACCTTGATTGCGAAGGTAGGTAAAGGCTGCGAAGCCTTCCGTGAACGTGTCACCAGGCTGATTCGCTCCCGTTGTCACGATGCGATCTGCCGCTCCCTCATTCCACAGCGAGAACGCGGTATCGAGACGCTGCTCCAGCACCGGCGAAGGCTCCCCGTTGTACTGCGCAGCGCCGAGCACCACGATCGCATCGCCGGTTGCCGCTGTGGCCTGGGCGTCATTGCCGGCGGAGGTCACCTGAACAAAGACCACACCGAGCCACACCACGAGGAATCCAGCGAACAAGAGCGTCCCCCAACCAAGGACGCGACGAAGAATCATGGTCTGTATCCGGTCGCTTTGGGCGCCCGCACCCCGGCTTGACCTCGCGGCTTCACAACCACCATGCTACGCCCATGCCCGCTTCCAATCTCGACGCCAAGCGAACCTTTGATGTCTCGGACCTCGACATGATCAGCTCTTACAAGCTCAGTACCGGGCTGATCGTGCCTCGTCCGATCGGTTGGATCGGCACAATTTCTGCCGACGGCGTACGCAACCTCGCGCCGTTCTCGTTCTTCAACGTTGTTGCCATGCACCCGCCAACATTCGTGATCGCTCCGGTCACCGCAGGCGGACGCAAAGACACGCTCAACAACATCGAGGAGACCGGCGTCTTCACCGTCAACGTCGTGACAGAAGAGACGGTCGAGCCAATGAACGCAACCGCAGCGGCACTGCCACCCGAGGTGGACGAATTTACCCACGTAGGGCTTACCCCCGTCACCTCCGAGACGTGTGCCGCCCCAATGGTGGGCGAAGCGGTGGCAAACTTTGAATGCACGCTCTCGCAAATGATCCCGGTCGGCACCCCGACCGAAGATCAGGCAGGGCTTGGCATGTTGATCATCGGCGAGGCCACCCGGATTCATATCGCCGAACGGGTCGTCTCCGATGACCTCCGCATCGACCAGCAGGAGCTTCGGGCGGTGGGTCGACACGTGGGCAACGCCTACTGCATGACCGCAGGGTCGCTCTTCGACATCGACAGGCCTGAATAACCCGCTACGGTCGCCGCCTATGGCAGCACTTGCTCATCAACGTCGACACCGTCGAAGAGCAACACCGCCGTCGTGGGCCCCTCGGGGACTCCCTCTACCCGCACGCTAGCAATCGCTGAGGAACCACTGGGAATCTCTTGATGGATGAAGCGGACCAAGGCTGGAATTCGCTCGCCGTCCGCGTCCTGAACCTCGATTGTGAATCCTTCGGTTGACACGACCGGCTCATCACTGGCATTCGAGATTCGGATAGCAAATGACCGAGTGCCCTGATTTATCGGGTCTATGTCATATACCGACAATCCAATGTTCCCGGCCAACGGCGACGAAGCCGTCGGGACTTGCTCTGTTGGCTCGGGCGCCGGGGGATCGCTCGACCCGACCGGCTCATCGGTGGAGTCCGCTGCGGTCACATCTTCGACCTCTACCGCCGGGGCGACATCGGTGCCATCGTCGACTACCGCGTCGTTCTCTTCGACCGCGCCAGCCACCTCGGCCTGGACCTCGACATCGGCTATTGGCCCTGATCCGACAAACACCGTCCAGGCAGCAAAGCCAATGAGGGCCAGACCGACCAGGACCATGGTGGTCAACACGACAAGCGTTCTCGACGTGCCCGATTGTACGTTCTCACGCGGCTGCTCCGGAACCGCAAGGCTGGCCGGACGGACGCTTAGTCGATCGGGCTGAGTGCGAAGGGGATCTCGTCGTCGACGATGATCATGGCTGCGTGCGCTGTTCCTGCCGTGGCGCGCGACTACTTTCGCTAGTAGCGCTTCGCCCTCCTCGGTGAGAACGGGAGCAACAGGATCCTTATCTTCGTCGTTCACAGTTGCACGCCCCTAACACTCGACGCCTCACAAAAATACCACCTGAGGCACAACTAGTGCAATAGCGCGCTACTCAGGGTGGCCTACCCGTCGGTAAGGAAGCGCAACAGCTTCTGGAAACGAGCGACCACCACGTCGCGCTCGAGCGTTGTCACCGCATCCCAAATCGGTATCCCAGCGGTGGATCCGGTGATGGCCGCGCGAGCCGGAACTTGCGAGCGTGCGCCGAGTTCGTTCCCGACCTCGCCTACCGCTTCGTTCATCGCCTCAGCAGTCCACTCAACGCTGTCGAAACGCTCGATGAGGGCAGTGAGTATTTCGGGAACGAGCTTGCCTTTGCGAATCCCTTTGGTCCAGCCCTTGTTCTCGTTGTCGAACTCCACCTCGTCGGTGAATAGCCACCCGATGAAACGCGGGATATCGGCGAACTTCTCGACCCGCTGCTGCACCTCGCCAGCCACCATCGCAAATACCTCGGGGCGATAGGCACCATTTTCCCACGAAACCTCGGTGTCGAGACCGTAAACGAACGGCTCAGCTTTGTCGATGAAGTCCTCCACCGGGAGCGCTCGAATGTACTCACCGTTGATGTGATTGAGCTTCGTCACGTCAAAGAAGGCCGAGCCCTTGTTCACGTTCTCCAGCTTGAACAGCTCAATGATCTCCGTAATAGGGCGAATCTCGACATCGTCGGGCGGGCCCCAACCCAGCAAGGCCAGATGATTCACCATGGCCTCTGGGAGATAGCCCTGACGCAAGAAGTCCATCAGCGACACATCATCTCGTCGCTTGGACAGCTTCTTTCGCTTGTCGTTTACAAGCAATGGCAGGTGGGCGTACGTGGGCTTGTCACCGAAATTCAGCGCATCCCAAATCAACATGACCTTTGGAGTGGTGTTCAGAAGATCCTCTCCGCGAATGACGTGGGTGATACTCATGTCTGCGTCATCAACTGCATTCGCGACGAGGAAGGTCGGGGTTCCGTCGCTTCGGCGCACGACGAAGTCTTCGAGATCCGCGCATGAAAAGGTCACCTCACCGCGAATCACGTCCTCGATGACGATCTGCCCCTCGTCGGGAGTACGAAAGCGGACCACACAATCTGGGCCGTCGGAGAGTCCCTTATCTCGAGACCATCCGTGATACCCCGATGGAAGTCCCGCCTCCTTGGCAAGTTCGTCGGACTGCTCTCGAGTGAGGTTGCAGAAATAGGCGTGGCCGGATTCGACGAGCTGCTCAACAGCGTCGACGTGGAGTCGTTGGCGTTGAGATTGATAGTAGGGCCCCTCATCCCAGTCGATTCCGAGCGTTTGCAACGGCTTCACGATGGCATCGATGTACTCGGGCTTGCGTAGCGCCGCGTCGGTATCCTCAATTCGCAGGATCATCTCGCCACCGGTGGAACGGGCGTAGAGCCAGTTGAATAGAGCTGAACGTGCCGATCCGACGTGCAGGAAGCCGGTTGGGGCTGGCGCAAAGCGCACTCGTGTATTCACGATGGCACAGGCTAGCGACCGTGAGCCTAGAACCGGAGTTGATCTCGCCAGTCTGCGCGATAGCGCGTCGCGACCTCGTCAGGCGTTTGCTTCAGAACCTCAGCGCTGACCATGTCTGCGATAGCACGTCGTTCGAAGTAATGGAAGGAGTAGTGGACCTCCGCGAACGCCTCTTTGCGGAACTTCACCAGCTCTGGATCGGCTCCCTCATCGAGGAACCCGAACAGGGTGTAGGCAATACGCAGGTCATGCACAACGGGTGCCCGATGGAACTGCGACGCCCGCTTGAGAGCCACGCCTACGCAGCCAGCGTCGACGTCACCTCGGTATTCGCCATCGGTGAGGATGAGCTTGGTATCGAACAGTGGAGTCAACGTGAGGACGAAGCCCTGATCGGGCCCTTGGGCGCCGAGACGTCCACCATCACCGGCGGGAGTACCGAAGGTCTCTCCCGGTCGATTCGCAGCGCCCTTGCCCGCGCGTTGCGGCGGCGAAGAGTAGTGGCGTTTTGTTGTGGGAGCTGCGGGAACGAATTCAGGTGCGGCCATGGCTTTAGCCTAGGCCGCGGACTGCCCGAGATCTGCGCTGTTTGAAATTCCGATGCGTGCGATGATCGGCTGACGACTCGACGACCGGCGATCTCTGCGAAGCGTCGCACGCTCCAGAAATTCGACAGCAGCGGTGAGTTCGAGTCCGAAGATTTCCGCGAGGTCCATGGCCAGCTGCTCGTCCTCGGTATCCAACATGGAGAAGATGATGTCGGCTTCCTGGTCACGCATGTACACAAGGCCGTTGTCGGGCAGATGTCGCATGCGACGAATACTCTTCGCGACAACATCGAGCATCTCACGGTTGGTTGGCGATGTGAGTCCCTCGAAGCAATTGAGCCAGCTGAGCACCACGTTCCAACCCGCCTCGGGCACGTTGGCCTGGCAGTCATCGGAGTACAGGCTTGCGAGCTTGCGAAGCAAAACGGCATCGGGCCCGACCTTGTCGGCCTCAATGCCAAGTAAATGAGTAATCGACTGCCCGGTCACCCGAGAGACTTCACCCAGTGTGATATCCGACGCTTCGCGCCATTCGCGCAATGCGCCACCGAGGGTCTCTCCCGTGCGGGGATCTTCGTACACCATCGTTGCTCCTAAAGGTCGCCACTGTACGAGTCGGCGAATTTGGGTGACCGTTTAGTAACGAAACACGATTGCTAGCAAAATAGGGCAACTTGCGCCAAAAAGTGAGTTCGGGTCGGCTACTCCTGGTGGAGTAAGCCAAAGACAACCGAATCGGCAAGTGCTTGCCAACTGGCCTCGATGATGTTCTCGCTGACGCCCATCGTCGACCATGTCTTTTGGCCGTTGGTCGACTCGAGCAATACTCGCGTGATTGCACCGGTGCCTTCACCGGTGTCGAGGACTCGCACCTTGTAATCGGTGAGTGAAATGGCCGCGAGTTCGTCGGCATAGTGTCGCCGGAGGCCAAACCGGAGCGCGGCGTCGAGGGCGTTGACCGGACCGTTCCCCTCGCCGGTCGCCACGATCCGTTCCTCGCCAACCCACAGCTTCACGGTTGCTTCGGTCTCCACTTCAACGGTCTTGTGGGTCCATGCTCGACCGCCCGAACCGGAGCGGTGATCGAGGTTTACGCGGAAGCTCTCCAGCCGGAAATAATCCTGTTCCCATCCCGCCGCGCTTCGCATCAGCAGCTCAAGCGATGCATCCGCAGCCTCGAAGTGGTAACCCTCGTATTCGAGACGCTTGAGCGTGTCGGTGATGTCACCGAGGACTTTCCCGTCGATATCGATCCCGAGCGCCTCGGCCTTCAAGGCGAGCGTCGAACGGCCAGCCATGTCCGAAACGAGAAAGCGGGTGCCATTGCCGACGGTGCTGGGGTCGATGTGTTCGTACGCGTCCGGGCGTCGGGCGATCGCGGAGGTATGTAGTCCCGCCTTGTGCGCAAAGGCCGTCGCACCCACGTACGGCTGTTGTGGATCGGCGGCGAAGTTGACCAAATCTGCGACGCTGTGGGCAACACTGGTGAGATTTTGCAACGCCGCCTCGCCGATAGTTTCGACCCCCATCTTGAGCGAGAGGTTTGCGATAACCGGGACGAGGTCGCAGTTGCCAACCCGTTCGCCGTAGCCGTTGATCGTGCCCTGCACTTGTGAGGCTCCACCGCGTACGCCCGCGAGCGCATTGGCCACGCCGCATCCGGTGTCGTTGTGCAGATGCACACCGACATCGCACGTTCCGTCCGCCCCGCCAAGGTGGTCGTACACATCAGCAACCATGCGCTCAACATCGGTCGGAAGCGAGCCTCCGTTAGTGTCACACAGAACCAGGCAGTCCGCTCCAGCGACGGCCGCTGCTTCGAGGACGGCGAGGCTGAATTCTGGGTTGCGTCGGTAGCCGTCGAAGAAGTGCTCAGCGTCGAAGAAGACCTTTTTGCCCTCGCCCGTCAAGAATGCGATCGAGTCGGCGACCATGGCGATGCCCTCATCGAGGGTGGTCTGCAACGCTTCGGTGACGTGGTAATCCCAGGTTTTGCCGACGATGCACACCACGCCGGTCTCTGCGCTGAGCAGATTTTGCAACGTCGGGTCGGTATCGCTCTTGCCCTTGGCCCGACGCGTCGATCCGAACGCGACCATCTGTGCTGTCTTGAGGTCGAGTTCGCCGCGAGCGCGCTCGAAAAACTCGACATCTTTCGGGTTCGCTCCGGGCCAGCCTCCCTCGATGTAGGTGACGCCGAGCCGATCGAGTTGACGGGCGATCTTGAGCTTGTCTTCAACGGTGAGCGAGATGCCTTCGAGCTGGCTGCCGTCACGCAAGGTCGTGTCGTAGATTTCGACGCGCGACGGCTGACGGTCGGTGCGATCGATCCCTGTTAGGTCGCCCTGGACACCCGAATCGGTCATAGCGCAGCGATCACCAAGTCGGCGAGTTCGACGGTGGTTCCGGATTCGGCGGCGACCTTCTCGACCGCGCTCGTGATTCGCTCAGCTGCGGCGGTTTCGCCAAGGTGAGCGAGCATCATGGCACCCGACGAGATGGCAGCGAGCGGGTTCGCGATGCCCTGACCGGCAATGTCTGGTGCGGAGCCGTGGACCGGCTCAAACATCGAGACACCTTCTGGGTTGAGGTTTGCCGACGAGGCCAGGCCGACCCCACCTGACACCGCACCACCGAGATCGGTGAGGATGTCGCCGAACAGATTGTCGGTCACGACGACGTCGTAACGCTGAGGATCTTCAACGAAATAGATGCAGGCAGCGTCGACGTGGTTGTAGGCGGTCTCGACGCCTGGGAACTCCGCAGCAACGTCGTCAAAGGTGCGTTGCCAGAGGTCTCCCGAGAACGTCAAGACGTTCGTCTTGTGCACCAGGGTCAGGTGGTTGTTGCGCTTGGTGGCCAAGTCGAACGCGTAGCGAACGCAACGTTCTACCCCGTGGCGAGTATTGACCGAGCCTTGGGTCGCGATCTCGGCGGGCGTCCCTTTGCGAAGGAAGCCGCCCTCACCGGCATAGGTCCCCTCGGTGTTCTCTCGAACGACAACGAAATCGTGCGATCCGTCCGGGGCGAGGAACGGGCGATGGTTGATGTAGAGGTCGAGTTCGAAACGCATCCGGAGCAACAAACCACGTTCGATGACCCCAGGCGGGACATCGGGGGAACCGACCGCACCCAGGTAGAGAGCGTCAAGGTCGCGCCACTCGGCGATGATCTCGTCGGTGAGGGTCACCTCGTCACGGAGATACCGCTGACCTCCGAGGTCATAGTCGACCGTATCGAGGTCGACGCCGGCAGCCTCGATAACGCGCAGCCCTTGCGCAATAACTGCGGGGCCAATGCCATCGCCACCAACGATTCCAACCTTGTGAGCCATGAGGTCCTCTCTAGAAACAGACTCGACAAGTGTATGGGCAGTGCGTTGCGGAGCGGAATTCGGTCGACATAGGACGCAGATACGGCGAATCCACCAAACTTGGTGGAAGTAGGTCTGCTATCGGTTGAAAACAGCACTTCTTTACAACTGCTGCCGATTGGCGTTGCATCGTCCATGGCGGGGCGACTGGAGAAGTCCCGGTGTCTAGGACCATATGGAAACTATCTGCGCGGGCCATCGCCTTACTTCTGGTGGCGAGCACTCTCGCGGTTGTCCCCTATAGCGAATCGCTGGCAGCTCAAGACCAGCACCCACGTTGGGAATGTGACGGCACGCCGATCCTGATGCGTGGTGGGGTCTTCCACTTCATTCTTCCGGACCCCGCCGTACCAGGGAACCTGATCATCGAAGCGATCCCGGGCACGAGCGGCATTTTCAACTCGACCGCCTATGACCCGACCACCGACTGGGTCTACGGCGTCGGCAGAGTCGGAGGCGTACGAACCGTCCGCGCCTACGACGCCAACGGCGACACGGTGTTCGACACTCCCATTCAGGCGCCTTACCCCCAAGACGCCAACCAGTTCGCCGGAACGGTACTCGGCGACGGCCGCTACATCGTCCACTCGGTCGGCGCTGGCAACGGTACGGGTTGGTTCAACGGCGAGCGATGGAACATGTGGTCGATCGACCCGCTCACCGGTGCCGCCACCCACATCGGATCAACCCCAGTGAACCTCGCTGACTTCTCCTACAACCCACTGGATGGCTTCATCTATCAAGTGGTCAACCGTCAGCTCTACAAGTTCAACCCCAACGACGGTTCGATCACGAGCACACCCATGCCAGCCGCGTTCCCCAACGGAAGCTTCGGCGCGTCGTGGTTCGACGCCGCCGGCAACCTCTTCCTTTTCCGCAACAACCCAGGAGACATCTTCCGAGTCGACCCGAACGATGTAGCCGCCTGGGCCGAGGTCGGCGAGCCCGGTTCGAACGGAGGAACCGATGCTGGCTCATGTGTGAGTTCGATCGATATCAAGAAGGACGTGATCGACGGAGCCGGGAACGCCGTGATTCCCGGGGACCGGGTCTACTCGCCCGGAGACACCGTTGCCTACGAGATCACCCTGATCAACAACGGCCTTCCCACCCAGGATCGCATCGTCGACCTCTGCGACGTGTTGCCCGGCGATGGACGAACCTTCACCGGCAACTGGACATCGACCGACCCGAACACCATCGTGACCAGCGGCGGCGCCGCGGGTGATACCGACGTCTGCTTCCAGGCCGAGATGCCTTCGAGCCTCTGGACCGACCCCGACACCCCTGGCGCAGCCCCGACCGTGCTCACCGTTGACGTGCTGCTCGCCGACGACATCGTGCCGGGCGAATACGAAAACCAGGCCACCCTCGACTTCGATCAGGACGGCACCGTCGACGTGCTCTCTGACGACCCGGGCGACGGCAGCGATCCTCGAGATCCGACCACGATCGAGGTGCTCGGCGCCTTCACCGTGACCAAGACCGTCGAAGGCCACCCGGTCTCGAACGACACCGACTCGTTCCCGGTTACCCTCACCTGCACCACCGCCGACGGCAGCACGCATAGCGTCGCCGCAGGTTCGATCTCCGATGCGGCCACGGGCGCGCCGTGGCCGGGAGCAGCTACCAATTCGTTCACGTTCGCCAACGGCGATGACGTCCGCATCGACGACCTTCCTCCAGGTACGACGTGCACCGTCACCGAGGCCAACAACACCGCCTACACCGCAACGGTTGCCGTGGCTGGAAGCGGTGGTGGAACGGGCGCTTCTGGAGCGATCTCTACAGGATCGTTGAGTCCCGCTCTGGTCAACGACAACTGCCAGGACGGCGAAGCGAGCGGATTCGTTCCGTTCAATCTTCAGGTTCGCAATACGACGTCGGCTGCCACCGACTGGGAAGTGATTTGGCGCAACCGGCCCTACTCGACGATTCCAAACCTCAGCACCGGACCGTTCACTCACACCGTCATCCCAGCTGCTGGCGGCCTCTTCGATCACGTATTCACCGGCACCGGCACGCTGAACCCATTCGGCAACATCACCATCGTCGGCAGCCCGCCCGTCCCGACCGGCGCAGACAGCGGCTGCGGCGACGTCGAGAACTACAGCGGCATCTCCAGCCCCGCAGGTGACGCCGCAAGCGGTGACGGTGTCGAGAGCAGCACCGCTGACATCACCGCCGACGAAGCGCTCGAGAACGAGAACGTGGCGTTCACCAATACCACCTCGACCATCCGGATTCGAAAATCGAGTTCGTCAGGAGGTGACCTGCCTTTAAGCGACGATGGTACGTTCACTTTCGATATCACTTGCGCCAACGGGCTCAGCGAAACGGTCACCATCACCACCACCGGTGGAGGCACCACGATCAGTTACCCCGCTACGCCGCTCATCGGGTCGGGGGTCGACTGCACGATCTCGGAGAACGTGCCCCCAGGCTGGACACTCACCACCGCGAACGACGTGGAGGTCACCACCGACTCCGCCACCCCACAGAACGCCTCTTTCCAGAACGAGCGCGCGCTCGCAGATCTCACCGTGACCAAGACGATTCTCGGCCTACCCGACGGCGCCGACCCAACCGATTCCAAGTTCGGCCTCACCGTTACGTGTACCGGCGGATTCGACCCCGACCCATACACCGTGCTCGGAGCCTTCGCCGTTGGCACGCCGTTTGTTGTTGAGGACCTTCCTGTGGGTGCCGAGTGCACGGTCACTGAAGACCCAGCGGCCGGTTTCAACACTCGCTATGAGCCAGGCCAGGTCGTTACGATCGCGAGCGATGGCAGCGAGGTGGATGTCACCAACAGCACCGGGTCTCTCATCATCGAGAAGGACGCTGTTGCACCAACCTCCCACCCGATCGACCCGGTGATCGACGTCGACTTCACCCTCGAGTGCACCTTCCCCGACGGGTCCAGCACCTCACAGAACTTCACGGTTGCTATTGACTCGCTGACAGCGACCGGGGCGAATGGTGGAGTGAGCCACACCGATATCGGCGTGCTACCACCGGGAACGGTTTGTGAGGCCACGGAGACCGCCGCCCCAGCTGGCTGGACACTCACCAGCCCTGACACGGTCACGCTCAACGTCACCGCCGACAACCCAGAGCCAACCGCTACCTTCGAGAACACCCGCGATACCGGTTCGCTGACCGTCACGAAAGCCGTCGACGGCGTGCCGGCAGGACTCAACTTCGACGACGAGCTCTTCGCGGTTGACGTCTCGTGCTCCGGCGGATTCACCGTAGACCCCTACATCATCACCGGGCTCAGCGTCTCGGTGAACTCCCCGTTGGTCATCGACGACCTCCCGACCGGCGCGGACTGCACCGTTACCGAAACCCCTGACCCTCGATTCGATGCGACCGTCGGTTCCGGTTCGGCCACGATCACGACGGATGGCGAGACGGTTGCGCTCTCCAACACCACCTCCTCGTTCGATATCACTAAGACAACGGCCGCCAGTCCGCTCGTGGCCACGAGCGATGGAACGTTCAACTTCTTCGTGACGTGCAACAACGACGGGGTCGAAGTGGTCAACACCGTCGTGTCGGCAACGACCACTGGCGGCACCGGAAACATCGCCGCCGCCGACTTGCCGCTCGTCCCCGCTGGATCGACCTGTTCGGTCATCGAGATCGTTCCGGCCGGATGGACCCTCACCAACCGAGCCGGCGGCACCGAAACCGGTGACGCCGGAATCGAGTTCGTCACCAGCGCGGAAGGAACCTCACTCTCGTTCGAAAACACGCTCGATACCGCAGCGCTCAACATCACCAAGGACGTCACCGGTGTGGCCGCAACCCCAGCCCTCGAAGCTGAGGCCTTCACGGTGACCGTCGAGTGCACTGGCAACTTCCCTGGCGGGGTGTTTACCACGACGCTGAGCATCGTCGAGGGCGCGCCGATCAACGTGCCGGGAATCCCGGTTGGTTCAGCGTGCACTGTCACCGAAGCCGACGACAGCCGATTCCTCACCACCTACTCGCCAGACCAATCCGTCTTCATCGCAACCGAAGGCACAACCGTGGCGATCGAGAACGAGACCAGCGTCTTCTCCATTTCCAAGGAAACGTTCGTGGATGATCCGACGGTCGTCGAGATTGACGGCACGTTCGAGTTCACAGTCGAGTGCACCAACGACGGGGCGATCGTGTTCACCGACACGGTCACCATCACCACGATCGATTCGCTCGGCGAGTGGGACGCCTCTCCATTCCTTGCGCCGGGCACCGAGTGCTCGGTAACGGAGAGTCTCCTCGAAGGCTGGACGCTCCAAGAGTCGACGACTCAGACCACTACCACCGACGGTTCAACCGCTGAACAGATTGTGTTCACGAACGTACGCGACGTCGCCGACCTGACGATCACCAAGACCCTGCTCGGACCGGGCAGCGAAGGCTTCGTCAACCGCAACTTCACCGCAAATGCCACCTGCGTTGGCGACTTTGCAACAAGCCCAGTGGTTGTTGAGGACATCGTGTTCTCCTCGACGACACCGGGGGTTATTCCCGACCTCCCGACAGGTGCTGTTTGTACCGTGACCGAGGAATTCGAGAGCCAGTTCCAGACGTTGTACGCGCCGGACATCGGTGATGGATCCGCAGCCCAGGTGACGATCGAGTCCGGTGGCACCGAGGCGGGCATCTCGAATGTGACGGGAGCGCTTGCCGTGCACAAGTCGACCATCGGCCCGACCGAACATGGCGAAGACCTCTTGGCGGATTTCGAATACAACTTTGTGTGTCAGGTCCCCGGCGCACCAAATGGCGGGACCATCACCTTCACCGAAACCCTCTTTACCGAGATCCTGGAGGTTGACGACCTCTCCGGCGGTCAAGGCGTTGGTGTACTGACCTATACCGACCTACCGCCGCTCGCGAACGGCACCGTATGCACGGTTACCGAAGTCGTGCCGGCCGGATGGACCTTGACCACACCGAACTCCTTGACGATCACGGCTACCGATACCCCCGAACCGCCGAGCATCGACTTCATCAACGAGCGGAACGCCGGTGCGCTGACCATCACCAAGAGCCTCGTCGGAGTACCCGAGGGCGTCGACCTCGGCGACGAGCCGTTCACGGTCGATGTCACCTGCACGGGAGGCTTCACGAACAACCCCCTCATTCTCGCTGACCAGAACGTCACCGCGAACACGCCCTTGGTGATCGACAACCTTCCGACCGGCGCGGAGTGCTCAGTCACCGAGGATGTCGACCCGCGCTTTTCTTCCGCCGTGTCGGCTCCGGTCACTATCGATGACGACGGTGAAGAGATCGTCGCAACCAACACCACGAGCACCTTGACGATTGCCAAGACCACCACCGGCACCACCGCACATCCGGTCGACCTCGACGCCACGTTCACCTTCGCGGTGAACTGCGGTGCGGCCTTTACCGGCGCAGCGACTCTCACGACCACTGGCCAGACCGGTGCGTGGGACACCACCACTACCCCGCTACTTCCACCAGGCACCGAGTGCACGGTGGCCGAGGAGAACATCCCCACCGGATGGAGCCTCACGACTCCGAACGACGTCGTGGTCACGACCGGCTCCGAAGCAATCGTCGAAGCGGCCTTCGTCAACGATCGTCAAGTCGCCAACCTCAACATTCTCAAGACGATTATCGGCGAGCCCCAAGACCTCTCCGATGAACCATTCACCGTCAACATCAGTTGCATCAATGGCTTCAACGTCGAGCCGTATCTCATCGGGCCACTCACCATCACCGAGAACGCCCCGATCGCCATCGACGATCTTCCGGTTGGCGCGGAGTGCACGGTGTCCGAGGAAGCCGACGTCCGCTTCCTTCCGAGTTTTAGCCCCGACGACCAGGTTGGCGTTATCGCCGAAGACGGCGCGACCGTCGACATCGACAACCGCACCGCAGCGCTCGAGATCACTAAGGAAGTCAGCTCCGAACCAGGCCAACCGGTCGATCTGACCGGCTCATTCGACTTCTTCGTTGACTGCACAAACGGCACCACTGCCAATGTCACGATCGACATCGTCGACGGCGTCGCCGAAACCCTCGAGTTTCCCGACCTACCGCTCGTTCCCGACGGTACGGCGTGCACCGTCTCCGAAACCGGTATTCCTGCTGGCTGGACTCTGACGACCCCGAATGATGTCGAGGTCGTGGCGAACTCGGGTAACCCGGGCTTCGTCAGCTTCGAAAACGAGCGTGACACCGCCGACCTCACGGTCACCAAGACCGTCATCGGCGCACCTACCGGCCTCGACCTGGTCACCACGGTCTTCACCGTCGACGTGAGCTGTTCGGGCGACTTCGATGCCTCACCACTCGAGTTCCTCGACCAGGAGATTCGCCACGGCGAGACGCTCACCTTCCCGAACCTTCCGACCGGCTCGCTCTGCACGGTCATCGAAGACCCAGACCCCCGCTTCGCGGTGACGACCACTCCAGCTGACGCAGTTGGCGCGGGGGTCGTGATCGATGCCGACGGCGAGGATGTCGCCATCGTGAACGCCACCGGCGAGATCATGATCGTGAAGAACACGCAGGTGGCCTCGGGACTTCCAGTCGACGTGACCGAGTCGTTCGACTTCATCGTCAACTGCGGCACCACCTATACCGGCACCCACTCGGTCACGACCGACACCCTCACCAGTGCCACCACCGCGACCGGATTCCTCCGCTACGACGACCTGCCTGCGCTACCTGATGGAACAGCATGCACCGTCACCGAACAAACTCCGCCCGCCGGGTGGACTCTGGTCTCGGCGAACGACGTGCCTTTGATCGTGGACTCCACTGGCGTCGTCACTGCCTCCTTCACGAATGAGCGTGAGACCGGAGCGCTGACCGTCACCAAGACCCTTGACGGCGTGCCTGCAGGAACCGACCTCAACGGCGAACTCTTCGATATCGCGATCACCTGCGCCGGAGGGTTCTCAACGGCCTCTCACGTCGTGAACGGACAGATTTCGGCCGACACCGCATTCACACTCGAACAAATACCAACCGGCGCTAGCTGCTCCATCACTGAAACCGCAGACCCGCGCTTCGCCACGAGCATCGACCCGGCAGCCACGATCACCACCACCGGCCAATCCATCGAAGTCACGAACACGACGAGCACGCTATCGATCGCAAAGGTGACCGATGGTCCGAGTACCCACGCGATCGATCTCGACGCCACGTTCATCTTCGACGTCACCTGCACAGCTCCCGATGGTGCGGAGCTGTTCGACGGAGCTCAAACCATCACTACTGACGCACAAGCTGGCTCTTGGGTAACTCCGGCCACGCCGTTGCTACCACCGGGCAGCGAATGCAGCATCGTTGAACAACCGCTGGCCGGTTGGACCCCAACAACCCCATCCGCTGTGACGGTCGAAACGGACTCGGCAAGCATCGTCGAGGCGGCCTTCGTCAACCGTCGAGACACCGGCGAATTGACGGTTGCCAAGGTTCTCGAAGGAGTACCTGCCGGAGTCGACCTCAACGCCGAGACCTTTGACGTCGAGGTGACCTGTTCGGGAGAGTTCACCACCCCGGACATCCTCGTTAGCGGGCAGATCTCGGTCGACAGTGCCTTGATCATCGCTGACCTGCCCACGGGCACCGAGTGTGCCGTGCTCGAAGCTCCCGACGCCCGATTTATCACCACGATCGATCCGGCGGCGACACTGACGAGCGCTGGCGAAACGGTCAACGTCACAAATACGACCAGCACATTGTCGATCACGAAGGTCACCGAGGGCCCGACCACGCACCCGTTAGCGCTAGACGCCGAGTTCCTTTTCGATGTCACCTGCACCGCAGCCGATGGCACTGCACTGTTCTCAGGCACCCAAGCCATCACCACCACTGACCAGACGGGTTCCTGGGCAACGCCCGAAACGCCGCTCGTCGCGCCAGGTACCGAGTGCACCGTTGTCGAACAGGCACCCCCGACGGGATGGACGAACACCAGCGGCGACACCCAAATCGTTTCGACCGACTCCGCGGAGATCGTTGACGCGGCGTTCACCAACGTACGAAATACCGCAACGCTCACGATCAACAAGACCGTGACTGGTGCCCCGGAGGGAGTGAACTTCGACGACACGCTCTTCGATGTCACTGTCACGTGCACGGGCGACTTCACAGAAACCGAACACCGTGTCACCGGCCAGGTATCGGTGAATGCACCCTTCGAGGTTCCCGACCTGCCAACGAACGCCGAATGCATCATCGTCGAAGCCGACGACGCTCGCTTCCAAACCACCTACTTCCCCGAGAGCGCCACGACCGACGCCGCCGAGACGGTTGTCGGAGACGACGGCGCGATCGTCGCGATTACCAACAGTACGGGGGCGATCATCGTCGCTAAGCAGACCATCGTGTCGGCGCTGCACCCGATCGACCCGGTTGCCGAGTTCACGTTCACCATCGACTGCGGAGCCGTCTACAACGCTGACCACACCCTGACCACCGATCTTGTCGGAACGGGAGGAGCGAGCGGCCTGATCTTGTACAGCGACCTGCCGTTGATCCCCGAAGGCACCTCATGCGCCGTGACCGAGCACGACGAAAACCCGGAGTGGGTCTTGGTTACCGACCGCACGGTCGACTTGGTCGCAACGAGTGCTAGCCCGGTAACAGCGAGCTTCACCAATCAGCGCACCGAGACATCACTTACCATCACCAAACAGGTTGAAGCCCCGGACTCCGTGGACTTCAGCGAAGAGGTCTTCGAGGTCATGCTGACCTGTTCGGGCGGATTCACCGAAGACAGCTACGAGATCGTGGGTGAATTTTCGGTGCTCTCGCCGTTGACCATCGATGAGCTGCCCCTTGGCGCCGAATGCTCCGCCGTCGAAACTCCAGATGACCGATTCGCCGTCGACAATCTCACCGGAGCAGTGGTGCTCGGTGACTGGCCAGCAACCATCGACATCCTCAACGAACTCCTCGAATCCGAGACCATCACGGCGTCGCCACCAGCACTCGCCTTCACGGGCGCCACCATCGGAACCCTCGTGTGGATCGCGACGATCATGCTGGCTGGCGGAATGTTCGTGCTGTTCGGCAGCCGTCGCCGAGAAGAACCCGAGCTCTAGCTAGCGGCTGCAACGACGAGCGACGCGAGATCTGGAGCGTCACCGGGAAGCCCAAAGAACTCCATGACATAGAGCGAGTCGTCTACTTGGGTCGCTGCGAGACTCGCCTGCACGTCGAAGATCTGCCCGCTCAATAGCTGTTCGATCTCCACATCGATAACGACGACCTCATGACCTTCTGCCTCAACCACCTCGGTCGCCGCAGTCTGCGGATCGAAGGCATCGTTCATCGACAGCTCTACAGGAAGACACGACGCGCCACGCTCGACAAGCTCAGCGAAGGCATCCTCGGCTTCTGCGGCGCTGGCGTATCGCTCGAAGGATTGCTCGATCTGGCTTGAACCCGCACCTTGGGTAAGTAGCACCCACGACAAGCCGTCTGCTCCAGCGACCGTCTGGGAATCCAGGCACGGCCGCAGACCGCTCGGCCCGTCGAATCGCAGCGGGGTGATGAGCAGAAAATCCTCGGGGAGGTCGTCAGCCTCAAGGGCGGCGTCGCGGTACTCCTCCGCGAGTTCGTCGAAGTCGACGGCCTCCGACAGCTCCGGAGTGGGCCGGTCGAAGAACGCCGAAAGCACCTGTGCTTCGAGCGCGTCAGCCGAAGATGTTGGAGCGAGGACCGCGATCGTGAGCGCTGTCCGACCCTGGACGACCGTGGTGATTCGCTGCGCGATGTCCTCCGCGCGAAATCCCGCCGAAACGGAGAAGCCATACACGCGGGACTCGGCGACGAATTCGCTTGGTACCTCGGCGGCAACTGCGATAGGGGCCCCCACCCCGTCACCGAAGTCGTATCGGACCCTCGGCAACGAAAGTTCTTCCAAGCGGCCGACGTTTATTTGATCGCATTCCGCAGCGGACTCGCCATTCAGTGCCTCGACCGCAATCTGGGCTTGGTCGCCAGATTCATAGACCCTCGCCTCGGCGGTGATTATCTCGACAATCGCATCCGACCCCGCTGCAAACCGAGCGAGCGAACGGGCTTGCAGCGCCGAGGGTTCGGGAATACCACAGATATCGGGCACCGGTTGGGGAACGGTCAATCCCGGTGTCCACTCGCCATTGACGTCGCCGAGGCGCCCGACCCACGCTCCAGCCTCAAACGCGAGCCCACCTGGCCCGAAGCCAGCTTCGCGGAACTCGAGGGCGCTTTGTCTAAAGTCGGCACCGCGGTCTATTTGCTCAACGGCGCAACCGGTCAACACCACAGCTGCACCCACGAGCCAGTTGATCCAGCGGGGGCCTCGATGTCGGCCCGAGAATCTCATGCTTCGAAGCTACTGCCAACCGCTGCCCTTTCATGACCACGCTTATGAGGCATGATCAGGTGATGCAGGATTCAGGCGCCCGGCCAGGCGAACACACGACCCCGGTGTTGGTTTTCACCGATGACGGTGGCGAGCGCATGGTGACCCGCAAGGGAGATGCGGGCGAGTTCGGGGTGTTCGTGCATTGCGTCCCGGGTGCCGCGATCTTCTCGCTGCCTCCGGGGATTGACCGACAACTCACGGGAGAAGAGCTCAGCTTGGCGATCAAGCATTTGCGAATGTTCGCACGAAGCCGCGGCGACTGGATCACGCCGATTGTCAGTTTCGATGGACGGCCCCTCGAGCTCGGCCCAATAGTAGAGCTCAACTCGGTGGAACCTATGGCTGGGCACCGCTTCGATTGGGGCGGTCGATCGTGTGCGCTCGTCGTTACCAAAACCGTCGACCCGCTTTTGGAGGTAACCACCGGCCAGGTGTACACCTACGATCACGATTGGGTAGACCCCAAACCCGGCGTGATGGACAGACTGTTCGGCCGGTTCTTCAACGACTAGGCAGATTCCTTCGCGATCAACATCCGTACCGCCTCCACCCCCACGGTCACCGCCGTTGCCGCAGCCTTGCTTGCAACATCTGGATCGGGAATCTCCTCGTCGGAGCGGCTGACGATGACGCCGAGGACGCACCCTGCTCGAAGACCCGAGCTTGCGCACATGGTCAACAACGTTGCGGCTTCCATCTCGAAATTGAGCACCCCCATCGACTGCCACTCCTCGGCCGAACCTCGAAACTTTCGTACCACTCGCCCAGAGAAGGTGTCGTAGCGTTCCTGTCCCGGGTAGAACGTGTCGGTCGATGCCGATACACCGACATGGACCGATGATCCGCTCGCCTCGGCGGCCGCAACAAGGGCGTTGGTGCACACGAAGTTGGCGACCGCCGGGAACTCCGTTGGCGCAAAGTGCGTGCTCGCTCCGTCGAGACGGACGGCGCCGGTAGTGACGATGAGATCTCCAACGTGGACAGTGGGCTGGATACTTCCCGTCGTGCCGATCCGCACGAATGTGCGAACTCCCAGTTGGGCCAGCTCCTCAACAGCGATCGACGTTGACGGTCCTCCGATGCCCGTCGACGTCACGATCACCGGAACGCCACTGACGTAACCGAGCCACGACGTGAATTCGCGATGTGCAGCGAGGAACCGCGGCTCATCGAGCAGGCTGGCTATTTTCTCCACTCGCTCTGGATCGCCCGGCACGATGGCGAGGGTCGCTCCCTCCAACATTGGGGCATCGAGTCGAAGGTGGAACGTGATTGCCATAGGCCAAAGATAGGTCAGTTGGCCGCCAGAGTCGTTGTGTAGAGGTCGTCGGCGACCACCACTTCACCCTCATAGCCGCCGGCTCGAACTTCGTCGACAAAGAGTTGGCGTTCTGCGTCGGTGTGTGGAGCCGGGATCAAATGGGTCAGGACGAGCTTAGGCACGCCGAGCGCCGCGGCTTGCGCACCGATGAGTGCGGTGTCGGCGTGGTAGTCAGTGACGTAACGACGTTGCTCGGGCAGGGTGTCGAAGTGCGAGAAGCGCATCGCCTCGTAGACCAGGATGTCGACGCCTTCGGCCAGTGCAGCTACTTCATTGCACACCCGTGTATCGCCGGAGATCGCAATCGACCCATCCGGCGTGTCGACTCGGTACCCCACGGCGTTCGGGCATGGTTCATGGCGAACCTGACCTGCGCTCACCACGACATCGCCGTGACGCCATACCCCGGTTGGTTTGTCTGGGATATCGAAGGCGATCGAGCGGAGGTTCGGTCGGTTCGTTCGACGCGCGTGTGCGGCACGAACCTCGATATCGCGCTCCCAGCCGTCGAGGAGTGTGTCGACGTACTTCGACGCGTCCCCGCGCGGGGCAATGACCGGAAGCTCTGGGTTCGCATCGGCACGGTCCATGACCCAGTGCGTGAGCACCACGTCCGCCAGCCCGACCAGGTGGTCGCTGTGGTGGTGGGTTACAAACACAGCCGTGAGGTCGGGCACCCACACCCCCGCTCCAGCGAGTCGCTGCACCGTGGAGCGACCAGCATCGAATTGCAGCGTTACGTCGTCGTAGCGCACGAGCGCTCCCGGCCCAGCTCGATGAGGGTCCGGAATAGGTGACCCCGACCCCGTAATCGTTAATGAGGTAGCCACTAGACGAGAACTCGGGGGTCTGAACCCAGACGTCCTCCCACAGGACAAGGACGCTCTGACCCCATGAGTTGCGTACTCATTCTTTGACGTAGGGCTGGCCGTCGGCTGCAGGAACTCGGGACTTTCCGACTAGGCCGGCGACGACGATGATGGTGGCGATGTAGGGGGCCATGAGCAGGAACTCCGATGGGATCGGTGTTTGGAGGATGGCGAGCTTGCCCTGCAGCGAGTCGGCGAAGCCAAACACGAGGGCAGCGCCGAGGGCGCCGACAGGCATGTAGCGACCGAAGATCATTGCGGCCAACCCGATGAAGCCCAGGCCGACGGTGATGTTCTCGTCGAAACGTCCAGCAGAACCGAGCGTAAAGAAGGCCCCGCCGAACCCGGCGATGGCTCCACCGAGCATGACATTGCGGTAGCGGATCTTGAAGACATCGATACCGACGGTGTCGGCAGCCCGTGGCTTCTCCCCTACGGACCGGGCGCGGAGGCCCCACCGGGTCCGGAAGAACGCCCATTGGAAGAAGATCGCAAGCACGATCGCCCCGTACACAAAGATGTTGTTGTTGAACAGGACCGGCCCGATGATCGGGATGTCGCCGAGGATCGGGATATCGATCGGGAGGAACCGTTCGCTTGAGTTCAGGTCGGGGTTTGCGGACAAGAGCCGAGACGCCAAGAACGAGGTGAGTCCGAGGGCGAAGATATTGATGAACACGCCGATGATGATCTGATCAACGAGGTATTTGATCGCGAGCACCGCAAGCACCCAGCCGAGCACGACGCCCGAAATGACCGCCGCGAGTAGGCCGATCCATTGGTTCGTGACCGACCCAACGATCACCGCGACAAATGCACCGGTGAGGAGCTGGCCTTCGATAGCGATGTTGATAACGGCGACGCGTTCGCACAGGATGCCTGCCATACCCCCGAGCGCGATGGGTGCCGCTTGGGTGAGAGTGGCCTGCAACATACCGACCAGGCTGAAGCTTCCGCCGGCTGCGGCCCAGGTCAAGAACGCGAACACAAAAACCATCAGGGCGCCACCGAGCACGAGGTTGGCCTTGTCGCCGAAGCCTCGAGTGAGTTGCACCGCCCCCAAGAACCCGAAGAGCACCGCGACGGCGATGGTCAACGCCCGTGCCGGCACCTCAAGGGGCGACACTTCGATGGCGTCGGTTGGTCGGGACAGTCCGAACGACGCGACGTCTCCACCCGCGATGGAGAACGTGAAGGCGAACAACACCAGCGCCGCCAGTCCGATGTACACGAGGCCGAGCACCCGCGCCCGGCGGATCTCTTCGGGTGTTTGCAGCTTGGCTGGTTTGGAGGTGGAGATTGGGATAGCCGTCATGCGCCCCACCCCTTGGTGAGCTGTGCTGGTCCTTCGTCTTCACCCTTGATTCGGTAGAGGCCTCGGATGAGCGCAGGGGCGGCAACGAAGACGATTACGAGTGCCTGGATAATCGAAACCAAGTCGATGGGGATGAACTCGGTTGCCTGCATCTCTCGGCCACCTGCCCGCAACGCTCCGAAGAGGATTCCGGCGAGAACGACGCCCACGGGATGCGAGCGGCCGAGCAGGGCGAGCCCGATGGCGTCGAAGCCAATATTGGCGGAGAAGCCTGGTGTTCCTCGGTGTAGGACGCCTTGAATGGTGTCGGACCCGGCCAAGCCGGCCAGGCCACCGGCGACGGCCATCGCAGCGACGTAGAGGGTGTTCACTCGCATACCGCCGTATCGGGCGGCGTTGGGGTTGCTGCCGAGAGCTCTGAACTGGAACCCGATGGTGGACTTGAAGAGAAACCAGTGCACGAACCAGGCGGCGAGCAACGCGACGATGATCCCTGCGTGCACGCGCAACTGCGGGTCGATGAAGGACAGCAAGCGAGGCAGTTGCGCTCCGTCGTCGATGGTTTGGCTGAGCGGGTCGTTGCGGTCAGGGACGCCGAACAGGTCGGTCGTGAGAAGCCACAGCACGAGGAACGACGCGATGAAGTTCAACATGATCGTCGTGATCACTTCGTGGGCGCCCGTTCGGGCCTTTAAGTATCCGGCGAAGCCGCCCCAGATCGCACCGCCGAGGGCGCCGCCGACGAGACCGGCAAGCGCCAGCAGGGGGAATGGGACGCTCGTGAAGGTGATTCCGACAAAGATGGCGAACATCCCGCCGATGAGCACTTGCCCTTCACCGCCGATGTTGAACAGGCCAGCCCGAAAGCCAACCGCCACCGACAGCCCAGCCAAGATGACCGGCGATGCAGCCACGAGTGTTTCCGAAACCGCTCGGACCGAACCGAACGAGCCTCGGAACAGCGCACTATAGGCACGGCTGATCTGATCCCATGATGCGCTGAACCACTCAGCCGAACCGAACAAGTCCCACAGTTCGGGATCGGTCAGGATCAATACCAGCGCTCCGGCTACCAACGCCGTGAAGACCGCCAGAAACGGGATCACTACGGCTTGCACCAGGGTGCTATTCGTCCCCGCAACATCGGCCAGCAGCGCATGGGTGTTGTCGACCGGCCCGTCACCGGCTGACGATGAGTCTTGCTCGGTGCGGTCGTCGTCTTGCACGCTCACGACACAGCCTCCTCTGCCTCTTGGGTACTCGGCACAACGTCGGGGCTACTACCGGCCATGTAGAGGCCAAGTTCGGTGGCGTCGGTCGCATCGCGATCGAGCACGGCCACGACACGGCCGTCGAACATCACCGCAATACGGTCTGACAGGGCGAGCACCTCGTCGAGCTCGGTCGACACGAGCAATACCGCTGAACCGCTGTCTCGCTTCTCGATCAGTTGACTGTGGATGTACTCGATGCTGCCCACATCGACGCCGCGGGTGGGTTGGGACGCAACGATTAAGTCGAGGTCGCGACTGAACTCGCGGGCCACGATCACTTTTTGCTGGTTGCCGCCCGAGAGGTTCGAGGCAGGTACCTCGATGCCGGGGGTTCGAACGTCGTAGTGCTCGACGAGTTTCTCGGCGGTCGATTCGACCTTGTCCCATTTCATATTCAATCCCGACGAGAACTCATCGGTGTAGTAGCTATCGAGCACCATGTTCTCGGCGACGGTGAAATCGAGTACGAGGCCCATCACCTGCCGATCTTCGGGGATGTGGGCGACCCCGAGTTGGTGGATCTCGCGAGGCCCGGCGGCGGTGGTGTCGGTACCGCTGATCGTGACCGATCCGCTTAGCGCTGTGCGCAGCCCCGTGATCGCTTCTACAAGTTCGCTTTGGCCGTTGCCTTGAACACCAGCAATGCCAACAACTTCGCCACGGCGAACCTCAAAGCTGGCATCGGTGACCGCAGCCTGACCGCGGTCATCGGCCACGACCAAGTCGGTTACCGAGAGGATCGTGTCGCCGGCGTTGGCGTCTACCTTGTCGATCTCGAGCTCTACGGGACGACCGACCATGAGCTCGGCCAGCGACTCGGGGGTAGCGGTCGACGGATCAGCGGAGCCAACGACCTTGCCCCGACGGAGGACCGAAATACGATCCGCGATCTCGATCACCTCGTTGAGTTTGTGGGTGATGAAGATGATCCCCTTGCCGTCAGCGCGCAGCTCACGAAGAATCGCGAACAGCTCGTCAACCTCTTGAGGGGTGAGCACAGCGGTGGGCTCGTCGAGAACGAGAAACTGTGCGTCCCGAAAGAGCACCTTGATGATCTCGACCCGTTGCTGAATACCAACCGGAAGGTCCTCGATGATGGCATCGGGATCGACCGACAAGCCGTACTGTTCCGAGATCTCCCGTAGGCGCTTCTTGCCCTGGCGAAGATTCAAAACGCCGAACCCTTTGGTTGGCTCGTCGCCCAGAACGACGTTCTCGACAACACTGAACACGGGCACGAGCTGAAAGTGCTGATGCACCATTCCGATACCGGCAGCGATGGCGTCAGACGGCGAATCGAAGTCTTGCACCTGCCCATCGATCGCAATGTCGCCCTCGTCGGCTCCATAGAGCCCGTAGAGGACGTTCATCAACGTGGATTTTCCCGCGCCGTTCTCACCGAGCAGCGCGTGGATCTCGCCGGCGGCCACATCGAGACTGACCGAATCGTTCGCGACTACTCCAGGGAATCGCTTCGTAATTCCACGAAGCTCTAGGCGCATGAGATACGCCCTGCCCGGGAGTGCAGGATCGGCTTAGCAAAACGTTCAGCTCTAGTCACAGCGTATGTTGCCGCGGATATCCGACGCTGTCGACTCGGCCAATGCACAACGACCCAAATCGTTTTCGCATGACACAAAACGACAACGGGGTGCCCCGGCGAACCGGAACACCCCGTTGCGATGACAACATCTATGTCGTTCAGATGAGCCGATCAGCCGGTTCGGGTGGCGATCGATCCGTCGATGATTCCAGCGCTGATGGTCTCAAGGGCCTCGTCGAGGCCAGTGCCCTCGTTCCAAGCGTTGGTTACCGGGGCAACACCCACACCGCCCGACTCGAGAGTCGAAAGGAGCACAGGACCCGTGGTGCCATCGTTCACTGCGGTCGCAGCGTCAAGAACAGCAACATCGATGTTCTTAAGGATCGAGGTGAGGATCACATCGTCAAACTCTGCAGCGGTCTGGGTCCAGTCGGCGTCAACACCGATCAGACGAAGGCCACGCTCCTGGACAAGAGCAGCCGAGCCCAAACCAACAGGTCCAGCGACAGGAAGAATGATGTCGGCGCCCTCATCAGCAAGGTTCTCCGCGAAGGCACGGCCATCTTCGAGCGAGTCGAAGTTACCGGTGAACAAACCGTCCTGGGCATCGATGTCCCAACCAAGCACGGTCACATCGGTGCCGTTTGAAGCGTTGAAATAGGCGACGCCCTGGGCGAAGCCTTCCATGAAGTCCGTTACCGGCGGAATTGGGATACCGCCGAAGGTGCCGACAACGCCGGTCTGGGTTTGGTCAGCAGCAATAACACCAGCAAGGAACGCAGCCTGGTCGATCTGGAACAAGAGACCCTGGACGTTGTCGATCGCTGGGTCATACGCGAAGTCAACAATCGCGTAGTTCTGATCGGGGTTGGCCTCAGCCGAAGCTTGGGTTGCGTCGCCCAACAAGAAACCGACGGTAACGATCAGGTTGCAATCGCCCTGATCAACAAACGATGCGATGTTCGGATCGAAGTCGGTCGCCGAAACAGACTCGACCACACGCGCTTCCCAACCGAACTCTGCTTCGGCCTGCTGCGCGCCTTCATAGGCAAGCTGGTTGAAACTGCGATCATCAACACCACCGGTGTCGGTCACTTCACAGATCGCACCGTTGCCGCCAGCATCAGCAGCCGGAGCTTCTTCGTCATCTTCCATGGCTTCTTCGTCATCTTCCATGGCTTCTTCGTCATCTTCCATGGCTTCGTCGTCGTCGTCGCCGTCGACGGCGTCCTCGACAACCTCGGCAGCGTCATCAACGACGTCCGTGGCAGTGTCGGCAACGTCGCTTCCGCAAGCGGCCGCAAACAATGCGAGCGCCGCAAGAAGTGCGAGCAACCGCGATGTAGTGCGCAGCTTCATTTCTTCCTCCTGGTTCGTCAGCCACCGAATTCTCCGACGGCAGCGGCCACCCCTCCAAGGGCGCCGTGTAACTGATCGGCAGCCTATAGCGCGCGATCGGGCGCGCGCCCGCGGTTTACACAGATGACATGTTTTGGCTCAGGCAACACCCGGTGCCCAAAAGAGGGAGCGCCCCGTTCCTAGTAGTACGGCGGGATGACGACTAGGAACGGGGCTTAGATGAATGATCGGTGTTCAAGAGATTGGCGTGAGTGCCTATCTCAAGAACTAGCTGCGCTGCTAGTCCGAGAGTCTAGAGACGTGACAGCGTGACTAATCAGGCCGCTATGCGGCGTTCTTCGATTGCGCTGATCAGGTCTACTGCGACCGTGTCGAGGCGGCTGCCAAAGGGAGGAGCGACACCGACGTGGGTCTTCTTTCCGCTGGCGTCAGTGAGCACCAGAATCCGGGCAGGCGGCTGGTGATTTCGGTCGAGCTTCGACAGAAGACCATGGACGATGTAGCGGTTGAACCACCAGCGTCCACGTGTCCTTTGGGCATCGATGCTGACGCTGTGCAGATCGAACTCGACACGCTGATCGAGATTCACCACGATGACCTTGTCATCGGTGACAGCCACTCGCATTCGAGCGACTCGAGCAAACAACTTCCATGCGAAGTAGAGGCCGAACCCGACGAGAAGTATGCCGCGAACTAAGGAAACCGTGGAAGCTACCCCACCGAAGATCGCAACTACGGCTGCGCCTAAAATGATGGCGGGAACTATGGAAATTTGGGCAATAGTGGTTTCCTTCATGGGGGTACTTCTTCTTTCTGCATCCTTTGCGGTTGTGGGTATGGCGTGGAAAGCAGAAAAAGGCCCCAAGAAGTTCCTAGTCCCCCGCTTGTTAAGCAGAACGTTCGCGCAAAGCGCTAGGCGTGGCGCCCCAATCCGCAGAGCCCACCGAGCGAAGCGAATGGGCGATTGCGGCGAATGATCCGCAGAGCCCACCGAGCGAAGCGAATGGGCGATTGCGGCGAATGATTGTGCGTGAACCCCGTGCCGCCAAAATTGCGCACGAACGCGCAGGGTTCGCTGTCGCTGGCGGCTAAGGGCTTCACGCCACGAAGTCGACGGGGGTGCCTAGCGGTACGTGCTCGGCGAGGAAGCGCAGCACGGACGGCGGGATGCGGACGCAGCCGTTGGAACCGACGTTGTGATCGGACTCTTGGCCTTCGGAGAAGGTGCGGTGGATTGCGATCACGGGCAGCCCACCATCGAAGGTGTCGAGCGCTTCAGAGAATGAAGAAAGGACGAGGGCCGGTTCACCGAAGTAGTCGTCGACGGCGGCAGCAACATAGAAGCTTCCAAATGGTGTGGGGCTGTTCGCTCCACCCACGACAGCGTCGGTTTCTGCGATGACTTCGCCGTTCTCCCACACGGTTACCCGTTGGGAAGTGAGATTGACTTCAGCACGTACGAACACCGGGCTGATGTCGTAGTCCTCGGTAGACACCCAGGCTTCCTGGCCGTTCGGTCGAATCGGTAGCTGAACCTTTACCCATTCGTCGCCAGGCTGGCCCTCGGTGACCATAAGGGTCAATGGAGTGCCAAATTGATGCGGATTCGGTTGCAACCACGGCATGGCAAACGGGGCGCCGTCAGGTTCGATTCGAGGTGCCAAGGACGCCACGTGATCTCGAGCCGTCGCAATCCAGGTACGGGTCGGGTCTGGGGCGAAGGTCGACGTGGTAGTCGTTGGCGCTGCCGTCGTGGTCGTGGTGGGCGCTGCCGTCGTTGTGGTCGTCGCTGGCGCCACGGTGGTAGTCGTCGCTGGGTCGTCGGCGAGGGCAAGGGACTCAGAGGCGGTCGTCGCCTCGCTCCCACATGCACTAGCGATCACCGCGATAGTTACGAGGAACGCAACGAGACGACGGGTCATATGAGAACTATCGGCCAATGAAACCCGAAATCCAGATAAGTCGGAAGCCCCTTAAGCCTGGGTATTCCGGCCGTCTACCCACCCCCCGCAGAACGACAACCAGAGCAACACATGGCACGAATCGGCTCCGCTGAGGCGCCCTACTTGCCGGGCTTGATCAACCCATTCTCGTAAGCGAACACGACCGCTTGCACACGGTCTCGAAGACCGAGCTTGCTCAACACATGTGAAACGTGCGTCTTGACCGTAGCTTCGCCGACAAAGAGCTCTTCAGCTATCTCTGCATTGCTCAGCCCGCGCGCCACCTGCTCGAGCACTTCGCGCTCGCGGCCGGTTAGCTCGTCTAGCCGCTCCGAGCGAGCGACGCCGGGGCCGGCTTGGGTGAAGCGTCCGATGACGCGCCCGGTCACGGATGGGTCGAGGAGCGAATTTCCCGAGGCGACGACTCGAACGGCGTCGACGAGGTCCTCAGGCGGTGCCGTTTTGAGCAAGAATCCGCTCGCTCCCGCACGAAGGGCATCAAAGATGTAGTCGTCACGCTCAAAGGTGGTCACGATCAGCACTCGGACATCGACGCCCTCGAGTTCGCTCAGTTGTGCCGTCGCTGCAATTCCGTACATGTCGGGCATCTGCACGTCCATCAACACAACGTCGGGGGCCAACTCTCGGACACGTTCGATCGCTTCTGCACCGGTCTCGGCCTCTCCTACCACCTCGAGGTCGGGCTGGTTGTCGATCAGCAGCTTGAACCCGGCCCGAATCATCGCCTGATCGTCAGCCAACAGCACGCGGATTGTTGTTTCGTCACCGGAATCGGTCATCGTGAGCCTCCAAAGGGCAGTACCGCCGACACGCTCCAGCCCTGCCCGCTCGGCTCCCCGTGCGACGATCTCGTCGAATGCTGCTGTCGCTGCCGCAACATCTTCGTAGATCCGCGTATCCTGACCGGCCTGGCTTGTGCCTGCGTTCGGATTGACAGAGAACCAGAACGGTCCGGCTGCAACCGCAACCGGAGGTGCGGACTCGAAGCAAACGTCGAGTTCTCCGGGGCCGTCAAACATGAGCTGCCCAACCGGCTCGAAGAAGCTCGGGAGTTCATCGTCGGCCAGGACTCCTGCCCGAATGTTCTCTGCGATCTGGTCTAGGTCTGTCCCTTCTCGCATCTGGGGAGCTGGGTCGCCAAACATCGCATCGACCACCTGGTCCTCAAGACGATCGACCTCTTCAGGTGATGCAACCGTCGAGAGAAGATTTCAAACCGTGGCTCCTCGCCCACCGGTACGAGTGCCTCGGCCACGGTTGTAGTCGATTCGGTCTGGACCGTTGTAGGTGTGTCCACGACCTCGTTCTCCACCTCAGCGGGAACTGACGTGACCGCTTCGGCCTCCGTCGTGGCCTCGGCCGCCTGTGCTCCACATCCCACGAGGATCACGAACAGCGGCAGCAGTACCGCAATGATCCAGCTGTCGTCGGCCCAGTGGTTCTTTTCGCCGTTTCCAGCCATGTCGTTCGCCTTTCGTTTTTCCGTTGATAACAACGTAGAAAGCGACCCTCTGGCAGCGAATCGGCCGCGACGGCGATCCTTGGTCTCATCCTGAAGTAGGAGGAGCTCAGATCTCCGCGTTGCCCCGGTTGACGAAGGCTTCCTTGAACCCGACACGACTCCCCGTGCGCAACAGCGAGTAGCGGTAGATACCGCCGGCGAGCCTCATCAGCAAGACCGTGGAGATGACCAAAATCACCAGACTGAGAATTGGCTGCCACAGCGGCGGGTCTACCAGCGCTTCTCGGAACGGAATCAGCACCGGCGAGAAGAAAGGCACATAGGAAGCGATGGTCACGACGGTGTTGCCAGGGTTGGCGAAGTTCGAGAAGGCGATGATGTAGCCCACGATAAGCGGCATCATGACGATGGTCTGAACGCTGGTGGCGTCTTCGACACGTGGAACGAGTGAGCCCGCCGCGGCCGCAGCCGTCGCGTAGAAGGCGAACGACACGGCGAAGGTGACCAGAGCAAAGGGCACGGCGCCCCAGACCCCTGGTGGTACGTCGAAATCGAGGAAGAGCAACGCAACCGTAACTCCGAGTACGAGGATCACCATCTGCACGAAGGCCAGGACTCCGAGCCCGAGGAGCTTGCCGCTCAGCAAGGTGGTAGGTCGCACATGGGAGAGCAACACTTCGACGACCCGAGACGACTTCTCTTCGATAACCCCCATCGTCATGAACTGGCCCCAGACCTGGAGCAGAACAAAGATCCCGAAACCGGTGACTCCGGCGACAGCGGCTCGGGCCGCCAAGTCGTCCTCCCCGCCATCGAGGCGGACCTCCTCGATCTCCACCTCGGCGAACAGCGTCGCAATATCGTTCTGTCCGAGATCGAGGCCTTCGGCCCGTTCGGAAAACACCGCCTGCTGGATGACGGAACGAACGTAGCCATCGATGTCGATATCTGGAAAGCCCTCCCACGTCAGGCTGGTTCCGTCAAAGATCACGTCGACATCACCGTCCTCTAGAGCGGTGACATCACCCTCCTCGAGGTTCAACACCGTTGGGTTTAGGTCGTCATCTCCGACCTCCAGGAAAGGGGTAAGAACAGCACTGTCTTCAGTGACCCCTATCGAGATCTCGCGGGCCTCGCCGTCGCCATCGAGGAATTGCGGGACTACACCCGCCGCTACCACCAACAAGAACATGATCGCAATAATCGCTTGGAAGCCCTTGGAACGACCTCGGGTGATGATCTCTCGTTTCGCGATCAGCCAAATCACGACAACACCTCGGTCTCACTACGCGCTCCCACGCCCGCCACCATGTCGACGAAGACTTCATCGAGACCGGGCGGCTCCAGCGATACTTCCACCACTTGGCCAACACTCGCGACACTCGCTAGCAACTCGCCACTGTCGGCATCGCTTGGCATGTCTAGGACGGCATGCGCTTCGCCTTGTTCGAGAACCTCGCCCACAGCTGGTGTCCACTCGACGGGCTCAGCCCATCGAACCGATAGGCGGCGGCGCGGAGACGCCGCTCGTAGGTCTGCGATTTGGCCCGAGGCAATGCGGCGGCCGTCGGCCACG
The DNA here is from genome assembly GCA_964562985.1 of uncultured Acidimicrobiales bacterium. Taxonomy (GTDB): domain Bacteria; phylum Actinomycetota; class Acidimicrobiia; order Acidimicrobiales; family SHLQ01; genus SHLQ01. Next base: position 33,657 of record CAZLWE010000002.1, read on the forward strand.
ATGACAACCTGCTTACAAAGCCCCTCGACGAGGTCGAGTTGGTGAGAAGAGAACAGAACCGAAGCCCCCTCCTCCGCGCGTTCAGCGATGATACTGCGCATCGTTTCGGCAGCGATCGGGTCGAGCCCGGCGAACGGCTCGTCGAGCACGAGGAGCTCGGGCTGGTGTACGAGCGATACGGCGAGCTGAACCCGCTGCTGGTTGCCCCCCGACAGGTCTTGGACAAAGGAGTCAGCTCGCGCCGTGAGATCGAGCCGCTCAAGCCAGTAGTCAGCGCGCTCGCCAGCCGCGGCTGAGGACATTTGTGCGAGCCTCCCGAAATACACGACCTGCTCCCGAACTTTCATTCGGGGGTAGAGCCCGCGTTCTTGGGGCATGTATCCGGTCTTGGTCCGGACCGAGTCGTCGACCAGAACCCCATCCCAAGAGATAGTTCCGCTGTCGGGGCGAACCATGCCGACGATCGACCTCATGGTGGTCGTCTTCCCTGCACCGTTCGGACCCAGAAAGCCGATCAGAGATCCACGCGGAACGTCGAGGCTGATGTCATCAACCGCTTGGATGTCTCCGTACCTCTTCGACAGACCACGAATTGCGAGTCCACCATCCCCGGCCATTGCGGCAATGTAGTTGAACCCTGGTTGCTTGTTGGCCGCCACCTGACATCTCCCTCATTCGGTAGAGGTAAATGTAGGGGACCAAACCGTGGCAGCGGATCCCTCGCATCGGTGATCCTGCATCTCCTCCTCAAGGATGAGAGGAAGGACTCGTTCGAAAGCCCGATCAGCTGGGCAACGCGACGGGCCTCGTTGGGCTTCAGTCGATCAGAGCGTCAGTGCGAACCCGCTCTTGTTCTGCATCAATATGTGCTTGGAGAACTCGCCCGAACAGCTGCTGGGTACGCTCCAGTCGACCGATCACGCCGGGCTGCTCGGTATAGGCGAAGATCGCAGCATGACGGGGTTTTGAATCGGCTGCGACCCGGCTCACCGAGTGCAGCGAGTATCGACCACGGAAGATCTGCATGTCGCCCGGGCGAAGATCGAGCGTGTGCACGCCCCGCCGCCCTCCTTCGAGAACCTCTTTGATGTGGTCGAAACCCTCGTCGCCGTCACTACGGATGTTGTGTACGTATTCGAAGAGCCCGCCATCGTCGGCCTCTTCAACGAGCACCGTGACGGCGAACTCGTTGGTGTCAAAGTGCCAGGTGAACTGCTGGCCGGGGTCGAGAATGTTCGCGGTTAGTCCGGCGAGCGGATCGGCGTATGGGTGAAGCTCAGGAATGTCGAGACAATCGGCGAGGAACCGGGCTAAGTCGGGGTGCTCGAACATCACGCGCATCGCGGTCGTGTCTTCCCAAGAGTCTCCGGGTATGAACCCACTCGACCGCTCAAGAAACGTGTTCATCGCGTGCTCGTCGTCGAAGTCGGGGTTGTGGTTGAAGTGAAAGTATGGATTGATCACCTGAGTGGAGAAGTGAGTGGTCGGCTTGCGGTCCCAAATCTCCTCACCAAGGCGGCGGAGAGCGTCGGGACGGACGAGGTCCTTGATCACCGCACATCCCACCGAGTCAAGGTCGGCACGGGCCGCATCGACGACCGCCTGGTAGTCCGGTGTGTCGGGCAGATCGATGGGGTAACGGTCAAGATCTACCAGTTCGCAAAGTGTGATCGTCCCCAAGTCATGCATCCCAGTGTGGAACCCAGTCGCCCTCTAGTCGGAACGATAGTTGAGCGTCTTCCTCGATTCGCTTTGCGACGTGCAACTCGCCGACGTCGGGCCCATAGCGTTCGGTGGCCCGCTCGAATATCTCGTAGGCCGATTGGGTCATTGGTAGGTCTGTCCCGACGTACTCGCCCAGTTCAATCGTGAGACCGAGGTCCTTCATGCACAAGCCGAGGGTAAAGCTCGGGTCATAGTGCCCCGCGAAGATGGAGGGGGCATCGTGGCGAGCGACGAAACTGTCGCCGACCGAGTCCTTGATTGCATCCCACAGCACGTCGAGTTCGACGCCGTTGGCCATGCCAAGGGCGAAGCCTTCACCAATCGATGCGGCATGAATAAACCACAGCTGGTTGGTGACGAGCTTCGTGACGTTGCCCGTACCGAGCTGCCCGCATTTGATTGCCCGCCCGAGGTGTTCGAGAACCGGGCAGACGCGGTCGAGATCTTCAGGTGTTCCACCGGCGAAGAGGGTGAGCTTGCCCTTGCGGGCCCCATCCACGGCCCCAGTGACCGGCGAGTCGACCACCGTCACGCCTTCCGGGGCGGAGTCAGCGAGTTCGATGACGAAGTCACGTCGGTTGGTGGTGAGGTCGACCCAGACGTTTCCTGCGGAGAGTTCGTTGAGCGCTCCGCCGTCCACCATTACCTCTCGCACGTGGTCGGGGCGCGGGAGCGATGTCAATAGGAGGTCCGCGTGACGGGCGCACGCGTTGGCATCGGCGCCAGCCGTGCAGCCGGCTTCGACAGCAGCGTTGAGGGCGTCGGCGTTGATGTCGAACGCCATGACGTCGTAGCCCGCAGCAGCGAGTCGTCGAGCCATCGGGCCGCCCATGTTTCCCAGGCCGACGAATCCGATCTTCTCTCGCTTGTCACTCATCTATTTTGTTCCTCGTCTTACCGTCATGCACAGTACGTGAAAGACATTTAGTGGTCAATTGGACCGGATGGCCTCGTTCATCAGTAGTGCATGGGTCGCAATGGGTCTCTCTGGGTCACGCGAATTTCGGGAGCCTTAGCACCATGGCAAACTAGCGGTCATGGCGAACACCGCAGAAAGCCGCACCACCAAACGAGCGCGCGCCCTCGTCTCCGATACGCGCGTGCGGGTGGCAATTCCAGCCGAGCTGCTATCGGCGGACGATGGCGAGACCAAGCCCACCAAGCGCGGGTTAAAGGGACTACTGACCTCCTCGATTGGCCCATCGGCGGACCCCCGAGCCCGAGTCCTGGCGTTCACCGCAAGCGGAACGATCATCATGACGGCGAAGAGCTCAAACGGCGGTATCCCAGACGAGGTGAGCTCCCAGACCGATTCGTTCCCCGAGGTGGTCGACAACAACGACGACGGTTCCGAACTGGTCATCCGACTCGATGACCACAACTACCGGATCAGTCCGATCCATCGCTACACGACCTTATCGGCGATCGAGGCCGCGAGAAGCGCTGACGAGATCGTCGAAGAGTCGCCCGAGGATGCGTCCGACGACCTCACCGACAGCGCCGAGGTTGCAGACCAAGCGGACGATACGGACACCGAGGAGCTCTCCAACGCTGCCCAGGGCCCCACCGACGACGCGGTGGAATCCCTCGTGGAACCCACGATCGGCTCCAATACGCCGATCGATAGTGATACCGAAGTCGACGAACCGTCCGTTGAGGTGGAGAAAGAGTCGCAGCTCGGGGCGAAGGAACGGGCGAGCGCAACGGCAGCAAGCTTGGCTGCATCGCTCAAGCGGAACTTTCTGACCGACGAGTTCGGCGAGATCGAGATCGAAACACGATCACGTCCCACGATGCAGTGTCAGCGTCTGCTGCGAGATCGCTACGTGTACTTGGCTGTCCCCGGGAAGGCCTTGCCGAGAGAAGGCACGGAAGACCCGAAAGGCAAGTTCGTCCTCGCCTTCACCGACCAAGGCGTGATGTTGTTCAAGCCAAGCCGCGGCAACGAGGCACTCCCCCGAGATGTGATCGGCCAAATAGATTCCACCCCGATCGACTTTGCGTCAGCCGACTACAACGCCAAAGAAGGTGGCTGGCTAACAGTGGGGGCGCGTCGCTACCTGATCACCCGGCCATATGTGCGGAGTTTGACGAACTACATCGCGGAGCACCACGGCGGTATTCCGCTGCCCTAGCGATATCGGCATTCGTTAGTGCGCTGGACCCCAGTAGCGCTTGCATTGAGGCGTGTCGGAGAATTCGATCGCCCGCAGGTAGAACACGCGCTCGAGAAAGCTGTCGGCCGGGTCCACGAGGGCGGCAACTTGCAGTGCACTGGTCGGAGCTCTTGGATCGGCGAAAGCGAGTGCGACCGGCACCTCGCCGGCACTCGACTCGTTCGCCCACTGCGCGAGATTTGGCTCGGGAATCAACAGCAATCCATCGCGACTGTAGAAGTCGAGCGGTGACGGATTGTCCTCGTCGAATTGTGCTTCATACAGCGTTGGAACATCTCGTAGGGGCAGCGTTCCTGGCAGGAGGAAGTGATTCGTCTCGCCGTTGGCCACTGCCAGGTTCGAGTACATGTTGAAGGCGCCAGCCGTTCGGATCTCCAGATAAGGCGAGGCCGCGTTCAGGACGGTGAGACCGATCGCCACCAACATGATCGGGGCGAATCGAAAGTTGAGCGCTGGCCGCGGGACGGTGTACTCCACCCGTGCCGCGACGGTATGCCGTATGACGAACGCGGCGTAAGCGAGCCAGAACGGATAGTCGAACAGCCAGTTGGGAACCACTCGTCCGAAAGCGATGATCCCGTTCGCGAAGTAGTTGCCGAGGATGATGACGGCGAGCATGAGCCCCATCCGGCGTGTTCCCAGGTTGGTTCGCAAATTGTCGACCGCGCCGCTGAACCGCTCCGACTCTTCCGAGGTAAGGAACAGCAGGAAGAGCATGAAGAGCACGGATGTGAAGTCGAACACGTGGCCTGCCGGCTCTAGGGCGAGCACGGTGTGAAAGCCCAATCCGACGATCACGCCGATGCGACGCCAGCGTCGGGTCATGAGCAATACCGGAATGGACAGCTCGAAGACGATCGTGGCAACGATTGTGAGGTTGGCGAGGGCCGCCGACTGGCTAACCGATACGCCGACCCAGGCACCGAATTCGTCACCAAAGACCGCAGCGCAGCTCACCGCTCGATCGACAAAGCCCGCGTTCAGCTTGGAGAAAGCGATCGCGGAGTAGGCGATGAGCAGCACCCAACGCATCGGCGCGATGGCGGCCGACAGCCAGCCATCACGCTTCGTGATCAGCCCAAGAAGGATCGCGATGTTTGCCAACAAGAGGATGACCTCGTGGTTACCTACCAATGGCATCTTCAGATAGATCACGAGGAGATGAGACGCGGCAAGTGCCCCGGCAGCGAGCGCCGATGGCCGCAACAGCATGAATACGGCTGCGGCAAGAAGCGGAATCTGCGCGAGACCGACCGTGGTCAGGTTGACCAGAAAATAGTCATTCCCAGCCAGATGAAAAAGAACAGCAAGAGGCCAAAGGCTAAGAAACCATCGATAGGGATGGCCGGTCTCCGCGTCGGCACTCACGGTAGTGAAATCGGCTAGTCGAGCCTGTTCTTGATTAAAAGACTCGTGAGTTCCGCTCGGACCTGCCCGTCCTTATAGGTGGGCCCGGAGCTTCTCGGCGAGGAATTCCGCTGTTTGGCGCCAGGCGACCGCCTCTGCAGCTGCATCGAATTCAGGGCGGCCATCCTCGGCGAACCCGCTGGCCGTACCCTCGTGATGCTCGAAGCGGAAGTCGACCCCGGCCATTTGCAGATTCAGACCAAGTTCAGCGACTTCAAGGTCACTCACCAAGATGTCGGCCTCCGCCCAGTGACACAGATACGAAGCCGCTGAACCTTCCATTGCGACTTCCTGTGACCCGTAGTAGGTGACCACGGCCCCGACCTCCTCGGTGAGACGAGCGGAGACCCAGAGTGCCCACGAGGCGCCCGGACCGTACCCCACCACACCGATGGGTGCCTCCGGCTCGGCTGAGGCCTTTCGGAGCACTCCAAGACTCGACTGCACGAGCGAAGCGGTCACGTTCATATCGGCCTCGTGCAGGGCGCCTAGCGCCTCGGCAGGGTCGTCGAACTCCTGGCCTGCGTTGAGATCGGGTGCGACGACGGTGAATCCATGATCGGCCAAACGGTTCGCGGTGTCCTTCGCGTGACGGTTCAGACCCCACATGGAATGGAGCAACAGCACTCCGGGCCCTGGTCCTGCTTCGGGGGAAATGAAGTAACCCGAACCCGCGCTAGCACTCACGATTCCGTGCCGGCTCCGTAGAGCACTTCAGGGAGTACCACGGCTTGAGCGACGTAGGTGGTCGTGCCATCGAAGGTGAGACTTGGCGAGCCGTAGAGCACGTACCCGTCGGCGAGCGCGTTGGACACTCGCTCGCAAAACGCAGATGTGTCTGGGCCGGTTAGTAGTCGGTATCGCAAGGGTGACTCTTCCATACGTTGACGCTATCGCCTCGGTCAGGATGCGCTCATCGACACCTACGCCTCGGCCGAGAACTCGCGGTGAAAAACGCCTCGACGCACGTTCTGCTAGCGACTCTCTTTTTATAGGCTCCACCTTCATGAACTACGCAGGCGACCTGTCTCCGACCGATGCCCACAATCTCCTTGTGGAGAAGCCAAACGCCGTGCTCGTCGACTGTCGTACGACGGCCGAGTGGTCCTTCGTCGGTGTTCCTGACATGCCGGGGACACGACTCGTCGAGTGGACGAGCTGGCCAACCGGTGCGCTGAACACCGATTTCGTCACCGCAGCCTCCGAGGGCCTGGAGGCCGACCAACCAATCGTCGTGATCTGCCGATCGGGCGGACGCAGTGCTGCCGCCGGAAGCGCCCTCGCTGCCGCGGGCTTCACTCAAGTCTTCAACGTGCGTGAGGGCTTTGAGGGCCATGTCGACGCCAGTGGACACCGCAGCGGCGGATGGCGCGGTGCCGGGCTGCCCTGGCGTCAGTCATGACCGCCGACGGGTCGGACTGGGCAGAAGCGACCGCCCTGATCCGAGGCGGGATTACACGCACCGGGTTCGACGAAACCGCAGAAGCGATCTTCCCGACTTCGGGATACGTCTATGCCAACGCGGCCGAAGCCGAAGCGGCCTTTGCTGGCGAGCTCGACCGCTTCCTCTACTCCCGCTACGGGAACCCGACCGTGGCGATGTTCGAAGAACGACTGCGCCTAATCGAAGGCGCCGAAGCTTGCATGGCCACCGCCTCGGGGATGTCGGCGATCTTCGCATCGCTGGCATCGCTGGTGACCGCGGGCGACCGCGTCGTTGGCTCACGAGCCTTGTTCGGTTCGTGCAGCGTGATCTTGACCGACATCTTGCCGCGCCTGGGCGTGGACACCGTTTTGGTCGATGGCACCGACCTCGACGAATGGACCGCAGCTCTTTCTGAGCCAACGAAGGCTGTGTTTCTCGAAACCCCATCGAACCCCGGTTTGCAGATTGTCGATCTACAGGCCGTCGCAGACCTTGCGCACGCAGTCGGCGCCACCGTCGTGATCGACAACGTCTTCGCGTCGCCAATTCTCCAGCACCCGCTCGAGTTCGGTGCCGACGTGGTGGTCTACTCGGCCACCAAACACATCGATGGTCAGGGCCGCGTCCTCGGTGGTGCGGTACTCAGCACGCAGGAGTACAAGAGCGATGTCTTGATGCCGTTCCTGCGCCACACTGGTCCGTCGCTCAGCCCGTTCAACGCATGGATTCTGCTCAAGGGCATGGAGACGATGCGTCTACGGGTAGATGCGGCAGCGTCGTCTGCAGCCGCGATTGCGAACGAACTGGCCGAGCACCCAAAGCTCACCCAAATGCGATACCCACACCACGACAGTCACCCGCAGGTCGATCTCGCAAAACGCCAGATGTCCTCGGGGGGCACGGTGCTGACGATCACCATCGATGGCGACAAGGACGCAACCTTTCGGTTCCTCGACAGCCTCCGCTTGTTCGATATCTCGAACAACCTCGGCGACACAAAGAGCCTGGCCACTCACCCGGGTACGACCACCCATCGGCGCCTCGGCCCGGAAGGGCGGGCCCTGGTGGGGATCGGTGAATCGTTGGTTCGATTGTCGATTGGCCTCGAAGACCGCGGCGATCTCCTCGACGACATCACCACAGCGCTCGATGAGGTGTAAGTGACGTTCACGTAGGCGCCCATTACCATGGGTGAATGGTTTCCAAAGACCTCACCCAAGAGACCTACGATCGCCTCAAGGCTGAACACGAAGACCTCACGACGCGCGGGCGAATCGACATCGCCCGCAAGATCGAGACCGCCCGTGAACTCGGCGACCTTTCCGAGAACGGCGACTATCACGCCGCCAAAGAAGAGCAAGGCAAGATGGAGGGACGCATCATGTTCCTCGCGAAGACCTTGGAAGAGGCCGAAATAGTCGAGGTTGTCGACGATGGCACGGTGTCGCTCGGCATCATCGTCGAGTTACGTTACGAAGGCGACGACGAAACCGAGAAGTACTTGGTCGGTTCGATCGAGGAACGCCAAGAAGGCGTCGAGATTTTGTCTCCGGGATCGCCGCTCGGTGAAGCGCTCATCGGCTCAACCGCTGGCGACGTCGTGTCGTTCGAGTCCCCCTCGGGAGCAACCCTCAAGGTCGAGGTAGTCAACGTCGGGTGAGTTCGTCTCCTGCCCCCACTGCCCGGCTCCCGCAACCAACGGTGATCGAACTTGGCGAGCGCGCCACCACGGCCGTCTATGACAGCGGATTCGGCGCCAGCGACAATGCAGCGCCGGTGGTCTTGTTGCACGGTTGGTGGGTAAACGGTTACACGAACTTCGGGTCGGCATATGGAGTGCTAGCAGCGAACCGTCGAGTGGTCATGATCGACCTCCGAGGGCATGGAAACGGCGCGGACACCGAGGGGCGCTTCGACCTGGACACTTGTGCCGACGACGTGACCCGAATCCTCGACGAACTCGGCATCGAAGCCGCAACAGTCGTGGGCTACAGCCTTGGCGGGGCCGTTGCGCAACTCGTTGCCAAACGCTCTCCAGAACGAGTCGCGGGCCTAGTACTGGCATCGACTACCGAGCTCTTTTGCGGACACCTCGCAATTCGTTGGCAGTTCAAGGGGCTCGAGCTCAGCGCGGCAGCCCTGAAACGAATTCCGACGCCCATACGTACGCCGCTCTTTCATTCGATCGCCTCGATCTTTTGCGCTCGGTATCCCAAATGGGTTCGCCCCGAAGTGCTTCGTTGCGACCCGGTCGCGGTTCTCGAGGCTGGCGCTGCGCTCGGCTCGTTCAACTCGAGCGAGTGGATCGGCGAACTCTCGATGCCGATCGCCGTGGTCGTTACCGCACGTGACCGCGTAATTCCGAGCGATGCCCAATATCGCCTCGCCGATGACGCCCGCGCGGTCACCACGATCCAGATCGACGCCGACCACGACATCCCCGTACGCAACGACCCCCGGTTCACCGATGCTCTCGTGCAAGCCATTCGCACGGTCGAGCCCGTTCCCATCGGAGTATGACGCTGAACCACCTGAGCGCGCCCGAGCACTAAAATCTCGCTCGGTGCATCTCACTCGCTTTTTCATTGCCGCTGTGGCCCTCGTCCTTGCGCTCGCGGCGTGTGCCCCTCGCGACGGCGATCAGATCGGCGGGGCGCCGATCTTTAACGGCACCACACCCGATGGCCAAGTTGTCGAGCCTCCAATCACCACCCTGCCACCGCCCAATATCGACGCGATTCGCGTACCCGTGGACTTCGCCACCATTCAGGAAGCCGTCAACACCGCACAACCCGGTGACCTCGTCCTTATCGACCCGGGCGTGTATTTCGAACAGGTCGACATTACGACGCCGGATATCGTCATCCGCGGGCGTGACCGCAATGCCGTCTTCGTCGATGGGATCCACGAGACGACCACAGGGTTCACGGTTCGAGCCGATGGCGTCGCTATCGAAAACCTGACGGTCCGAAACTACGTCGATCATTCGATTTCGGTCATCGACGACGGCAACGGCGTTCCCCGCAACGGATTCCGAGCCCTCCACGTCACGTCGTCGAACTCCGGTGGTAGCGGCATCCATGTGAGGAACGGGCAGAACATCGAGATCCGACAGGGGTGGTTCTCTGGCCACGGCGACGCAGGGGTGTCGATCACCGACTGCACCCAATGCACCACGCTGATCACCACCAGCCTGGCCGAGTTCAACGCCCGCGGTTTCGTGGTGTCGGGGGCAAACGACGGCGTCAGCATCTTCGCCTCGACCAGTCGAAACAATCGAGCGGGCATCGTCGTGCAAGACAGCGCGACCACAATCACGACGGGGGCCGTAGTCGCCGGAAGCCTGGTGCAGAACAACGGGTTCGCACAGAGCCCGAGCAATGACGACCTGTGGGACAACCTCTATGGCGTGGGCGTCAGTGTCGGCGGGACGCTCAACTCCAATGTGATTGCGAACCGCGTCGAGGGGAACCTGCGCGCAGGAGTGCTCCTGTCGCCCAACGTGGAACAGACTTCCAACGACCCCGTCGCTACCCGGGTGGAGCGCAACGCCGCGAGCAATCATCCCGAAGGCGACATCGTGCTGGCGTTAGAAGGCGGCGCGATCGACCCGTCCTTGTGCGTCGCTGAAAACGTAGCCGCCGTGATTGCGCCCGACGGAGCAGCGGAAGCCGCTGCCTGCACCGACGCAAACACGGCTCCCCCAGCCCTCGCATGGGCTGGCGAAACCCGTACCTCTATCCCGCATCAGAACGTCGCCATACCTCCGGTCATCGACGGCATGACCGACGCGGACATCGCCGTGCCAATCCCCGCTGGACCCGTCACTCTCCCGGATCCCAATAGCGCAGCGGTACCCGACGCCTAGAAGCCCTGAACGTGGCCGAGACGACGTGAAGAAGACCCTGGCTTTATTACAGTTCGCCGCGAGTTCTTTCGACAAGAGTTAGGCCCCGGTCCGTTTTGGACCCTCAAGAATCACGATCATTGCGAGAACGGCGACGAGCACAAAGCCTGCGACGGCGAACCCCCAAAGCTGACGCGGCGGGTCAGCGGTGGTCCACACGACGCGGAACTCATCGGGATGGTCGTCGTCGAGATCCCAAATGACGATACGACCCTGGATACGGTCGCCGTTGTGTTCCTCGATGAGGTCGTCGGTCTGGATGCGAAACTCTGCGGATGGCCAACGCGACCGGGCGACAAGTTCTGCGAGTTCGGGGTCATCGGTGTTGGCCAAGGTCTCGTTGAGCGACCCGGCTGGAAAGAACACGGCTTCGGTCCGTTCCTCGTCCAAGACGGTGATTTCGCCGCCGGTTACCAACAGCGAATTCAACTCGGTTGCCGAAGTGCGCCAGAGGGCATCGACGGTGCGGCGGTCCTGCTCACCGCTGGCCACCAACGACACCTCGTTCGGGTCCACCTCGAAATCGAAGGGCAGCTCACCGATCTCACCGGTGCGAACAGCACGATCGATGACTTCGCAGGGGTCGCCGTCAAACAGTTCCTGTTGCAACGGGTCGGTGCAGACCACAATCGCCTGCGCAGCGAGCTCTACCTCACCATCGCGGCGAACCTTTACCTCTTCGATATATCCATCACACGCGGAGAGCAAGAGGACCGCAAGAACAGCAAAGAGTTGCCAACGAGACCAGCGCACCTCGCCATGCTAGGACCGACCGGGCCCCGAGTAGGCACCGACCCGGGAATCAGCTCAGGCGATTTTTTCGACACACCCACGGTGGATCAGCTGAGGATCTCTCGTGTGCAGTCCGATGACGCTGGCACCATCACCAACTCGTCGACGAAGAGCAGCCCGGGGCCTGCGGCCTTGAAGATCCGAGGAACACCGAAGGCTGAGTCTTCTGGCGATAGCCGGGTGATAAGCGCGTGTTGACCGTCCGCCAGCTCTGCGAGGTTCAGCGCGTCGCTCTCACCGATGACCCGACGATTTGTATCCAGCCATTCGATCGACACCTGGGCCTCGGGGACATCGCCTGCAATGTTGAAGTTGAGGCTAAAGAGATACGACGTTTGGCCATTCACGGGAATCACTTCGCCATAGGTCCCCTCACCTCCCGGATCACCGATCTCCAGTGCCGCGCTGCCGTCCACCCCTGCTCCGACAACGATTTGTTCGCGGCCTGGGTTGTTCGGATCTGCATAGAAGTTTGTGGGAAGGTTCGAATTCTCAAAGTCGAAGCTAACGACGGCGTTGCACTCGATCGACGCTGCCTGTCCGTTCTCCCAACCGTCGATAGCGATCTGAAGAAAGTCCTCTCCGGTGCCAGCTAGGGGTTCGAAGGGCACCTCGGGATTGCTCACTTCTCGGGTAGCAGGCCCCTCCTCGCCGTTGAAGAACGCAAGAAATCCTCCAACGCCAATGAGCACTCCGAGGGCGACCGCCGCAGCGGCTTTGACGAACTCGTTTGGGCGCGACCGCCCCTTCTTCGCGGCTTTCGCCGCCGATCGGGCTGCGGTTTCCTCGCTGCTACCGGAACGAGTTTTGGTGGCCTTGGCCGACCGTTTCCGTCCTCCGCCCGAGGGATTCTCGGCCAATGGCGGGCGTTCCTCGATTCCCCTCGCCGCTACCAGGAAGTTGGACATTGTCGGGAAACGGTCTTCTGGCTTCTCCGATAGCGCTCGAAGCAGCGCCGCTTCGAAGGTCTCGCTTACGGAAGGCTTCAGCGTCCGGATCGGGGTTGGCGCGCCACCCTCGGACGTGAAAGGCAGCAAGCCGGTGATCAACTCATAGGCCATCATCGCGACGACGAACTGGTCAGATTGAGCAAGTCGGTCCTCTGAAGACTTGAGCTCGGGCGGACAGTGCCGGCCATCCTTGGGCGGCAACGTCGAGGCCTTCTCAAACGCGTCGCCACCTCGACTGATCGCGAGATCGATGATCTTCACATCTGTACGAGGGCCCGAATTGGCCAGCGACACAACGCTTCGCGGCCCGAGATCTGGGTGACGGATTCCAGCCGAGTGCAAGCTGTCGAGTGCCGCCACGAGTTGCTCGACGATATGTAGTGCCTCTCCCGAGGAGATGGGCCCGCGACGCTCCATGAAGCGCTCCAACGTTTCACCCTCGATCCAATCGAGGACGAGCATCGACCAGCCCGAAACGACTCGATGTTCGCGGAGGTTGGCGATACCGGGATGTTGAAAGGTCGTGAGGATGGCAGCTTCGCGATGAAAACGCTCGCTATCGAAGCCGGGACGAACGAAACGGAGCGCGACCTCATCGCCTGAATCCAGGCTGTTTCCTCGGTAGACCGTATCGAATCCATCTACAAATGGACCGTCAGCGATCGAGTAACCGAGCTCCCGCACCGCTTCACGGAAATCCGTCAACACTCCTCCATATTTCCTACGCAACCGCTAAGGGTACGCCGTACGCGGGCACTCTTTCCATCAGGCTTTCGACCTATTTGCGAGCGGAGCGCTGCTTCCTCGCGTCGAAAGCACGTGCTATCGAGGCCACTTGCTCGCTACACTCGGCCCCTGGTGCGTTCCGAAGTTCGGTGAAATCCCGACACTGTCCCGCAACGGTAGAGCTCGAAAGAGACGAGTCCGGTCGAGTTCGTATCAACCACGAACCACGAGCCCTCGAGGAGGGGATCTGGTCTTCACGGACTCTCCGGTGTTGACCAGCCAGGAGAAAATCATGAAGTTCCGTGTTCTGATCGCCATGTTGGCGATGACGTTGATCGCTGCCGCGTGCGGCGGCGACGCCGACGTGACTGCAACCGTTACCGGCGATGACACCGCCGATGAATCCGCCGAGTCCCAAGAGGCCGTGGACGAAGAGGCGGTGGACCAAGAGGCCATGGAGGACGACGAACCGGAGGCTGCAGAAGCTGACGCTGGTGGCGACGCAGGCCCAGATGCCAACGCGGCGGCTGCGATTGAGGAAGGCGAGGCGGCCGAACAACGCATCGTCTCGTTGAGCCCAACCTCGACCGAGATGCTCTTCGCTGTTGGCGCAGGCGATCTCGTCGTTGCCGTCGACGACTTCTCGAACTTCCCGCCCGAGGCGCCAACGACAGACCTCTCGGGCTTCACCCCGAACGTTGAGGCGATCGCCGCATTCGAGCCAACGGTCGTCTACTCATCAGGCCCGATTGAAGGCCTTGACGCCATCGGCATCGAGAACATCGTGCTTCCGGCCGCTGTCACCATCGATGACGTGTACGCACAAATCGAACAGGTCGGTGCCGAGACGGGCAACGTCGCGCAAGCAGCCGAACTGGTATTGCAAATGCAGACCGACATCGACGCGATCCTGGCCTCGCTACCCGACCGCGAGGCGCCGCTGACCTACTACCACGAACTCGACACCACCTTCTTCAGCGCGACCTCGAGCACGTTCATCGGCCAGGTGTACAGCCTGCTCGGGCTAGAGAACATCGCTGACCCTGCGGACCCCGATGGCGAAGCGTTCGGTTTCCCACAGCTGACCGAGGAATTCATCATCGAAGCTGACCCCGACATCATCTTCCTCGCCGACACCATCTTCGAAGGCCAAACCGCCGACACGGTCTCTGCCCGTCCTGGCTGGGAGCAGCTCTCCGCTGTTTCGAACGGCAACGTTATTGAGATGAACGACGACATCGCCTCCCGCTGGGGACCGCGCATCGTCGACTTCCTTGAAGTGGCAGGTGCCGCCGTTGCAGAAATCGAGGCCGTCCCAGCGGGCTAATCGCCTCGGGACAATCGAGTCATGACTACCCGCCCCGCCGGGATCCGCCCCTTGTGGATTCTCGGCGCGGCGGGTTTTGTCGTTCTCTCCTGCGCAGCTGCGCTGTTGATCGGCCCGATCAGCATCGACCGTGCTGGCATCGTCCGCGAAGTCCTCGACGCGGCGTTGCCGTTCTCGATCGAATCCGGACTGAGCGACCAACAATCCGCCATCGTTCGAAACATTCGCCTTCCCCGAGTCGTACTTGGGTTGCTCGTCGGGGCTGCCTTGGGCACGGCGGGGGCGAGCTATCAGGGTGTCTTTCGGAACCCGCTCGCAGACCCCTTCCTGCTCGGTGTGGCCGCAGGTGGCGGGCTCGGGGCGACCATCGCCTTCATCAACCAACTCGGCGACGGCCGCGGCATCCTCGACCCGATCCAGATCTTCGCATTCGTCGGAGCTTTGGTCGCGGTAGGGATGGCCTGGCTGCTCGGCGTTCTGGGCGACCGGACGCGATCCGCGGCGACCCTCATCCTTGCCGGTGTCGCAATCGCCAACTTTTTCACAGCGATTCAGACCTACCTGCAACAACGCAACAGCGATCAGATCCGCCGAGTATTTGCCTGGATCCTCGGCGGATTGAACACCGGTGGTTGGGACGAACCTCTCCAGCTCCTACCTATCGCCATCGTGTGCATTGGTCTGCTGTGGTTGAGCGGACGCACGCTCGACATCTTGGCTGTTGGCGACGAGGAGGCGACCACACTCGGCCTATCCGTGGGCAAAGCACGGCTCTTCATCGTCGTTATCGCGTCACTGCTCACCGCTTCGGCGGTTGCGGTGAGTGGTCTGATCGCCTTTGTCGGATTGATCGTGCCGCACACCGTTCGTCTGCTGTTCGGGTCGAGCTTCAAAGTGATCGTGCCGCTGTCATCTGCCCTAGGTGCCGGGTTCCTCGTGCTTTGTGATCTGCTCGCCCGAACGCTGCTCTCCCCCGCGGAGCTACCAATCGGCGTGGTCACCGCGTTCTTCGGCGCACCATTCTTCGTCGTCATCTTGCGAACGGCGAGGCTCCGATGAGCACCTCCCTCATGGACGTCCGTTCGGTGGCCTTTTCGGTGAAGGGCACCACACTCATCTCCGATGTGGACGTCGACGTCGATCGCGGCGGGTGGCTCTCGATCATCGGCCCGAACGGAGCGGGCAAGTCAACGCTGCTACGAGCGATCGCAACCGGCACTGCATCGGCAGGTTCCGTGTCGATCGACGGCCAAAACCTCGCTGACCTCTCCCACGCCCAACGTTCAAAGCTGGTGTCGTGGGTTCCTCAGTCGCCGGTCATTCCTGCGGGTATGAGCGTGCTCGACTACGTGCTGCTCGGCCGAACCCCACACCTACACCCCCTAGCGAGTCCTAAGTCAGCCGATGTCGCCTTGGCCGAGTCGATCCTCGACGATCTTGGACTCATCGACTTTGCGAGTCGCTTTGTCGAGACGCTGTCGGGTGGAGAACTCCAGCGCGCCGTCATCGGTCGGGCGCTTGCCCAAGAAGCGCCTCTGCTGTTGCTCGACGAGCCAACGAGTGCCCTTGACCTCGGCCACCAACAAGAGGTGCTGTCGCTGCTCCAGCGGCTTCGCTCCAGCGGCGACCGGGCCATCGTGACGACGATGCACGACCTGACTCTCGCTGGCGCTTTTGCTGACGAACTGGTGATGATGAGCAACGGAGGCGTCGCACGCCGGGGGACAGCAACAGAAGTTCTTACCGAATCCAACATCGCCGAGCATTACGGCGCGAACGTACGAGTCGAGGTTGTAGACGGCACCGTGCTCGTCGTACCGAAGCTCGATCTACCAACCAAGGAAGAGTCATGACCACCGAACCACCCATCGAATCGCCTGATAAGTCCGACACGTCCGTGGCCAAGTCGCTCGTGCTGGTGAACACCGGCGAGGGCAAGGGCAAGTCGAGTGCGGCGTTTGGTGTAATGGTGCGCGGCCTGGCGATGGACTGGCCTGTGGCGGTTGTGCAGTTCATCAAGTCGGGCGACTGGAATGTCGGCGAAGAGAAGATGGGTCGCAAGTTGGGCGTCGACTGGTTCAACCAGGGCGACGGGTTTACGTGGAACTCCGAGGACCTAGAACACGACAAGGAACTGGCCCAGCAAGGATGGCAACAAGCGGCCGACCTGATCGCTGCGAACGAGCATCGACTGATCATCCTCGACGAGCTGACCTACCTCATCAACTGGGGATGGATCGATCCCGAACCGGTCTACGAGGCCATCCGCGACCGGCCCGAGAAGGTCAACGTCGTGATCACCGGCCGCGACGCGCCGGAAGGCTTGATCGAGGTCGCCGACACCGTCACGGAGATGACCAAGGTCAAGCATGCCTTCGACCGCGGCATCATCGCGAAGAAGGGCATCGACTACTGATGGCAGATTCGTTGGCGATCGGACGCGGGTTCACGCTGCTTTTGGGCGGCGCACGCAGCGGCAAGAGCGACCTGGCCGTTCGGCTCGCGACCGAATGGGACGGACCCGTGGTGTTCGCCGCAACGGCCGAGGCCAGCGACGACGATATGGCCGACCGCATCGGGCGCCATCAGCTGGAGCGTCCCGCCGAATGGGAACTCCTTGAATCACCAATGCTGCGTGGCGGCGAGGTCGCCGATTGCGATCCGACCGCCCTGGTCGTCATCGATTGCATCACCTTGTTGGTGAACAACCTGATCTTTAACGAACGCACCGACGACCAGATCACCGAACACGCCAACGTGATGTCACACGCGCTCGTAAGCCGACCGACCCCCACGCTCGTGATCTCGAATGAGGTCGGCTTGGGCGTAGTTCCCGAGACCGAACTCGGTCGCCGCTACCGAGATGTGCTCGGCCGGTACAACCGACAGTTGGCCAGCCGCGCTCAGACAACCCTGTTCGTCGCCGCCGGAAAGGCAATGCCGCTACTGCCCATCAGCTGGTAGCTGTCGTTCGGTATGCACTAGCGCTCTGCGCCACTAGGTGCGAGGAGCTGGTCGGTGAGTTCCTCCCCGTGGAGCTGCACGAACCATGCTCTCACTGGGCTCTGGTGAAGTTGGGGTTGCGAGAACGGATTCCCTCAAGCGCAATTTCTTTGGCCGACTCAGACATCTCAATCGCAGCTTCGACGCGCTCCTCACCCGTCATTGCAGCGAAGACCTGCCGCTGCACAGCTCTCGCTGCCGGTGACCCGTTCGTAGCCATAAGCCACACTGTACCGGCCTAGGCCGATCCCTCGAAGCGGTCGATGACGCCGACTTTCTCCGCTCGGTCGATGATTTCCAGGCCGAGGACAGAGAACCCGAAGTACAGGATTGCGCCTGCGAGTAGGGGCCAGCCCCACGTGAATCCGAAAAAGCCGAGTACGAGACCAGCTATGCCGAACGCGGGTGCTGCAAGGCCGCTCACGCCGAAGCCGATCTTGGCGAAGGCGATGATCGCCTCGTTGCGCTGCAACAGGCCGAAGGTGGTGCCCGCTGTTCCAGACACCGTTGCGAGCGCTGCGATCCAACCCAAAGAGCCCAAGAAGAAGTTCACCCCGGCGAAGATGGTCGACCCAATCAACATCATGTAAGCGAGCAGATTGAGATCGCCCGCAGCCGCGTCATGGCGCTGATCGTCAGTAAGCCCGTCGGCGGGTTCTTCAGCCACGGTCAAACGCTACTGGCAGCGACACCGAGCTGACACGGCCACGTCGTTTGGTGCGGAAGATCGATGGGCCTAGCCTGCGCTGGTGATGGGTGACATGCCAACAACACAGCTTCTGCTCGATCAGCTTGCCGCGGCTCCCATGGCTGACGACGAGAGTCGTGCGGCTACCCAAGCTCGGGTCGACGACATCTTGCGGCCAGGGGGCGCGTTCGCTCGGCTCGACGAGGTCGCCGTGCACTTGTCGGCGTGGCAACGAACCCCCTCCCCGATGGTCAGGGCTCCAGCCGCGCTGATTTTCGCAGCAGATCACGGCGTCGCAGCTGACGGCGTGAGCGCGTATCCGGCCGAGGTGACCGGCGCGATGCTCGCCGCGTTCGAGGCATCGAAGGCGACCGTGTCTGCCCTGGCGACGGTGGCGGGCGCAACCGTGCGGGCAATCGATGTGGGAGTCGGCAACCCAACCGCGAACCTGCGAACCGAAGCAGCTATGAGCCCGCAGCGTTTCGGCGAGTCCTTCGACGCTGGTCGAAGCGCTGTTGCCGAGCGAGAAACCGACCTGCTGATTCTGGGCGAGATGGGTATCGGCAACACCTCGGCTGCCGCAGCCGTTACCGCGGCGATCATCGGCGGCGACACGGCGACCTTCGTTGGGCGAGGAACGGGAGTCGACGATGAGGCATACGAGAACAAGGTTGCTGTCATATCCGAAGCCGTCGAGCGCATCGCCGAGGTCGAAGACCCGCTGGAAGTACTGCGAGAGGTCGGTGGCGCTGAGCTAGCCGCTATCGCTGGCGCGCTGGTCGAAGCTCGTATGCGCTCGATTCCGGTGTTGTTGGACGGCTACATCGCCAGCACGCCAGCACTGGTGCTTCACGCGATCGACCCACGCCTGACCGAGCATTGTTTGGCCGGACACGGTTCGGCTGAGCCGGGGCACCAACACATTCTCGATCGCCTTGGTTTGGAACCCTTGATCACGCTCGACCTGCGCCTCGGCGAAGCATCGGGAGCGATGGCAGCGGTGCCGCTGGTAAAGATGGCGTGCGCCGCTGTGACCGAGGTGCCGACATTTGCTGAGTGGTTCGGGCCCAACGAATGAGCGTTCGGGTAGCGGTCGGGTTCCTGACCCGCATCCCTGTCGGCGACCCCAGCTCTGGAGGTTCACGAGAGGTCAAGGTCGGCCGTGCCGTGCCGTGGTTTCCCATTGTGGGAGCACTCATCGGCGCCACCCAAGGTGGCGTCTGGTGGTTGCTCGCCCAAGGCACTACTCCCCTCGTCGCAGCTACATTGTCGACCACCGTCGCAGCGCTCATCACCGGCGCGTTCCATCACGATGGCTTAGCCGATATGGCCGACGCCTTCGGCGGTGGATGGACGGTCGAGCAGCGCATGGAGATCTTGAAGGACTCCCGCCTAGGCACCTACGGCACCACGGCACTGGTGCTGGCGTTCGGCCTGGAGATTGCCGCGCTCTCGTCGTTCGAGCCAACCGCTGGCGCCCTCACGCTCATCGCAATGCACATGTTCGGGCGAACGCTCGCCGTCTTCGCCATGCTTGCAGCACCGGTTGCCGGAGACGGATTGGGCGCGGCCTACATGGCGGATATACCGCGCTTGTCGACGCAGATTGTCTTGTTCTTCGCAACCGTGGCGACGGCCGCCGCGCTCAATTCGACCGCGTGGGCGATCGCTCCCGCAGCTCTCGCCGCGATCACAATCGTCGTGCTCGCTCGCCGCAAGATCGGTGGCATCACCGGCGATGTCCTCGGCGCAATCACCGTGGTGAGCGGCGTGACGATGCTGGTGGCCGCGACGTTCTAGCGAGTGGGCCCCTAGCACTGACCAGTCCCCGTGATCCGCGCGATGGCTGCCGCAAGCGCCTCCTTGTAGTCGCCCGCGAGCACTTGTGGGAGTGTCTCCTCGAGCGAGGCTTCAAGATCCCACAACACCCGGCGCTCGTGTTCTGGAAGAATGTCAAACGCTTCCAACTCGGTGAAACGAGACAACCAATCGAAGAATACGAGCGCCTGATCATCGCTCATAAGCGAAGCCTCGTCCGTCATGCCAAGAGCCCGACCATCTCCGTGTCGAAGGGTCTTCTTCTGAGCCACAAGGCTCGATAGAAGCGACTGTAGTTCGTCTGCATCAGCGCCGACGCGAGTCGAGATATCGCCGTCGCTTAACGCGTCAAGAGTCTCACGAAGACCACCTTGCAAGAGTGACAATTCACGCTTCGTCACCTCAAGAACGAAGAGCCTTGCATCGGAATGACTAAGTTCCATAGCTCACGCTAACCCAACGACTCGACCCTCCCGGAAAGCAGAACTCAGGCAACCCGTTCAAGTACAGCCTGACCGAGAGCCTGCTGCGAATTCCTGCTCGTCATCCCACATCGTCTCGACCGTAGTTGTGAGAAACGAACCGTCTGGCGCAAAGATCGCGGCACGGGCGCCAGGTGACTCTTCCGAGACAATTACGCCATGTTCGATAGCAGCAGGCCTTGCCTTCCAATCTGCCTGACCGAACTGTGCCTCCGCGTTACGTACGGCTCGCTCGAGGTCGACTTGTTCTTGTTCGTGCAGTGGCAGCGACGACCGGATCGAATCAAATTGCTCCCGCAACTCGTGGCGCTCAACGAAAGACAGCTCAAACCACAACGATCTTGCCTCTGCGACCACCTCGCCCTCGGCGTTGAGCAATAGCGACACAATTGCGGCCTGACCCACCGGCAGGGCTCCGAACATTAGGGGCTGTCGATTGATATGGCTCCGTGCGAGGTCCACGAACTCTGCCATGCCTTCCGGGGTGATGCGCCTCGTGAGCGCAAACAGGCTCCGAGCGCGAACGACGGCAACCGCAGCTAGCGCCCCGTCCACTAACTCCGCCGACGACTGAACGTCGTACTCGGAATCAGCAGTCATCAAGTCCTCAAGCTTTGTCATATGGATTCACCTCTAGTCAAGAAAGTAGATCGCCCTAAACTCGGCGTCCTTGTTTGCGACAAGTTCTTCGGCGATGTCTGCCCGGCCTGCCTCATGCGCGGCCTCTATCTCAAGATCGTACGCCCGTTGCTCCATTGCCCACCGAGCATCTGGGTTCTGGGAGTAGTAACCCATGCCTGGGAAGCCGTTGGCGGCATCGTCAAGCGCATGTTGTGCCTCATGACGAAGGGCGGACATCGAAGCATCTGGATCCAGGATTATTCTCCCGGGCTGACCTTGCGCTGGGCTATACGCAAGTGACCCTGGACGATTGGTGACAACGTCAAATCCCTGAGATCGCAGTTCTTCTACCAGTTGAGAAAATTCAGGCGTGCCTCTTCCGGGACCCTGGACTGCTCGCATCGGGTCGCCGTTCGATCGCAATACGTCGGTAGTTGCGTTGACAACATTGTCGCCACTTCGGCCGAGAATCCCCGCGTCTTCGAGCCAGCGTTTGGCCCATTGGAGTGCTTCGTCCAGGTTGCGGAAGATTAGTCCGTCGGCTGCGGCCTTGATAGCGGGTTTGGCCAACGTTGCGGCTTGTCCGATGCCCGGCAGTAGCGCAATGGAAGACAGCGCTGCGTCGAGGTACTCGCCTTCAGCCAGGTACCAGGCAGCGTTGATGCCATCGGCTGCGTTGCCGACTACTGGGACCATGCCGAACACGTCGAGCGTGAGGTGCCCAATGTCGGAGAACGACCAACCGCCACCGGATTGGCTGATGCCCAGATGGTCTCGGGCGTCCTCCGAAGACTCGGCCATCGCGAGGACGATTCGCGCGTATTCGACTTGTTCGTCGGTGTAATAGCCGTGCTCGTTTTCGATCATGGCGTTGAGGTCGTTGGTCGACCAGACACCATCAGCGTCGGCAGAGCCGATGCCATCACCGCGATCTTGTTTCGCAGTATCCAAGATGTCGCGGATTTGATCGAGTGCGTGCTCGGCGTCTTCGAACGGTGTCCGTTCGGGCGTGGACCATGCTTCGGCTTCTTGACGCCGGAACGCCGCCCACAGGTCGTCTACTTCTCGTTGACGCTCATCCATTCGCTCTTGGATGTCGCGGGCCTCACGCAACATGGCGTCGAGAATTGGGTCGTTGTCGCTGCCCGACCAGTTTTCGATCTTGTCGTTGAGTTCGGCGAGGCGTAACCGGTCCAGCGTTGCCTCGGGATCACGAGACTTCGCGGCTTCGGTGGCGTGATCGAACGACACGCCATCGCGCATCATGTCTTCAGCGGCTTCGATCTCTTCGGGTGTGAGCCCGGCTTGCCGGAACGCTGCGTTGAGGTCGGCGGGGATGAACGCTCGAACCCGGCCAGTGAGACCTAGCGGCTGGGCGTCGGTGGAGTGTAGGTAGTCCACTCGCCATGCAACATCGTCTCGCTCGGTGCGTAGGTCGTTCGCCAGTACGGTTAACGCCGGAATCGGCCCATAGGACGGATTCTGACCTGGCCGATTCAACAACGCGTACGCCTCGGTCAGCAGCGGCGACAATGCCACCATCGCTTCGCGCGCATTAGCCGAAGCAACGCCATAGGCGTCGGTGAGCGCCCCTGCGCTACTCATATGCATGCGAATTATCGGCATAACATGAAATGTAGTGAAAAGCATTGAACGCGTCAAGCTACGATCTCTAGCCGTCCCTGCCGACGGCCTTGAACAGTTGGGGACCTGTACCTAACTGTTCTGTTGGTCAACCTGAGGACTCCGGGCACCGATAGAGAGATATGCAGGAACATGTTCTTGTTGTTGAGGACGCACCGGAGTTCCAACACATTCACCGCGAATCCCTATCGAAGGCGGGCTATCGAGTTTCGGTAGCTGGCGATGGCGCGCGGGCGCTGGAGATCGCGCGGTCCACCGAGCCGGTCGTAATCATCTTGGATCTAGTCCTGCCCGATGTGGACGGCATGGAACTGTGCGCGGAGTTCCGCAAGTTCACCGATGCCTACATCATCATGGTGACGAGCCGAAGCGACGAGGTCGACAAGCTCGTCGGGCTGGCCGCTGGAGCCGATGACTACATCACCAAGCCATTCAGCAACCGTGAACTCGTGGCGAGGGTAGGCGTCCTACTTCGTCGGCCCCGGACGCTTGGCGAGGACGAATCGACCGCTCGTGACTTCGGTGATCTCGTCATCGATGCCGCGGCCCGAGAGGTCACGCTCGACGGCGAGACCCTCTCGTTGACCAAGATCGAGTTCGACATTCTCGACGCGCTCACGATCGACCCCAACGTGGTGCGATCGCGCGACTCACTGCTGGAACACGTATGGGGCCCGAACTGGGTTGGCGACACTCACGTGATCGACGTACACCTGGCGAATCTGCGCAAGAAAATCGACGCCAACGGCGTCAAGCACATCAAGACCATCCGAGGTGTCGGCTATCGGTTCGCTGGCAGCAGCGCTACGGCGCAAACGGCAGCGTAACGGTCACCGTCGTCGACTCGCCGGGTGCCGACTCGATGCCCAATGCGGCGTTCGTGTGGGTCGCGAGACGTTTGATAAGCGAGTAACCAATACCCCGAGCTTGGGAGTTCGACCAATCGTGGAACGTCGGGTCGAGCAGCGGTCCCACGTCGTCGATCCCGGGGCCGGCATCGACCACCGAGAACACCACACCGTCGTCTGCGTCGTCGGCAGCGATCTTCAAGAGGCCTGGCTGACCGTGCTTGATCGCATTGCCGATCAGCTCATCGAGGATCGTATCGAGGTCCGATCGGTGCCCGAGCGCAGAGTCGTCGCCAGCGCATCGGTACTCGCTAGCGAGCAATAGGCCCGCCCGCAGCGCACGGTGCTTCCATCGCTCGCCCGCGCGCGTTAGGACGTCCATGACGTCGATCGCGCCAACCTCGGTCGAGTGCGGTTCCTCCAGCTCAAGAAACAAGAGCAGTCGGGTCATGATGACTTCGAGGTCGCGCGCCGAGGCCAAACCATCTTCGAGCCAAGCGCGCATCTGTTCAGACTTTGCGTTGGCACCAGCCGTCTCCATCACCCCGAGCACGCCGTTAAGCGGTGAGCGGGTCTCTCGCGAGAGGAGGCGAAGGAATTCGGCGCGCTCAGCGGCCGATAGTGCTGCCTTCGTCCGTTCCTGCTCGAGTTCTTCGGTGCGTTGCGCGACGCGATCGTCGAGTTCTTGGTTGACAAGGAACAGCCGGCGCATGCCGTCCTCGGCGATGCGTTCGGCTTCTTCGCGCGCCGAGCGCTCACGTGCTACCCGTCGCTCCAGGCGCGCGACCCTTTTCTCAAGGTCGGCCCGCTCTAGGTCGGACAGTTCCAGCTCAGGCGACATCGCGTTGCGCTACGACCTCGCGCCGGACGGCGATCACTGATTCAGTGCCTTCACCGCTGAGCACCTCGATCGTCACTGGCTCGTTGTAGTGGTCACCCGCACCGAGGATGAGCCCTTCGGCCAGTGGGGACAGTCCCCGTTCGGACCGGTAGGTCAGGTGTAGTTCGTCGTCGCTGATTCGCTCGGGGATCACGTCTGGTGGCTTGGCGTTCGGATCGAGCTTCTTGACTTCCACATGGATGATGCTGTGGATCGATTCCAGGAACGCGAGCACATCGAGGTCGGGGTCGAGGAAGTCCGACATCGACGCGACGAGATGCGGCAGGGCCTGTCGTCCGACGAGGCGTTGCACGTCGGCCGGGTCGTGGCCGGTCTTGCTAGCCGCAACCGACACCAGGGCGAGGAGGTCTTCGTCCGGATAGGTCCCGAGGGCGGTGTAGCCACCGTTGAGGCCGGCGTCGTCGAGCAGGTCGTCCCAGGCGTCCTCACCAAGTAGCTCAGTGACGGCCTTCTCGGTGACGTTAAAGATGATGCCTTTCATGCGGCCATCCCCGTTTCTAGTCGTTGTTGTAGTTGGGCTTCCACGTGAGAAATCTCCCCTACCAAGCGAGCCCGAAGGGCATCGCTTGGATGATCTGTCTTTTCGTATTCGGCGCACAGGCGGGCAAGCCGCTCGGCGCCGATCAGGGCGCTCGTCGACTTGAGGGTGTGTGCGGCCCGGCGCGCCTCTTCACCGGTGTCAGCCTCATTACCCACGAGGAGTTCGGTACGGGATCCCAACTCGGCAAGGTAGGTCTCGATCACGACCCGCACCGTGTCGGCGTCGCCGAGATCCTCAACCAGGGCTTCGATGGCCTCGTGCATCGTGTCGGTGCTGTCGGCCTGACGTTGCGTGGCGTCGAAGCTTTGATCGGTGGTGTCGTCGTGACCTAACCAACGCGTCATCATGGCGCGCATGTCGTCGAGGCTGACCGGTTTCCCAAGGTGGTCGTTCATACCGGCATCGAGGCATGCGAGACGATCTCCTGCCAATACGTTGGCGGTCATAGCGATGATCGGAACGTCGGGTGGCACGAGCTCTTGCGCACGAATCTCTTGGGTGGTCTCGATACCGTTTGCGCCCGGCAGGTTCCAGTCCATCAAGATCAGGTCGACAGATTCGGATGTGAGGAATTCGAGCGCTCGCTCGCCGCTGTCGACGGCCACAGCACCGAGGCCGAGTAGCTCGAGTTGTTTGAGCGCGAGGGTGCGGTTGATCTCGGAGTCTTCTACGACGAGCACCGTTCCCGACGCGGTACCGGTTGGGGCGATTCGTTCGACGTCTTTGCTTTCGGCTGCTGCACATGGAATCGAGAAAACAAAAGTGCTACCCACACCGACCGTGCTATCGGCCGAGATCGTGCCGTCCATCGCATCGGCGATCCGCCGCACAATGGCCAAACCAAGGCCGGTCCCTTGCACACCTGCGTTTCCGACCCGAACAAACGGTTCGAAGATGACCTCCAGGTCATCGGGCTCGATGCCGACACCGCTGTCTCGCACCTGCACCGAGAGGTTCGTGGCGTCGGAGGCCAAGGTGACCTGAACCGAGCCGATCTGGGTATAGCGGATGGCGTTGCTGATGAGGTTGTGGACGACCTGGCCGAAACGGACGGAGTCGCCCATGACCCGCAAGGGCACATCGGAGGAGAAGTCGACCAGCAAGCGAAGACCCGCTTCCTTGGCATCGGGACGCAGTCGATCGGCGATGGAGGTCACCAAGGTGCGCGGAGCGAAAGGTTCGTTTTCGAGGCTCGGGGTGGTGGAACTGAACTCGCCGTAGGTGATGACATCATCCACGAGCACTCGCATCGAGGCGGCCTCGTCGTACAGGGTTTGTGCGATCCGGTGGTTGGCATCGTCGAGGTCGCTGTTGAGCAAGAGTTCGGACAGCCCGAGAAAGGCGTGCAGCGGCCCGCGCAGTTCGTGGCTGACCGCAGCCATGAACCGTTCATCGCTTGATGTGGATCGCTTCGTCATCGTCGGGAACCTCCAGTGACCAATCGGCGGCCACCGCCATTTCGTTGAGTAGCACGATTGCCAACCACGACGACGCCCCATGTGGTGAGTACGAGCAACCCGACCACCACCGTGCGTGCGACGACGAAGGACTCAAGCGATGCCGACCTCGTGGCGAGGACCACCCCGAGGACGACCACTCCTCCAAGGAGCAGAGTTGCCGGTCGGGCGTCGCCATCGACCGACGACACCATTGCGGCCCCGGCGACTACGGCGATCAGCCCCGTTCCCAAGGCATACGGGCCGACGAGGTAGGCCAGGTCGGCGAACTCGGTGCCGTAGGTGATCCCAACCCAGACATCGGCGGTCAACCAGGCGCCGGTCACGAGGATGGCGACTAAGACGAGATTTCCGGCGGTGAATATGCGTCGACGGAGCACTGGTGTCAGTGGCGCGTCTTCGGCGGTCACGAACGGAAGGACCGCTTGTTGGATGGTCCACGACCCGAAGAACACGATCCGCCCGGCCAGCGTGAGTGCAGCGAACCCTCCGGCGGTCGCCGGATCGAAGGCAGCTTTGGCAATGATGAGATCGAGATTCGTCAGCGCGGTGACAGCGATGAGACCAGCACCGACGGAACGAAGCGGCGGGTGCCCGGCGGGTGAGGACAGGTCACACCACGACCAGCGGCCGAGATGCGGTCGGCAAACGACGTAGCTGGCAAGAAAGCCGATGTTGAGCGCGATCGTCAACCCGAGAAGCCCCTTGAAGAGGACGACGACCACCGCCGTGGCCGCAGCGCGAGCAATGCCTTCCGCTAGCAGAGCGGTGGTGAGCTTTGCGAAAGCCATTTCGCCGTGGAGCCGGCCCCGCTCGACGGCGAGTTGAAGGTGCACGGGAAGACCGAACGCCATGACGAGAAGCGCCCAGGGGCTCTCGATGTTCAGCGCGCCGGCGAGTTGTGGTGCAGCCAGACCGAGCAACAGCGCACCACCCAAGCCGATCCGGTTGGTGAGCAATCGCATTGCTGCTACGTCGCTCGCAGAATCTCGAGCCGGGTTCAACACCGCTACCGAGGTCGTGAGTTGCAGTACGCAGGCCAGCACGCCAATGACGAGCAGCAGGGTCACCATGAGCGAGATATCGCCGAAGGTTTCAGGCGATAGCACCGACGCGAGCCAGATGTTGATGCCAAAGTTCACTGCATTGACGACCATCATCGCCGCCACCAATGTTGCGCTTCCGCCACCGAGCTTCTTGAGCGACGAGGTCCGGTCGTTGGTGACTTGCGTGGCTGCCTTTCTTCTCATAGCGATCATGGCCGCATCGTCCCGACGATTCCTACAGTGCTCAGCAGATGCTGGGCTTGACTGTTTGGATCCACGACGACCTTCACGTCGCCGTATCGAGCGCGAGCCAGTGTTCGTGCTTTGACGAGCACGTTCACCACGCCGAGGTGCGCCGAGGCAACGTCGACGAAGCGAACCTCTACTTGCGGTCGGGGCTTGTCGAGCAGTTCGGTGAGGGCGACCTCGATCTCGTCCAGGCGGCCGGGACCAATGTCTCCGGTGAGGGTCAGCGTGTCGTGTGCGGAGCTCATTGGGCACCTCCGGTGAATACCGGAATCAATGAGTCGAAGCCCGTGAGTTCGAGCGTGGCGCGAAGTTCGTCGCTGGGTAGCGCGATGACAAGGTCACCGTCGCGGCCGAGCGCCGTGAGCCGGGCATCGACCAACGACTGAAGCGAGGACATGTCAGCGAAAGCAACGTTCGAGCCGTCGATCAAAAGCGTGGTCCCTGCTTCGCTGAACATGGCCTGCACGTCGAGATCTGCGTGAACGTCGAACCGCTGCGGCAACTCGATCGTGCGGGCGACGCGAGTCTGGTGCAGGGCGACCGGTGGTGCAGTGGCGCTGAAGTGTTGTTGGTTGGAGGAGAGGTTCATGGCTGGGGTCTTTCTGATCGGTGGGTCTTGGAAACGAGTGGTTAGGCGCAGGCTTCGAGGAGGTGGTGGTGATGCCAGGCAGCGATATCGGCGAGCGGCAGACTGTTCGCCGCTGCGTGGTTGGTGGATGCCTGTTGGTCGCGCAGCTCGTCGTCGGAGAGAATCTGCTCGATCGCCGCTCGTAGAGATTCCATCGAGGACGGGTCGAATGGGAGCCCCACGAAACCTTCTTCTTCGATGAGGCCGATGAAGTCGCCAAGCTCAGGCACGACCACCGGGCGTCCGAACGCACCGGCCTGGTGCAGCGGACCGGAACTGCCGGTCGTGGAGGTATAGGGGAACACCACGACCGAGCTCGATTCGAACAGCGGCTCGACATCCTCTTCTTCGATGTAGCCAAGGAAGCGAAGGCCCGCGAGATCGTCGTTGGTGGCAGCGACGGCGTCGAGGTAACCGGGGGCGTTGGGGCTGTCGGTTCCGCCGATGACGAGTTCGACATCGGCGAACGCTGGGTCGTTGGTGAGTTGGCGGTAGGCGTCGATCAGGTTCTCGAGGCGTTTGTAGGTGCCGAACTTTCCGAACGCCAGGATGCGGCGACCGCCATCGACAGGGTCGCAGCCGTTGTAGTGCGTGGTGTCGAATGTGCCGTGTGGGGTGAGGAACACATTGTCGGCGCCGTAGGTGTGGTGGAGGATTTCGACGTAGTTGGGCATCGTGGTGACGACACGGTTCGCCCGAAGCACGATCTTGGTGAGTGCGGTGCCGATGCCTCGGAGCACTCGCTCGATGATGGAGCTGCTCCCGAAGCCGGCAGCATCGAGGTCGACGGTGTCGACCAGGTTGTGCAGGAGCACCACAGAGGGCACGCCAGCGCAACGGGCAAGCATCGGAGTGAACAGCCCAAGTGCGGCGGGCACCTTCTTATTACCGAAGGCGGTGAAGTGGATGTTGAAGAGCACTGCGTCGGGGCGTTCCCGACGCAGTGCCCGGACGAGGCGCACGGCGTTGGTGAGGTCATTGAACTTCCAGCTCTCGACTCCACGAACTCCGGGTGGGGTTTGCGCCTCGCCATCCTCATGGAATGCGATGACCTCCTCGACGCCGTCGAGGGTGGCGAGGTGACGGGTGAGGTGGAAGCCGTATTCGTTGAGGGTGGTGTCTGATGGAGGCAGCGCGGTGACGACGCCAAACCGGGTCGGGCGTCCGGCACGTTCGGTGGCCTTGTTCGGGCGAGCGAACCGGAGCTTGGCGAGTTGCAGCACGAATGAGCCCGCGTCACGAAGGGGCCGCACGGTCGAGCCAGGGGCGTCGAACCAGGTGACCGGCACTTCGACTACCTCGTAGCCGAGATGGTTGGCGAGCCACAGCGCTTCGAGATCGAAGCTGAAGTCAGCACTCTTGAGCGAGGTGAAAATGTCTTCGGCGGCGTCGCGCTCAAACAGTTTGAAGCCGCATTGGGTGTCGCAAATTTCCGAACCCAGCACCCACTTGACCAGAACCCGGAGAACACCACTGCAGGTGCGGCGGATCGCCGAGCGGTTCTGCTCGGTGGCCTCGGCATGTGCCCGACTCCCGATCACGACCGGGGTGCCGCGGCGAGCCTCGGCGAGCATGGTGTCGACATGCGCGATTGGGGTGGAGAGGTCGGCGTCGGTGACGAGGACGTACCGGCCCGCTGCGGCGAGCACGCCGGCCTTGACCGCTGCACCCTTACCTCGGTTCACGCCGGGGTCGAGCACCCGGACGTTGCGCAGCCCGAGCAGGCGAACCATCGCCACCGTGCCGTCGGTCGAGCCGTCGTCGGACACGACGATCTCGAAACTCTCCCCGGCTCGGGCGAGGTGGGCGGCGGTGGCAGCGATCGTCGGGACGATGCGCTGCGCCTCGTTGAACGCAGGGATGACCACACTGATTTCTGGCGTGTCAGCGACCGGCTCGCTCTTCCAAAGGGTGAAGTTCTCGTAGCTCATACCCAGGTCTCGGGTCTGAACATCAAGGTGACCGGTGCGCTACCTCAAGATCAGGTCAAGGTCGCCGAGCTGTCTAAGCCGCTGCTACAAGCAGTCGCCTAGGCGTTGAAGACCTTGTCAACGGTGTGGTCGAAGGCGTTCGACGTCCCTATGTTCGGTTCCGATCCAACCGCCGCTGGCCCATAGGTATCAGCAGCCCTTCCGATAGCGCGACTAATTCTCCGAAAGCTGGGAATCGCAAGTGATGGACTATGACCCGAAGAGCTGCGGAACCGTGCCGTAACTAGTTTGTCAATCGACAAGTGATGGGGCGTAGGAAAGCTCACCACTCGCGACTCTAGGAGCTTCCTTCGCTTGTGTAGCGCCGAATGAATGGTCTGCAACAACCACCCATCAAGCTCAGAAAGGTAGTCGCCATCATCAATCAACGGATACGCCGAGAGAGCCCCTCGGAAATGCCTGAGCTTTATCTCGCCGCGCTGAAAAGATCTCACCTGCTTTTCATTCAAATCACCATAGAGGTAGCGACGAAGCTGACTTAGAAGACGGACGTAGTCCTTGTCGACGTTCGCTGCGATGCGGTCGAGGTTCTGACAGCCGCGCATGGGTTCGCGCAGAAGGTGGTCGTAGATCATTCCTGCGCAATCACTCTGTATCTTTTTGCGCGCCCTCTTGCTGGGCTTGCAGGACCCTAGTCCGAGGTCGTAACCCAAAAATTGAACTACTCGTTTTGTTCGAATCTCACCGTTCGGCCAGTTGGCGGGAACCAGCAAACTGATCCCATCGGACTTGGCCTGGTTCAGACTGACACCCATTCTCGAAGCTGCTTCATTGAGAACGTTGAACGCTTGACAAACCAAATCGTAAGAGTCTGACCAAATCAGGGTGTCATCGGCATACCTAACGAACTGAAGGCCGAGCCGCTCAAGGTTTCTATCCAATTCACTGGCAGCAAGGTTCGCGAGGATGAGACTTACGCTTGTGCCCTGCGGAATCCCCCTTCTGTTATCCAATGGCTTGCCGGGATAGTCACTGGCGAGTGCGGGCTTGAGGGGCATAAATGCTCGGAGCACATCAAGCTCGTGTCTAGACAAGAACATGGTTCTCTCGTCCAGGACGCGTTCAATGTGATCATGCGAGATCGAGTCGAAGAACGCTGAGAAATCGAATTCAGCGATGAACACCCGCTGCTTTTCGCTCCATGCATTCTTCACTGTTAAGACAGCATCTTGGGCGCTCAAGTCCCTTCTATACGCATAGGAGCTGCCGCTCATCCTGCTCGAATTCTTAGCGAGTACGCTCTCAAAGACCATTTTCGAGACCGCACTGTCGGCGACCTGAAATATGGAGACAGTTCGGAAAGTTCCATCGCCCTTTGGCACCGATTGGAGCACCGGGGGACGAGGCGCATAGCTACCTGCCTGTAAGGACTTCCAGATCGAATCGCCGATCGCAGCGGCGTTCTTCTTCGCGTGATAGGGGTCGAACCCCGAGTCGACGGCCCACCATGACGGATCGTGCGATTCGAGCGACTCTAAGTCTTTCGTAGAGCGCTCTTGCCTAGCTTTTGACTCCAAACGCGCCCCCATTATCCTGCCCTCATGTCGGCGAATAAGGCGGTTTGCCTCCCGGATGATGTGGTCTTCGATCTTCATGGTTATTGGTGTGGGTGGTGGCGTGCGCACGCCACCACCCACGTTGAAGCGCAAAATCCGGATAGGGGAAAAGCTGATGCAAGCAAACTATTTCGCTAGCACCTGCGACCTCATGCGCATAACGCTGAGGCCGCCACAGGGCGATTGCTCGCCTTTCGTCTTGCTACTCCGTTAAGCCACTCTTGCGGCCTGCCACCAACTCTAGTCGCACCGATGATGGCCTTCCCCATGGGGCACCTGAGATGTCTTACGGGTCCAACGCCGCTCCGAAGGATTCGTCAACGTAAGGGGGAGGGCGCTGTTCTGCAATCCTCCGAGCTCCAGTCGGCGATTGCCCGAGATCGAATAACGGTGAAAGCTGACCCCGCTAGTCCCAGTTCCGCGAACAACTTCCTGCCCCGAACGGTGAGTCTCCCCAACAGGTACCTGCACCAGGCGGACGTGCAGGAGTTTCAGGACCGTCATAGAGCCATTGATTCGGCGGCGATTCATTCGCACCGATCGCAAAGACCCACCCGCTCGGCGTTCGTCGCCAAGCGAACCAGGACGACCCGTCTGCCGCCACAACTTCGTGGTAACCAACACCCGGTTCAAGTCCACTCGAATGTCCCGGCCGGGAAACCAAGTCAAGTACCCCGCGCTGGTATCGGCCCCCTTCGCACCGGCCCGAGTGGCAGGCGTGCAGCCACCGAAGGGCTCTTTGGGTCGTTTCAAATTCTCGGCGATCAAGACGACGGCCATTCGGATCAAAGCCGTCGACACCAGTGAAGCGTTCCAACCGGTTCGCAGCCCTCAGCTCCTCATCTTTCTTGTGCAACTCGCGTTGCCGATGCAGCTGGATCTGCCGTCGTGCTTCTTTGTAGTTGCCCGCTTGCGCCACCGCACTCATGGCACGCCGGTTGAGCTGCCCTAGCTCGTGTCCCTTCAGCCCAAACTCCCGAAGGACCGTTGCCTTAAGCGCAAAGCCTTTGTTCGACGTGGTGGAGGACTGCCAGTCGTTGTGTCTGGCTACAACCTCGTACCTCGCGTAAATGCCCAGGAGGTATACGTAAGGCAGTAGTCCAGCAGTTAACCAGATTGGCAGAAGTGCCTGGCGGACGAGCTGACCGTAGTCGTGTCCTCCAAAGTGTCTTACAAGGCGCAAGAGTCCGGTGCTAACGAGGGCCAGACCCACCAATGCGAGAATGAACTGAGCTCCCTTTGACACCTGCTTGTGTTGATCCTGTCTTTCGGTGACGGCTGCAACCATCGTTAACAGTGTCGCCACTGGGACGAGCAGCAATTCGATAGGCAGCGACAAGATCGAGACTTCAAGTAGCACATCCAAGAAGATCGCTACCCGGATCAGTTCAGCGAGTGATGCCCTGAAAAAGGACGGTCGTTCTGTGGCACGGGCGAAATTGAACAGGAGCACGATTCCACTGCCCAACATCCAGAAGACTGTGTCTGCCAGCAACCCGCCGTTCCAAAGCCCCACGAGGCTGGCTCCCCAAAGCAAACCCAGCGATGTCGCCAAGAATGCGACGATCGCTATGCAAATCGCTCGATCGCGAAACATCCGCACCACACCGACCAGAGAGGCACGAAGCGAGGGCGCCCTCAGCATAAAGAAGAACCGCGACAACGGTCCAAACGAGAATCGCAAGCTGTCTGTTGTTTGCCACAGGAAGGACCTTAGGCGTACCGCATGACACTGATTACGGCTA
The DNA here is from genome assembly GCA_964562985.1 of uncultured Acidimicrobiales bacterium. GTDB lineage: Bacteria > Actinomycetota > Acidimicrobiia > Acidimicrobiales > SHLQ01 > SHLQ01. The sequence goes on from CAZLWE010000002.1 coordinate 67,312, forward strand.
CTGGCCCGATCGAGCACAATCTTTGATTTTTCAGGCCCTAAACGTTGAATGTAGAACGTTTGTTCGTATACTGGAATCACTTCCCCACAATCAAAACAGCGGATGGTTTCCCTCCTTGGGTAGCGGAAACTTGTGTGGAAGGAGGCGAGCAAGAACATGTCGGTTATTGATCATCAATCCGAGTACGTCGACGAACTATTGGCTCGCCTCGACGACGTCATCGACGACCTCGCTGAACTGTCCTTGGGGTCGCTGCCGGTCGAGCAGTTGAATCGGGTGTTGCTCCGCGAATGCGAACTCGTATCCCAGGCACAAGGCCTGCAGATGGCGGGCATGCAAGAAGCCGAGAACGCTGCCATGTCGGTCAGGTACGGCAACCGCATCCTCACCACTCATCTCGCCAAGGAAACCCACCAGCCAACCAAGGCGTTGGGATCAGCTCGGTCGATTGCTTTGTGGCTCAACGACTTTCCGCTACTGCACGAAGCGCTTATCGCTGGACGTATCTCCCGTTCGCACGTCATGGAACTCAAGTCGGTCGACTCGCCACGAGTGCATCACCTGATGGTTCGTGACCAACAGATGTTGATCGAAGCCGCCCGCGAAGTCGTGTGGACCGACTGGACCAAAGTCGTCGCCTACTGGCTCAACGCCGCCGACCCGGACGGCGAACTCACCGACCCCTCTAACCCTTCCTATGGGATGCGGATCCGGACCAAAGCCAACGGTGACGTGTACGCCACCATCCTGATGGACCCGGTAACCGGTGAAGCGTTCCTCACCATGCACGATGCCGAGGTCAAGAAACTCGAAACCAACGAACGACAAACCTTGAACGAAAACCCCAACGCTCCGGTTACATCACAAGTCCAGAAGAACTTGGACGCCTTGCTGCGGTTGATGGTGCGCGGGTGGCGGCGAGAAGACGGCACCTACCCCGACTTCCTGGTCAACATCGTCATGAGCGAGAAAGTCGCTGAAGACCTGATCGCGCGAACTTACGGACACACCGACCCTGACGGCGACAACCCGCTCGACATCGACCCATTCGAACTACCCATCGCCTGGGATGACATCGACGGCCGATGCGAAACTATTCGGGGCACACCCATCCACCCCAAACACGCCCTCGGTGTGCTGCTCGCCGGGAAACTCCGGCGCCTGGTGATGAGCACAGAATCCAAAGTGATCGATCACGGACACGACATCCGCTACTTCACCAAAACCCAACGCAACGCACTCCTCGTCCAACAACGAGGCCAATGCAACCTGGGCACCCAGACCCCATACCGCTGGCTCCACGCCGACCACATCCAACCGCGCACCAAGGGCGGACCCACCGACATCAACAACGGCCAAATGATCAACGGCGCCGACAACCAAGCCAAACGAGACCGCTGGGATGGCGAAGCTGGCTAGTAGCAGGAGTTCTCAGCCTGTCTTCCAACCCATGCTTAGACAAAGAAGTCGAACAAGAACTTCACAATTCGGGTTACGACACTGTCAGCACGGTCAGCCCGTTGCATGATTGTGACAAACGGGAACACCATGACGACGAAAGTCGCTAGGCCGGCAACCACTACGACCCAAGTTGGCACGGGGATCAACCATTCGCTTTCGAAGGTTGTTGAAACCCAGACCCAGCCTGCAATGAAGAGCGCTAAGAGGACGGTCTACATCAGCCAGTCAACTCGTCGACTCCGCACGCCCTGTCGATGCACACGAGACCCGATCGGGGTCACTACCGCGTAGGCGAGGAGACCGCCAAGAACGCCGGCAGGAAGGACGAAGAACGGGTCGACGGTTACTCCTGCCCTACCCTCAAGCGCGCCATCCATCGCGACCGTCGAGATGACGAACATTAAAACGCCGATCGCGACTACCTAAACCTTTGAAGCGAGGTTCATCGGTTCGATGACTGGTTCTGCCCAATCATTGGCGAACTGAAGGAGGTCATCGCCCACAACTGCTTCCGTGGTCTTTCCGTCGGCGACTGCCGCATGGAGATGGTCGGTGAGTTCGACCGCCATTTCGTCGGCCTGGTCGGGATCAACACCACTCAAGACTCAGTGTTCATGAACTGCTTTGACGAGGTCTTTGGTTTCAGCCATGGTCTGCTCCCTGCCTATGGGCTTGCGCAGACGAAGCGAGAAGTTGACCCACCTGGTTGCTCACGTAGTGCCACTGCGCACGCCCGTCGGCCAGCTCCTGTTCCCCCAGATCGGTCAGCTGGTAGTACTTGCGCGATGGCTCTATGCGGCATTGCAAGATAGTGGACTTCTCCTGAGCCGAACGGGACGAAGACTCCCACTAAGGGCGGGGCCGCCATATCGTCCTGACCGTACGTGGCCCACGGCTGATTTATCGTGGCCAATTTGCACACCCCTCTACGTCTGGTCGGGCGGCAGTTATTGGGAGACTCGGGAGTGCAATTTTCATACCAACAACATTGCTATATTCGGGGCGAACACCCTCAGCACGTGCGACCGCAAGTCGACCTTGCTCGCATGGCGACTCGGCGACATATTCTTACCGGCAGCGCTGGCGTGGTGGCCGTTTGGGCGACTCCCACCATTGTTGGGTTCGGACCCATCGCTGCGGCGCAAGCATCTGCACCCGGCCCGGAGATCCCGAGTTTGACACCAGGCGCCGTCTTGGCCGACCCCCCTCCCCCGGACCTGTCTATAGGCGCTGTAGAAAGCAACACCGACACGCTCGTCTTCCTCGAAGCGGGCTGCGTCATACTTACGGCACCGATCATCGTGAACCGGTCAAGTCCTGGATCGTTCAATGGCAACTCCAACGAGAACACTACGGTCCCGGCTGGGACGAAGATCTGCAGCTATTTCGTTCACGGAGACCGACTCGACCTTCCCGGAAGACTCGCTGGAGGCGCCACGTTCTCGACGAATCCCATCCTCGGTCTGATCTACGAGACGGCCCAGTTCAACGCCACCAGCTTTCTGGAAGTGCCCGGAGTCAACTACGCCTATGGCCCAGCCGAGGGCAACGACTTTATGACCCTCGATCTCACTCCGGGATCCAACACCGTCACCTGGGACCTTCGATTCGGTGGTGCCACCGATCAGATTCGCATTATCACCGCGTGCTGACCGACGATGCGGGCACGACGGAAAGAGCTGGATCATGACATATCGCTATCCGGTCGAGGCCGCCGCCACCCGGGTCAGGTGTTCAACTCGCCAGTTGCCGTCGCGGAGGATGAAGACCGCTCGGAGGGTGTCGCTCTCGCCGCCGGCTGTTGCTCGGTCGATGTGCGCGACGAAGATTTGGCCGTCGATGCTGTAGAAGTTGGGCTCGAAGTCATGGGTGGACCATTCGGGTGCTGGTGCCAGCGCTCCGGTGGCGAGGATCTCCAGCACTTGCGTCTTGGCAGGGCCGGCGAACCACACGTCTACTCCGCTGGTGTCGCCTTCGGCCCCGGCACGTTCGACAGCCGAAAGTGAGCGGACCCAGGCGAACTCGACCGCTTCGATCGTTTGAGGTTCGAGGGTGCGCAGCAGCGGTTCGCCCTCGGTCCAGGTGATATCGGCTTCGGTTGTGACTGTGGTGGCGGGCTCGTTGAAGACGTTGGCGAAGTCGGCGCCTTGGCCCGATGCGACGACGAGCTGGGTTCCGGCACCGAGGGCCAGCAACCCGCAAAGGGCGAGTACGGCGAGTAGCAGAGTTTTGTGTCGGGTGGTCATGGCTTGCTCATTTCGGTTTGGGTGGTCAGGCCAAGGATCTCGACCCTTGCGTCAGCGTCGACGAACGATGCCGGTATCCAGATCTCTGCGCTTCCCCGGCGCAGGCTGGCTCGAAGGTCGCCCCACCTGACTTCGGTGCCGTCGGCGACGAAGGCTCCGGACGGGTCGAGTGCGTTGTCGACTCGCAGTACGACCTCTTCACCGATGAACTCCACACGAGCATCGAAGCTGGCGATTGCTGTGGCGTATTCGATCGCCACCTCGTTGCTTGCGATCCCGTGGATCTCGACATAGCCGGTGAGGCGTCCAGGTGTTGTCGGCGCACTCAACTCGATGTGTACGGCACCGTTTTGGACGGTTCCGGTCAACGCTCCCCGACCGGATGGTCCGTCGAAGATGAATTGTGCGATCGTGCCATCGGCAAGCGTGTTGCCGAAGGCATCGGTGAGCTCGTCGGTGTAGAGGGCTACAACCGAGCGACCATCGGCGAGAACGGTGGTCTCGATCGCGGTGAGCGTGATGTCGCGAACTGTTCCCGGCACTTCGTCGATGCGAACGGCAGATCCCCGAACGGTTCCGTCGGCATCGGCAGTGGCCCGAACGGTGGTTGGCCCGGCGATCTCCCCGGAGGGGATAAGCGCCCACGCCATGCCGTCAATGGTTTCGGGACTCGCAGTCATGCCGACGCCTCCGGGTTGTTCCCACAGGATGTTGGTGTCGGTGCCGTCGGCAACCTGATTGCCGAAGCGGTCGGCGGGTAGCACCACGGCAAGGGTTTCGTCGGCGCCATTCGCAACGATCGTTCGAGGACCAACGAGCGGTGCCACAAGGGTGGTGACTTCGCCCGGACGGATCTCCATCGTCTCGACCTGATCCCCAGACACGACGGTCACGATCCCAGCGTGCTGAGTGACGGCGGCGGGAAGCATCAAATGGCCCTCACCATCGGCGACCGGCATCTCGAAACGCATCTGCCCATACGCACTATGGACAATCACTACCGCGGCTCCGGCCGATGAGGCAGTCTGTGCCTCGATCGTGACCATCTGTCCTGCGTCGATTACCTCCGGGACCATGAGCGAATCAACAACCACGAACGCTTGATTGTCGGCGTCGACCATGGCCATCTCGGCGGCGATGTCGCCGGTCGTGATGATGAGCGCCATGGTAAGTACGGCGGCGATACGTCGAGAGAATGCGAAGAGGCCAGCCATTAGTCCATCTCCCGTTCGAACGTGATGGCCGTTACCCGCAGAGCTGCAACTTCGGAGTCGTCCGAATTGCCCAGCTCGATCGTCGCTGACGATGAGAAGGCAAGCTCATCACCTGTCAGCAAGCCATTGTCGAAGTGGTCGAAAGGAACGTCGACTTGCTCTAGCTCGGAGACCTCGACGAGGTCGATCTCGATCCGGCGCTCGCGTTGCGAACGGACCGCGGTCGACATTGGCGTGGCATCAACCCAGAGCACTTCGCCACGATCGTCGAGGTAGCTCACGACCACCCACGGAAGCGTGGCGTCATCGGTGCTCCCGTTTGCAATGGTGGCCGACAGTGTGCGGTGACCATCGGCTGCGTCGATCTGCACATCTTCTACGGCGAGCCGTTCGAGGTTCCGTCCGGTGACGAGAGCCTTGGCCTCAACCTCGTAGCTGGCCACCTCGTCGTCGAGGGTGAGCTGTACGACCTTGTCTGGCTCGAAGACACCTTCGGTGTCGTCGATGCTCTCCGCCGACTCGATGACTCCTTCGAACGACACCCGGAACGGCACCGTCTCGCCGGGGAGCACCTTGTGCACCGTGCCGATTCCGGCCTGGTATTCGGCAAGCTCCGCGCCGTCTTCGCCGCGGAGGCGTCCGGTGACGGTGATATCGGCGGGGTCGATGTCGAGGTTGGTGATCTGACCGATGACAAACCAGTTCTCGTCCTCTTTGACCAACGTGCTGTCGAGCACGACGATGCGGGGACGATCGAGAATGTCGCCGTAATCGCTGGTCTCGGTGGTGACGGCTCGTCGCCCGTGATCGACGTAGTCGACGACGGTCTGGCGGGCGAACTGTTCAACCGGAACGGCGTTCTCCGTCGACGTGTGTCGTAGGTACCAGTCACCATCGCGTGCGACCACGACGTGGGTTTCCTCGACCGTCCAGGCGGTCAGCGACGTGACGTATCGTGCACGCACGTCGACCTCGCCAGCCCCACCGTCGATCCGACTGTCGAGGATCTCCAGCGTGTCGAGCTTGGCGTACCCGTCGACCAGCCCGTCTCTCACCGAGCGTTCAAGCAGGTACTGCTCCATTGATGGGCGGGTTACGGGATCGAGGCGGGCCCAGGCGTCCTCGGTGCGCCCGAAGTCCACGTCGTCGTAGAAGTCATACACCTGGTTTCGCGCCCCTTCAGCGGCCCGGCCCGGCAGTAGCGAGACGCCAATACCGACCCAGACGAAGCCGAGGACCACCAAGGCGCCCACCACCCGGATGCTGGGCGTCAACCGAAGGTGACGGCGGAATCGACTGTTCGACGCGCTCGGCACAATCTCGGCTCGCGCTGAGCCCGAACGGGAAAAGTCGATAGCTCCTGAAGCGACGAGCCCGTTCAACAGTGCGGCACTCACTACGGCCGTCATCGGCAAGAGTGCCCACATGATCCGCTGCCAATCCGGCACCTCGCTCGTCGGCAGCACGTCAGGCAGCGGGGTCACGTCTGCTCGTTCCCATACGACGACGCCGTTGATAAGCGTGTCGACTCGATGCCACCCGCTCGAGAAGAGCAGTGGGTCATAGAAGGTGTCGTTCGAGAAGATGAACTTGAGGTTGTAGCGCTCGGGGGTGGTGACGAACTGCTGGAGCGATCCCAACCCTGGAAGGCCACGGAACTTGGCTCCTTCGAGGCGTTCAACGGGGCGGCTGACGAGTTCGGGCAGGCGGCGGGCCGAGTGGTAATTGCCGTCGACGGTGGTCGCGGTGGTCTGTGCGCTGACCCATGCCATCTGATCGCCGAAGCCCAAGGTGAGGTAGCGCCAGCGGTCGTGCTGGTCCTTCTCGAGGAACTCCGCGATTGGCGCAGCGTCGATGGTGTCGGGTTGGAGGGGGCGAAACTGGCTGAGGTTTACGGTGAATACGAACGCTGCGATCGCACCGATGGCGAACAGCAGTCCGCCGATCCGCACGCTTCGACGTCGCTGGGCCTTGGCGACCAGGTCAACGACGGCAGCGCCGCCGAGGGGGAGGATGGCGATGGTGCCCCAGAACGTGAACCGGTCGAGGGTCAAGATGTCGAACGCGCCGCCCAAGAGCAGTCGAGGGATCGGGGTGGTGCCGCCGGTTCCCAACAGCGTCAAGAGCAAGATCGATAGTGCGAGCGGCCAGGCGCGCCCTCGCAGCCCTGGTGCCAGCGAGCGTACGTAAATAAAGGCGAGCATTCCCCACGGAATGACGAAGAACACGAGGCCAAGGTTGCGCTCCACTAGGAAGTTGGCCCGGCTGCCGTGCGGAATCGGCACCTGGGAGATCGGGTCGGCCGAGCTCCAAAGCCAATACGGCAACACGACCGTGATCAGAACAGAGAGGGCCAGCACGCCGAAAACGCCGACGCGGGCAATGCTCGCAGCCAGTTGGGTTCGGCGAGGCTCGGATCCCCATGCGTCGACCACCACTCGGGCAACGAGGGGCCCGATGAAGAAGACCGACCCGAACAGCGTGGTTACGTGATGGCACGCGGTCGTGGCCGCCAACGTGGTGATCGCCAGCAGCAACGCGAGCGGGCTGCCCGTTCGCAACCAACGGTCGACGTAGGGGGTTGCGTTCAACAGCAGCGCCAGCGCAATGATCGTTGGCAATTGACCGAAGACGTGGACCGCTTCGGCGACCGACGTCGACACGACGACGAGCAGCCCAGCCCAGTTCGCCGCCTTCGGCGAGACCCACAGGCGGGACATGCGCACCACGCCGATGACGAGCAGCGCGACGCCCGTCAACTGCACTACGACGAAGCCCGCTTCGAGGCCGATGACCTTCGACAGCGCGGCGATCATTTGGTGCGTACCCGGCGGGTAGCTCACGGTGGTGAAGCCGGTGTACCAGCGGGTTTCCCAGGTGGAGAACCAGTCTCGGGCGTAGTGGTCGCCGAGGAAGATGTGAACGTAGGCGTCGTAGGTGCCCCGGAACGACCCGGCCACCAGCAAAGCGCCGTGCACAAGAACCGCAAGGGCCACGGACACGGCTGGGCGTGGAGAGGAGACCGGGTTTAGCGAGTCAGTGAGGTGCTGGGTCATACACATGCTGTCGACCGAGCACCTCACCGGGGATTCAAGCGAACCTCAAGATCTCCTCAAGAGGCCCACATGGCAGAAACCTCACATCCTTGAAACAATGCTGCGCAGCCCGTCTTCACCAAGCGCCCCGAGCGATTGCGACACTCCCCCGTCAGCGTCGACGAGGATGTTCGACGGCTGTTGCACGATCCCGAACCGGGCCCACAACACGCCCGGCGAATCGTCGAGGTGCACGACGTTGCCGCCTCTCAGCCCCGATGATTCGACGTACCGCTCGTAGTCCTCGACCGTGCCGCCCGAGTGCACCACCACGTAGGTGACGTCCGGGTTCTCCGCTGCGCTTCGGGCAAGCTCGGGGCCTTCGACAACGCAGATCGGGCACGACGGCACCACGAAGGTGACTACCACTCGACCGTTGCGGACGAGGTCAGCTCCGACGATCGGGGCCCGGCTCGACAGCTCGTTGGCCGTGAAGGCAAAGGCTCCGTTGCCCCCGACCTGGTCGACATACGTGGCGTCGATCAGGCCTCGTTGGGCGGGAAGACTCGCTTCGGTCACGGAGCTTCCTTGTGCTGACATGGCCGACTCCACGCGTTCACCGCGGACAGCGCCGCAGCTCGTTGCGCCGAGTACCAGCAATAGGAGTGCAATCAGCTCGGGGCGCCTTCTCACGAGCCCGCTCCCGACGGTGGCAGGGCGGTAAGTTCCAGGTTGCTGAACGATCCGGCGGCCCGACTCGTCACGAGGCCGACGTGACCGCCAGCGCCGATCGAGGTGAACGTCGTGATGAACTCGCCGTCGGCTCGAACGGTGACCTGGTCGCCGTGGACTTCTACGGAGAAGCGGGCGCTCTCTGCCGCCGATGGGTCAAGGTCAACCGCACCGAGCAGCTGGTAGTAGCCACTGGCGTCGTAGTTGCCCCAGCGAAGCACGTTTCCAGCATCGGCGAGATCGACGAGGGCGGCTCCACTTCGAGTGAGCGGCGATGACTGGTTCACGACCACGCCACCCTGGTTCACGCCATCAACACCGGACACGGTTACGTCCCAGCGGTAGTGATTGAGCGGCTCTGCTCGCAACAGCGCGGTGTAGTCATAGCCACAGTCGTGGGTCTGTTGCAGCACACCGGAGGCTTCGGTCCATAGACCGCTCAGCACGTCGAAATCGGTAAGCGACACCCCAGGTCCACTCGCATAGACCGTGGTCGGCGAGGTCACGCTCTCCGCGTCGACCGCGAGACGTTGTGGACGGTCCTTATCGAATCCACTCGTGCACGAGGGCCCTTCTGGTACGGGCGCACTCGGGAACGTGAAGGTCTCGTAGTCGTTCTCGGCGTAGTTCTCGGCGGCCTGCTGGCCTTCGGGTGTGGACGGTGGCGTCTCGGGCTGGGGGCCGTCGACGTCGGGGATGCCGGCCGGCGCCGCGGCAAGGGCACATGACGCTCCATCGTTGGAATTCGTTGCCGACGCGGTCGCTACCTGTGTCGCAACAGGCGAACCGGTCGAATAGCCGGTGATCTGGAAGATCTCGCCGGAGTTGCGCCCGACGTAGAGGTTGCCGCCGGCCGACGACCATGCTGCACCGAACGCCATCGAGCCGCCGGGCAGACCGGACGCCGCACCGACGTTCGTCACCGTCTTGGCGTCGAGGTCGAAGCGAATCAGTTGGCCGCTTCCTGACATGCCGTAGAACTTGCCGTAGACGTTGGTGATGTCGGCAACGCCAACATTGCCCGACAGCTCGGCGATAGCCGTTGCCTGACCGGTGTCGACGTCGACCGCGTACCAGTTGCGGCCGCCACGGCTGATGTGCAACAGGCCGTCGTCACCGAAATCGCCGGTGTAGGAACCCGATGGAATGTCGAGGGCGGTTACCGCCGTGATGGCGCCGGTGGCGTCAACCCGAATCAGGTTGGCGCCCTGAATGCCGTACATGTAGCCATCGGCGATGCGATAACCCATGGCGTTATAGCTCGCGCCATCGACACCAATGGTGCTGTAGGAGTTGTTCGCCGGGTCGAGCTCGGCGAGCTGACCAGAGATGACCTGGTAAAAGCCCGGGTCGCAGGCGAAGGTATCGCCTGTTTCCTGGGCGGCGAGCGGAGGCGCAATGATCGTCGAGGCCGACAAAGCGGCGACGATCGCTAACGCCCCCACCCGCGAACGGGTGATTGACTGACTGACTGACACGGTGATCTCCTCAAAGGTTGGGACATCACCTGATTCGACGAACCCGCAGAGAAGCTCGACTCAAGATCTCCTCAAGCTTTCGGACCACACCGTCTTGGCGATCTAGGAACGCTGGGCATGAATTATTCATGTTGACCGTTCCTAGATTCCCTAGCGCGGGCCTAGCCAGCGAGCGAAGTGATTAGGGCCCAGGTGTCTTCGCCGACCTCGACACTGTCGGGGTCGGCGGGGTCACTTCCTGGCAGCCGAGTACCGGGGTCGTTGGCGACGTCTTCGCCGAGCTGATCGATCAGCGTATAGAAGGCATCGACCTCGTACGCACCGGGGTCGATCACCACATAGAACTGACCCAAATTGTGTGGCAAACCTTCAGGCGCCTTCAGCGGAGGCACGTCCACGCTGCGGTTTCCACCAGTAAGCCCGGCTGCCAGCAACTCGACGAGCAAGCCCAATCCGAACCCCTTGTACCCACCGGCCGAAACAAGCGATCCCTCGAGTGCCGCGGCCGGGTCCGTGGTGGGCTCCCCCTCAGCATCGACTGCCCACCCGAGTGGAATCGACTCACCGGCGGCGGCGGCCATCGTGATCTTGCCAAGGGCTACGGCGCTGGTGCTGAAGTCAAAGCCGAACGCGACTCCTCCCTCACCGTCGGGTACCGACATGGCGATGGGATTCGTACCCAGCAGTCGGTTGCGGCCTCCAGGGGGAGCGACCCGCGGGGTGGCATTGGTGGCACCGAGCGCAAGGAACCCTGCCGACGCCAGTTGCTCGGTGAAATAACCCAGCGAAGTGCAGGTGTGGGTGTGCTCGATCGAAAACCCGCAGATGCCGTTCGCCTTCGCAGCCTCGGTCGCGGCATCTAGTCCCGAGCGGAACGCGCTCTGCGCGAAGCCACCCTTGCCGTCGACACGAACAACACCCGGACGAGGTCGCTCAACAACTGGTTCGACCATCCCGTCCACCCGTCCGGTTTCTAGTTGTCGGCAATAGCTCTCGACGTAGTAGAGGCCGCAGATCTTGTTGCCGCGCCCTTCGGCCGTACGAACTGCATGGGCAACTTGCGCCGCCACTGAGTCGCGAGCGCCGTAGCGGACGAGCGCGGACTTCGTTGTTTGTTCGACAAGATCGAGAGGAACCTGAGTCATGGGTCCATAGTCGCCGTCGCGTCCCCCGCCACGCAATTTGCGTTGTAGGGAACCGGGAGAGAGCTACATCAACACGGGTCATGATTCACCAGGTCCCAGAAGTGTCCCGTTTCCCCACTCCGGCACCCGCGCCAGCTCCGTTTAGCTGCTCCGTGGCGAACGACGTTCTGACTTGGAACGACATCGGCGCGAACAGCTATGCGATTCGCCGTGTGGTCAATGGGACCGACACCTTCTTCACATCGGTACCGGCAGGAACGACGAGCTTCGACCTTGCGATCAACCGAGAGGCCTACACCGTCCGCGCCTTCCTCGGCGGCGGTCAGTCCGTAGTAGACACGACCTGCACCGGAAACCCGTAGAACCGAAGTAGTACGCGCAGAGCGCCCCGGGGCCCGTGCCCTGGGGCGTTCGCCGCTTTCAGGTGATCGCCCGGACAACTTTTGCACTACCGTCGGTGCAGACCGGTAGGGGCCGGTCCTATTGGCTGCCTGCGGCAGCCCATATTGCATAGAGCAAGGGGGATCTTGCCATGAAGGTTGCATTGACCGTCAACGACTTCTTGGATCGCGCCGCGGCGGTCTACCCGGATCGAGTCGCCATCGTCGACGAGCCCGATCAGCCAGCCGACCCCATGTCGACCATGACGTATGCCGAGCTGGCCGACATCGGTCGCCAGATGGGTGTCGCGATGGACGAGATGGGCATCGAGTTCGGTGCCCGCGTCGCGATGGTGTCACACAACTCCGCGCGGCTCCTGACGTCCTTCTTTGGGGTAAGCGGCAACGGCCGGATCTTCGTACCGATCAACTTTCGACTAAGCGCTGCGGAGGTCCGCTACATCGTCGACCACAGTGGCGCCGAGGCGCTGCTCATCGACCCCGAACTCGCCGACGCGCTCGCCGATGTCGAGTGCGAGCGCAAGTGGATTCTGGGTGAGGAATCCGATGCTGTGTGGCTCGGCCGAGAGGGAGAACCCAAGCCATGGGAACCCGACGAAGACGCAACCGCATCGATCAACTACACATCTGGCACCACGGCCCGCCCCAAGGGCGTGGAGCAAACGCATCGAGCCCGCTGGACCAACGCCGTCACTTTTGGCTGGCATGCTGCGGTTTCCGACCGCGATGTGTATCTGCACACCCTCCCGATGTTCCACTGCGATGGTTGGGGGATGCTCTACACGGTGACCGGCATGGGCGTAAAGCATGTCATTCAACGCAAGATCGACGGCCCGGAGATTCTTCGTCGGGTAGACGAGCACGGTGTGACGCTCATGTGCGGAGCACCCGCGGTTGTCGCTGCCGTGCTCGACGCTGCCAAAGACTGGGACGGAGAGATACCCGGCAAGGGCACCGTGCGAATCGTCGTCGCCGGCGCACCTCCACCCACGGCCACGATCGAACGGGTGGAGACCGAACTTGGTTGGGAATTCATCCAGCTCTATGGACTCACCGAGACCGCTCCGCTCGTCACGATGAATCGCTGCCGGCCCGAATGGGACAACCTCACCCCAGCCGAGCGCGCCAAGCGACTGGCCCGCCAGGGCGCACCTACAATCGGCGTGAAGTTGAAGGTCAGCCAGTCCGGCGAGTTCCTCACCCAAAGCAACAACGTGTTGAAGGGCTACTGGGACAATCCCGACGCAACCAACCAAGCTCTCGAAGGCGGCTGGTTCCACACCGGCGACGGTGGCGTGTGCGACGACGACGGCTACTACACCATCCTCGACCGCAAGAAGGACGTCATCATCTCCGGCGGCGAGAACGTAAGCTCGATCGAAGTAGAAGACTGTGTGTTCGGCCATCCCGCCGTCACCGAGGTTGCCGTGATCGGCGTACCGCACGAGAAGTGGGGCGAAACCGTGAAGGCGCTCGTGGTTTTGGGTGACGGTGCAGACGCGTCCGAGCAGGACATCATCGATCACTGCCGAGAGAAGATTGCGCACTACAAGTGCCCCACATCGGTCGAGTTCCGCGACGAACTCGCCCGTACAGCAACCGGCAAGCTGCAGAAGTTCAAACTGCGCGAACCCTATTGGGAAGGCATGGACAAGGCCGTCAACTAGGGCCGGACTGGAGCAATCTCCAATCAATCGCCGCGATGCGAATTCTCGCCGGATGTCTCGTTCCACTAGCTTCGACCCAAACGCAGGGGGACACGATGGCGAACATGACGAGCTACGCGGATACCCGTGAGAACTTCAAACTCACGATTCCGGAGCGTTACAACTTCACCGGCGACGTCATCCTCGAACGGGCCGCGCAGACCCCTGACAAACTCGCGCTGATCGCGATCGCATCCGATGGCGTCACCATCAATCGGTACACGTTTTGCGACCTCGGAAACATGGCGAACCGAACCGCGCATCTGCTGCGAGCCAACGGCATCGGCATGGGCGACAAAGTGTTCGTGCAGGTCCCCCGCATCGTCGAGTTCTACGCAGCACTCCTCGGGTGTTTCCAGATCGGTGCCGTCCCTATGCCGGGAACGACACAGTTGATGCCTAAGGATCAGAAGTATCGCATCGAGCAATCCGGCGCTGTCGCTGTCGTGTGTGACGAAGAGGCCGCTGAACGTTTCGATAGCGTGCGCGCCGATTGCCCGTCGGTCACCGCTGCATTCATCGTTGGGGAACCGCGCGAAGGTTGGACCGGCTTCAATCAAGGTCAGGCCGAAATGCCCGACCAACTAGCAGAGGTCGCCGACACCACCCCAGACGACCCGCTCTTGTTGTACTTCACCTCGGGCACCACAGGCGGGCCGAAGATGGTGCAACACGTCGGCGTGTACGCGATCGGTCACGAAATCACGGCCCGCTTCTGGCACGACCTCACCGAAGACGACATCCACTGGACGGTCTCCGACACCGGCTGGGCGAAGGCGGCTTGGGGCAAACTCTTTGGCCAGTGGATCCTTGGGTCCACGATCGTGATGTGGAACATCGTCGGCAAACCCGACTTCGATCGGATGCTCAACCTGCTCGCCGAACTGGAGGTCACCACCTTCTGTGCACCGCCGACCCTCTACCGAGTCTTTGCACAAATGGACCTCGTCTCCTATGACTGGTCGACCTTGCGCCACTGCACCAGCGCCGGCGAACCACTGAACCCCGAAGTCATCGAAACGTGGAAAGCGGCGACCGGCACCACCCCATATGACGGGTACGGGCAGACCGAGACGATCGTTCTCGTTGCCAACTACCCGTCCGAACCCGTCAAGCCTGGCTCGATGGGCCTCCCCGCACCAGGAGTGCACGTCGACGTTGTCGATGACGACGGCAACGTTGTCGCCGACGGCGAGGAAGGCCATATCGCCGTTTCGACCGACCCTCGCCCGATCGGTTTGTTCCAGGGCTATTGGCAAGACGACGAACGCACCGACGAGGTATTTCGCAATGGCTGGTACTACACCGGCGATCGGGCCTACCGCGACAAGGATGGCTACCTATGGTTTGTCGGTCGCTCCGACGACGTCATCTTGTCGGCCGCCTATCGCATCGGCCCGTTCGAAGTGGAGTCGTCGCTCATTGAACATCCCGCTGTCGTTGAAACAGCCGTGGTCGCCAAGCCCGATCCCGAGCGAGGCAACATCGTGAAGGCGTTTGTCATCCTGGCCCCAGGATTCGACCCGAGCGACGAACTCACATCGGAGATCCAGGACCACGTCAAGACGACGACCGCCCCATATAAGTACCCGCGCGAGATCGAATACGTCACCGAACTTCCGAAGACCATCTCGGGAAAAATCCGACGGGTTGAGCTCCGCGAGCGGGAGGGCTAACGCGAGGCGTTACTCAACGTCGAAGTTGATCCAGATCGGATCGTGGTCACTCACCGCTGGCACCGAACAGACCCCGGCACTTTCCACGCCACATTCGCGGACGAAAAAGTGATCCAAGACAAAGGGTCGCCCAAATCGTCGAAACGTGTGCGCTGTCTGTTCGGGGCGGCCTAGTCCGGCGGCACCGAGCACCGCCGAAAAGGCCTCCAGGCTGCGCGAAGAAGCGGTGTTGAAATCGCCACCGATCAGCGTCGGTCCAGACGATCGGGCGAGGAAGTCTGCGGCGGGCTGAATCTGCTCTCGTCTGCGCCGAAGCGCCAACAACACCGTCTCCAAGTGGATGCTGCCGAGCAGCACATCACATCCGTCGATCGCGGTGTTAGCGAAGACGGCGGTCCGCGGCTGCCCCTCGATCCGGGCAGCATGCGGAAGACGAACTCGCGCAACATCGCGAAGCGGTGACCTCGAGAGGATTGCGTTGCCGAAACTCTCACCGGTCTTTGCATGCGGGGCCGCCGAATCGTAGGCGTAGTGCATGCCCAGGAGATCAGCGAGCTCGGCGGTTCCCTCGGCGCTCATCTCCTGGGCCAGCACGATGTCTGCTTCGCATAGTTCTCGACTCTCTGCGAGCGCCTTGGCCGCTCCATCAATGTTGCGCCCGAGTTCGATGTTCCAGCTGACCGCCCGAATCATAGGGGCGACGGCTCGGTGGACTCCGGCCGGTGTTCGTCGAAACTCGAAATTCGAAAGCCCCGATATCGGTCGTACAACGTGACGATGAGGGTCAGCAGGACCAAGAGGAAGAGCGTGAATTCGATGCCCGGCCAACCGTTTGCAGGCGAGATCGCCACGATCACCAACACCAAAACGTTGATCGCACCGATCGCTGCGAGGTCGACCGTCGTCGGAGTCCAGCGCCGGTTGAGCCGACATATCCGATGTTCGAGGAAAGAGCTCGCCAGGACAATGATCGCGACCCCCATAAATACTCGGGGAAGGTCCGTGGCCTCTCGGGGAATCCACTGCAAAAAGATGATGCTCACTAGCGCCACGAGCACGGTCTTTTCGATCAGAGGGTGATTGATGAGTGCCCATGCAGTGCCGGGTTTCCCCGCCATGCGGGTGAGCACTGTCGTTTCATGATCATCGACGGCAAAGGTCGTTTCCCAGTCGACCGGTGGCAACTTGACCAGTTCCTTGCGAAGCCAAAGCCAGGCCGGTACGGCCACGGCGGCGATGCCGAGCAGTGTTATCGGATTGGCACGGATGAACTCGGTGAAGTCGAGCTGCGCGACGTGAATCCACCATTCCTGTGGGAGCTTGATGACGATCCAAATACCAGCGGCCACAGTGAGGACGGTTCGTCGCGGCAGTCGACTCGGTTCCCATCGCAGGCGAGTTGCTTCATAGAAGATGAAGAAGAACTCGAAGGTATTGGGGAAGATCAACAAGAACGGTCGCGCCAGCGTCAACTCGAAAACCAGCACACCGACGAGTCGGTAGTACCAGAGGAACTGGCCCAGACGAAACGCCGTTCGGTCGACCCAGTTTCGAATGGTCGAGATGTAGGCGATCGCCAGGTAGTACACGTCGAGCGCTTTGTCGTACTGCTGATAGTTGTCAGGCTCGACATCGAATGCGGCTAGCACCGTTTGGTCAACGGCATCAACGACGAGCGACGCCAAGATTGCCGGCAGCGGAAAGCGGGGCGTTGCGAGGGGAACGAGGAAGCGAGCCCCCACGACGATCACCAATACCACTTCTTCAAACATGCTCAGGCTCTAGCCGCGTACTTTGGGCTGCAAATACAATCGAGTAACTCTTCCACGCACCGCAAACTTTAGGCCATTTGGCCCACGACCTAAGCTCCAGAGAAGGACGTTAGGAGCTGCCATGTGCCGGAATATCACTACGCTGCGAGGGCTTGAGCCTGCGGCAACCGACCAGGAGATCGAGGCCGGTGCTCGCCAGTACGTGCGCAAGATCACAGGCGTGCAGAAGACCTCGACGAACACCGAGGAGGCATTCGAACGGGCGGTGGCCATCATCGCCGAAGCAAGTCGCGAGGTCCTTCGAGAGTTGCCGCCGCGCAAGGTCCCACCCAAGACCGAACCGCCGCTGCGCCGCCTCGCTCGGTCCTAACATCCTTAGCCCGTCGATCCGGCTGCGACTTCGAACATTGCGTCGATGTCGAGTTCCGCTTCGAGTTGCGCGGCCCAGTGGTCGAGCGCCTGGTCGACCCGCTCTCCGTAACGCAGTTGAGTCGCTTCACGACCCGGCCGCAGTTGGGCGAGATACTCGGCGCGAAACTCATCGCTCGCGAAGAGTCCATGCACGTAGCTTCCGACAATGCGTCCATCGGGCGATACCGCGCCGACCTCATGGCCTTCGATGTTGAGCCACGGCCTGTCACGACCTGGGCCGTCGGTACGGCCGACGTGGATCTCATAGCCGGTGACCGCCGCCCCGGACTCGATTTCGAATCCGCTGACCTGCCGGGTGACCTTGTCGGCCAATAGCGCCGTTGACACATCGAGCACCCCAAGCCCCTCAGCGCCACCGACCGAACCCTCGACGCCATCGGGGTCAGCCACCGCCGACCCAAGCATTTGGTACCCACCACACACACCGACAATCCGACCACCCCGGCGAAGGTGCCTGCCCAGGTCTTCTTCCCACCCCTGGGTCCGGAAGAAGGCGAGGTCGGCGATTGTCGACTTCGTTCCGGGAATGAGCACGACGTCCGCAGACGGCAATGGCTTCCCCGGCGGAACCATCGTTACTCGTACGTCTGGTTCGAGGCTTAGCGGATCGAGGTCGTCGAAGTTGGCGATGCGGCTCAACATCGGAACAGCGATGTGGATCTCGCCTTCGCTTTGCACTTGCGCTTCGAGCTCCACTGCGTCTTCAGCAGGCAAAGCGGCCAGATCCTGGGACCACGTGACCACACCGAACGATGGCCATTCGGTGTGGGAGGTTATGTCGGTCAGTCCAGCATCGAACAAGCCGACGTCGCCACGAAACTTGTTGATGAGGTAACCGGCGACCATCGACCGGTCCGTCTCAGCGAGCACTACGTGGGTGCCAACAAGCGATGCGATCACTCCCCCACGGTCGATGTCGCCAGCCAACAGCACAGGAACGTTCGCCGCTACAGCGAACCCCATGTTCGCAATATCGCCCTCCCGAAGGTTCGTCTCCGCCGGACTGCCGGCGCCTTCGACCACCACGATGTCGGCATCAGAGCGGAGCTGTTCGAAGCTCTCAAGAACGGGTGCGAGCAGACTCCCTCGGTCTTCACGAAATCGAGACGCCTCGAGCGTGCCGGTGACTTGCCCGTGCACCACGATCTGGGAACGACGGTCGGACTCAGGCTTGAGGAGCACCGGGTTGTGATGCACCGACAGCGGCACGCGTGCAGCCAGCGCTTGAAGCGCCTGCGCTCGTCCGATCTCTCCCCCACCTGGAACCGCGGCTGCGTTGTTCGACATGTTCTGCGGCTTGAACGGCTGCACCGACAGCCCACGATTTGCAAATGCGCGACACAAACCCGCGACGAGCACCGACTTACCTGCGTTCGAGTTCGTCCCCTGAATCATGAGCGAGGCAGTCATCGATGTGCAGTCTAGGAAAAGTGCTTCCCGACGCCGCCTCCGGCACAGACGTGCCATGCGCGCGATGGGGGGCCTGACCCCAATCGCGCGCACAAGCGCCTACCGTGTGCCGATGCTCCAAGACAAGACGATTCTGATAACCGGTGGCTCCCGAGGCATCGGTGCAGCAACGGCCGTGATGGCAGCTGAGCGCGGAGCTCGGGTCTTCATCAACTACCGAAGTAACCACGACGCCGCGGCAGCCGTCGTCGAAGCATGTCGGGCAGCGGGAGCCGACGCCGAAAGCCTCGCCGGCGACATCAGCGACGAGGAGGACGTTCTGGCGATGTTCGCCACCTGCACCGAACGCCTCGGTCGACCCGACGTGCTCGTCAACAACGCTGGCATCCTCCACAAGCTCGATCGACTGGAGAACTTCTCCGCTGAGCGGCTCCACGAGGTAGTGAACGTCAACATCGTCGGCGCCTTCCTTTGTGCTCGCGAAGCGGTCAAGACTATGTCGACCAAACACGGCGGTAATGGGGGTTCGATCGTGAACGTATCGTCGGCGGCCTCCTACCTCGGCAGTCCAAACGAGTACGTCGACTACGCAGCGACCAAGGGAGCGATGGACACCATGGCGATCGGGCTCGCCAAGGAGCTGGCGCCCGACAACATTCGGGTTAACGCCGTTCGCCCCGGGCTCATCGAAACCGACATCCACGAAGGCGACCGCCTCGAGCGGCTGTACAAAAACATCCCGATGCAACGAGTCGGCCAGCCAGACGAAGTTGCCGAGACGATTCTCTTTCTGGCCTCGGATGCTGCCGGCTACGTGAACGGCTCACTCATCAACGTCGCCGGCGGCCGCTAGGTGGACCAATCGGCGGTTCCCAGCGTCTCACTCGGCGACAACTCGTTCCAAAACAAACTCCATAGCCCTGTCACAATCGACATGACTCATCCGTCGCGCATCAAAGATGCTCGGTCGGGGCTTCGGCGTCGGGCCAGCCGCCGAGGTGAGCTGCATCGATCTGGGCCTCACCCGCCAACCCGACCACGACATCGTGTTGGGCGCTGACGCATCGTTCTACTTCTCCAACCACTCCTCGGTGGCCGACCTCACCGAACAGGGCACCTTCTGCGCCTCGGGCCTCCAATACCTCGGACCTAGTGATCAACCCGACGCGGACGCCATTCGCGACTTTGTTCGCCACGCAGGAGTTCGCGACAACGACATCGTGTTCGAGCGCAAACTGCATCGGATGCAGGCGGTCTCCGCTATCGCCACCGCCGACTCGGGCGGCTTGTCAGGCCGACCATCGCACCGGGACACCGGTATCGAAAACGTCTTCATTGCCGGCGATTGGGTTGGTCCTCAAGGCCACCTCGCCGACGCCGCTATCGCCAGCGGCCGGGCCGCTGCCCAATCCGCACTACGTTGCCTGCAGGGGGGTGAGAGCGTGACCGACGCCGAGATCGAGCGCTTCGAAGCGGAGCGCCCTCGCCTACGAGCTATCGCTTACCGCATCCTCGGCACCCCAGACGATGCCGACGACGCGGTACAAGATGCGTGGCTGCGCTACTCCACTATCGATCGGTCGACTATCGAGAATCTGGCCGCTTGGTTGACCACGGTCGTAACCCGCGTATCGGTCGACCGGTTGCGGTCGGCGAGCCACACTCGCGAGACCTACGTGGGACCGTGGCTGCCAGAGCCCGTACTCAGCGAGCAGCCCCTCGGGGCCACACCTGAGGACAAGGCACTTCTTGCGGAGTCGCTGTCGATCGGGATGCTCGCGGTGCTCGAACGACTCTCCCCTCTCGAACGTGCGGTGTTCATCCTTCACGACGTGTTTGCCTATCCCCTCACGGAAGTAGCTCAAGTCATCGAGCGTCAGCCGGCGGCGACCCGCCAGCTGGCGAAGCGGGCTCGGGACCACATCAGCGCGGAGCGACCACGGTTCGCGCGTGACCCCGACGACGTCGAAACCCTCACACAACTACTCATGGCTGCCGCCCTCGAAGGCGACGTTGAAACGCTGCAGTCGTACCTCGTCGAGGACGTGATTCATATCTCCGATGGTGGAGCGAAATATCGAGCTGCACGGGCGCCGATCGTGGGCAGAGAACGGGTGGCCCGCTTCTTCATCAATCTCAGCAAACGCGTCGACCCCACGATGGCGTTTCACGTCGTGCGTGCAAACGGCCAGCTCGCGGGTTACATCACCCAAAACGGTGAGCCGTTCCTGCTTTTGGTTTCTAACTGGCTCGACGGAAAGATCGTGGCCTCCTACGCCGTGCGAAACGCTGACAAGCTCGCCTCGTTCCACCGAGCGTGGACCGCCAGTTCGTAACGCAAACCCGACGATCCACCGGATCGAACACATGATCGACCACAATGTGGGCATGACATTTGGACAAGCAACAGGACCACCCGCAACCCACAGGCAGATCGACGAGCTTCTCGAGCTCCTGATGGAAGCCGGTTTCGAGAGCTTCAAAGAAGCTCGCTACCCGATGGACTTCACCCAACGTCAGGCGGGCGGCAAGTTCACTCGCGGCGAGGCTGACGAGTTCATCGACAAGATGCGGGAACGGTCAGAGATCGAAGAGCAGAGCGTCGCTCCAGCCATAAAGGCCAAGAAGCCGTCGCCCGCGAATCAGGCGCTTCGCAAATTCCCCGCCGAAGAACTCGCAGCCGAGCTGCAACGCCGCGGCTGGATCGTCGCCGAGCCGTAAGCCCGGCTCGCCAGCGCACACGCTAGGTCAGCGGTTTCGCCAACTTGATCTTGTCGACGTTGTCGGGATCGGCGAGGGCCTGCATGGCCACGTCGAAGTCGGGCAGCGACCACACCGCGCCATCGTCGTTGATCATGATGAACCGATCAAGGCTCGCGAGGAATGTTCGATCGTGACTCACCGCAACCACGGTGCCTTCAAGCCCGTCGAGCGCCTTCTCTAGCGCTTCGGAAGATTCGACGTCGAGATTGTCGGTCGGCTCATCGAGCAACAACACCGGCCGAGGAAGTCGGGCCGGTCGTTGATCTGGGTGAAGGTGCCCACCGATGTGCGCGGCCCCAACCCAATCTCACCGTCGCCGGGGGCGGTCTCCCCGCTGAGTGCTCGAAGTAGGTGCGTCTTGCCGGTTCCGTTCGGGCCGATCAACCCCAACCGTTCACCGAAGTGCACCTCGTCGGAGAACGGCTCGAACAGATCACCGACCGACACGTCGACGATGTTGAGCACGCGGCGAGCAGAGTCTGCGCCACGAAGGTTAACGTGAATACTCTCGTCACGAACCGGTAGCAGCGCCATCGCAATAGCCCACTCTGGTGAGCCGACGAGCGCAGCGGCGAGAAAGAAGACTGCGCCGAGCACAAAAAGTCCCCCGCCTAAGATCATGGACCCTCCCGCCAATTCATGGGCGTGTTTCCATGTCTCGGGTTCGTAGCTCTCGCGAACATGCGCGCCCATGGCGTAGTCGACTTGCCCCTGCTTGCCCTTAATTCCAAGCACGACGACCGCGAGTCCCATCGCAGCGAAGAGAGCGGCAATCGCGACGGAAAACCATGTCTACAGCATCTCAGCCGTAGGCGGACTCGATCAACTCGATCAGGCGGTCCCGAGAGATGCCGGCGGCACGCGCTTGCTCGACGAGGTCATCGACCGAGCTTGAGAGTTCCATCGAACCGATGTCGATCGACTCGGCGACTCGGGTGCCCCGCCCGACCCGGGAGGTCACGACTCCCTCGTTGGCGAGTTGGCGATAGGCACGCTGGACGGTCTCGAGGCTGACGTCGAGAGCCGCTGCGAGTTCCCGGCCAGGTGGGAGCGACTCCCCTGCTTCGAGTTGTCCGTCGACGAGCGAGCGTTTCACCCCGTCGACGATCTGGTTGAAGAGTGGACGATCGGATGCGAGGTCGAGGGTGAGGATCATGCGTCTGCCCGCCGATCGAGCAAGGTGGAGAGCAGTGCGGCTGGTTCCTCGGGGTCATCGATGGTCACGTGCAACAGCGCCCCGTCGGTCCGACCAATCGACAACGCCGGACCCGAACGGGTGAGCACGGCGGTCGACCCTTTCTTGATCCGCCAGCCCCAACCGCCGTACTCGAGCGCACGAACACTGCCCGCTGAGGCCTCGGTGATCTCGGCCAGTGGCACGGTGATCCGCGGGAAGCCAAACATGCCGCTCACCCGTACGCCGGTTGGTCCGGCGCTCACGTTGAAACTCGACAGCGACAATACCAACAACAACGACAGAGCAAAGACGCCCAGAACCCACCACGAACTGAGCGCCGACACCACTATCCCCAGAATGAGCGAGAGGGCGAAGCTGATAATCAACGCCGAGCCCATCGGTGTGCGCCCCACCCACGCCCCCGTACTGCCCGCGGGTAGATCTAAGCGTTCGGCATCTACGGGAGCTGGCGCGACCGAGGTGGGCGCAGCCGGCGGGTTGCCCGCCACGGCGGCACCCACAGCACCGGCGACCAACCCGAACGCGAGGGCGACGGGGATGACCCAAAGACCCAAATCCGGAGGAGTCGTGGTGTCGAGCTGTGGCTGGATGCTGAGGAAGAGCAGCGATGCCACGAAACCTGCGACACCCGCAGGCAGCCCATTGATCACCTTGGGCATGAAGGCGGTGGCCCCCTTTACGAATAGCGCGATCAGTGTTGCCGGAAGGGTGACCGCCACCATGATCGCGGCGAGCTGCAACGACAACGAGGACCGCGAGGTAAAGCCGTCCGGGGTGCCGTTGGCGTCCCAATGGGTAGCGACCTCTTCAGGAAGCCGGTCGTTTACGAACGCGAGGTAGATGATCAAGCCTCCGACCAGCAGTGCTGGGATGGTTGCCGCCGCAACGAGTCGTCGGCTCTTGTACTTCGAATCTGTGTTTGTTGGGTGGGTGATAGCCATGTGAATCCTTCCGCCGTTAGTACGATTGATTTGGTTGTACCAGTTCAATCATATTGATAAGGTTGCAGCATGTCAATACCCCAATTCGGCTTCAGAAGACGGCGGCTACGAAACGAACTCGACGCCCTCTTCTAGTAACTGGCTCCAAAGCTTCTCGTCTCGCGACGACACCTGCACCCACTCACGAAACACCTTCTTGGCCGGAGCGAACGCCAACCCACCCCTGTCGCGATCAACTCGTCCACCCGCTCCCGAGGCAACTTCACGACGAGGTCACCGGTGCGGTACTCAGGCATTGCGAGGAACTCCTTGCCAATGCGAAGGCAACGGCTGCGCATCAGCTCACCCTCCACCACCCGACCCGACGCGATCATCGGCCCCGCCAAATCCCAAAACAGTTCGTCGTCTATCTCTGGAGTACCCATGGCTCCATCGTTGCACGACTACACCAGCTCGGGAATCCAATCGCCGTGGGCATCGATGAGCTCGTCGACCAAGCTCCAGATCTGATCGAGGTCGAGCTCGGACGCAGTGTGCGGATCCATCATCGCGGCGTGATACACATGCTCGCGCTTGCCGGTGAGCGCGGCTTCAACCGTAAGGGACTGCACGTTGATGTTGCTCTGCATCACGGCTGCGAGCTGAGGTGGAAGCGCACCGACCGCGGTCGGTTGAATTCCGTTGCCGTCGACCAGACACGGCACCTCGACACAACAGCCATCAGGCAGGTTGTCGATCAAGCCCTTGTTGGCAACGTTCCCGTTGATTATGCGCGGTTGACCGGTTTCGATCGAGTGGATGATGCCTGACCCAAACTCGTGAGACCTGGTCACCTCAAAGGGAGCACTCGGATCCTCTAGCTGTGCGCGTTGGGCATCCCAACGAGCAATTTGCCGTTCGCAGCGGTCGGGGTATTCATCGAGGGGCACGTTGAACCGATCGATCAGGTCGCTACGACCATCCTTGATAAACCAGGGAACGTACTCAGCGAAGTGCTCGCTCGATTCGGTCACGAAATAGCCGAGCCGCTTAAGCATCTCATAACGAACAGCGTCACTCATACCGTCGACACCATCCTCGATCCGATCCTGACTCGTTCGGATGGGAAGCTCGTCACGTTCGGCGATCTCGCGCAGCTGCGGGTAAAGATCAACCAGCCCCTCGCCGGTGCGTTGAGCGAACTCCAAGTAGAAAGCCACGTGGTTGATCCCTGCGCAGCGGTAGCTCACCTCATCGATCGACACACCGAGGTCTTCGGCGAGATGGCCCGCGGTTTGCTGCACACTGTGACACAACCCCACGGTTTTGATCGAGGACGCCCGGTCGAGTGCCCAACAATTCATCGCCATCGGGTTGACGTACTGCAACATCGTGGTGTCGCCGCAGACCTCTTCCATATCGGAGGCCATGTCGAGCAGCACAGGAATCGTGCGCAGCCCACGCATAATGCCCCCGATGCCGAGCGTGTCGGCGATGGTTTGCTCGAGGCCGTAACGCTTCGGAATCTCGAAGTCCGTAACGGTGGCGGGCTCGTAGCCGCCGACCTGGAACATCGTGATCACATAATCGGCGTCTTCGAGCGACCGGCGACGATCGACACTTGCCTCGATCACCGGCGCTACCTCGAGCGTGCTCGCGATCTTGTTGGCCACGAGCTCCGACGTAGCTAGCCGATCAGCATCGATGTCGTGCAAGCTGATGGTGGATTCGGCAAGCTCAGGCAAACTCAATATGTCACCGATGAGATTGCGGGCAAAGACCGTTGAGCCTGCGCCGACGAGCGTGATCTTGGGCATGGCCCACTATTGCAGATCTGGCCCACCGAGAGGTCCACTCCGGCTTCAACATGACAAAGCGGAAAGACCAACCCATCTAGGACTAGCCGCACCAGTGTTCTTGTCTTCCTCGACTCACTGCCTACCAATCGATTGAAATACACAACTAAGGTGTACCCATGATGATTCGGGTCAAGCTTTCCGTATTGCTTGTAGTGATCGCTTTGATCGCTGCTGCCTGTTCAGGATCCGATACCGCTGATGCCGCCCAGAGCTCCGATGACGCTCAGTCCGATAGCGATGGCGGTGGCGGAGCCCCGATCACCCCTGCCGACTTCGTCGATGCGATCGGCCCCACCGATGACGAGCTCAACACGATCGCGGTCGCTGAACGCTTCGGCGACTCGACAGCTGCGCTATCGGTGACTGTCGGTGGCCAAGCCATGCTGCCGTTGGGTTCCGAGGGAGACACCCCCGACGACCTCATACTTCCCGACGAAAACGTGCCCCCGGAGTTTCAAACACCGCCTCAACAGAGCAGTGGCAGCGGGGTACTCATCGAACTCGACGGCGCGCGTTTTATCATCACGAACTATCACGTGGCCATGCCGACCACGGTCGACGGCACGAGTGAGATGCGGTCGGACTCGACGATCTTTGCGACGTTTGGCGCCAACGAACTCAACACCTTCGGGCTGCAAGTTGTCGGCGTGAATCCCTCATTTGACCTAGCGCTGCTCGAACCAATCGACGGCGTCGAGCTTCCCAACTTTGAGCCGATTCCGCTCGGCAACTCTGACCTTGTGGTCAAGGGCCAAAAAACGATTGCTCTTGGCAACCCATTCGGCCTTGGCGTCACCCTCACCACCGGAAACATCTCGTCGATCAACCGCCTGGTCACCTCGATTGGCAATATCAGCGTTCCCATGATCCAGACCGATGCGGCGATCAACCCAGGGAATTCGGGCGGAGCACTCCTGACGTCGTCCGGTGAACTGATCGGAATCAACACCGCAATCTTCAACCCAGAGGCCCGAGCGTTTGCCGGAATCGGTTTCGCCGTACCGTCGAACCTCCTCATGGAGGCACTGACGGACCTTGAAGGTGGCGGGGTGTCGACCATCGAAGACAGCCGGCCCGTCTTTGGTGCGAACATGGGCAACCTCAGCGGCCTGCCAGCCGAGATCCGCGAAGAGGCGGAGCTACCCGCCACAGGTCTTGCCGTACTCGCCGTGAGGCCTGGTGGCAATGCCGAGGCCGCAGGATTCTCCGACCCCGAGTTCCAACAGGTCCAGGGAATCGGCATTCCCGTCAACCCCGACATCATCGTGGCACTCAACGGCAATTCCGTCACGACTCCCGAGGACCTGAACCTGGAGATCACCTACAACGCCGACTTCGGCGACACGGTGACACTGACCGTTCTTCGCGACGGCGTCGAGGTCGAGGTACCGGTCCTTCTCAACTGACAGACCACCGGTCTTCGCGACTTGGCTGTTTCTCGGATAACTCGTCGCGCACGCTCAGCGATAGTCTTCACTGCTGTGACTGAGCAACCGAGAACCCTGAGCCAGAAGGTGTGGGACGAACACGTCGTCCACAGCGAAGACGGGCAACCCGACCTTCTCTATGTTGACCTCCACCTCGTCCATGAGGTGACCTCGCCGCAGGCCTTTGATGGTCTCCGCCAAAACGGACGGTCGGTACGCCGTCCGGACCTCACCATCTCCACCGAGGACCACAACGTCCCCACCGAGGGCATCGACAAGCCAATCGTCGACGAAGTGTCGGCTAAGCAGGTCGACACCCTTCGGGCGAACGCCGAAGCATTCGGCATCACCCACTACCCAATGGGCGACATCAACCAGGGCATCGTGCACGTCATCGGCCCGGAGCAAGGCCTTACCCAGCCGGGGATGACAATCGTCTGCGGCGACAGCCATACGAGCACTCACGGAGCGTTCGGTGCGCTGGCCTTTGGCATCGGTACCAGCGAGGTCGAGCACGTCCTCGCTACCCAAACGCTGCAGCAACCAGCCCAAGAGACAATGTCGATCACGGTCACAGGCGAACTCCCCGAAGGCTCCACCGCTAAAGACGTCGTGCTTGCCATCCTGGCCGAGTGCGACACGGGCGGCGGCATCGGCGCAATCGCCGAGTTCCGTGGCCCGGTCATCGAGGCGCTCTCGATGGAAGGCCGCATGACGGTCTGCAACATGTCGATCGAGTTCGGTGCAAAGGCCGGAATGATCGCACCCGACGACACCACCTTCGAATACCTCAAGGGCCTCCCGAACGCTCCGATGGGCGACGATTGGGACGCCGCGGTCGCGCATTGGCGCACGCTCATCACCGATGAGGGTGCGGTCTTCGACCGCGAAGTTGTCATCGACGGCAGCTCGATCACCCCGCATGTCACGTGGGGAACGAACCCCGGTCAGGTCATCCGCCTCTCCGACAACGTTCCGTCGCCAGACCAATTCACCGACGGGGTCGCACGCGACGCTGCCACTCGAGCGCTCGAGTACATGGGCCTCACCGCTGGCATGCCCATGCGCGACGTTCCCGTCGATACGGTCTTCATCGGCAGCTGCACCAACAGCCGCATCGAAGACCTTCGAGCAGCGGCAGCCGTGGCTGAAGGCCGCCAGGTCAAGAGCGGCATGCGCACCCTCGTCGTCCCAGGTTCGAGCCGAGTGAAAGCACAGGCCGAAGCCGAAGGCCTCGACAAGATCTTCATCGATGCAGGATTCGACTGGCGCGAACCTGGTTGCTCGATGTGTTTGGCGATGAACCCCGACAAGCTGGCCGAGGGCGAACGCTCGGCCAGCACCAGTAACCGCAACTTCGAAGGCCGCCAGGGCCGAGGTGGCCGTACCCACCTCGTCTCCCCCGCTGTGGCTGCAGCCACCGCAATCGCCGGCACCTTCGCCACCCCCGAGGACCTCTCATGAAGCCCGTACACATCGTGCAAGGAACCGCGGTCCCCCTCGACCGCAGCGACGTCGACACCGACCAGATCATTCCGTCGGATTGGCTCAAGCGTGTGGAGCGCACGGGGTTTGAGAAGGGGCTGTTCTCCGAATGGCGAGATGACCCGAGCTTCGTGATGAACCAGGAAGAGTACCTGGGCGCGAAGGTGCTCGTTGCCGGCGCGAACTTCGGCACCGGTTCGAGCCGTGAGCACGCCGTGTGGGCCATCCACCAATACGGCTTTGAGGCGGTCGTGTCTCCGCGCTTTGGCCCCATCTTCAAGAACAACTGCACCAAGAACGGCCTCGTCGCCGTTGAGGTCACCGACGAAATCGGCAATCAGTTGATGGCAGCCGTGCAGGCCGACCCCACCCTGGAGATCACCGTCGACGTAGAGCGCCGAACCCTCGAAGCAACGGCGATCGACCTGGAAGTCGGCTTCGACCTTTCCGATGCAGTGCAACACCGTTTCCTCAACGGCCTCGACGACATCGGCCTGACAATGCAGAACGTTGGCTCGATCGATGAGTTCGAAGCCACTCGACCCGCGTTCAAGCCGCAAACCCGAATCTGACGCAGCGTCGCGAAATTGCTCTTATCGCGACGGAGCATGACTTGTGAACAAATGTTTTCATCGGTTCCCTCAATGTTCGGGTTGTCGGGATTCTTAATCTGCTCTTGATCAGTGCAAACCACGATGACTGATAAATCAGGGGAACAAACGCGGCGGCGCGATGTAGCACTGGCACCGCAGCCATGAAGACTGCTATACGCAATCGGCCCGTTCACATCTACTTAATACGATCCGGCCATACGAACCAAAAATCGCCGCGGTACGTATTGGATGTTATTCCATCTCTGCGGGTGTACCGCTGAGACGTTCATATATGAGGAGAAACATGGTACGAAAGACCATCCGCGGGAGGACTCTGCGTGCATTTGCTGCGCTGGTGCTTCTCGCAACAACACTGGCTGGGGCACCGTCCCAGCTTGGAGCACAAGAAGCTGAGACGGAGCAATTCGTCGTCATCACCGTTGAGAACAATCAGGAAGCTGGAAGCGGGTTCTTCTTCACTTCGGTCTGGGGAGGCCTCCATGGTGGAGACTTCGACCTGTTCAACATCGGCGCAGCCCCAAGCCCAGGCCTGGAGAACATCGCCGAGAATGGTGGCAACGCCATCCTCCAGGATGAGTTTGCACAGCCAGGACGTCTCCAGACAGACAACCCAGGG
Source organism: uncultured Acidimicrobiales bacterium (assembly GCA_964562985.1). Taxonomy (GTDB): domain Bacteria; phylum Actinomycetota; class Acidimicrobiia; order Acidimicrobiales; family SHLQ01; genus SHLQ01. Next base: position 96,902 of record CAZLWE010000002.1, read on the forward strand.
CCTGCCCCAATCGCACCGGGAACAACTCGCGTTGAAACGATTCAGGTCATCAATGCGTCTGCATACCCGTACTTGTCGTTCGCATCGATGATCCTTCCATCAAACGACGTGTTCTTCGGAAACGAAGCTCCTGATGCGTACCCAATCTTCGACGCTGACGGCACCCCACTCGGCCCGGTCACCATCGAGATCACCGGCGCAGACCTTCTGGATGCTGGCACCGAAGAGAACAACGCAACGGGCCTTCCATTCATCATCGATGGAGGCAACATGGAAACCGAGACCGAGACCACAGACGGCATCTCGGCTCTCAACGATGACCTGAGCGCATACCTCAACCTGACCAACGTGCCAGGCGCAACGATCGACTCACCAATCGCAGCTGACGAACTCGTCGCAACGATCACCGTTGAGGTTGTTGAGCAGGTAGTCCAAGAGCAGGTGTTCGTACGTGTTGAAAACGTTCAGGAAGCGGGAAGTGGCTTCTTCTTCACCGACCTTTGGGCAGGTCTCCATAACGGTGACTTCGACCTGTTCAACATCGGCGAAGCTCCAAGCCCAGGCCTGGAGAACATCGCCGAGAACGGTGGCAACACCATCCTCCAGGATGAGTTTGCACAGCCAGGACGTCTCCAGACAGACAACCCAGGGCCAGCCCCAATCGCACCGGGAACTGTGCGCGAGCACACGATCGATGTGATCAATCCTGCGGCGTACCAGTACGTCTCGTTCGCATCGATGATCCTTCCATCAAACGACGTGTTCTTCGGTAACGAAGATCCGGTCGCTCATCGACTCTTTGATGATATTGGAAACTTCATCGCACCAGTAGTCATTGAGATCACCGGCGCAGACCTTCTGGATGCTGGCACCGAGGCGAACACTGCCACGGGCCTTCCATTCATCATCGACGGTGGCAACATGGAAACCGAGACCGAGACCACCGATGGCGTATCGCTTCTCAACGATGACCTCACCGATTACCTCGGCCTCGAGAACGTTCCAGGCGCAACGATTGACTCACCAATCGCTCCTGACGAAGTCGTCGCACGTATCACCATTTACGCTGGCGCAGCCCGTACATGTGGTGGCGAAGACGTAACCGTCAACCTCGCCCTCGGTGAGATGCCAACCGACGGTGACGACGTGATCCTCGGAACCGATGGTGACGATGTCATCAACGGTCTCGGCGGCAACGACGTGATCTGTGGCGAAGGCGGCAACGACACCATCAACGCTGGCAACGGCGCAGACACCGTCTTTGGCGGCGCTGGTGCTGACGTGATCAACGCTGGTCAGGGCCGTGACACCGTTTACGGTCAGGGCGGAGATGACTTCGTCTCCGGCGGCCGTGGCAAGGACACCATCGTTGGTGGTGGCGGCGACGATGACCTTCGTGGCAACAACGGAACCGACACCATCTCTGGTGGCGCCGGTAACGATGCCATCAACGGTGGCCAAAAGGCCGACGTCCTCAATGGCGACAACGGCGACGACACCATCGTCGGCGGAACCCGTCCAGACACCATCGATGGCGGCGCTGGCGCCGACACTATCGACGGTGGCGGCAGTGACTTTGACACCTGTGTCGAAGATGCTGGCGACTCTGCAGTTGTGAGCTGCGAGATCCTCTCGTAGTCAACGACGGCAATAGATCTCCCCGCTTGACGGGGTAATCACGTCACGGGCGCCGGTTCTCACGAACCGGCGCCCGTTTCGCGTTTTCGCCGTAGCTGGGGTGGATGCGCAACGACGGTGGACACCCGCCACACTGGAACACGTGAGTGAGCAGCCAGAATCCGATCCGCGGATAGCCGACGAACCCGTTGTCGTGACGGCGTTCTACAAGTTCGTTGCGTTGCCCGACTTCGAGACCATCCGTGACGAGCTACTCCTCCGCTGTATGGACGCGGGAATGCGTGGCTCGATCCTGCTAGCCACTGAGGGCATCAACGGCACGGTGGCCGCATCTCGTGAAACGACCGACGAAATCTTTGCCTGGTTGCGTTCAGACGAGCGGTTCGCCGACCTCGAAGTCAAAGAATCCCACAGCAAACAGCTTCCCTTCCGACGCATGAAGGTACGCCTAAAGAAGGAGATCGTGACCTTCGGCCAACCGGTAGACCCAAACAGCCAGGTCGGAACCTACGTCGATCCGGCCGACTGGAACGGCGTCATATCGGCGCCCGACGTGCTGGTCATCGACACCCGCAACGTCGAGGAGGTAGCCCTTGGATCCTTCGACAATGCCGTCGACCCGGGCACGGAATCCTTCGGCGAGTTCGCCGACTACGTCGCAACCCTCGATCCCGCGAAACATCCGAAGGTCGCGATGTTTTGCACTGGTGGTATCCGGTGTGAGAAGGCGTCGGCCTACATGCTCAACCAGGGCTTCGACGAGGTCCTTCATCTCAAAGGTGGAATCCTCCAATACCTCGAAGACGTCGATCCCGCCGAATCGATGTGGCGCGGCGAATGCTTCGTCTTCGATGAGCGGGTGACCGTCGACCACGATCTCCAGCCCGGCGATTACACACTTTGCCGAGGATGTCGGCACGTCCTCGGCAACGACGAGCGTGCTTCCGACGACTACGAAGAGGGTGTGAGCTGCGAGAAATGCATCGACCAACTCACCGAAGACCGAGCCGAGCGCCTTCGGGAACGACATCGGCAGGTGCTTCTCGCCGAAGCTCGGGGCGACCGTCACCTCGCGCCGAACGGTTAGATCTCTGGCATGGCCTCCACGCCCAGCCAAGCAGCACTCGACCTCTGTTGGGCGGTCAATTCGCCGTCGTTGGTGGAGGGTTCAGACGTCGCCCTCACCCCCGATATCGCGGTCGATGCCATCGACCAGGAACACCTCACCAGATTTCTTGAGGTACAAAACCCAGGGCATCGAGTCGGACGGTACTTCGAGCAGCTCATTCATTATTGGCTCTTGCACATTCGGAAGGTCGAAGTAGTCGCGAACGGACTCCAGCTCAAGGATGGCAAGATCACCGTCGGCGAGATCGACTTTCTCTATGAGGACGAGTCAGCCACGCTCGTGCATTGCGAGACGTCGGTGAAGTTCTTCCTCTGCGCTCCGGGCACAACCCCAAGCGAGTTTCCCGGCCCGAACGCCCGAGACAACTTCGAAGCAAAGACCACCAAGCTCTTCGACAAGCAACTCCCGGCAAGCGCCGGACGGATCGAGGGCATCGGTTCCCGGCACGGCCTCGTAAAGGGCATGATCTTCTACCGCGACGACGAGCCGACAGCGGCGAGCCCAGAGCGCCTTGCCAGTGATCACCTGCGGGGCACATGGCTTCGAGTGAACGAAACCGTGAAGCTCCGCTCCAGAGATCGGCGCTTCGCCGTGGCCCCCAAGCCGCATTGGCTCGCGCCGCAATCCCAAGTCGGATTGCTCGATTCCGATGCGATGATCACCAAAATCCACGAACACTTTGCTGGACCGGGACACCCGGTCATGGTCAGCGTTCGCAACAACGACGATGGTGAAGAACTCGACCGAGTGTTCGTTGTGCCCGATGAGTGGCCAGGTGATACCGACTGACACTCATTGTGGTGGGTTTGAACAATTCGCGGATAAGAACTCGTAACTGACCGACGAGTAACCACGGGAAACGGCCGCGGCCCTGGCATCCTTGCTTGGTGTCGAACACCAGCGCCACCTCAATGAGTTTTCCATCCCTGGCTGAGGTGAAGGCCGCGATCCCATCGGAATGTTTCGAGCGCTCATTTGCCCGGTCGCTGCCCTACGCAGTCATGTCGGTGGTGCTCACAATCGGCCTCGGTCTGCTGGCATGGACCTTCATACCGCTCACCTGGCAGTGGACCCCGGTATGGCTCGCGTACGCCTACGTCAACGGTACCGTTGCGACCGGCGTCTGGGTTGCCGCACACGAATGCGGACACCGCGGGTTCGCCAACGGCACTCGGGCCCAAGACGCACTCGGCTTCGTTCTGCACTCGTCGCTTTTGGTTCCGTACTTCTCCTGGCAGCGAAGCCACGCTGTGCATCACGGCAAGACCAACCACGTGATCGAGGGCGAAACCCACGTTCCAAAGCGCAACGACACCTCTCGTGGCCAATTCACACTGAAGATGCGCAAGTTCTTCGGTCGACGCACCCACGGTGCCTTCACCATCGTGGCTCGACTTACCTTCGGGTGGCCGCTCTATCTGCTTATTGGGGCGACCGGCGGTGCTGAGCGCGGCGTGACCAACCACTTCTGGCCGACCCGCCCGTTTAGCCCGGCGCTCTTCCCCGACCGTTGGAAGAACAAAGTACGAATCTCCTCGCTCGGCGTGCTGGTCGTTCTCGGTGTACTCGTGTGGTGGGCGCTCGCAGCAAGCCCATGGCAAGTTCTTGCGCTCTACGTCGGCCCCTACATGGTGACGAACGCGTGGCTGGTGACCTACACCTGGTTGCAACACACCGACGAGGACACCCCGCACTACGGCGATGACTGGTCATTCGTCCGGGGCGCCTTCTGCTCGGTCGACCGCCCATATGGCCCGATCGTCGATTTCTTACACCACCGAATCGGAACCACCCACGTGGCTCATCATCTCGACCACAAGATCCCGCACTACAACGCCCGCAAGGCCACCGACGCAATCAAGAATGCGTTCCCGCACCTGTACCGGTACAACCCAACCCCGATCCTGCGGGCAATGTGGAAGGTTGCGACCGAATGTCATGTGGTTGGCCGAGCCGATGATGGTTGGCAATACACCGAGGTCGCGGCAGTCGCCGGGCCATCCCCGGACCAAATCGCCGCCTAGGCCGGGCTACCCCTGCGCCGACTTGCGCGGCTCCCAACATTTCGTGATAGACCGAAATGTATTGAAATGACTTAATCGGAGTGCAGGGGGTTAGTGATGGCAGGCGGAAGTGGCGGGCATGGCTGAGCGAGCAGGACGAGTCGGAGTCGCTCCTATTGAAGTGCGTCACCTGATCGCGTCCTATGGTGACGCCTCGGCAACCCTGATCGATTCGGGAGCCGCACTCCATGGACTCGTCGAGCAGGCGGGAAACCTGCTTGGGCGACAACCCCCGCCGATCCCGCTGGCCGACATCGGCGAGGAGCTCCGTCGCGACGGCGAACAACTGCGCGGCATTCTCGAGTTCATCGAACGAACCGATGGCCTTGCCTTCCAGCTCAAATCAACTCCAAGCCAAGATCTAGCCCCCACCGCCGCACACGCAAGCGGGTGGGCATTTCATTCGCTCGCCCGCCAGATCGCCAGCACAACCTCACTCGAGGAACTCATCTCCGTGGTGGACCAGATCACCCAAAGCGACGCCTTTGCTGCCGATGGCGTGTTCACCACGAGCACTGTCCCTTACGAACTGCGACCTCTGTTCGCCACCGCATTCGCGATCGCGATGGACCATGGTTGGTCGAGCGCTGACCTACCGATGTACTTCGCCGCCGCAATACCAACCTATGGCGACCCGAGTCGCGACACGTTGCTCACCTTGGCAACGTGGCTGGCCAGCGACCGCAGCTACCAGCCATTTGAAACCTCGGCGAACCCGTTCGACCTGCCCCGTAGCGAAGGTATGTTCGGGCCAGTGGTCAACGCCTTCGAAGCCGACCCTGTGCTCGCGCGCACGTTCCTATCGGATTTTCTTTTCGAGTACTCGGCAACCGGGTCGAGCGTTCTTCATAGCCACGTCCAAACGGCACCTCGCGGAGACCACCTCGCACGAACCATCCTCGCTGCCGGAGGCGGCGGCACCGACGTCGCGTCACAGGCCTCCTTTACCAACGATCTCATCGGGTCTCTCAACGCCGCCGGCACGGCGACCAGCGAGGTGTTCTGGGCGACCTGGGCGGTGCACGCCGAACTCGCACTCTCACACGATGTCAGAACTACGACGCCGACTTTCGGTGTGGACCGAGCCGTCCCCCAGGTGGTTCGTCCACACTGGGAGACGCTTTGGAATGATCACATCGGCCCAACCGTACTTACGTTCCTGGCCGGTACCGGAAAAGCGGTCACCGATACTTACACCGCATTCGCAACCCCGCTGGCCGCCAACGCCACGTACCGAGACGACGAAGTAGACAACGGGCCGGGCAACGACCTCGGGGGGACGTTCACCACACGCTCACTGGCCGCCGTCGTGGCCGAGATCAATGCCACATCCGACCCTGTTCAGCGGGGCCGCGAAAGCCTCACTGCAGCGCTCGACGATCTCGCGCCGGAGGGGCCAATTGCGTCCGACGAGTTCGCGTTGATCGACCACGGGCGGTCGATCAGCGGCGCCTCCACTTACACGGTCTTGGTTCCCGGGGTAGTCGACCTGTCGAACCCCTCCCCGGGGTTCGACCCCACCCACACGACGGTTCGAGACATCGATCGAGTCGCCATCCACTCGGCCCCGACGGCTTCGGTGGCCGACAACCAGTACGCCCAAATGATCATCGCTGGATTAGAAGAGATCGGTGTAGACCCCGACTCCAACCTCCTCTTGGTCGGGCATAGCTTCGGCGCAGATACCGTCCTCGACATCGCCGCAGATGTCGACTTCACCGAGCGGTACAACCTGACCCACGTAGTGGCCGCTGCATACGATTCCGTCCCACAGCTCGCGGCCGTAGCACCGGGGATCGATGTTCTCGTACTCCAGAACGAGCGGGATAAAGCGATCACCCTCGAACGGTTTCATCGGTTCATGGGCCAGGGCGACGAATCGGTGTCGATCAACACGTTCTCCCACGAGGTGCGTGAGTTCGACGGAGGGCTGGGACGTGACCTCGGGCATCACCCAGACCGCTACATCGAGTACCTCAATACCACAACCGACCCTGAACTCGATCGCTTTCTGGCAAGCGTCGACGAAGCGGGCTTCACGCTCGCCGGAACAAAGGTCGCCATCGACGTTTCGGTCGAATAGACGCCTCCAGAAGCCATCGGGCAGGCATCCTGGAAAGGACCGCGAGTATGCCGGAGAAGGTTTTGCCCAAGCCACCTCAACATGACTTCTGGGAAGACGCGGAGACTCGGTTCATTCAGCCGTATCAGGCGACGAAGACCTACATATGCCCGGGATGCAACCGGGACATTGCGCCGGGTACCGGCCACATCGTCGCCATCCCGGCCGACGCCGTTGACCTGCGGAGGCACTGGCATCGGGGATGTTGGACCGGGCGGGCAACACGCGGGCCTCGTCGATAGGTGAACGCGAAATGACCACCCACGTTTGGTACGCGGCGTATGGGTCCAACCTGTGGCTAGATCGGTTCAGCGTTTATCTCCGCGGCGGTTCTCCACCGGGGGGAACACACGCCCATCCAGGTGCACGCGACCCAAGTCCGCCCGTCGCCTCGCAAACACAATTCTGCGCGCACCGGCTCCGCTTTGGCGGCGAGTCACGCTCTTGGGGTGGCGGCGGCGTTGCCTTTCTCGACAGCGAGCCCACCGATGCGCACACGGCGTTGCGGATGTACTTGATCACCGCCGAGCAGTTCGGGGATGTCTTCTTCCAGGAGAACGGCCTTGACGCTCCGGTTGCCCTCGATCTGCAGCACGCCCGCGATGCAGGCCTCCTAGACGCTCACGAACGCCGGTATGGACGGGTCCTGTTCCTGGGCGACCTCGACGACGATGTTCCAATCTTCACGATCACCACCCATGACGTGCCAGCGCCCAATCCACCGCATCCCAACTACGTTCGAACGATCGCATCTGGGCTGCTCAGCGAGGTCGACGGCAGCGACTTTGCCATGGCGTCGCTGGATGACGTACGTGTGCAGCTCGCGCCGGCCCTCGACCCCGTCGGTTTCGACGATGCGCAGTGGGCACGGGTTCGCCTCTAGGCCCCTTCAATTTTTTTCTCGCAATTCTCGGGAACTCATCGGCTGGCTCAGGCGTAGAAGCATTGACACCGATGATCACTTCAACGGTGAGATGTGAGGACATCATGACGACGAACCAGACTTCTCGACGCAGCCTCTACGCCACGGGAGCGCTCGCATTCAGCCTTCTCGCGGCTGCCTGTGGTGCCGACGACGGTGCTAATGCCGCTGGCGCCTCGGGTAACACCAACGTGAACGCCCAGGTCGAAACCGTCACGGTGGACGACCTCGATATCCAGCTGACTAGCGGTCTGGCAACCTTCGACACGTGCAGCGCGTTGCTCACCCATCTGCAAACTGAAGGAGCCGAGCGGGTGGGTGCATTCGGCTTCAACAATGGTGGCGGATTCTTTGGTTTCGACGACGTCGAGGACGCCATGGAAGACGAAGAAGTAGCCTTTGACTCCGCGGAATCAAGTGTGGACACCGCTACCTCAGCCCAGCGGACAGGTGGCGACGGTGCCCTCGTCGAAGGCGAGGATTTCTCCGGCACAAATAACCAAGAGCAAGGCGTCGACGAACCCGACTTCGTCAAGACCGATGGCGAACGCATCTTCACACTCACCAACGGCAACTTCACCATCGTCGAAGCCGACTCCGACAATCCAACAGTCCGCGGATCGACCTTCGTCAACTACGAGATTCAAGAGATGTTGATTCTGGGCGACCGTGTGTACCTGTTCGGCACGGGCTACGGCGAACGCTTCTTCGACGAACGGTCCTTCGATGGTGACGCCGAGTCCGAGTTCGCTGGCGGGATCATTGAGGACGAGGCATTCTTCGGGCCAACCGTCCAGGTGATCGAACTCGACGTCAGCGACCTCGACAACCCTCAAGAGGTGGGCACCCTCGACATCGAGGGCCGCTACCTCAGCGCCCGCCTGATCGACGGACAGATCAGCCTGGCCCTGCAATCCGATCAGCACGACCTGGGCTTCGTGTTCCCACAGGGCCGCAACGGCGAGGATCGAGCGGCCGAGTTCAACCGCGAGGTCGTTCGCGACACCGAGATCTCCGACTGGCTTCCCAACTACACGTTGACCCGCAACGGCGATACCTCTTCCGGTCAGCTCTCGAGCTGCGAACAGGTCCACGCGCCGACCGAGTTCGCCGGGTTCGGTTCACTGTCGGTCATCACCTTCGACGGCAGCGACGGCCTCGATACACCTGACGCCGTCTCCGTGTTGGCCGAAGGCCAGAACGTTTACGCCTCGAGCACGAACATGTGGATCTCGACCACCCAATGGTTCGACTGGGGCGCCATGACCGACGAGGCCCGCAACCTCGCCGACGAGAACTTCACCAGCCAACTCCATGGGTTCTCCATCTCCGGTGAAAGCCCGGAGTATGTGGCATCGGGAAGCGTCCGAGGTCACCTACTCAACCAGTTCGCGATGTCCGAGCACGACGGTGTTCTGCGGGTTGCTACCACCGACGGTTCGATCTGGACCGGCAACCAGGACTCCGAGAGCTTCGTGACCACCTTCGAGATCGACGGCAACGAACTTCGTCAGCTTGGCGAGGTTGGCGACATGGGTCGCGGCGAGCAGATCTTCGCCGTCCGGTTCGTCGGCGACACCGCCTACGTGGTCACATTCCGCCAGACCGACCCCTTCTATACGGTCGACCTTTCCGACCCCGCCAACCCAGTCGTGTTGGGCGAACTGAAGATCACCGGCTTCTCCGGACAGCTTCACCCGGTCGGCCCTGAGCATGTGATCGGCATCGGCCAGGAAGCAACCGAGGAAGGCCGCCAGACCGGCGCCAAAGTGACGCTGTTCGACGTGAGCGATCTGTCGAACCCGGTCGATGTCGCCAACTGGGTCGCCGAAGACGCATGGTCAGATGCCCAATGGGATCACCGTGCATTCCTGTGGTGGCCACAAGAGGACCTCGCCGTGCTTCCGGTACAGAACTATCGCGACGGCTTCTACGGTGCGGTGGCCTTCCGGGTCGATACCGACGCTGGCACCTTGACCGAGGCCGCCCGCATCATGCACGAACCCGAGGAAGGTCTAGAGATCGGCAGAACCGAGTGCGAAGTCCTTGACCCGACATTCTTCGAACAGTTCGAGGGCCGCCAGGACGAGTTTGGCGAGCTGTTCTACATCGGCATGGAGTTCTCTGGCGGCAACGGCCAAGCGCAGCTCTGCGGAGATAACGAGTCCGGGGCGACCGGGTTGTTCTGCGATCGATGGGATTGGGTCGACACCGACGGACTCGGACTCGAGGGGACACTCGAGGTCTGCTGGCCAGAACAGGGCCCCGACCCAATCGTTCGGACGATGGTCATCGGCGACACGCTGTGGTCGCTCAGCTGGTCACGGGTGCAAGCCAACGACCTCGCCACGTTCAACGCCGGCGAGTTCGTCGAACTCTCCCAAGCGAACCGCTAACAAACCCGAAGATCTCCCAGCATATCGAACACCCGTTCCCTAGCTTGCTAGGCTATCGCCATGGTCGCGCTGCATTATCCAATGACGCTGTTTGGGCATGGCGAACCCGGTGTTGCTTCGGGCTGGACGCCACAGCGGATCACGTTGGATCCGTGCTGTTGGGTCGACCACGTTCCCGGCTTCCTGACCGGCGCCGATCAGCTGCTCGCCGACCTTGAGGATCGAATGGATTGGTTTCGGGGCAAACGCCTGATGTACGGCCAGTGGCACGACGAACCACGCCGCACCAGCACCGAAGCACTCGGCGATCAGCCGGCTGCGATCGATGCCATCCGACGCGAACTCTCCGAGCACTACGCGATGAGCTTTCAAGGGTTGTTCTGCAACTACTACGAGACGGGCGACGACAGCGTTGCCTGGCACGCGGATCGAATCGGGCGAACCGAGGTCGATCCACTCGTCGCGATCGTCAGCCTCGGGGGACCGCGAACATTTCGCATGCGCCCACAGGGTGGGGGAACGAGTTGGTCGATATCGCTCGAGTCCGGAGACCTTTTAGTGATGGGCGGCGCAACCCAACACCACTGGGAGCACGCCATACCCAAGGTTGCCCACGCCGCACCGCGCATCAGCGTCACCATGCGAGCTTCCCGATCGGGCACCACGTGGCTCCCCACCGACGAACTCCTCGGCCAGATCCGAAGCTGAGATCTACAGGGAGGCGATGAAGGCTTCGGTGGCTTCGAGGACCGCGACGATCGTCTCTGACTGACGGAAACCGTGACCCTCGCCTGCGAACAGGTGATACGTGACGGGGACACCCTTGGCCTCCAGGGCGTCGACGATCATCTTGGCCTGGTTCGGTGGCACGACCATGTCTTCGGTCCCCTGCAGAACCAGCATGGGCGAATCGATCTTGTCGACGTGGGTGATCGGTGAGCGTTCGATGTAGATGGCTTCGTCTTCGGGCCATGCGCCGATAAGGCTGTCGAGGTAGCGAGCTTCGAACTTGTGGGTCTCGGTCGCGAGCGCCCGAAGGTCGGTCACGCCGTAGCGGCTTACGCCGCCGGAGAACACGTCGTGATGCGCAAGCGCGTTGAGCACGGTGAGCCCGCCCGCGGAGCCACCCTCGATGATGAGCGCCGATGGATCAACGCGCCCCTCGTCGGAAAGGTATTTGGCCGCGGCAACGCAATCGACGACGTCGGCCACGCCCCACGCGTTGCGCAGCTCGTTCCGGTAGAGACGTCCGTAAAGAGTTGACCCTCGGTAGTCGACGTCGGCAACTGCGATTCCCCGGCTCGTCCAGTAGCGAATGGTCAAGTTGAGTTGTCGACGAGCTGCCGCAGTTGGGCCACCGTGCACGAGCACCAAAAGGGGTGGAGGGCCGTCGAGCGTCTGGCCATCGGCGAGCGCTGGTTCGTAGAAGAGTGCGTGGGCGGTAGTACCAGGAGGTTGATGGGTATCGATCGCCGAAACATCGAAGGTGACGAGTTCCGGGTCGGGAAACAGCTCTGCCGGCAAGCCGAGATCCCGCGGTTGGGAAATTCGGGTCGCCTCCGCGCCGTCGTGCACCCATACCGACGGCTCCTCGCCGAACGACGCGCCGACGTAGGCGACCCGTCCGTCGCCAAGCGCTCGAATCGAGCTGACCGCGCTATGCCGGTCTTCCACGAAGCCGTTGGGGAACCCGATCGTGTCGCCGTTGGCCGTTCCCGCCACGACCACGAATCCCTCGGAGATCTCGACCCATCGACTCAGACCGAACACCCACCCGGGCGTGGCGATCTCGAAATCCCCCTCGACGATCGGCGACTGTGCGCCGGTCTCCGGGTCGACCGCTACGAGGTTCCACCAGTTCTTGCGGTCGGTCACCGCCAAGAGGCGACCGTCGTTCGTCCAGCCGGGCAAGACAATCGACTCGGGAGCATCGTCAACCGCGGGGATCGCTCGCACGGTCGGTCCTGGTTCGCCGTCGAGCCACGTCGACTCGACCAACACAAGCTCGGTGTGATCCCACGGCATGTTGGGGTGATTCCACGCGACACACGCCAACTCGCCACCCAGCCCAAACCGAGGGGAGGCGTAGAAGTCGTGACCGGAAACCAGCACCAGCTCGGTTCCTTGCCCGTCGGTGCTAACAGCAACGACCTCGTTTTGCACCTCGTCGCCGTCGTGACGCTCACGGACCGCAACGAACCAGTTGCCGTCGGCACTTGTGCGACCGTCTGCGTAGCGATAGCTCGACGAGGTCAGCTGGATCTCCGTACCCGTTTCGACATCGAGACGAAAGAGCTCTCCTCCGCGTGCATCGTCGCTGTAATACAGAACACCGTCGGCGACCCACCAAGCGCCGCCCCCGTATTCGTGCACGCGGGTGCGAACGTTTACGTCGGGCCCGGTGATCTCTGCGATGTCACCATCGCGCCAACGCACGATGGCGATGCGTCCACCCTCGTTCGGCCTGCTCTCCACCCAGTAGACGTCGGTGCCATCCGCATGCACCTCGGAGATGCCGACCGCTCCGGAGATCAAGAGTTCGGTAGTAATGGGCGACGCGATCGACATGTCGGCATTCTGCCACCCGCGGCCCCATTTCAGCGACTGACCTTGCTTGGGTTAGTTTCAACCGATGGCAGAAGAGCAATCCCTCCGCCGCCAAGCGCGTGAAGCGTTCGGCTTTGGCACTCCCGACGCGGACACCGCCCCCGGCGCAGCGTTCGCCGGCTCACTGCTGGGCGGCATCATCGTGGGAGCGATCTTCTGGTTCGTCGTCAACCCGAACATTGGAGTCCTCGTGCTCCTCTTCTCCCTCGCCTCGGGAATCTTCCGCGAAATCGCTCGCTACCGAGAGGCGAAGGCCGCCGCAAAGGCGCGAAAGTCCCGCAAAGGCAAGAGCAAAAAGCGCAAGCGTTAGCTATCGATGAGTGCCTGGACTCGTTCGGCGAGTTCGGCTTCTTCGAAGCTGCCGATGTTGACGTCGATGCTTCCGTCGTCGTTCACGAACGCGAACGCTGGCTGATCGAAGATCTCGAGTTCGGACCAGATCACACCATCGATATCGATGAGATGATCGAAAGCGCCGACAGCGTTGTCGTCGACGAACGATTCCATTGACGCGATGTCGTCGGATCGGCTCGGAAGTCCGAGGAAGGTGACCTGGTCACCGAGTTGTGCTTGTACCGCTGCGACCGCAGGGGCTTCTCGTCGACAACGGACTCACCAGGGAGCCCAGAACCAGACGACCACGTCTTGGCCCTCAAGGCTGTTGGTATCGATCTGGGCGCCGCCGACGGTGTCGGCGACGAGGGTGGGCAATCCAGCCCCTCCTCCAGCGGCTTCGGCTTCTTCGACGGCCGCTGCTTCAGCGTTGTCGACCGGTGCTGCTGCCTCTTCGGTTGGTGCGGTGCCGCAGGCTGTGGCGAGAACCGCCACACACAATCCGGCAGCTCCAGCACGGAGCCTCGCTCTTCTTCGCACTGCTCTTCTTGAGGTAGTTGATTTCAAGGTGCTCCTGCTTGTACGGACGACTTGTTCGGGGGGTATGACTTCGATAACTCACGCTTCGAAGACTGAGGCGTCCCAAAGTTGAGACGCCCACACCCCCATGACGCGGCTCGCTGCGGGGTGGTCACAAAAACTTCCGAGAGATCGGGGTGTGCGGCTACCAAGTCCCGGGAAAGGACTTTGATGTTCACAGCATCGATCGAAGGCCGAGCACTCAACGAGCGTGCAGTTGACGTATTGTCCGAATGTCCGTACATTTAATCCATGGCGCCTTTCGGACGCCAATAGACAAGGAATACCAATGATTTTCGAACAGCATTATCTCGACTGCCTGTCACAGGCCTCCTACTTCATTGGCGATGAGACCACCGGTCGCGCCATTGTCGTCGACCCACGACGTGACATCGCGCCCTACCTCGAGAGTGCGAAGGAACACGGCATGTCGATCGACTACGTGCTCGAGACCCATTTCCACGCCGACTTCCTTTCCGGCCACCTCGAAATGGCAGCTGCGACGGGCGCCAAGATCGGATACGGATCAGCAGCCGACACCGAGTTCGAAGCCCAGAAACTTGACCATGGCGAGCGAATCTCGCTCGGCGAAGTAGAGATCGAGGTTCGCCATACCCCAGGGCACACACCCGAATCGGTCAGCTACGTGGTGTACGAGTCAGCCGACGCCGCGCCTCACGGCGTAATCACCGGCGACACGCTATTCATCGGTGACGTTGGGCGACCTGACCTGCTCTCGGCCGCGGGCATGACGTCAGAAGAACTCGCCGGAATGTTGTACGACTCGCTTCACGAGCAGCTCATGACCCTTCCTGATGAGACGTTGGTATACCCCGGCCATGGCGCTGGCTCCTCTTGCGGCAAGAACATGTCGAGCGAAACGGTGTCGACCATCGGCGCTCAGCGAAGGAACAACTATGCGCTCGCTGATATGTCAAAAGACGAGTTCATCGGCGTAGTCACGGCCGGGCAGACCGCTCCACCTAACTACTTCGCACACGACGCTGCCCTCAATCGAGAGATGCGTCCATTGCTCGACGAAGCAGCGCTCCCCAAATCGATGTCGCTCACCGAAGCGCTCGCTGCCCAAGAGTCAGGCGCGGTGATCCTCGACGCTCGCTCCCCCGAAGACTTCGCAACCGGCCACATCGCCGGATCGGTGAACATCGGGATCGGCGGACGCTACGCCGAGTTCGCTGGTGGCGTTCTACGGCCGACCACCGACATCATCTTGGTCACAGACGTTGGCCAAGAGCTCGAAGCAAAGAACCGCCTCGGGCGAATCGGTTTCGACAATGTAGTCGGCGCGATCGACTACCCGAAGAAGGCAATGGCGGACAATCTTGAAGCCACCGCTCAAGCGAAGCGCGTGGATGTTGCAGGACTCGTCGAGCTGCAGAAAGATCTCCCCCACCTGCAGCTCGTCGATGTCCGTCAACCCGGAGAAACAGCTGGCGGCACCATCGAAGGAGCCATCATCATTCCGCTGACTCGACTCACCGATGAGCTCAGCGCCCTAGACGACACGAAACCCATCGCCATCTACTGCGCAGGTGGCTTTCGATCATCGATCGCTGCCAGCATTCTCCGAGCGAACGGCTTTGGCGGTTACGTCTCCGACCTTCTGGGCGGCTACGGCGCCTGGACCAAAGCACACGCCACCGCGTAGACGACCCTGAGGCCTCTCTCATCATGCATACCGATCATCCCATTACTGACTACAAAACAGTCGTTACCGGCGACGCGCAATTCGTCGACGTGCGAGAACCCGACGAGGTCGCCCAAGGCACCCTGCCTGGCACACGCAACATCCCGGTCGGCGAAATCGCAGACCGACTATCCGAGCTCGAAAGCGACAAGCGTGTAGTCGTCATGTGCCGCAGCGGTGGACGCAGCACGACGGCAGCCGAGATCTTGGCCGCTGCGGGCTTTGGCGATGTCGTGAACCTTTCTGGCGGATGGCTGGCCTGGGAGAAGGCACAAAAGCGAGAGTCCGGCGGCGGCTCGTTCCTCTCCCGTTTCCGATGACCGTGACCACCGAACACGGCGGGGCCACAGGCTCCCTGCACACACGAATCGAAGCGCTGTTTCGCGCCCACATCGATGCCGTCTACAACGTTGCCTACCGAGTGTTGTGGAACGCAGCGGACACCGAAGACGCCGTCCAAGCGGCATTCGTGAAGGCCTTCACCCGCCTCGATCAACTCGAAGACTCCGACAGGGCTCGCCCATGGCTTTTGCAGATCACCTATCGAGAAGCGATCACCATCGTTCGCCGGCGGCGCGACGTGCCCACCGACCCGACCGAGATGCCCGAAACCAGCTCAACGACGCACGGTCCTGACGAGTTGGCGATTGCCCGGACCGTTGCCGATCAAATTTCCGAGGCCCTTTCGCAGCTTCGCGAGGATGAGCGCATCGCCGTCGTGCTGCGCGACGTCGAGGAGCTGCCCATGCGCGAGGTCGCGGACGTGCTCGAAATCGGGCTATCCGCGGCCAAGATGCGAGTCCACCGAGGCCGCGCCGAACTCCGGCGGCTCTTGTCGGCTTCTGAGGTGCATGGATGAACTGCGAAACGCTCGCCGCGCACCTGACCGACTTCCTCGAGGGCGACCTGGCCGAAGCCGAAGAGATGGCGGCCTTGGATCACTTGTCGACATGCACCGCGTGCGAGGTCGTGTTGGCCGAGACACGCAGCGTTGTTGACCTCGCCCACGATCACGGCAGGGTTCCCCTCAGCGACGACGATCGTTCCCGAATGCTCAACGGGGTCTTGCGCGAGATCGACGAGTAGGCCGTCTAGCTCGACAACGCCACTCGCATCATTCGCCTACCTCACCAAGCAGTGTTGCGAGGAGCCGCTCACGATCTTGGGCTGTCAGCTCGGCTCGGCCGTGTTGGTGAGCGAGCCGGACGACCTTTCGGGTGTCAGCGAGCACTCCCTCACATGACGTGCATGTGGAGAGATGCGCAATGGCTGCCGACTCCACGGCGGGCGTGAGTTCGCCCTCGAGGAAATCGGTCAGCCGTTCGGCAAGCGTGGCGCAGTTCATATGGAGAGGGAGGTCCTGCGAACTGTGCTCATGAAGCCTGAGGGAGGACGCCGCCTGTCGGGTTCGTGCCGGTTCGGCGAGCAATGAAGCCGCCGATGATAATCACAGCGTTGACGATGACGAATGGCCACGCCAGCAACTGTGTGCGCGGAATGCTCCTACCGAAGAGCGAGACCTCAGCGTTGAACCAACCGGTAGCGCCTGCCTGAAGGTCGCCGACACCGAGGTTGATCGTGTCGAGGAACGGCCAGACGCCATCACCGAGCGGCCATTCGTTCAGCACCTGAAGTTCCCAGATGCCATAGCCGATCGAATACGGCCCGACGATCAGCAACAGGATGCCCGAGATGAAATTGATCTTGGGCAAGATGCTGCGGAACTTGCCAACCAGGCTTTGCTTGCCGAGAGCAAGTAGCAGGGTGATCATGGTGGCGAGCAAGCCCATGCCGAGGCCGTAGCTCACAAGCGAACCCAGGCTCGATGTGAAGCCACCACCGCCGGGGCCGGCGTTGATGCTGCCCGAGTTGATCGCGGCGATGAACAGACCGAGCGTGCAGGTCAGCGACGCCGTGGCGTACGAGGCTCCGAACAGGAACATCGACGCGAACGAGCCCGACGATCCCCCCTTTTGCATCTTGGGGAGCTTCAGCGTGAGCTGGTAGCCGCCCAACATAGCGATGCCCAACACGATCAACCCGATGCCGAGCGCGATGTTGAAGTACGGCAGGCGGGAGGCAAGTGCGCCTTGCAAGCCGCCGAGCACAAGCCCGAAGAAGCCGAACACGACGAGCATGCCCAACGTCATGGCGAGACCGACGCCTTGGGCTCGATTGAGCGGCACCCAACGGCTGGTCGATTCGTATTTCTGGCCGAGGAACACGCCGAGGTAGGCGGGTAGCAAACCAAACCCGCACGGGTTGATCAATGCGACCATGCCCACACCGAAGGCGAAGGCGTTAAAGAGAGTCATCGGATGTCCTGGGGGGGTAGACAGTCGGGAATGGCACTAGGCGCCCGTGACCTTGCGGGTGCCGGTCTTGAGCAGCGCGTAAATCGGACAGAAGCCGATCGCTCCGGTGATGGCGAGGATCAAGCCCGGCACGATTGCGACAACCGCGAGAGCCCCATTCAAGACGGTGAAGCCCAAGATCAGCAGAACTGCTCCGGCCACTCCACGCAGGACGCGATCTGTAGTTGATTCGTTCATTTCAGTACTCCATTGAGTTGAGGTGGACCCCGGTGTGGCGCCCCGTACCTCCATGACGCGTCCGCCTTGGAAGCGGTCACGAGAAATGTACGGACATTCGGATAGCCCATCCAATAAGGCCGTTGATAGAGCGAACTTCGGGCATAGCCGCTGCGGACAACTTCTTCACAGGCTCTCAGCTCTTTCTCAGCAGTTGACGTGACGGTTGTGTCAGTCTTTTCGACATGGCTCAGCCAGACCCAACACACCCCGGCCTTCCGCTCAAGCTCGAACCATGCTCGAACGGCGAGTACGTGCCCTCCCCCGCATCGTCGATCGTCAAACGCACCATCGAAGAGACGCACCGCGTTGCCGACGTTCGCTCACGGAGGCTCGGTATTAGTCGCCGACAGTTTCTGCAGTCATCGGCTGGGATGACAACGATGATGGCCATCTTGGCTGCATGCAGCAGCGACGAAGGTCAGACCGGCGGCCAGTTCGACCCCACGACTACGAGCTCATCGACCAGTACGTCCACGTCGACCACGAGCACGACAACCACCACCGAGGCCGTCGCCGAAACCGACGAAACCATGGACGAAGACGCTGCCGAAGAAGCGCTCGCCGCGCCCGAGGGCGAGTTCATCTTTGACATCCAAGGCCATCTCCTCGAATACCCCGATGACGCTCCGGGCAACCCCGGATTCCCACAATCGAACTGCGGCGAAGCGGTCCCCGGTGACTGCTACGGCATCGACCACTTCTTCGAAGCGATCTTTGTCGACAGCGAAACCACCATGGTCATGCTGTCCGCCATTCCGTTCGGCAACGGCGCGCTCTCCAACACCGTCATGCAACAAGCCGTCGATACCGCGGGCCGTTTCGGCTGTTCTGAGCGTGTACTGATGCAGGGCGAATCGTTCCCCACGTCCCGAGGCATCGACGCCATGGAAGAGGTCGCGGCGAACTTCAACATCAACGCGTTCAAGACCTACACCCACAACGGCGGTCCTGCGTGGCGCCTCGATGATGCCACCGGTAACGCCTATTTCGAGAAGGTCCAAGAGGTCTGCGTGCCGATCGTGGCGGTGCACAAGGGCCTCTCGGGGAACAACCCCGCGTCGTCACCGGTCGACGTTGGCCCTGCCGCGGTCAACCACCCGGGGGTCGACATCTTGGTGTACCACTCGGGCTACGAGAATAGCTTCACTGAAGGTCCGTACTCACGTGACGACGATTTCGGTGTGAACCGGCTGATCACCTCGGTGCTCAATTCCGGTTCACCCGGGAACGTTTATGCCGAGTTGGGTTCCACCTGGCGCAACGTGATGGCGAGCCCCAATGAGGCCGCCCACCTGATCGGCAAGTTGCTCGTGCACCTGGGCGAAGACAACATCTTGTGGGGCACCGACTCACTTTGGTACGGCAACCCCCAAGACCAGATCCAGCTGTTCCGGGCGTTACAGATCTCCGAAGAGTTCCAAGAGCAGTTCGGCTATCCGGCCCTCACCGACGAGATCAAAGCCAAGATCTTCGGCGGCAACGCAGCGCGAGTATTTGGGGTGGACCTGCCCGACGTGGCATGCAACATCGACGAGACCGCCATTCAACAACTTCGAGCCGAACGGGAGGTCAACTTCCGGCCCACCACCAACCGCACCTACCAAGAACTCGGCTGGCAGACCTACCAACGCAACTTCGGCCACCGCTCATAGGGAATCGCCACTAGCGCAGCAATGACCAGCGATACCAGTCTCATCAAGGGCCCTACCCCGCAATCCGTTCGAACACCGCGTTCGTTTGACGATTTCCGATCTCCAGGCTGTCGCCTTGAAGGAAGTACTCGACTGGCGCCCCCGAGAGTAGGTCGAGCAACGAGCGCTCGGTCAGAACCAGTTGCTCGCCGCCATCGGGGATGGCGCAAAGCTCTTCTGTTCCTTCCAAGGTTTCGGGCAGACCCGTGATCGTGTCGCCCTCGAATGTCACGTCGATGCTGAGCCGATTGCACCCAAAGTTGCCGAATAGCACTCCGGTGCTCGCCATGGCTTCAATCGTAATTTCTGGTATTTCGGATGTGGTCACCCCAACCTCCACAGGTTCTCCGATAGCCACCGTCGTCATCCGCCACACCCCGTTCAATCCAAGCGGTCCCGGCTCGCCGGTCCCTAACAGTTCGAAGGACTCGCCGGAGCTGCGATCGACAATCGTGATCGTCGGCTGGGCCGGATCCACACTGATTGTCACACCGTCGGCACAGTCTTGCCCGGTCCCAGGACGCTGAGTCCGAACGAGAACTTCGTATACGCCCGGCTCAACCTCATCGCTTTCCACGACCGGGTTCTGGTTACAGGAGTTGACCGCGAGTCCCACCTCGCTCGGCGACGCCCGCACCGCTTCTATCACGTCGGCTCGGTTCAGCCGATCACGGATGAAGAACGCAGCGAGAACCGCCACGGCAATCACGCCCAACCCGATCCCGAGCTTTGCGACCCTTGAAGAATCGAATCGCTCCATCTAGCCCAACCTCCTCATAGCCAACGGTACTTCTCCCCCTTGTACGACGACCGACATGATCTGGTTCCCGTTACCCTCGCTGCCCCTGCCCACGCTGACCAATCTTCACTGTCACAGCCCACTCGTACAGTTGTTCTATGTTCGGAGTTGGGGCATCGGGCCCGCAATCAACAGCCCACAACGGGCACAGCCGTCAGGCTGATGAGCGGGCTGTTGGCGATGCGTTGAGCCGTGTTGTGGCCGATACTCGTGCGCTGGCTCCCGGCGTGGGTGTCCGGCTGGCTCAAGCCGCCCAACGCGAGTTCGCGGCCCTCGAGGCCGAGCACCTGGCAGCGTTGAAGAAGGCCGGCGCATCCGATCGTG
>CAZLWE010000003.1:0-21235 GCA_964562985.1 uncultured Acidimicrobiales bacterium
CATGCGATCACCCTAATCGAACGGCTGTTCGATTGCAACCCCATTCGACAGAAATCTCCGTGGTGGGCTCCGATAGGGCCGCTACTCGCGGCTGCGTTCATCGCTGCAGTGTTCTTTGCTGCCCGTCGATCGTGCCATTAAACAATGCGGCGCTGACTATTGTTGGGCAATGAATGAACGCAAGGACAGGTTGCTGCATCGGGTTCACATTGTTGAGGGACTGTTGCGTGTCCTCGATGATCGACTCGCCACGTGAAAGGGCACCACGTGAAGAGTTCGAGCGTTGTCGTGATCGGTGCTGGCGTAGGCGGCCTCACTGCGGCATCGCTGTTGCACGCCGAGGGAATCGACGTGCAGTTGCTTGAAGCCAGAGACCGCACGGGCGGCCGGCTGCTCTCGGTGCCGACCGAAGGCGGTCATCTCGATTTGGGAGCCACTTGGTTCTGGCCGAACGAGAAGCTCGTGAACGCGTTCGTATCCGACGCGGGACTTCAGGCATTTGCGCAGCATCTCGACGGCGACATGCTGTTCCAAAGCGGGACGGTGCAGCGAGTGGCTGGCAACCAGCTCGACGTCGAATCCGGACGGCTCGCGAACGGCATGCAGTCGATCACCGAGGCGCTTGTCGCCAGGTGTCCGACTGACTCGATCCACCTCGGCCAACGCGTCGAAGCGATCCACGATCGCAGCAATGAGGGGTCACTCACCGTTCGCACTGAAAGGCAAGCGATCGAAGCAGCCCACGTTGTGCTGGCCGTGCCTCCATCGCTCGCCGTGCAAAGGATCGACTTCGGCAACGAAGTCGACAGCAGCGTCGCCGACCTCGCCGCCGAGACACCGGTCTGGATGGGCGCAACCATCAAGATCGTCGCCGTGTTCGAGCACGCCTTTTGGCGGGAGTCTGGCCTTGCGGGGGCCGCGTTCTCCCACGATGGCCCGATGCGCGAGATCCACGACATGAGTGGGCCCGACGGCACTCCTGCTGCGCTCTTTGGGTTCTGTTCGATTCCTCCGGCAACCCCCGTGCCGACCGAGGATGATATTCGGAACCAACTCGGCGCACTGTTCGGACCCGCGGGAAACAATGCCACCGAGATTCACGTTCAGGACTGGCGCAAGGAAATCCATACCAGCAGTCTCAGCACGCTCGCTCTACAGAACTACGCCACCTACGGTCACCCAGAGTTCCAGAAGCCAGCCATGCGTGGACGCCTGCACTGGGCAAGCACTGAAACCTCACCCATCGCTCCCGGCCACGTCGAGGGCGCACTCGTCGCCGGCACGCGCGCCGCCGAGGCGATTCTCCACGATCTACAGCCGTAGCAACCTTCCCCATTACAGGGCGGCGGCACCGATCAGCAGGTAGGCCACGCCGGTCGTGGCGCCGAGGATCGCCATCCACGTCGCCGCTATGGGAGACCGCGGGGTAACCGCCACACGCTTCGCCTTTGCCGCGAGCCCGAGGGCGAGACCGACGACGACCAACATGAGGGCCACGCGGGTAGGTGATAACACGGCAAACGCATACGGCGATAGGTGCAAGACGAGAAACGCCGTTGCGCTGAGCCGGAGGCTTTAAAATTATGCCTTACTTGCGTCTTGACTGTTCCAGCTGTCCTGACAGGCCTGTGCGGTACTGCGCTTTGCTGACCAGCCGAGGATCTCGTTGGCTCGGGTCGGGTCGGCAACACACTCGGCGATGTCACCAGTGCGACGGTCGGTGATCTCATAAGGAATCGTCAGCCCGGTCGCTTCTTCGACACCGGCGATGAGCTCCAAGACACTGGTACCGACGCCTTGACCGAGGTTGTAGGTCTGATAGCCGTCCTGCTCGTCGAGATACTCAAGCGCCGACACATGGCCTTCGACAAGGTCCATGATGTGGATGTAGTCACGCACACCGGTGCCGTCGACGGTCGGCCAGTCGTTGCCGAACACCATGACCTTTTCGCGCTTGCCGGTGGCGACTTCCATCACCATCGGCATGAGGTTGTTGGGCTTGCCCTTCGGGGCTTCGGAAACCTTGCCCGACTCGTGGGCGCCGACCGGGTTGAAATATCGAAGCGAGGTGATCTTCCAGCGATCATCGGCCGCTGCGACGTCGCGGATGATCACTTCGATCATCTGCTTGGTCATGCCGTAGGGGTTCGTCGCTCCGATCCCTGCAGTCTCGGGGATCGGACAGGACTCGGGGTCACCATACACGGTTGCTGACGAGGAGAACACGAACTTCCAAACCTCGGCCGCCTGCATCGCTTCGAGCGTCGCGATCGCAGACCCGAGGTTGTTTCGGTAGTACTCGAGGGGCATCTCGACCGACTCACCTACGGCTTTGAGCGCAGCCATATGGATTACTGCGGTGACACCGTTGTCGGTCATCACCTTCGTGAGCAGCCCGACGTCGGTAGCGTCACCCTCAACCACAGTGATTTCGGTGTCCATCAGATCGCTCACAACATTGAGCGCATCTGGTTGGGAGTTGACGAAGTTATCGACCACAACCACGTTATGGCCCGCTTCGATTAGCGCGATAGCTGTGTGACTACCGATATATCCCGCGCCGCCAGTGACGAGAACTGTCTCACTCATGCTTCCTCGAATCTCTCAGAAAGCTACCTATCGGCAGCCGCATTCAAACGATGACCATCATGACCGAACAGGCGTGTGAAGACGGTCATTGTGGGGAGTATTGGCGCTGGCGTCGGACGCCGGGATCACGGAGAAGACCGCGGTACGATCACCGAAGTGTCCTTACCCGCGCAGACGATACGAAACTGGCTATCTCCGACAGCCTCCTTTTCGCCTCGACACTCGGTCGGGGAGCCGGTCGCCCTAGCGAACGGCCTGACCGTCTTGGTCGAATCGACAGCGAACAAGACACTCCCGCTGATGCTTCAAGCTTCGGGTTTTCGCCGTTTCACCGATCCCATGACGCTCGACCATGCCGCCTCCGTCGTCGACGCCCTTAGAACTGCCCTTTCCTCCGTCGAAGCGAGCACAAGTTCGTCGACGACCAGAATCGAGATCGATCACCCCGGCCCGAGCACCGACTACCGAACGATCGCGGCGAACCATCCCCGTAGCCCGATTCGGATGACACGTGTGCACCTCACGCCCCCGTCACACTTCGCGTCGAACATCTACGACCTCGATCTATCAGCGGCCGCAGCCTTAATCGCGGCTCTCCAGGAAGGCATCGCCTTATGCCGCTGATCCTCGCCTCCGGTTCCCCACGGCGCCTCACCCTGCTACAAGAACTTGGACTGGAACCGTTGGTCGTTCCCGCCGACATCGACGAAACCCCACAACCGGGCGAAGATGCCGCGAGCTACGTCGAACGTCTCGCGATCGAGAAGGGCGCTGCCGTCCTTTCCGGCGCTGACGCCGATGCCGTCATCGTCTCCGCCGACACCATGGTGGTGCTCGATGGCGAGCTGCTCGGCAAGCCCGTCGACGATGCCGACGCAGCAGCCATGCTTCGACGGCTATCCGGACGAACCCACGAGGTGATGACGGGCGTTGCCGTGCGCCGTGGCGACGAAGTCGACTCCTTCGTCGAAACCACCATCGTGCACTTCGCCGAACTCACGGACGACGACATCGCCTGGTACGTGGCAACCCGGGAACCAGCCGACAAGGCTGGCGCTTACGGAATGCAGGGCCGTGGCGGCGCGTTCGTCGTCTCCATCGAAGGCAGCTACGACAACGTCATCGGTCTCCCCCGCCACCGGCTGAGGCCATTGATCGCCGATCTCCTTTAGGTGTCACGAAGGCGCCGGCTGCTGCCACACTGGAGTGATGGACGCGACCACCTCATCGAACGCAGCGGTCGCCGATCTGCCAACCACGTTGCAGATCGGACGCATGACCGTGTCGCCGCCTGTCGTGCTCGCGCCCATGGCCGGTGTGACCACCGCGCCCTACCGCACGCTGTGTCGCCGCTTCGGAAACGAGATGGCCTACGACGAGACCGCTCAGCCGCCGGGTGACGCAACCAACGCGGTCGGCGGGTTGTACGTCAATCAAATGATCACGGCACGAGCGCTCATCGAGGGGCATCGCAAGATGATGGAATCGGCCAAGTACGCCGATGGCGAAACCCCGCGCAGCATCCAGCTCTACGGCACCGACCCGTACTGGATCGGCGAGGCGGTCAAGAAGCTCGTCAGCGAGGGAGCCGTCGACCACATCGACATGAACCTCGGCTGCCCGGTCGCCAAGATCACCCGTCACGGCGGCGGAAGCGCACTCCCTTGGCGCCACCACCTGCTGCGAGACATCGTGCGGGCCATGGTGTCAAACGCAGAAGACGTGCCGGTCACCCTGAAGTTCCGCATCGGTATCGACGACGACCACATCACCATGCTCGACACCGGCAAGATCGCCGAAGATGAAGGCGCCGCCGCAGTGGCGCTCCATGCTCGCACCGCCGAACAGGCCTATTCGGGCAACGCTCGGTGGGAAACCATTGCCGAGCTCAAACAGCACGTCACCTCGATCCCCGTGCTCGGCAACGGCGACATCTGGGAAGCCTCCGACGCCATCGCCATGATGCGCGAAACCGGCTGCGACGGCGTCGTGATCGGCCGTGGCTGTCTCGGCCGCCCCTGGCTGTTCCGTGAACTCACCCAAGGCCTGTCGGGCCAAGAGATCACGCCTGCGCCAAGCTTGCATGGCGTCGTCAAGATCATGACGACCCACCTCGACCTACTGACCGATTGGCTCGGCGAGGACCGCGGCACCCGTGACTTCCGCAAGCACACCAGTTGGTATCTGAAGGGCTTCCCGGTCGGGGGCGAACTCCGTCAGCGAATCAACCAGATGAAGAGCCGCGAGCAAATGCTCGAACTCCTTGCCACCTTGCCCGACGAGGAGTTCCCGCCCGGCGCGTCCCGCCTCACTCGCGGCCATAGTCACGGCCCCAAGCGCGTCGTCCTTCCCTACGGCTGGCTCGACGATCGCGATAGCCGTATCCCACCGGGGGTGAAGGCAAGCGCCTTCACATCGGGTGGCTAGCTGACCAGGTCCAGCACCGGATCGTTTGCTGGTTCATCGCTTTGCTGTGCAACTTGACGACGAAGGATCATCTTCGCGATGGCTACACCAGCGAGGATGCCGAGGCCATTGGCGATGACGTCTTCGATCGAATAGGTACGTCCAAATTCGCCCAGCTGACGGAACTCATCAGCGATGCCGAGCAGCATTACCGCAGCTGCGGCTGCCCGAATTCGAGCTGGATGCTTGGCCAACAATGCCGCGAAGAAGGCGATCGATCCGTAGATCACAAAGTGGCCGACTTTGTCGCTCATCGGCACGCTCTGAAGAATTTCCCGAAACGGACCCACCCGCCAACCGCCGAAAACGGTGAACCACACGAGCAGGCCGAACAGCCCAGCGATTGCGCTGGCGAGAAGGGCGTGACATCGACCCCAGGTTTCGGTGGTGAATTCCATGGCTGCAGTATGGAACCCCGAATGCAAAGGAAAGATAAAGCTCTCCTCAAGAGGTTTCAAGATCTTCATTTCTTCCCCAAAGCAGGGCTCTGCCTAGCCGGTGGGAAGCACGCAACGATGTCGCAGAGATCCGATTCCCTCGATTGTCACGACTAACTCGTCTCCGTCGCTCAGCCAGTCGGGTGGGGTTCGTGCTGCCCCAACCCCTCCTGGGGTGCCAGTGGCGATCACGTCACCCGGTTCAAGGGTGATGATCTGAGATAGGTCGGCCACCAGCTCTGCTGGGCCAAAGATCAACTGGTCGGTGTTCGACTGTTGTTTCACGTGCCCATTCACCGAAGAGCTGATGGTCAAGCCGGAGCCGTCGCCAATTTCATCGACGGTCACCAGCACTGGCCCCAACCCGCTCGCGTTCTCGAAGGTCTTCCCAGCGAGAAACTGTGTTGTGCGGCGTTGGTAGTCGCGAACCGAGAAATCGTTGAAGACCGTAAACCCGGCGATGTAGGTGTGCGCGTCGTCGACGTTCACGTCGCGAGCCCGAGCCCCAATGATCATCGCCAGTTCGGCTTCCCAGTCGTTGTGCGTCGATATGGACCGAGGCGGGAGGTGCAGGTCGTCGTTCGCACCGATCAAGGCGCCGCTGAACTTCGAGAAGTACGTAGGAGCGGACGGAAGCTCTCGACCCATCTCCTCGACATGATCCCGATAGTTCAACCCGACACAGATGATCTTGTTCGGCCGCGTCACCAACGGCGCCCACTCAACACCATCCAGATCGAGGATCTCTCCATCGGCTCCGATGTTGGTGACGCCGTCGACGAGAAGGCGCCCCACGTCGGGGGAATCGAGCACTTCGACTTGTCCGTGCGATGGGTTGACCCGAACAGCTCGTGTCTCGTCGCCGTAGCGGATGGTCCCGAACTGCATGGGCGAACTCTACAAGACTGGCCACATGAGTTCTTCAGAGGTGACCTCGCCCATCGCAACGGCTGACTTGCTCATCGTCAACGCCGGGCTCATTGCAACCGTTGATTCGGAGCGCCGAGAGTTAGCTGGCGGCTGGATAGCCATTAACGGTGGGCTGATCAGTGGAGTTGGTCGCTCAACAGACGCCCCACCGGACGCCATAAAGACCGTCGACGCCACCGATCAACTCATCACACCAGGTCTGGTCAACACCCATCATCACCTGTACCAAAACCTGACCCGCGCCTGGTCACCGATGACCGACAAGCCACTGTTCGGCTGGCTGCAATCGCTCTACCCCACATGGACGGCGAACCTCGACGAAGAGGCCGTCCACACGGCAGCGTGGGTGGGCCTCGCCGAACTCGCACTCTCCGGTTGCACGACGAGCAGCGACCATCACTACCTGCACCCGCGACGAGCTGGTGATCTGCTCGCAGCCGAGATACGGGCCGCCCAGGATCTTGGTATGCGATTTCATCCGACCTATGGGTCGATGAGTCTGTCGGTGAAGGACGGCGGGCTTCCCCCAGACGATGCGGTACTCACTGAAGACGAGATCTTGGCCAACTCCAAGATGCACGTCGAACGCTGGCATGACGCCAGCCACGGCTCGATGACACAGATCGCGCTTGCGCCGTGTAGCCCGTTCAGCGTCACCCCAGATCTCATGCGTCGAACCGCCGAGCTAGCGGAGTCACTCGACGTCCGGCTCCACACTCACCTCGCCGAGAACGCCGAGGATGATGACTACGCGATCGCGACATTCGGCATGCGACCGGTCGAACTCTATGAAGATGTCGGCTGGCTGACCGATCGTTCGTGGGGTGCTCACGTGGTTCGCCCGAACCCCGATGAGGTCGCACGACTCGGCGCTGCCGGTGTAGGAATCGCTCACTGCCCGAGCTCGAACATGATCCTGAGTTCGGGAATCGCACCGGTGGTCGACCTGCGTGCAGCTGGCTGCCCGGTTGGCCTGGGTTGCGATGGTTCCTCATCGGCGGATTCCGCTTCGCTCTGGCAAGAAGCACGGCTGTCGATGCTGCAGGGCAAATTGACCTCTGGTGCTGCTGCTATGACGGCACGGACCGCCCTGGAGGTCGCAACCCGTGGCGGCGCGGGCTGTCTCGGACGAGAGGGCGAACTCGGCGAGATCTCGGTCGGAGCCGTAGCGGACCTCGCCATTTGGAAATTGGAGGGACCCGCCTATGCCGGTGTCCTCGACGACCTCGTCGAAGGTTGGCTCCGGTGCGGCCCCAACCAGGCATGGCACACCATCGTGAACGGCCGATTTGTCGTCGAGAACGGTGGGCTGGTTCACGACCAACTCATCACCATGCTGGAGTCCCATCGATTAGTCGCCCGGCGCTTCCAGCCGGAAGCCTGATGACCACCCGATCAGCGGTCGGGTGCTGACTGGGCTCCGAGGTAAGACGACCCGGGACCAGCCACCACCCGACCACGGGCCAAGCCCGTAGCTCCACAAAGTGGAGATGTTGTAGGAACCCTGACGCGCCGATCGGTTATCGCGAAAAGGGACGACTTGTTCTGATGTTCACGCTGCTTGCGGACCGTTCATTTCACGAACGCGCAGCGTCGAGCGCGCATCGACCGCGATCACGCTGGGACTCGGCGACCCCACCCACGGTCATGGATCCAAGTGCGCCTACGTGCCCCCAGGGCAAGTACTAATGTGACATCGACGATCGTTCTGGGACTATTCGTGATCAATAAGGGAGTTAATCCCCCACAGATGACTTCTAGTCGCTATATTTTCAAATTGGTAAGACACACATGCACAAGAGTGCAGGCCATTACCACTATCTGAGGCCTTGCACCACGAAAAGCGCGATCGAAACCGTGGCTGGTGGGATCGAACGAATGCGAACCATCTGTGTCTCTACCGACACCTGAACGATCTACGGAGCTATGTCTCGAGCCACGCCCCCCAAACCGTTTCCTTCTGATGGGACCGCGCGCTTGGTTGATCCACCGTCCGTCGAGCAGTTGCCGGCAGAGCCGATTTCCTATTGGGGCGTCGACTTCTGGGGTCAGTTCCTCCCGCTCGCGTTTATCGTGACACTCCTCGCCGCCACCGTGAGCATGTCGACCACCCCACCACTCATCGAACAACCTGCGAGCCAGTCCCAGGCCCCCATAGGTCTATCTCACGAGGATCTCGATTCGCGCGCTGCGCAAAACATCGATGACATTCTCCCCGGCGTGCCGGAGAACCCTTACGAGTAGGTAATGCGCTAGTCGACGGTCATTGTTTGGAGACGCCAGGTCGTCACCGCAAACGTAACCACCGCGACAGCAACGGTCACGATCACGACGGTCACACCCGACGGAGGATTAACGATGACCTCCGATCCAGAGATGTGGGTCATCGCTGCGCGGGCATACGTTCGGATCGCAAGCTGTCCGGCTCCCTGACTAAAGCCCGCCACCACGCCTTCCCAGACAAGTACGTAGAGCAGACCCCATGCGAGAGCTCGTTGGGTGAACAAGCCGAGCATGGTGAAGACGAACAGGTAGCTGATCAGCCCTACCATCGACCCTCCGAGTGCTCCGAGAACCGAATCAGCCTCGCCGGATATTGCGCCGATGACACCCATGGGGATCAGCGTGAGCGGCAGCAGCACGATCAATCCAGCGATGACCGCAGACGCAGCGATCATCCAACGCCCGATCGGTCGAAGCCACAGATAGATCAGCGTCTTGTCCTCTCGCAGCGAACCCAGCGTCGCCGTCGCAATTACCAGCGCGACCAGCGGCACAAAGATGGTGAACCCGAATGAGGCTACGTACTGATCTAGATCAGCTACCTCCAGCTCCGCCTGGCGCAGCACGATTCCGATGGCAATCCCAATCGCACCGACGACAGCCATGGACAAGAGGCGGCCCCGCGTCGCAACGGCAGAGATCATGCGCTTCACCATTGCAAAAATGATCTTCATCGGCCCACCAAGTACTTGAAGACTGACTCGAGATCATCGTCGAGTGGTTGTACTTCGGTAAGCGACACACCGGCCTCCCGTGCGACCCCGGCGATCGAGCGACGGAAACTCGGTGCGTCTTCGGTATCCACGATGATCGAGTTCGAGTCCACGATGGTGAGCCCAGCGATGCTGGCGCGAGCCACCAACGCGCTCCCAAGCGTGCGAGCATCGGACGCCTGCACACGAATTCGGTGGGGACGATCGTCCATCAACTCACGGATGCCGTGAAAGTCGCCCCGGGCCGCGAGCCGACCTTGGGCGATAACCATGATGTCGGACCCAAGGCGCTCGACCTCTTCGAGGACGTGGCTCGACACGATCACACAGAACCCGGATTCGCCGAGCGTTCGGATGAGCTTCGTCATGTGTATCCGCTGTCGAGGGTCGAGGCCGGTCAGCGGTTCATCGAGCAAGAGCAGACGCGGTTCGTGGACGAGCGCTTGAGCGAACTTCACCCGCTGGCGCATCCCTTTCGAATAGGTCGCGATAGGCCGGGTGTCGTCAGGGTCCAACTCCACGAGGTCGAGCATTCGTCGCGCTTGGCCGACCGGATCATCCACGCGGTTGAGAACGCCGGCGAGCGTGACAAAATCGATCGCCCGCTGTTCTTGAAAGAGCGTTTCCTGCTGAGGAACGATGCCAATGCGGCCCCGAGTCTCCCGGTCGGAGCGCGGGTCCTCTCCAAAGACCTGAATCGTCCCCTGCGAGGCAGACGCAAGACCGGCGATCATGCGCAACAGCGTGGACTTCCCGGCACCGTTCGGGCCGAGAAGCGCCGTGACACCAGGCCAAACTTGGAAACTCACATCGGAGACAGCCACAACATCGCCGAACCATTTCGACACGCGGTCGACGGTGAGCACGGGCGACTCGGGCGGAGGCGGCTGGAGTGCTTCCGATGACGCTGGCGGCGCCGCCGGGGGTGGTGGTGAACTCACTTCGTCACCTCCAGTCGGCGATAGCCAACCATGACAATCGCCCCAAACGCCACGACGGCCACCATCCATGCGCCGAGCGAGCCAAGATTGGAGACTCCGTCGAGCGGGATCAGGTCTTCATTGGTCCCCCACAGTCGGGTGATGAGTTCGTTTGGAACTCGTGTTAGTCCAAAGAGTCGAATCGCTTCGGGGGCGTCGGTGTTGTCCGCAACGATGTTGCTGAGCGCTTCGCTCGCAATAATGCTCATGACAATTCCGGCCGTCGCGAACAACGGCCGGTCGGTCAGCGTTGAAACCGCCATTCCGAATAGGGCGAAGAAGACGGAGAGGATCACCCCGCTGATCGCGATGTTGACGAGGGTCTCAATGACCCCGGAGAACCCATCGGGTCCAATGTCGAGAACGGTGTAGCCGATCAACAAGAAGATCACCGGCAAGATGGTGACCGTCGACATGACGGCCAGGATCGCCCCAAATTTCGATACGAGGTACTGCCAGCGGTTCAATGGTGACGCCATCGTGATCCCGAACATGCCGGTTCGACGGTCCGAACCGAGTACCTCCGGCACTACGAATGCGCTCAGAAGAATCATCGAGACACTGATTAGTCCGTAGTAGCTGGCATATTCGGCGACGACCTCAGAGGCCAGTTCGCTCGGGAGAAGCACGGCGATTCCCAGAAATGCCAGCGCCGGGATATAGGCGACGACGATGGTGAGCAACGGCACCACCTTGAATCGGAACTTGCGGCGGAGCCCGAACGCCCGCTGAATGGAGGAAACCACCACTGCGACCATTCCACTGCGGACGCCGGTACGGGGCCCGTCGTAGACGCGGTAGCCACGGCTATAGATCTCCGGTGGGCCTGCTGTTGGCGAAGTCATGACGGACTCGATTCGGCGTTTCCGAGAGGCGCGGCGTACACCTCGTCGAGGAAGAGGTCTTCGAGTGTTTGACGGCTCGGCTCCATCCGACGCAACGGAACACAGTGGTCGGCTATCGCATCTCGTAATGCATCAGCCAACTCCGCGGGGGTGGCGGAAAGGCCATCCGAACGCTCGGTCAAGGTCACTCGGTTCTGTGCAGCATTCGCGTCGAAGCCCCGAGAACGCAAGGTGGCTACGACGTCATCAACACCCTCGTCAACGATCGCAGTGATCGGCCCATCGCCCGCCCGCAAATCGGCGAGTGGTCCAGCGGCGCGAACCCTCCCGTTTGAAAGGATCACGACATTGTCCGCGATTCGTTCGACCTCTTCGAGGAGGTGCGAGGACAGCAGAACGTGGATGCCGAACTCGGTACCAATGGTCCGGATGAGTTCGAGTACGTCGTCTCGTTGCACCGGGTCGAGGCCATCGGTCGGCTCGTCGAGCATGACCAACTTGGGCCCATGGGAAACGGCCATAGCGAGCTTCACTCGCTGGCGTTGGCCGGTAGACATCGTTCCTACCGGTCTTGCTCGTTCCTCGCCAAGACCCACGAGCCACAACGCGTCGCTCGACCTGGTGGTGGCCTCTCGGCGAGGCAGACCGTGCAAGAGCGCCACATGACGTACAAGATCTTGGGCCAAGACATCATTAGGCAGATCGTGGTGCTCGGGCGAGTAGCCGATGTGGGCTCGTAGCTCCGGGCCCGCCGTTGCTGGGTCTTCGCCAAGAACTCGCAACGTCCCGCTATCGGGACGATGCAGGGCGAGCAACATGCCAAGCAGCGTCGTCTTGCCAGCACCATTTGAGCCAAGCAATCCGGTCACCCCTGGGGGAACATCAGCAGTGACGTCCGAGAACACTTGGTGGGGACCCCACGACTTCGTCAATGCTTGGGCCGTTATCACCGGCGTCGTTGTCACATCCCCAGTCTGACCGACAACAACCTGTTACGCACTCCGGTTTCACCCTGATCTAACCCTGAGACGAACGGGGTCTGACCCCTTTCGTCCCCCGCGGGACGTTTGGGGTCAGACCCTTACCGTCTCATCATTGATTTCTCAGCGTTTCAGGCCCGAACGTAAGCGAGAGGGTCTGACCCCATTGCTAGCCAAGCAGCTCGCCGGTCGCTGAGCGGAGGCTATCAAGCGCGGTCTGAGCAGCTGTTGGGTCGGTGTCGATCACTTCGAGGTAGGCCTTGATCTTGGGTTCGGTTCCGCTTGGGCGGACTATGAGCCGGCCGCCGTCGAGGTTGAAGATCAACACGTTCGACGGAGGTAGTGCTGGTCGCCCCACTGGCTGCGGTGCGCTCCCGGAATCGGGTTCGGCGAGGTCGATGTGCTCCACGACCGCCATGTCGCCGATCGCCTGCGGCCTTTCGAATCGCAATTGCGACATCACATCTGCGAGTTGGGCCATCGAGTCCAATCCGTCGAAGCGGATCGACACTTGGGCCGTCAGGTGATGGCCGAACTCCTCAGCGAGTTCGCCGAGCAGGTCATCAACCGTTCGGCTATCCGCCTTGAGCAAAGCGACCAGATTGGCAAAGGCAAGCCCGGCAGAAATGCCGTCCTTGTCTCGGATCGTTGGAATGACCGAATACCCCAACGCCTCTTCATAGGCGAAGGCCAATGGCGCTTCGGGCGAACCGGCACGTGCCAGCCATTTGAACCCGGTGAGAGTTGATACATGCTCTGCTCCGCGCGCGGCTGCCAGTTTGGCGAGCAAGGTCGAGGACACGATCGAACTAGCGACGGTGCAAGGGCGCTCGGTTGACTCAAGCGTCCACCAGGCCAACAGCACACCGATCTGGTCTCCGGTCAATCGCTCCCAGCCGGATGTGCGCCGCACGGCGACTGCGAGGCGATCAGCATCCGGGTCGTTGGCGAGCACAATGTCGGCATCGACTTCGTCGGCGAGCGCCATCACGAGATCGAGTGTGCCTGGCTCCTCTGGATTGGGGAAGGCTGCTGTCGGAAAGTCGGGATTGGGGTCGTGCTGGTCCTCGACGCTTTGCACATGGTGACCGACTTGCTCCAATACGGTGGTGAACAGGTCGCCACCAACGCCGTGCATGGCGGAGTACGCGACCGTGACTCCCGGAGCTTGTCCGGTATTGCCGACGGTATCGGCAACGAAGGCAACGTATGCGTCGATTTGTTGAGCGCCGAGATCTTCCAGACCACTCGGCAAGCGTGTGTCGACGGATTCGGGCCACGGCAGGCTCGCCATGGTTGCCTCAATCATCGATGCATCAGTAGGCATCAGCTGGCCGCCGTCTTCGCTGTAGACCTTGTAACCGTTATCGGTCGCCGGGTTGTGACTTGCCGTCACCACCACGCCCGCTGTGGCGTCGCTTGCACCGATGAGGAACGGGATCACCGGCGTGGGCACCGGACGACTGAAGAGTCGCGGGATGTGCCCCGCTTCGGTGAGCACGCGGGCGGTGACGTGGGCGAAGTCTTCGCTCCCGTATCGAGCGTCACGCCCAATGATCAAAGTCGAGTTGGCGGGAAGCCACTGGGCAATCGCCATGGCAGCCAACTCGACCTGCTCCACGTTCATACACAGCGGACCCTCGCCCAGGGGCCCGCGAAGCCCGGCTGTCCCAAACGTGAGGCGATCAGCCATTAGGAGCTGACTACCGCGGTCACCGCCGTACGCAGGCCAAGCGCCAACATCTCGTCGACGGTCAACTGCCGTTCTTCGGAGCTGAGATGCTCACCGGTCACCAAGTGATCAGTGATCGTAAACATCGACAAGGCCTCCGCTCCTTCCAGCGCGCAGATCGCGTAGAGCGCCGCCGTCTCCATCTCCACAGCGAGCACGCCGTTGGCTGTGTGTGCCTCGCGGGCGGAGTCGTCGGGCTCGTAAAAGATGTCGCTCGTGAAGACCTTGCCCTCTACGAGCTCTACTCCATCGGCGAGGGCGACATCTCGCGCAACGTTGAGCATCCGAGGCGACGGCTCGATCGGCGTTGGGGCACCCAACAACTCGGGCATGTTCGAGTTGGTGACGGCCTCGGTAGCCACGACGATCTGACGCAACGCGAGGTCTGGGCTGTAGGCGCCCGCCGTCCCGACCCGGATGATCGTCGACACGCCGTAGGACCGCACCAGCTCGGTGATGTAGATAGCAGCAGATGGCATGCCCATCCCCGATGCCATGACGGAGACCCGTTCGCCACCGAACTCACCGGTAAAGCCGAGCATCCCCCGCACATCGGTGACCTGCAACGCGTCGGTGAGGAAGGTGTGGGCGATGTGTTCGGCACGCTTCGGGTCGCCGGGCATAAGCACGGTCGTTGCGAAGGCGTCATCGGGGGCATTGATGTGAGGCGTCACCACGGATGCAAAGTCTGCCAGATGCCTCATGCTGCTGCTGGGATCCAGCGTCTCTCACGAAGCATCGCGCCCGCTTATCAAAATTTACCACTCAGGCAGACATTGGGCACACTGAGAGAAGTATCTTTTGCAAATACAAATAGATAACTCACTAGGAGTATTTGAAGTGCAGAAAATAAACACAAGAATGCGATGGGTAGCTGCAACATTTGCAGCTATGGCGGTTGCAACAGCGACATTCGCCGTGCCTGCGGGCGCCGAAAACTCGGCCCAAACCATCGCAGAGACAGCCATCGCTGTCTCAAGCACCGACGGTTTCGATGATGAAAACGAAGACTTCGACATTTTAATCCACGCCCTAGAGGCCGCAGATCTCGTCGGCGCTGTCGCTGACCCGAGTGCAGACCTGACGGTCTTTGCACCAACCGACCAGGCATTCGTACGACTGGCACGAGACTTGGGGTTCTCCCAGTCCGGCTATGACGAAGCTGCCGCGACGACATTCATTGTCGAACAACTCACCGCTCTCGGAGGCGGCGATCCAATTCCTGTTCTCACGAACGTTCTGCTGTACCACGTATCTGCAGGCTCGACGTCCTACGCAGATTCATTGCGAGGGAACGTCACGGAGATCTCGACCTTGCTCGAAGGCGCAACCTTCACCGCAGAGGGACGCAACCTGGTAGACGCTGCACCTGCAATTACTGATGCACGAATCCGGAACCCGCAGACAGATATCGCTGCCAGCAATGGCGTGATCCATGGCGTGAGCCGTGTGCTTTTGCCGGTACCACTGGAAGAGATGGGCAGTTTCGCCAACCCATCAGCTCCAACGATCGCTGACACGGTTGTTGCAGTATCGAGCACTGACGGCTTCGACAGCACCAACGACGACTTCGACATCCTCTTGCACGCTCTTGTTGCAACCGATCTAGTTGGTGCAGTCGCTGACCCCGGCGCAGAGCTCACCGTCTTTGCCCCAACCGATCAGGGCTTCGTGAACCTGGCCCGCGACCTCGGCTTCGACGCTCCGGGTTACAACGAAGAAGCAGCCGTTGACTTCCTCGGCGCACTGTTCACCGAACTAGGCGGCGGCGATCCAATCCCGGTCCTTCGCGACGTTCTGTTGTTCCACGTAGCACCCGGCATCCATCCGTACAACGGTGGCTTGCGTGGCGAGATCACCGACGTCCCGACGTTGCTTGGTCCGACATTCACCGCTGGTGGACGTGACCTGAGCG
Source organism: uncultured Acidimicrobiales bacterium (assembly GCA_964562985.1). Lineage (GTDB taxonomy): Bacteria > Actinomycetota > Acidimicrobiia > Acidimicrobiales > SHLQ01 > SHLQ01. Next base: position 15,871 of record CAZLWE010000003.1, read on the forward strand.
ATCCGGCTACCGGACTGCGCAACGCGCGTATCCGCAACCCCCAGACCGACATCGTGGCAAGCAACGGATTGATCCAGGGCCTCAACCGGGTATTGATCCCACTTGCTGACCTCGAGTTCAACGTCTCCGACGATGTCATCGCCGAGTAGCGAGCCAACCTTGCCGCAGCAAACGCTGCGGAACCGTTCGGACCCCAGTCAGGTCGCGACATCGAATCAGCCATTGGTACCAACCCGGTCACCTTCGATATCGCTCCGCCTGCAGTTCACGACGTCCAACGGCAACGGTGACGGCGAAGGCCACGCCCACGCGTCGCGTAACCTCGTGATCAACCCGGACCTTCTCTCACCAATCGGCTAGCGCGTAACGCAAGTCGTTCAACAAAACGAGATCGACCCCCCGCTGGCGTTTGCCGGCGGGGGGTTGTGGTTTTGCTGCGGCGTTAGGGTGAGACAGTGACCTCTGTGCGCGAGCGACCCGACGGAATTCGCAAACCCGTTTACACGGGTTGGAAGGTCGTGGGAGCCAGCGCCGGGATCTGGGCGCTGCAGTCGATGCTGTGGGTGCAAGGTTTCGGCAACATCGCCGTCGAATTGCGCAGCAATTTCGGCTGGTCGGTCACGCTATTCTCTGCTGCCTTCGCCGGCACCCGCGTCGGGGCCGCAATCCTCGGCCCTGTTGTTGGCACGGCCATCGGCCGATTCGGCACCAAGAAGGTCCTTCGCTTTGGCGCGGTCGTTATTCTTATCGGCTTCCTCGGGATGTCTCAGGTCCACACCCAGTGGCACTTCATCCTCGCTCTCTCTGTCGCGGCACTCGGAACCGGGTTTGCTGGCTTCATCACCATTACCTCTGCGCTCGTGCAGTGGTTCGAACGCAAGCGTGCCCAGGCACTGTCGCTACAAACCATGGGATTCGCAGTCGGTGGATTCGCTGGCCCGCTACTCGTGCTCGCCTTCGGCCTGTTCGGATGGCGATGGTCGCTCGCCGGAGCTGGCGTCCTGCTCTTTGCATCGACGTGGTTCGGCGCCGAAGTTGTGGGCATCGAGCGGAGCAGTTCCGCGGAGCCGACCGACGGGGTCACCAATGCGAGCGACACCACCAAGAAGGCCGAGGGAGTAAGCGACACCCACTTCACGGTTCCCCAAGCGCTACGGACGCGGGCCTTCTGGATGGTGTCGCTCGGCCATGGCTCGGCGCTCATCGTGGTATCCGCAGTCATCGCGCACGTGGCGCTCTACCTCACCGAGGATCGGGGCTTCAGCGCCTCTGAAGCAGCCTTGATCGCCGGTTTGGTGCCCGTGTTCCAATTCTTCGGAACCGGCCTCGGCGGCTACTTCGGTGATCGCATAAACAAGCGCATCATCGTGATCATCGCGATGTGCGCCCACGCCACCGGCCTGTTGCTCCTCACGTGGATCGAAAGCCCCATCACGATTGGAGCATTCGTCGTGCTTCACGGACTTGCCTGGGGTTCTCGAGGCCCACAGATGCAAGCCATCCGCGCCGATTACTTCGGCTCGACACACTTCGCCGGGATCATGGGCTGGGCCTCGATCGTCGCACTGACCGGCACGGTGATCGGCCCCCTAGCGGCCGGAGTCCTCGCGGACTCCACGGGTGACTACCGCCTTGGCTTCACCTTGATCGCCCTCCTGGCCCTCGCCGGCAACGCCTTTTGGGCGTTGGCCTCTCCCCCTCCGGTTCCAGTAGAAGCATCGAGCTCCTAGCCACCGGAAGGGTCTTCCTCACAATTGGTCCCTTCGGAGAATTCGCAATCGATGGCGATGCCAAAGCCGACCACAAAAGCCGAACCGTCCCCGCGATGCCGGTCGTCGACGATCGATACAGATCACCTCATCGCCACTACTACATCCTGAAAGGAGCAGAACGAGGACCATCCCTGCGAACTTCGCTCGTGCTATTCCACCGATCGCCACCATCTAGATCGCCGTGCCGAGTTTCGTTGTCGAGATCGTGGGCTCGACCGGGCGTGACGGGTCGTCCGCGGTGACGAGTCGGGCGAGGGTTTCGTCGATGTCCTCGGCGTGTTGCCACGTGTTGCTGTAGGCCACTCGGCCATTCTTGCCGACCACGTAGGCCATATTCGGCAGGTTCCCTAACGCGAGGTGCTGCTCTTGGCTCATGTCGTCGACCCCGACGGTGAGCTTGATGTCCTTGAGCTGCTGCAACTCTTGGGCGATCTCCATTTTGTGCTCGAAGCTCTCGTGGTCGCGGTACTCCTTGAACGACCGTTCGCCAGCGCGGGGTTCCCGGACGTACATCGCGATGAATTCGACGTCACGGTCGGCGTATTTGACCCGCAGTTCTTCCATTGGCGACAACTGCCGCCGGAAGGGCGGTCAAGTGATGGCACCGGTGAAGAGCACAACGTGCTTGTCGCCGAGAAATGTCGTGGTATTCACCGTTGCGCCCTCGGTCGTAGCCAGCTCGATCTCGGGGAACTCCGAACCCAATGGCACCGCGCCAGGGAAGGCATCCTAGAACGCGAGCACTCGCTCGCTCGTGACCAGCTTGTATGTCTTGATGATGTCGAGGTACTTCCAACTCCACACGCCAGCAAGTGGGCCGGGTGGTCGCTTAAAGAAGCCGAGCGGCTTGGACATCGTGAACTCCAGGAAGGTTGAGTGGCGTCAAAAACCTATCTCATTCGATAGGTCCTTTTCCCAGGTCCCTGCACGCGAACAACTACCGTGGGAAGAGCGAATGCAGCCGTCGAACGAGGGAGAGATGAATGAGCGGAGATCTTCAGCTGCACGTCACCGACCCCCAGCGTCTCCGGGCTCTACAGGCGATCGCGCTCCTCGACACGCCAGCTGAGGAAGCCTTCGACCGACTCGCCCGGCTGGCTGCTCGACTCCTCCGGGCACCTGTGGCCCTCGTATCGCTGGTCGATGCGGACCGACAGTTCTTCAAGAGCTGCATCGGACTAGAGATCGAGCCGTGGAAATCTGAACGTCAGACGCCGCTGAGTCACTCGATCTGCCAACACAACCGACGTGCCGGACGACCCCTCGTGATCAACGACGCCAAGAGCGACCCCCTGCTCGCCAGCAACCTGGCAGTGAGTGACCTTGAGGTCGCGGCCTACCTCGGGTTTCCGCTCACCACTCCAGACGGTTACGTACTCGGCTCGTTCTGCGTCATCGATAGCGAACCTCGAGAGTGGGCCGAGGAGGACATCGAGATACTTCGCGACCTCGCGGCCTCGGTGATGGCCGAGATCCAGCTCCGAACCGAGATAGCCACTCGCCACCAGGTCGAAGGCGAGCGTGACTCCTTAACCCAGCTCAACGAGCAGCTCACGACCGAAGTCATGGCTCGCCGAGAAGCTGAACGAGCAACCAGACGTCTCGAAGCCCAGCTCGACCAGGTGCGCAAGATTGAGGTGGTGGGTCAACTCGCTGGTGGTGTTGCTCACGACCTGAACAACATGCTCGCACCGATCCTGATCTATACCTCGCTGCTGTCCGACGATGACAGCCTGAACGCCCAACACTCGGACATCATCAGCAAGATCGAAGAAACCGGGGTCCGGGCCAGAGAGGTCATCAGGCAATTGCTGACCTTTAGTCGCATGCACGCCGATGAATTTACGGTCGTTGCGCTGAACGAGGTGATCGATGGGATGGAGGAACTGCTCCGGCAATCGGTTCCCGAAGACATCGACATCATCGTCTCCCCCGACCCCAACATCGGCAACATCCTCGCAGAGAAGAGCCAGATCGAACGTGTGCTCATCAACCTCGTAGTAAACGCGGCTGACGCCATGCCCCATGGTGGGACGCTGACGATTGAGACCAGCGCAATCATGCTCAACCAAAGCGATGTTGAGTCCAACCCCGAAGCTGCGCCAGGAAAACACGTGCGACTTGAAGTACGGGACCACGGCACCGGAATGGACGAAGCAACGCTCGACCAAGTCTTCGAACCATTCTTCTCCACCAAGGGGCCAGATGGCTTCGGGCTCGGCCTCGCGACGGTGTTGGGAGTCGCGCTCCAGCACGATGGCGTCGTCGCTGCGGAGAGTTCACCCGGTGTCGGCACCAGCGTGCGAATAGACCTTCCAGTAACCGACAAGGATGTCGACGCAAGTGACGAAACCGACGAACCGGCCCATCACCACATTCGGACGGGAACCATTCTCGTCGCCGAAGACGACGATCTGGTTCGCGAGTCCACCGTGCACGCGCTCGTGTCTCATGGCTTCACGGTTCTCAGCGCGGTCGACGGACAAGACGCTCTAACACAGCTTCAGGATTTCGACGGGAAGATTCAACTGTTGCTCACCGACGTGGTCATGCCAGGCATGAACGGTAGAGCGTTGTATCAACAGGCGATCAAGGTCAGACCTCACCTGCGAGTGTTGTACATGTCCGGCTACAACGACGACATCGTGTCGCACCGCGGCGGACTCGAAGCGGGCGCGCAGTTCATCGCCAAGCCCTTCCTCCGTGACGAGCTTTTGTCGCAGGTCGACCGGGTGCTTCAGCAGCTCTAAGCAAAACGCAGAAGTGCCCGACCTGTTGAACAGGCCGGACACTCCAATAGTTGTTACTGGCTAGTCGTTCGGCGGGTTACGCCGCTGGTACGACCGTCCAGGTGATTGCTGCGCCGAGCCCATCGGCTGGCGCCGTCGTGTTGACGTTGAAGCCAGGACGGACTGCCTGAAGCGGCTGACCGAGTCCCACGTTGACGACGTGGTAGCCACCGTCAGCTTCGACGAGCATCCAGTAGGCGGTGTCATCGACAGGACCGACGACGTCGACGTTGAAGCCGCCGCCTTCACCGTGTCCGTGCAGGTACAGACCGGTCGAGACCGACTGGATGAGATACACACCGCCACCTTGTGGGTGGAGAATGAACTCTGTCGCCGTGTTCGACTGGTTCGACGAATACACATTCACGTTCGGCTGAACCTCGAGGTAGCGAGGTCCAAATTCGTTGTTCACGAACTCCACGTGTACTGGTGCATCGTCCTCAGGAGCCGGTGCCGGAGCATCGTCCTCAGGAGCCGGTGCCGGAGCATCGTCCTCAGGAGCCGGAGCTGGTGCATCGTCCTCAGGAGCCGGAGCTGGTGCATCGTCCTCAGGAGCCGGTGCCGGTGCCGGTGCTGGCGCATCGTCAACTGGATCTGGAGCAGGTGCCGGTGCGGCTCCCTCCAGAGTTGCGACACCCGTTGGGAGTGCCCGACCGGCGCCTTCAAGGGAAACCGGTCCAGGAACCTCAAGCCCCTCTGGGATGCCCTGAATCAATGGACGGATCGCGAACGGTGCTGGGCTGTCATCGTCAGCCGGCTCGACGGTCAGAACCACCGTGCCGTTGCCACGAAGATCGAGTGGGA
>CAZLWE010000003.1:21335-31066 GCA_964562985.1 uncultured Acidimicrobiales bacterium
AACTCCAACTCCACATTCGTGGTCGCACCCTCAGAAGCAGTCGCATCATCATCGACCGGAACTGCGGGCGACGCCGCAGCAGCTGGTTCGACTACGAGGTCAATCGAGTACGCAGTGTCGTTCGGGCTCGTCTCTTGAATCCAGAAGGTGTAATCCCCAGCGGCAAGCGGGGCCTCAAAGCCAATGGCGTTCGGTCCACCAAATGGGTTTACGCCCGCGCCGAGGGCTGGGAGGATATCGGTTCCCAGGTTCGCATCTCCGAAGAGAAGGAGTCCGAGCAGGTTGGCTGGATTCGGTTCATCAGGCGACTCGGTGAAGACCGTGCCCTCTTGAATTCCGATGAACGATTGGGTGCTACCCGATTCGTAGCTGACGAGGTCAGCTGCGGCGAGTACGTGTCCCTCTGGAACGTCGACCGTCAGATAGTCGATGTCGGCGTCGTCGCCTCCAATGACCGATCCGCTCAGTACGTTCGACCCGCCAGCAAGGGTGATAGCCGTCGGATTCGCGGCGTCATTGCTGATGTCGCCGTAGACGGCCTCATCAAATCCCGCGCCAGCGTCTTGAGCCCCGACCGACGGGGCGGTCGATAACGTGCTCGCGACGAGCAACGCCACGACTAGCGCAGCACTCCTCTTTCTTCTCCCGCGCGTAAATGGTCTCCAGCTCATAGGTAAAGGTCCTCCGTTTGTGTCGGCGCACATTTGTCGGAGCAAATCGTAACTAATTCGCAACGCTGACCAGGCGATCGTCACCGCCAAAAACCACACAGGCAGGGGTCCAATGGCAATAGAACGACAGAAAGTAGCAAGGGGAACGACGATTGGTCGCAAATCTCGCACGCAGCGTCATTTCGATCACTGCGAATCTCACCCTCTGTAAGAAGTTTCTCACCCATTAAGGTGTCAGAACTTCCTATGAACGCCTGGGCCAGTTACCGGTCTTGCGGGCAAATATCGGCGCGCGGCGGAGCGTGGCTTGTCAGCCTGTGTTTCGCAGACCCGCGGCGACGCCGTTGATCGAGAGCAATAGCGCTCGACGGATTCGGCGCACGGTGATACCTTCGTCTGACTCTGGATCGAGGTCGTCACCAGCTGCTGCCGCACGAGCCCCCTGCAACAGATTCACCTGCAGCACGTTGAGCGGATCGAGGTACGTGTCTCGAATCTCCAGCGTGCGGCGAAGTACGGGAAGATCCTTCAACAAGGTCTGACCCGTGACACCTTGAATCGCCTCGACTGTCCGAGCGTGCTCCTCGGTGATGATGTCGAACACGTGATGGTGTTCGGGGTCGACGAGCGTGTCGACGTAGGTCCGCGCAATTCCGAGGTCGGTCTTCGACAACGTCATCTCGACGTTCGAGAGGAATGTGCGGAAGAAGCGCCAGTCCTCAAACATCTTCTTCATCTCGTCGCCGTGCCCAGCTTCGGTCGCCGCGAGCAGGCCGGAACCCACACCAAACCACCCGGGAACGATCTGGCGGGACTGTGTCCACCCGAATACCCACGGGATCGCGCGAAGGTCATCGATACCGCTAGTCGCGCCCTTGCGACGCGCAGGACGCGAACCGATGTTCAACGAGCCAAGTTCTTCGACCGGCGTCGAGGTGGTGAAGTACGGAACGAGGCTCGGGTCTTCGATAAAGGCCCGGTATGCGCCATACGCATTATCCGAAATAATGTCCATCACGCCGGACCACTTGTCTCGGGCCTCGACGCCGATGCGACTTTCCGTATGAAGCATCGTGTGCTCGAGCATTGCAGAGTACGCGAGGTCGAGGTTTCGGCGAGCGAGTCGAGGACGGCTGTACTTATCGGCAATGACCTCACCTTGCTCGGTGGTCTTCATCAAACCGGTGATCACACCTGAAGGCTGTGCCAGGATCGCGTCGTGGGTTGGGCCACCGCCGCGACCGACCGTGCCACCACGACCGTGGAAGACCGGGATCTCCACACCGTGACGCACGGATAGCTCACGAACGGTTCGAAGCGCTTTGTGAATCTCCCATTGCGAGGTGGAGATGCCGCCGTCCTTGTTGGAGTCGGAGTAGCCCACCATGATCTCCTGCACGTTGCCGCGCAATTCGACTATGCGGCGATAGCTGGGGTCACCCAACAGTTCGTCCATGATCGGGGTAATCGAACGAAGATCCTCGATCGTCTCGAGAAGCGGCACGAATCCGATGCGGGCGATGTCCCGGCTCAAGTCGATCAAGCCAACCTCTTTGGCGAGCACTGCCGGAGCGATGATGTCGTCGGGACCTTGGGTCATCGAGATGATGTAGCTCTCGACGATGTCGTCGCCGAAGCGATCCATCTGCGAGCGAAGGATCGTCATCAGCTCGAGTGCGTCCCCCAACCCCGCCGTACCCGCGGGCGCAAATGGCCGTGAGCTACCGAGCTCCGACGCCAAGAGTGCGAAGCGATCCGACGGATCTTCGGGGTACTCGACACCGACCCCGTCGAAGAGCGTCTCGAGTGCCGCGTGATGGTGACGGGTGTGCTGACGAATATCGAGGGTGGCGAGGTGGAAGCCGATCGTGCGAACCAATCGTCGCAGGTTCGCAAGACTCCCCTTCGCCACCATCTCCGCACCGCTCGCGCACAGTGATTCGTGCAATCGGTCGAGGTCTATTGCGAGCTCGTCTGCGAAGGCGTAGGCAACTTCGGTGCCCCCACGATTTGGGTCGAGGCTTCGCTCGGCGGCGGCAAGCTTGCGGTTGATGATCGTGCACGCTTTGCGGTAAGGCTCGTTCGCGATGAGCGGCGAAATGCCTTCAACAAGACGCGGGAAGGACGTCGACTGCTCCTGAATCCAGTCCGCGAGCTCGTCGGAGACCGGACGGATCGACTGCGACACGCTCAGATCGCGGGAAAGGTCCTGTACGCCTTGTCGAATCAGACGCAACGCCCGCTCGCGCTGCAAGGTGAGCACTTCGTTGGTGACCTCTGCGGTAACGAACGGATTGCCATCTCGATCGCCACCGACCCACGACCCGAATCGAATCGGAGTGAGGTCACTCGGAATGTTGAGCTCACGGGTCTCCGCCACATACTCAAGGTCTTCCCAGACTCGAGGCAACGCGTTTGCGACAAGTCCCTCGACATAGAAGATGATCGAGCGAGCCTCGTCGACCGGCGTTGGCTTGACCGACCGAAGCTCGTCGCTCAGCCACAACAGATCGATGATCTCGGCGGTACGGCGATCGATACGAACCCGACCGGCTTCGGTCGCCGTCGGACGCTCGCGAAGCATCTCGGCAATCTCGGAACGCTTTTCGAGAACCGATCGGCGCGAGGCCTCGGTGGGGTGTGCGGTGAACACCGGACGATACCGGACCTTCGCGATGCTGTCCGCCATCGCTTCGGCGGAGACCTCAGCCTCATCGGCACGAGCGAATGTGTCGAACAGCTCGCCCGATCCCTCCGTCTTGAGGCGAAGTTCCTCGACACGATTTACCTGCTCGGCAACGTTCGCAAGGTGGAAGTAGATGGTGAATGCTCGCACCAACAGAATCGATTCGATCTCGTCAGCTTTCTCAACGACCGCTTCAAGTTCAGCCCGGGCATCCGAGTCGCCATCACGTGTCTGTCGAGCGAGACCCCGCACCTTTTCGACAAGTTGGAAGAACTCGACGCTGACGTTGCGTTGGATCGTGTCGCCAAGCTGAGCACCCATGCGCCGAATATCGGAGCGGAGCCGGTCTTGGCGTTGATCGACGGTCTCTTCTGAAGTCACCCGATCAGTTTACGAACCTCACCGACGAGATTGAACGTCAAATGAGCGGTTAGAAGAAGGGACTTATGTACATCGGTTCGGGTTCGTCGTATTGAGGAAGCTTGCGAGGTCCGAGGCGCAGCGCCCGCATCGCCAACGCACCCAGAACTGGTCCCGGCGCCAGCATCAAGAACGCCCACCCCCAACCAAACGCGTCGCGGATGACCGGCACGAGGAAGATCGTGAACACCGTCAATGTGAACCCAGCGGCGACCTGGATCGTCAGTGCCGTACCGACGCATCGTCGGTCGACAACCTCGGTGACGATCACGGAGAACTGCGCGCTGTCAGCCACCACCCAGAACCCCCAGATCAGGCCGAGTCCCAAGACGATCACCACGGGTGCGTCCGTCAGGAAGCCGGCAACCACGGCCACAGAAGCCGACCATCGCATCGCCAGGGCAGCCGCTTCGTTCCGGCTGTATTTGTCGCTCATGTAGCCGGCATAGGCCGAACCGGGCGCACCGACGCCGACCACCGCAAAGGCGGCCAAGCTGGCCACTCGAGACGACTCGAATACGTCACCGTAGAACGCGGCGATCCAGGCCCACATGGCATAGAGCTCCCACATGTGCCCGAAGTAGCCGGCGCTGGCCAGGCGAAAGTCACGATTCGCAAGCACCGCTTTGATCTGACTGAAATCGATCTGGCCAGCCGAGACCATATGGGGGCCATCGGAACAGAGCCGGTCAGCGATGAGACCACCGATCACGGTCAGAATCGAAACGATCGTCAACGTTTGTCGCCAGCCAAGGCCGCCAACCGCATTTACGAGATGCGGTATCGCCGAGCCCAGGGCTATCGCGCCGAGCATCACTCCGAGGGCAAAGCCCCGACCGGCCTTGAACCACGACGACATCGATTTGAGCGCTGGTGGGTATACGAAGGCCAGGGCTGCACCGGTTAGAAACCGGCCCACAATGCTGATGGCGAACGAAGCGCCGATCACGACCAGCATGTTGGCAGCGGCTGCAGCGATAGCGCCGATGAGGATCAGGCGACGAGGCGGTACCCGGTCGGCTAGCCCGGTGGCCATCGAAAACAGTGCGCCCGCGATGAATCCGATCTGCACCACGATGACAAGCCACGCCGCTTGACCGTCGTTGAGTAACCAGACGGCGCGCAGCTCTGGAATGACCGCTGATGTCGAGAACCACGTTGACATGGCCAAGACCAAGCCACCTGCGAGGAGCGCCAGCTCACGGTGCGGTCCCTGCAGGCGCTTCTGACGTTGCGGTCGCCGCCGCACGCGCGTGCCCATAAGCGAACTATCAAGTGTCCCGATATGACTGTCCAGCGCTCCGCTTGGATCTCACAAGATGTTCATAAGGCACGGAGTGCGTTATCACCATGATTCTCAATCGCGGATTGCCGATCGCTGTCCCGCTCGTATTGGGGCACCGGTTCTCTTGGGCTGCGGTGATCCCGCAGCTCGCGGGCCTCAGCCTTCCACTCCGTCGGCCACTCGCCACCCACCTGCACGATCGTGCCGGGTTCGGTAGCAGACCCGATCAGTTCGAGCGCATGACGGATGATGTCTCGTTGCGAACCTGGTTCGCACGGCGGACCCGCGGTGTTCCCTAGTGGGAAGTCGGTGAAGGCTGCTCTCGGCGGGTTCGCCGACGCGGTGATAGTCCAGGCGCTCGTCAGCGACACGGTCGCGACGCCGGCTGCTTCGAGTGCTCGTGCGATCAGCCCCACGGACTGATGACAGACCGGTCAAACCGGAACGAGCAACGCGACGTCGGCTTCTAGCTCTTGCACCCGTTCCACGAGAGGCGGGATAAGCGACTCGCCGAGGCGGCGTTGCGAGTAGATGCCACCCATGAACGTCAGAGCAACTTCGGCGAGTTCGCCGAGTTCGCCGTTTGTGGCCAGTGCACGGAGGGCATCGATTGGGAAGACCACGTTGACGTCGTCACGGGCATTCGTCTGGTCGTAGGCGAAATGGGTGACCCGCAGCTCATCGGTCGCTACGTCTGTCGGGATCTCTCGAAACGTCGTGTCGTCCTTGTGTGTGAACCCCACATCACCGACGCGGTATACGCCACCCGAAGCGATCAACACGACACGGCTCTGCGAAACCGGCTTCGCCGGTTGTACGAATGCTGATGGATCGGCGCTGTTGTCGGCCCACCGGTACGAGTCATATCCCAAGCTGGCGTATGTGTCAGCGGTGACCTGGATGTAGTCGACGACGTCGAGATCGCTCGGCGGATCCATCATGTGTCGAACATTAGCCGCATCACGGTCACTCCCGTGGAGATCGGCGCGCCAGATGGACCACGAACCGATTGTTGGCGCCGAGCGTCTCCACCTCACCAAAGATCTTCGCGAGCTTCGCGTGATAGGCCAAGTGACGGTTGCCGAGGATGATCAGCACACCGCGGTCGACAAGCACCCGGTGAGCATCGACGAACATCGACCACGCGGTTTCGTCACTGATTGCCGAGTCCACGTGGAAGGGTGGGTTAACCACAACGAGATGGACAGACCCGGGATCTATCGCTTCAGCCAGTCGGTGTGCATGGAACGTGGTGAGCACGGCCTCAGGCGGGACCCCAGTGGCCTCCCACGATTTCTTTGTGGCATCGATTGCCAGCGCGGAATCATCTAGGGCAATGAGCTCGGTCCTCCCAAACTCTGTAGCAATGTCAGCCGATGCGCTCAACCCGATAATTCCGTTGCCACAGCCCAAATCGACAACCCGGAATGGTCCTCGTTGTTCCGGTTCGACGAAACGGATGAAGTTCTCGACAGTGCGAAGGAGAAAGTTCGTCCCGCTATCGAGGACTCCCGGCGAGAAGCCGCCGCCGTGGTTCACCAACGTCGCGCCGTACGCCCGCCAGGTCGCGGGCCATGGGTTCGTTCCGACTTTCAGCTCGGCATCGAATCGCGCTTCAAAGTGGCGGGCTCGTCCGGTCGCCAAGCAGCGGGCGGTTGGTCCGATGATTTCTTCGAACACTCCGAGAGCCGATTCGGGGATGTGCTTGTCCATCCCGGCGGCGATTACGCGAGCATCAGGAGCGAGCCAGGGGCGAATCCGGAACAGGGCGTCGCGGAGCCCCGCAACCGATCTCGAAATCTTCATTACGACGAGCTCGAAGGGCCGACCGCGGCTCCCCACCTCACCGAGATCAAGGATCGACACCGCCTCGAGGCGCTCCAAATCGTTGGCCGCCAAGTTTTTGGCCAGCGCTTCGCGACCAGCAGCGGACTCCATACACACAACTGGGTCGAACCGACGCAACGCACAAGACAACGCGCCGAAACCATCGCCCACAATGAGAACCGACTTGTTGGAAGCCGCTGCCCCAAACCCTCCGTGGTCACCTTCGGCTAGCTCCGCCAAAAGGAGATCGGCGCGGTCCCATGCTCGAAGTGGCGCCTTCTGGGGTTCAGGGATCCGACGTAGGTCAAAGGCCCCAGCGGGGGTGACGAAAGAGTCGTCGGACATTTAGCGCGGGGGCACTGCAGCCAGAATCTTCGCCGCCTCTTGAAAGTCGATCGTCTCGATGGTTGCTACCGCGGAGCGGTCCAGCCCTCCGACCGCGGCCGACTCGGACAACCGCATCGCCTGACGATTGATTGCTTGCTCAAAGAGATTCCGGGCATATCGGGCGTTCCCGAACGCTTCATCTCGTACCGCCCGCTTCAGTATTGCCTTGATGGCCTTCTCCGCACCGTCGCCCAGAGAGTAGTCGGCCTCGCTCACCATCTTGTCGGTGATCAACACCAACTCGTCGGCAGAATAGTCAGGGAACCCGATCTCTCGCGCGAAACGGCTTCGAAGCCCGGGGTTCGACCGCAAGAAGTCCTGCATCAATCTTGGATAACCAGCCACGATCACCACGAGGCGATCTCGGTGGTCCTCCATGCGCTTGATCAGCGTCTCGATCGCCTCACGGCCAAAATCGTTGTTGCCGATCAGTCCCTTTGGAGACAGCGCGTACGCCTCGTCGATGAAGAGCACGCCGTCGAGCGCCCGCTTGACCGCCTTGTTGGTCTTGTTCGCGGTGTGCCCCACGTACTGACCGACAAGACCTGCACGATCAACTTCGACCAAGTGCCCTTTCTTTAAGAGCCCGAGGGCTCCATACATCTCACCGAGGAGACGGGCCACGGTCGTCTTGCCAGTACCGGGGTTGCCGAGGAAGACCAGGTGCTGACTCGTCGGTACCTCGCTCAAGCCGTGGTCCTGACGTCGGGCCTGAATCTGCAGAAAGGCGATCTGGGTGCGGACTTGCTCCTTCACGGTCTCCAAGCCGACCAAAGCATCGAGTTCCGCCTGGATCTCCTCTAACGGGCGAGGACCCCCGGTCAGCGCAGTCGTTGGGAGCCCGATATTTCCCAGTCGTTCGTCCAAGCCACGATCAACCGCTGTTTTTCGCGCGGCTTCAGCAGCTTTGCGCGCCTGCTCACGGAATCGTTCACCTCGGGACACATCAGAACGCTACCGGCCGGCGGGCCAGGTCTTGCCGATCCCCGCTCAACCAAAGCCATCCGCTCGGCCTACGATCGAGTCATGCTCAAACGGGCGGTACTCACAGTCGTTGCGCTCGCGCTCATCATCGCGGCGTGTACACAGGACCAAGCCTCGTCCCCTGAGCCGACGGTTGATGACTCATCATCGACCAACTCCACCTCCGTTGCCGACGGGGAACCGGCCGTTGATGAGACGACGCTACCGGTCGTATTCGCCGAGCCGTTTGCATCCGTCGACGGTGAACTTCTCGATCAATTCCTCGAGGGCCAATCACTATTCAACGTGGTTTGGACCCCAGCTGGTGAGGGCGACCCGGCCACCGATGGCTTAGGCCCTCTATTCAATGCGTCAAGCTGCGCGGACTGCCATCTCGCCACCGGTCGCCGCCAAGTTCCACCAGATGGGGAGCTCACCGACGCCGGTCTCGTCGTTCGGCTCTCCGTGCCACAAATCGACCCGATTACCGGAGCGCCTGCCCCTGAACCGGTCTATGGCGATCAGCTACAAGATCTCGGCGTCAGTGGCCTCGAAGGCGAGGGCCGGATCTTCACCAACTATGTGGTCCAAGCTGGCTCATATCCGGATGGAACTCCCTTTGAGATTCTGTGGCCCACGGTGAACGTGCGTGGCCCGACCCAAGGCCCGCTCACGCCGCTCGTGCAGTTCTCGGCCCGGATCGGCGCACAACTCATTGGTACCGGATTTATCGAAGCGATCCCCGAAGAGACGATCCTCGCGCTCGCCGACCCCGGCGACGCCAACGGCGACGGCATCAGCGGTCGCCCGAATTTCGTCTGGAACTCCGTCACCGAGTCGATCGAATTTGGGCGATTCGGGTGGAAGTCGAATGTCGCAACCCTCGAACAGCAGATCGCTCAGGCGTTCCGTGGCGATATTGGAATCACCTCGCCGATCATCCCGCAGCAAAGCTGCTCGCCAGCCCAAACCGAGTGTCTGGAAGCGGCCGGCGACGACGAGTTCGAAGTCACCCAAGACCAGCTCGACGCCATAGCGACCTACCTACGGCTCCTCGCGGTTCCCCCCACGCGAACCGAAGGCAACCCCGAGGCCGAAGCGGGCCAAGAACGCTTCCGCGAATTTGGTTGCGCAAGCTGCCACACCGAATCGCTCACCACCGGTCCGAGCGACATCCCCGAACTATCGGAGCAGACGGTCTTTCTCTACAGCGATCTGTTGCTGCACGACCTGGGATTCGACATGAGCGACGACCGACCAGACTTCCAAGCAAGCCCGCTCGAATGGCGTACGCCACCGCTGTGGGGACTCGGACTCATCCCGGTCGAGAACGACCGAGGATTCCTTCACGACGGTCGCGCTCGCACCCTAGAGGAGGCAATCCTGTGGCACGGAGGAGAAGGCGCAGTATCACGTGCCAACTTCCTACGAGCCGACGTAGAAGCCCGAAACGAACTCCTCGAATTCCTACGATCGCTCTGATCCCTAAGGC
>CAZLWE010000003.1:31166-64719 GCA_964562985.1 uncultured Acidimicrobiales bacterium
GCCAACGGCTCCGCCGTAATTTTGGCGCCACGGGCTCCAGAGATCACTCGCCGCAATCACGCATTCGGCTTCGCCTCGGTGCGTTCTGCGGATCTTTAATCCCTAAGGCGCCAACGGCTCCGCCGTAATTTTGGCGCCACGGGCTCCAGAGATCACTCGCCGCATGGCAGGTAAGGCTTCAGGCCGCCTGGGTGGCTTTTTCGTGGAGGCGGGCCACGATCGAGTCGAAGAGCACCAACAGGGTCTCTTTGACCGAATCCCATTCGCGGGCGTCGCAATCGACGACCGGGATGCTGTCGTTTATCTGAAGTGCGCTTCGCACATCGGCCATGTCGTGGTTCAACTCACCGTCGAACCTGTTGATGGCGACAACAAACGGCACGTTGCGCTTCTCGAAGTAGTCGATGGCGTAGAAGCAATCGGCGAGTCGACGAGAGTCCGCGAGGACTACGGCGCCGAGAGCACCTTGGGTGATGTCGTCCCACATGAAACCGAAGCGAGACTGCCCTGGCGTTCCGAAGAGGAACAGTACGAGCTGCTCATCGATCGTGAGGCGACCAAAGTCCATGGCCACTGTGGTGGTGGTCTTCTGGCTGACTTTCGAGGTGTCGTCGATACCGACGCTGGCGCCGGTGATCGCCGCTTCGGTACGAAGTGGTTGGATTTCCGACACCGCTCCAACGAATGTGGTCTTGCCGACACCAAAGCCACCGGCTACTACAAACTTGGCGGAGACTTGCTGTCCCTGAGAATTAGAGTTCGCGGACACGACTGATGATCCTTGTCATGATGTTGAGATCGGAAAGACCTGAACTGGCGGATGTTTGGTGGGAACGAAGCGTTCCCGATCCGATGAGTTCCCCCACAAGAACCATCGTGGTGCCAATAGGCATCTTGAGATGTGCGGAAAGCTCAGCCACCGAAAGCGGTGAACTCTCTGCGAGCTTCGCGAGCTGTTGCTTCTCGAAGCGAAGTCCCTCCGCGCTGGCGGGCACGGTCTCGACCAACGTTTCGATAGCTACCCCACCGGCTACCTCGGTATTTCCTCCGGTGACCACGTAGGGACGGGTCGCCGGCATTTCGTCTTCGAGGATGATCTCATCATCCCAATCGTCTCTAGCCATTAGGAGAACCTCAGACCAGGATCGAGTTCTGGAGCTCAGCAATAAGTGCTGGCGACAGGACGCCACCGGCTCGCTCAGCGAACACGGTCATCTCGTAGGCGACGTATGCCAGGTCGGCATCCTTGCGGCTAATGACACCGAGGACCGCACCATGGCTGATGTTGGCGATCAACAAGAAGCTGTTGCCCATCTCGATCATGACTCGCTCAACTTGGGTCTCACCGAAGCAGTTTGCTGCACCGTGGATCAGGCTCGAGAGCCCTGCGGTGATTGCAGCGAACTGATCAGCGTTCGCCTTCGGAAGGTGTTCCGACGAGGCGAGCTTGATGCCATCGGCCGAGACGGCCAAGGCGTGAGAAACGCCGGTTGTCGACTCGACGAAGTTGTTCAGCAGCCATGCGAATGCATCTGCTGGTTTCTGATTTTCGGTCATCGTGGGGTTCCTTAGCTCGGGGTATCAGAATTGGGGGTGTCGGACTCAGCTCGGCTGACCCCGCTGGCAAATGCAGCGAACGCACCGGTGGTTTGTGCCTTGGTAGTTGGAGCGGCGGGCTCAACCTCTGGCAATGGCATGACGTTGTCTCCATCGGCGTCAGTCAGCGCAGCTTGAGGCGAGCGAACCGGAAGGCCACCAAACATTTCGCCAGGCGAGGAAGGCTTCTCGGTGGCAGGAGCTGGTGCCGGTGCAGGAGCAACGGCTTCCGCCACAGGAGCGGCGTGGACAGGAGCAGGTGCTACCTCGGGCGCAGCGGCGTGAGCCGGACCTGGATCAACCGGAGCAGCAGGCGCAGGCATCGCATCCATCGTCGGAGCGGTTACTTCAACCGGCGCAATCGGTGCGGGCATCGGCTCTGGGACCTCAACCGGAGCAGCAGGCGCAGGCATCGCATCCATCGTCGGAGCGACCACCTCAACCGGAGCAGCAGGCGCAGGCATCGCATCCATCGTCGGAGCGGTTACTTCAACCGGCGCAATCGGTGCGGGCATCGCATCCATCGTCGGAGCGGTTACTTCAACCGGCGCAGCAGGTGCAGGCATCGCATCCATCATTGGAGCGACCACCTCAACCGGAGCAGCAGGCGCAGGCATCGCATCCATCATTGGAGCAGCGTGCGCTGGACCTCGGTCCACAACATCGGCTGATTCGGTTGCAGACGGCGCGACCGCTGGCGCCTCGGCGCTATCGACAGGAGGTGGAGGTGCAAGATCGAAGATGTTTGCCAGCGAAGCACTGTCTGGCTCGGTGGCCGGAGCGTCTAGCATCGGTGCGACAGTTGCCTCCGGTGCAGGTGCAGGTTCCTCGGCGATGGTCGGAGCCGGCGCTTCCGGCACCTCTGGAGTTCCACGGTCGTGAAGTTCACGGACCGGCAGACCGTCGGCGTTTGGATCGATCGCATTGAGTGGCCACGCTGCCGCTTCGGCTTCTGCAGGAGGCAATACCGCCTCGGCAGGCGCAGGAACGCTTGGCACTTCAGGCGCCTCAGGAGCATCGATGGTGACGCTCGGGAAAGACGGCATTGCCTCTTCGACTTCGTCCATCGTTGGTATGGCCGCATCGGCCAGCGCTACTTCATGACTTGCATCCGGGTTCCATGTATCAACCACTGGAGCGGCAGCTTCTGCAACATCCTCCACGGTGTCGAGGCCCAGTTCAGCACGAACTTCTTCGCCCACGCCTGGGTCCATGTCGATGGTCTGAAGCGGGGTCGGACCATCGCCGATGTCCTGGGGAATCATCGAATGTGGCAACGAAATGGTAGCGACAGTACCAACACCTGTCTGGCTGTCGAGGCGAACGTCGATTCCGTGCTCTTGGGCGAGTCGTCCCACAACGAAGAGGCCGAGGAGACGACTTGGTGCTTCATCGAGTGCTGGAGGATTGGTGATGCGCTGGTTGAGCTCGATAAGATCAGACTCGGTAATGCCGAGTCCGGTGTCTTCGATCTCAATCTGGATTCCGTCGTCAGTCTCGTGACCGCCAATCGACACCGTGGTAGTCGGGTCGGAGAAGTTCGTCGCGTTGTCGAGAAGCTCAGCGAGCAAGTGGGTCACATCGGTAACGACCGAACCACGCAGCGATGCATCAGGAATCTCACCGATTTCGATACGGTCAAAGTTCTCGACCTCGGCGAGGGCAGCGCGCATGACGTCCTCGGCGGAAACCGGACGGCTCCACTGACGAGGCGAGCGGTTTCCAGCGAGCACGAGGAGGCTCTCTGCGTTTCGACGCATACGGGTTGCCATATGGTCGAGGCGGTAGAGGCCCTTGAGGACATCGGGGTCCTGTTCGTCGCGCTCAAGGTCGGAGATCAAGTTCAGCATGCGGTGGTTTAGCTGCTGGTTTCGGCGACCGAGGTTAACGAACATCTCCGCCACGTTTCGGCGACTGATGGCCTGTTCGGTCGATACCTGCATAGCGGTGCCCTGCACCGAGTTGAAGGCGTCTACAAGCGCACCGATCTCATCGTCGGTCTCTTTTGGAATTTCACGAATTGTCGGCGGCGCATCGTCAGCACCAACTCGACGAAGCTCTGCTACTGCTCGAGGCAGACGCTTCTTCGTAACATCTTCTGCTGCTTCGATCAGACGGGTCAACGGTCCAACGATCGACCGGCTGATCACGAAGATCAGAACTGCGAGCAGGAAGGCTGCGAGTACTGCAAGCAAGGTGAACAACGAGCGATCGGCGTCGGTCTGGGTTGCTTCGGTAGAGATGTCGGACAAGAGGAACTGGGAGCCCTGCTCTGCAGCTTGATTCCACTCGAGGCGATTTTCCCAAAGAAGGTCGAATACCTCGCCCGCGCCAAGGTCTGGGGTCTCACCGGCCGTAAGCGAGCGGAGAACGACGGTCTCTAGCCCGATGAGCTCTCCAGCGGTCTCCGAACGGGTGGGTGTTAGGTAGAAGTTCTGTCCAGACTCGGTGGTCAGTGCGCCAGCATCGCTGAGCTCGTCATCTGCGTTCGCGAAGAGTCGGGTCGTTTCGACCACGGTGCCGGGCTCTGCGTCGTCAATGCTCCAAACCGAGGTCCAGCTCGCTTCTTGGGTGTCTACAGCACTGCGGGCTTGTTGAAGGCCTTTGAGTACGGACACGCCGTCGGGCGAGAAGCCTCTAATGGATTGTGCATCGGTGAACTCATTGATCTGCTCGATAGCGACGTTGTACTCCTGGAGGCGCAGGCCTCCGTCGCTCACTCGTGCGGCCTCAATATTCGCCAGCGTAAGTTCGCCAAGCGCACCAAGATCTCCGGACTCGCTCGCAGCGGCCGCTATAGCAGCATCGGTTGCGTCGGTCAGGATGCTCAAGTCGGCTCCGCTGAAGCCGGCTTCGAAGCCGAGCCTTTCCGTACCGATCGCTCGACCAACTCGGTCGGCGAGGATCGCATCCTCGGCGGTGGCTTGTGCGTCTTCGAGCAGCTCGGAGTCAGAACTGAGTTGAGCGAAACCGAAAGCTGCTACGAGTACGAGCGCCACCAGCGGCACCGTCAGCATCAAGATAAGTCTGTTTCGAATTGTCATGATTTCTCCTGATTAGATCCGGTCGAGGATCTCTGCCCGCTTTGCGTCGTATTCGCTTTGTGTGATCAACCCGTCGTTGAACAAGTTGGTGAGTTTCGAAAGCGCTTCTTTCACATCGGCGCTTCCACCCGAAGATGAAGAGGTTGGGCGCGATCCGCCACTCCCTCTCCTGCTGGGAGCGCCTGGCGCCCCGCCGCCACCGCCGCGCCCGTTCACGGGCTGACCGCGGTACATGATCCCCTGACGGGTAGCTGGGGCCTCCTCCTCTTGCTGAGGCCCAGTGTTTCGGCTTCGTTCAACCGCGCCCTTGAGTAGCTCCAAGTCGCGATTTCGTTTGCCTTGATCTGACATAGGTACTCCCTCGCTCTAGAAGTTCGGACCGGCTTACGCCGAGATCTCGTCGTTGAACAGATCCTCAATGTCTTCTGCAGCGAAGAGTTCTTCGTCATACTCGACGTAGTCGTCGTTGTATGCGGGCAGTGCGTGCTCGCCAAGGTCGAGGCCGACCATCTCGTGTTCAACCGAGACTCGAAGCCAACCGGTCGACTTGAGCAACAAGAACATACCTGTCGATGCGAGACCAACGAAGCCGACTACAGCGGCAACGCCGATGGCCTGACTAACGAGGAGCGCTGGGTTGCCATGGAGTAGACCTGCTGGGCCTTCGCCTCCGATGACCGCATCAGGGTCGGCGAAGATACCGACGGCGAGGGTTCCCCAGATACCGGAGAAGAGGTGCACTGGAATAGCGCCGACCGGATCGTCGATCTTTAGACGGTCGAGCAAGAGCACACCGTTCGTAGCAATAACGCCACCGACGAGGCCGATGATCATTGCGCCGAAGACCGAAACGTTGAGAGCACCGGCGGTGATCGACACCAGGCCACCGAGCACACCGTTGCCGATGAGGGTTACGTCTGGGGTCTTGAGCGTGATCTGCGAGGAGATCGTGCCGCCAAGGCCGCCGAATGCGCCACCCATGGCGGTTGCGGCAGCAATCGAGCCGATCTGGATACTCGCGGAGAGAAGCGAGCCAGCGTTGAAACCGAACCACGAGATGAGAAGGATGAATATACCGAGAACAGCGAGTGGCACGTTGTGGCCTGGGATTGGGTTCGAGTTGCCGTCCTCATCGAAGCGGCCGATGCGTGGGCCAAGGATGATTGCGCCGACGAGAGCTGCGGTTCCACCAACGGTGTGCACCACGGTCGAACCAGCGAGGTCGACGAAGCCTTCGTTTGCGAGCCAACCGTCCAAGTTCCATACCCAGCTCACAACGATTGGGTAGATAATCGCAGAAAGACCAGCCGAGTACACGAAGTACGCACGGAACTGCACACGCTCAGCTACCGCACCAGAAACGATGGTTGCAGTTGCAGCGGCGAATGCCATCTGGAAGACGAAGTGAACGGGAAGGGCGAGGTTTGGCGCATATGGCGCTGCGGAATCCGGAGAATCCCAGAGCCAGGTGAAACCGAACCATGCGGCCCCCGAGAAAGCGATGTGATACCCGACGATGGCGAAGCCCGAAGCACCCACCACGAAGTCGAGGAGGTTCTTAAGCATCATGTGCGCAGCGTTCTTCGCACGGGTGAGGCCAGCCTCCACCATCGCGAAACCTGCCTGCATGAAGATCACGAAGATCGCACAAATCAGAATGAAAGCATTGTCTGCAAACACGCCCGGCTGACTAATGTCCACCGTGTCTTGTGCTGCTACCGGAGTGGTCCACAACAGGACCGGTAGGGCCGTGGCTAATGCCATCCACCGTTTCTTCATCGTTCTATTCCCTTCGCTGGTCAATCGACGCACATGCGACGACGCAACGGTTTCCCAAACCGTTAGGCATCTATTCGTCAGTTACCTCGGTGGATCCGATGGTTCTCTTGACCCATTCGACGCTTGAAGAACCGTGATAGAGCGCCTTTTTGCCATTGCTGTTAGAGGCCACCCCGAAGACGGGCGTGGTCACGCCTCGAGGAGAACCGAGGCGCGCGACTACAACCGGGGGCGCCGTTTTGGGCCGCCGAGCGTGCATAGAGGGACTGTCTCTAGTTAGTGCGTGGGCGGCATAGACCATCGTCAAAGGCCGCAGCGTCGCGATAGCGCTCCCGAATCTCTGCACCGGTTCCCGATGCGTCGGGTTCGGTGGCATTGCTTGCGCTGACGTTCCAGGCCGACGCGAGGCCGTCAAGGCCGGTGCCGGTTGCCAAGGCAGCGGCCTGTATCGCTGCGCCGACAGCGACCGTTTCGTCACTCTGTGGAACGTGGACCGTCTTTTCGGCAAGGGTTGCCAGGCGCTGGCGGTACGCAGCCGACTGTGCGCCTCCCCCAACGAGGAAGAGACGTCCGTCATCGCTGGCGCCGGCGTCTACCAGAGCCTGGGCTCCCTCCAGGAGGCCGCAGATCACGCCGTCGTGAGCCGCCCGAGCCATCTCCTCTCGGCTGATGTCGGTGGTCAGACCAACGACAACGCCGCGGGCATCGGGGCGATTCGGGGTGCGTTCGCCGTCGAAGTAAGGAACGACGGTCGGCTCGATCACGTCCGTGCCCGCCTGCACGGCCAAGTCGGCCAGGCCCGGTGCATCCGTACCGAGCAGTCGAGCGATGGTGTCGGTGACCTTGGTGGCATTAAGGGTGCATACGAGTGGCAAGTATTGCCCCGTCGCATCGCAGAAGCCGGCTACTGCTCCACTCGGGTCACCCGTACGTTGGGCTGACCGGGCATACACCGTTCCCGACGTACCGAGCGAGATGACCATGTCGCCTTCACCAAGACCAAGCCCGAGCGCAGCTCCCATGTTGTCTCCGGTTCCCGGACCAACGATGACGTCGTGGGGAAGCCCCAGCGCATCGGCCACTGCCGCGTCGATGGGGCCTGCCGAATCGGTCGGTCCGATCACGGTCGGAACTCGATCGTCCCAGTCGCCGCTACCCAAGGCGTCGCTGAGCGCCTCGCCCACCGTCATTCCGCTCACCGCGTCGTACCATCCGCTTCCGGAGGCGTCACCGCGATCGGTGACGTGGTTCCCGGTCAAGCGATAGGTGATGTAGTCATGGGGCAACATGATCTTGGCGATGCGGTCGAGTAACTCGGGCTCGTGCTCTGCGACCCACGCGAGCTTCGAGATGGTGAATGCGGCAACCGGAACCGATCCGGTGGTATCGGACCACCACTGCGCTCCCCGACTCTCGACGAGCCGATCAGCGTTTGACGCAGACGTTGTGTCGTTCCACAACTTCGCCGGTCGCAGGGGCTGGTCGTCTTCGTCGAGCAGCACCATTCCGTGTTGTTGACCAGCGATGGAGATCGCGGAAATGTCTTTGCGAGCATCTCCGAGCTGACCCACGGCATCGGCGAACGCCTCCCACCAGGCCTGTGGATCCTGCTCGGAGACAGGAGGTGTCGTCGGCGGATGACCAGCCCTTCCGGTGGCGATCAATTCGCCGGTCTCAGCCACACGTGCCTCGACTTTGACCGACTGTGTTGACGAATCCGCTCCAAGAACCAACTTCATGGTCGTGGTTTTACCAGCTCAACGGCCGCCGAGATGAATCCGGCTTTTCGACCCGGTGTGGTGTGCCCCGCCAGCACACCACACCACGCCGAGAATGTTCGCGGGCCTAGCCTTCAGCTGGCAGCGGCACGATGCTTTGCGTCGAGTACTGCTCAATCGGGAGCGGCTCCAGAACGCCATCGACGTCTTGTTCGATGTAGTCGATGAACGCCTGCGCGTAATCGATGAACGTGTCCTCGGAGCGTCCGTCATCGGTCACCTGGCCGAAGGTGACGTAGCCGTCTCGACCTGCAGCGATGAAGTCGTTCGTCGCGACGGTGTAGGTCCTCGTGTTATCGAAGGGCACCCAGACGCCGTCGGACTCCTCAAACTCGAGGTTCGAGATTCGTTCGCCGTCAGCTGCGGTGAGATCGACATCCCAACGAAGGCCAGCAGCATAGGGATATGCGCCGGTCGAGCCATCAGGATCAATGGCGAAGGTCAGGGCTTCTTCGAGCACCGCCTCGACCTCCACGCCTGTCATCTCCAAATTCACGAGGGTGTTCGCGAACGGCAACAACTCGAACACATCCGCGATCGTGATCGGGCCAGCGGGAATGTCGACACGAACACCACCAGCGTTCTGCAGCGAGAAGTCGGATTCGAACGCTCGGACGTGGAACGCTTCGGCGACTAACTGTTGGATGTCGCCGCCATTGACGGCCGTGTCCTCTGGGTCACAGATAGCGCTCCGAGCTTCACCAGGAATGCGTGTCAGACACAGATCCTCGGTTACCTCACCAATCGAAATCGCGCTAAGCGCATCGACCTGTTCGGAGAATCCATCAAGCACCTCTTGGGCATCAGCGTCAGGAGTAACGACGGAGAGCTCTGGGGTTTCATCGATGAAGTCGAGAACCGCTTGAAGCTCGTCACCGACGAGTGGCTCGCGATCGGCATCTTCCTCGGGCTCACGCTCGAAGGTGTCGCCAAGGATGAGGTGTGGCGTTCCAGCACAGCTGGTCACGACACCGTCCTCATCGAAGTTGACCTGCAGTTCGCCAACAACAGCGGAGAACTCCCATGCCTGCACGACACACGTCGGGTCGCCATCGGCGTTGGATGTTCGAACCGGATACTGGTCGACCGGGTTGAGTCCGAGGTCTTCGAAGTCGCCGAGCAAGCTATGGCTATCGCCGCCGACGATGACATCGACGCCGCTGACCATCGAGGCCAAGTCGAGGTCGTTGTCGAGCCCGATGTGGGTGACGAGGACGATCTTGTCGATGCCTTCAGAGGTCAACTCATCGACCACGGCTTGGGCTGTCTCGACCTCGTCGAGGAACTGCGTGGTGGGTAGTGGACTCGACGAGTTCTGCGTCTTGCCAGCGATGTCGATGCCGACGTAGGCGACCTGATCATCGCCGTAGTCGATGATCTCGTAGGGCTGGAACGGGATCACGCCGGACACGTTCAGCGGCGTCCCTGGTGCGGGCACCACATTCGCTGCGACCGTGGTGGTCGAGCAATCCGGGCTCGCCCCCAGATCGGCGAGGAAGTCGGCCAGGCCTTGATCGCCGTTATCGAACTCGTGGTTTCCGAGAGCGAAGATGTCGAAGCACGCTTCGTTGAGCAATGCCGCATCGGCTTCACCTTCGAACAAGCTGAAGAAGAGCGTGCCAGTGATGGCATCACCGGCGTGGATCTTGACAACGTTGCTGTCCGCATTCGCTGCGGCCAACTCGTCGATCCGGGCAACAACACTTGGGAAGCCGCCGATGCTCACCCGAGTCTCGCCGCCGGGGAGTTCGAGATCACCGGAGTCTGGAGAGAGATGCGAATGCGTATCGTTGACGTGAAGCACCGTGAGCTCGAAGTCGGGATCGCATCCCCGCAGCGTCGTGTTCGATCCACGATCGATGCACGTGTCTGTTCCGCCGCCACCGCTGAGCTCGTCAGAGGGGCCGTTGCCGCCGACGAGTTCGTCGTCACCAGCTCCGCCACGGAGCAGATCGTTGGCTTTGCCGCCAGCAAGGCGATCATCTCCATCGTCACCGTTCAAAACGTCTGAACCGACGCCTCCCCGCAATAGGTCGTCACCGTCGCCGCCGCTGGCGGAATCGAGACCTTGACCAGCGTTGATGGTGTCGGCTCCGGCATCACCGGACGCAAGGTCTGCACCCTTGCCACCACGAATGAAATCGTCGCCATCACCACCGGAGATGATGTCCTCACCAGGACCGCCGACGAGATCATCGTTACCGCCCTCACCAAAGATGATGTCCTCCCCGGTGCTTCCGAGGATGAAGTCGTCGCCGTCACCACCGCAAATGGTGTCGTTTCCGCCGAGCCCACGAATGATGTCGTCCCCGGACGACCCCACGATTACATCGTCACCGTCGGTGCCGTTCACGAGTCCCGGCTCTGCGACCACGATCGTCGCGGTGACTCCATCGCATATCGCCGAAGCGTCAGCATCTTGTGCACCGATCGCCGGCACCGCCGCAATGACCGACGTGAAGAGCGCGACGACCGTCGCGCTCGCCAGCCCTAATGATCGCCGTGTACGGCGCTTCCTTTGCCTCTGCGGCATGACTTCTCCCTTGTACATGAACTCCCTTTCGCCTACCGAAACGTCCAGATCGTTCTGACGTGTCCCGTCCCGGTGCCCGCTTTCTGTCGTTCTCGGGTCTAGCAGAGCGAACACGCCCTCTGCCACAAAAAACACACTCTGGGTACACGGGGTTAACCAAATCCCCTCAGTTGGTGCTCGCGAAAGGAGCCCTAGACGAACGCAAGAACGAGCCGTTCGAGGCGTGGCGTGCGGCCTCGGTCAACCCATACTTGGGACGTGACGACCCCCGATGTACCCGGTGACGAGAGCAACGATCTGCGTCGTGTCCTACTGCACCTATACCCACCGGTGACCGTAACCACCGACGCAGTTCTCGGCGTCGTCTCGGGTTCGGCCAACTTCGATCCCCAGCCCGAGCACGCAGGGGCACCCGAATGGGTGCAGGGCGGATTGTCGGCGACCGTGCTCGACTACGTGTCCGCCCGCATCGCCAACGCCGCGCTCTCGAGCAAGGTCGCCACCGGAACGTTGGATCTTCGTTATCGCCAACCAGTTCGCCTCGACGGTGGGCCCTACCGAATCGAGGGCTCCGCCCCGATCACCGACGGTCGCACCACGCGGGTCCGGGCAGCAATCCTAAGCACCGAGGGCCATCCACTGGTTGAATCGTCAGCCCTGTTCGTGGCGATGGAACGCTAGAGGTTCTTTAGCGCTTCGCGCTTTGAAAGACCCGACAACGAGGCTTCGTTCTTGGCCACGAAGGACCGAACCGCGTCGGGATCGGTTCGGGCATAATGACGCAGCGCCCAGCCGATTGCTTTACGAAGGAAGAACTCGGTGTCGTCCATTCGCATCTCGCAGTAGGTGAATAGCCGATTCGTGTCTGTGAGGTCCTTGAACATCAGCTGATGGAGAATCGCTGTCCGAGCGATCCAGATGTCGTCGGATTCGACCCACAAATCCATCTCCTCGGCGAGTGCGGGATGCGTCGTGACCATGGTTCCCGTGGTGTGGATGGCGAGCGAGTCGACAGTGTCCCACCACGGGGTCGCTTCGATTCGTCCTCGCACTCGTGGTAGATCGGTTGATCGAAGGTTCTTCGCGCCCGCCCGAAGGAGGTCCATACCGACGTAGTGAAACTCTCGCTCACGTTCTGCCCAGAGGGCCTCTGCGGTGCCGAGCAACTCTTCGGGTTCCATCGACTTGCCCTGTTTGAGTAGCGACTTTGAGACCAATCGGCGATCGCCAGCTAGCACCCCGAGGTAGGTGAAGTGGCCCTTCATATAGGCGGCCATCCCTTCGGCCTTCTCCGCATCGGCGACCGTGAGCAAGCCGTCGCGCAGTTCGGCGATGGTCGATCCCGCCGGTTGGGTCACGCTCCGTTGCCGATCGCGACCTCGAGCAGTCGGGTGATCTCTGATTGATCAGCAACAACGGTGTGTACCGGCTGAATGACGCGGGCCTCAACCTGATCGGACACCCGCGCTTCGATCGCCTTACGCGCCGCCCGTCCCCGACGACTCGCTCCGGCACCCAACGGGATCTTGGCCAACAAGCCGACCAACAATCCGAGCACCACTCCTCCAAGGAGCAAGGCGCTCGGTAGCGGAATCCATTCCGCCTCCGGAGTAGGCGGCAGGAGCGGCTCGGTAGCGAACTGAAAGAAGCCGCCAAGTACTGCGACGACGATGAGCCACACCAGCCCGACGACCGCAGTGACAGCGAGAACCCGTTGGAACCAAGCGACGGCCTGCCACCACAGTGGACTTTTCCCAGCGGCGACCGTCTCTCGTCCCACGGTCGATCGAAGATCTTCGAGCAGCGCGTCTCGGTCGCTGAATGCGGCCGTGCGCAGTGATGCGGGCCAGGGAGCTGATGCGTCGCCTGCGACCTCCTCGGCGTAATCTCGAATGGCGAGATCTGCCCGAGACTCCCCCACGCCCGCGCGGCCCGGTCCGGGCAGATCGGCAAGGGGTTTGCGAGCGAGGCGCCGCAGCCACCGGGTGAAGGGCCAACCCATCGTGAGATTGCCCTGTCGTTTGTGATGACGCTGCGCGACATCAGCCGCGGCTTGGGCACCGGCAGCCTCAGCGAGGCCAGCGAGCAATCGGTCGTTGGCCCGAGCAGGAACATCCTTGGGGCCAGTCGGCTGACGCATCGCCGCTGCCGCTTCGGCCAGATCAGCATC
Source organism: uncultured Acidimicrobiales bacterium (assembly GCA_964562985.1). Taxonomy (GTDB): domain Bacteria; phylum Actinomycetota; class Acidimicrobiia; order Acidimicrobiales; family SHLQ01; genus SHLQ01. The sequence goes on from CAZLWE010000003.1 coordinate 44,067, forward strand.
GGCGCGAACAAGCGAGGCATTTCGAGCATCGATCGCGCTCGACAGCATCAATCGAAAGTCGTCGAAGCCGTCGCCGGTAAGCGCCGACACGGGCAACACTTCTGCGCCAACGATTCCATCTTCGGCGACCAAGCGCCCGAAGTCCCGCGCCACCGAGGCACCACCGTCTTCGAGCCGGTCGACCTGGTTGAGCACAAATCTCAGGACGGGAGCGTGCGATGCCAGTGGCTTGATGTAGCCCAGGTGCAGTGCAGCATCGGCGTACTTCTGTGGGTCGGTGACCCACACCAACACGTCGACGAGTTCGACCAATCGGTCCACCTCGATGCGATGCTCTACCGCGGTCGAATCGTGGTCGGGTAGGTCGAGCAGAACCAGTCCATCGAGTTGGGTTTCGTCGGTGACCCCATAGCGGTGTGGAACCTCCAGCCAGTCGAGCAGGGGCCCAGCGTCATTATCGCCGAAGACCACCGCGTGGGTGGCCGAGGTGGTGGGACGGCGCACCGAGCTGGCCGTCAGCTCCCGGCCGGCGAGCCGGTTCACGATCGAGGACTTGCCCGATCCGGTCGCTCCCGCGATCGCGACGACGGTGTGTTGGGTTCCATGGCGCAGCCGACCTTGTGTCTTGGCCGATACCGATTCGAGGGAGGCGACCTGGTCCTCGTCGAAGTACTTCCCGGCGAGTGCTACGGCTTGCCCCCACGCACCCAGTCGCTCGTTGTAGGCAGAGTCGGCGCGATCCACAGATTGCATGTCGGCATCGGCCATCAGCTGCGGGCCTTGAGCGTCGACACGATGTTGCGCAGATCCTCACCGCCGGACTCGGCGACCTTGATCAGATCCTCGAACCGTTTCCGGTCGGCGTCCAGCAGCCCTTCGAGGCGTTCCATAAGATTTTCTCGGGCGCTTCGGGCGAGATCACGGACCGCTTGTTCGCCAAACACGGCGGTAAGCACGGTCTGGGACACCGCTGCGGTACCGGTGGCAACGGCGGCTTCGGTTCCGGTCACACCACCGGTTTGGCTAAACACCACCACCATGAGCGCAACGCCAATGCCGTTGATGCCCGTGGACAGCGTCCGTGCCAAGGTCAGCTTGTCGCCGGATTGCTCGCGCACAAGGTCGAGCACGAACTCTTGCCAGGCTGCCAGCTCGTGTTCGAGGTCTATCTCTAGCTGACGTCCGGCACGTTCAATTCCTCGTGGTGCACTTGCGAGCGCCTTCTCCCCAATCGGTCGGGTCTCCCACTGGTCGACGATGTCTAGCGCTGCCTTGTCGACGGCATCGCGTGCGACCACGACCAGGTTCGATTCGAGTTGGCCGGCAGCCTGTTGATCGGGCGTCGGACCTGTTTGAAAGACCGAGCGGAGCGTGTCTCGAACCCTGCTAACGCCGGCTTCGAGTTTCGACATAAATGCACCCGTGCCGACGAACTCACGCCACTGGTCGAGCACCTCACCGCGCAGCAGTGTTCCTCGGTCGAGTTCACGGTCGATGTCGACCAGCGCTGCTGCGTATCTCCGCCTGGAGATATCGGCCAAGGTGACGAGTTCTTCATGCTGTTCGTCGAGCGCTCCGGCGATCCGCTCGACCCGATCGGGTATCGATGCCAGTGCACCGTCAAGGGTGCGGGCGACGAGCTGTTGACGCTCGGTTGCATCCGCGGCCAATTCGCCGAGCCAGGTCCGGACGGGATCGAGCTCAGCACCAATGCGACCCGACTCATCGAGGTCGCGTTCGGCCACCGTGAACACTGCGGTCGAGGCCATCTGCCGTTCGACGAGCATCGAATTGAAGTGGTGCTGGACCTCTTCTTCGGACCCTGGCGGTATGCGGTTGATAACAATGGCTAAGGCCGCGGCACGGTCCTGAGCCAGGCCGAGGTACTCCCATGGCACTGCATCGGCGTAGCGGGCAGCGGTGGTCACGAAAATCCAGAGATCGGCTGCGCCAAGCAGCTGGGCTGCGAGGTCGTGGTTCGCGACTTCGATCGAGTCGATGTCAGGCGCGTCGAGCAACGCCAGGCCTGGTGCTAGCTGCTCGGATGTGGCGAGTCGCAACCCGATCTCCCCCACCGCAGTCGCACTGGTCGAGCGTGGTAGGCCTGCGAGTACCCCCTCGGGATCTTCGAACCAGGACATGTCATCGGGGTGGCATACGAGAACCGGCGCGCGCGTCGTAGGCCGCAGAACTCCAGCGGTAGTGACGTCTGCGCCGACGAGGCTGTTCGTGATCGTCGACTTTCCCGCTCCCGTAGAACCACCGAGCACGGCGAGCAGCGGCGCATCAACTCGACGGAGCCGAGGCAACAGATAATCGTCGATCTGGTCGAGCAGCTCGGTGCGTTCCCGCTGCGCTTCGGCGTTCTCGGGCAGGTCGATGGCGAACTCATGGTTGGCGAGTGCAGCACGAAGCTGCTCAATATCCGCCAGCGCTCCGTTTGCGTGTTCCATTACACCGACATTCTAACTGCCGGCGTACACCCGGTGATCGAGCCACCCCCGGCCAGTAAATCTGTGGTCAGAAATTAGCGCTATTGCCCGGTTTCTGACCACAGATTTTCAAGACGGGTAGCCACTACTCCTCGAACCGATCTTCGAGGTGTCGCCGATACAACTCCTCAAAGTCACCGTGCTTCACAACCACCAAACCACTCGCCTACTCCCTTGACGTCGCCCGATATTTGCTTATGTCCGGCAGAGGCGAAGGTGTATCAGGAAAATGTTCAGCGGTCGCGGAGTTCTCGGCGGAGGATCTTCCCGGAAGCGGACTTCGGGATGGCGTCGATGAACTCGAGCAAGCGGACCTTCTTGTAGCTAGCGACCTGGCTGGCGACAAATTCTTGGATCTCTTCTGCGGTTGCTTCAGCGCCCGGCTTGAGCGTCACGAACGCTTTGGGGATCTCGCCGCACTCGTCGTCGGGGATGCCGATCACCGCGGCGTCGCCGATGGCGGGGTGGGTAAGCAAAAGGCCTTCGAGTTCGGCGGGCGGTACCTGGAAGCCCTTGAACTTGATGAGCTCCTTGATGCGATCCACCACATAGATATGGCCATCAGCATCGAAGTGGGCAACATCACCGGTGTGTAGCCAGCCATCTGCATCGATGGTTGCTGCGGTGGCCTCAGGGTTGTTGAGGTAGCCCTTCATCACCTGCGGGCCACGAACCCACAGTTCGCCATCCTCATCGATTCCGAGGTCGTTTCCTTCGAGATCAACAATGCGGCACTCGGTGTTGGAGACCGTGACACCCGACGACCCCGCTTTGCCTTGCCCGGGGACAGTGGAATGCGACACCGGTGAAAGCTCGGTCATGCCATAGCCCTGGACAACTTCGCACCCCAGACGGGCAGCCGCTTCGTCACCAAGCTCACCCGAAAGCGGCGCAGCGCCAGAGAACACCACCTTGAGTGAATCGGTGTTGTAGTTGTCGACCAGCGGGTGCTTCGCAAGTGCCAGCACGATTGGCGGCACGGCAAAGAACCAGGTGACCTTGTGCTCTTGAATGTTCGCGAGTGCCTCTTCAAGATCGAAGCGAGGCATTGTCACGATCGTGCAACCGTTGGCCAGCAGGCCGTTCATCAGCACCTGCATGCCGTAGATGTGGAAGAAGGGAAGGATCGCGAGCGCAACGTCGTCGTCGTTGTACTCCATGAAGTGCTTGAGCTGCTCGATGTTCGCCGTCAGGTTGTCATGGCTCAAGATGACGCCTTTACTGCGACCGGTTGTTCCCGACGAGTACGGGAGTACCACCGGAGTGTTCGCGGTGTCGACGGCAACCTGTTCGGTGAGCGGTGGCGAGCCGAGGAAATCCAAGAGCGATGAGACTCCCTCGACGGGATCGATACTCACCAACTCGTTGACCGCCGTTCCCTCCATCGCCTCGCGGGCGACGTCGAGGAACATCGAGATCGTCACGAGGATGGTTGCACCTGAATCCTGTAATTGGTGACGCATCTCTCCAGCGGTGTAGGTGGGGTTGATCGTGGTTACCGTGCCGCCCGCCAGCGCAACGCCATGGAAGAACGACGCGTACTCCGGGATGTTCGGCGACATGAGCGCCAGCGTGTCGCCAGGGCCGAAGCCACGCGCAACCAGGTCTCCGGCGATGAGCTGAATGCCCTGCTTGAGCTCGGCGAACGTCTGCGTGCGTCCGGTCGGACCGTCGATGATCGCCGGCTTATCGCCAAGCTCATCGGCCATCCGCAGGGTGTAGTCGGTAATCGAGACGCCCGATGGAATTTCGACGTCGGGAAGTGGCGAGGTGTACATGTGCGCTCCGAGGTTTTGTCCAAGCATGTATGGCTGCCGAGAGTGTAGTGCAGACGATCCCTCGGTGACGCCGTCATAACGCGGAGACGACAGTGGCTTCACCCGCTGCAATTCGGGTGAAGTCACTGTCCCGCCGCCCACCTCAGTACAACATCAAGTAGTTGCACATAACATTGTTCGGCATACACCACTAGTACTTAAGGCCACTCGCAACTATGGTGCCTATAGCGGCGTAACGCGAGAGAGAGTCATGCGCAGAAAAGCCAATGGTCTAGTACCGAATGAAGAATTGCTGTTATCAACAGCGCTCACCCTTACCCGGAAGGGTCAAGGCGAATTCCATGGATACGCACTTCGAGCGCTCTGGCAAAGCGACGGCAATGAGCCGGCCACGATGAACTACGCAACCCTTTACCGTTGCCTCGACCGCCTCGAAGAGCGCGGCTTGTTGTCATCGCAGTATGACGTAGAGACAAAGAACGGCGGACCACCGCGAAAGATGTTCACGCTGACCGGCATCGGCTTGGACACCGCCACACAACTGGCCGCCGCCGACGAGGTTGACGGCGGCACCGTTCCGGGCCTCGCCTAATCTCCCAACTGCTCAGACGTCGGTTTGGTCTCGTATACAACGGCCACACGACCACAGCCGGTGCACACCAAATCCCGCGATGGCGTGTTCGACCGCCGACATGCCACCGAGAATCCCGGCCAACGATGCTGGACCGGCAAGAAACAGTGGCGCATACGCAAGCGCTCCCACGAGCAGCGCGGCCACAAGGATGCTGGCCGACAGCCGCCCAATCCCAAATAGGACCCCGCTGCGGTAGGCCGAATGGGCCACCAGAAGCAGCCCTAGTCCGCCCAAGGCGAGATAGGTCGACGTCCACAGATCAGCGCGCACGTCGGAGATGACGAAAAGCGAGTGCCAAAACGACGATCCCCAAACGATCATCGCCGTGACGCGAAGGCGATCGCTGGAGAGATCCGACGGGCGACGGGCCATCGACCACAACATCAACGCAATCCCGATCGTGAAATGAAGATCCGCAGCAACGGTAAAGCTGACGACGGACTCCCCCACGAAGCTACTCGCGGCGGTCGTGACCACCCCAGATGCGAGCGCCAATACGACGACAGCCGTGGAGGTCACACTTCGATCCGACAGGCGAAAGATCAGGTGTGCGACCGAACCGAAGATCAATTCTCGAACAAACGTGAAATACGAGCGTTGAGCGCGAAAGTCTTCGAGGTGCTCCGACCAATCGGCCACGCGCCGCTCGCCGATATGTGGGTCCTCGCCCCACACGAGCAAACGGAGATACCCCAGATACCAACGTTCGATCATCGGAGCCATTCCTTCCTTTTCGATATTCTATTTGACGAAAAGGCGGTTGTCGACCTTCACTCCATTCATTCGGCCATACGGGAGGCGAGGTCGACGAGTTGATCCACGAATGTGTCCGGTAGCTCATGGCCCAGGCCCTCGATCAGCGTCAGCGTCGAGTTTTCAATCAAGAGGTGCAGCGCTCGGCAGTGTTCGAGTGGCAACACCGGATCAGCGGTTCCGTGAATGATGGAGGTTGGCACCCGCAGTGTTCGAAGATCATCGACGATGTCATCTGCCTCCATCACCGCCGCACCGTGACCGTTCGGTCCCCGCCAACCTGCGCTGATCTCATCATGGGCACGAACGAGGGCCGCCTCACGATCGAAGGGAAATACTGGCCCACTAAACCACTCCCATTGGTCGACCAGCCAACGCGCTCGATCCCCGACCTCGACGGGCGCTCCGCTGAGAAGTCGATTCGACATTTTCTCGATCAGCCATTCCGCGGGAAGTCCAAGTTCCTCTCGACGACCTGGCGTCGTGGAGAACAGAAGAAGGGATCGGACAGACTCTGGGTGCTCAAGAGCGAGGCGCATAGCGATCTCGCCGCCCATCGATCGCCCCAACACGTCAACCGTCCCGAGCGCGAGCGCATCGATCACCGCTCGGGCGTCTGCGACAAGATCGTTCAGCGAATACGGCTCTTCGGTCCACGTGCTGGCGCCAACATCGCGGGTATCGAACCAAATGCATCGTCCGACCCGTCGGGCGAGCCCGATCAACAACCCGCTCGGCCATCGCGAACTCGGCGCTTCGGCCTCGGACAACAACAAGATGCCACCCGCCGCTTCACCCCGACGTTGAAGCGACTGCACGTGGAGCGTCACCTCACCGGAGCGCACCTGGTGTGTGCGGTGAACAAGGTCGGTGGCACTTTCGAAAGCGGAAGCCATGGACAGCCATTTTGCCAAGGCTTGGCCAGCCTTGGGCGCAGTAGACCAAACCGATCACATCGCCGAATTACGGACCGATAGATTGGTAATGATGACTCGCATCTTTGCTCAGATTGCTCGCGGATTCGCCATGGGCGCTTCCGACGTTGTCCCCGGCGTTTCGGGGGGAACCGTCGCACTTGTGCTCGGTATCTACGAGGGACTGATCGGCAACATCAGCACGGGCTCGAAGGCCCTCGGGCGTTTGGTCAAGGGTGACATCAAGGGGTTCGTTGAAGGCCTGAAGGCCGTTGATTGGCTCTTCCTCATTCCGCTCGCCGCCGGACTCTTCGCCGCGATCATCGTGCTATCGGGAATCATCGAACAAGCACTTCACGATCACCCCGAGGCGATGGCCGGACTCTTCTTCGGGCTCGTCATCGGATCGATCGTGGTTGCCCGAGGCCTACTGAAAGCGCCGACGGCCGAACATGCACTCGTCGCTTTGGCGGTCGGCGCCGTGTTGTTCTTCATCCTTGGATTCCAATCAGGTCCGATCGCCGATCCCCCAGCACTCGTTCTCATCGGCGCAGGTGCCCTGGCGAGTTGTGCGTTGATTCTGCCCGGCATCTCCGGGTCGTTCATTCTCTTGATGATTGGCATGTATACCGTCGTGCTCAATGCCGTCGACGAACGCATCATCAGCCAGATCGCCCTCGTCGGAATCGGTGCGATCATTGGCCTCGCGCTCTTCAGTAACTTCCTCACCTACCTCCTCGACAACTTCCACGACCGAGTCATGGCGGTACTTATCGGCTTAATGGTCGGGTCCCTGCGGGTGCTGTGGCCGTGGCCAAACGGCGTTGGCATCATCGAACCCGAAGAGGTCATCCCAGGGACCGGCTTGGAATTGCCCAATGGAGCGCCCACGCTCGTCCCGATTGTTCTTGCCGTGGTCTCGGCGATCGGCGTCGTACTCATCAGCTCGTTCGCACCGTCGCACGGTGACGAGTCCTCAGCGGATGATTTCGAACCAACCGCCTCCGCGGTCATCGACGAGTAGGGCCCGGGCATGCCGGCGCCCGGCACCACCAGCGGGCGCCCATCCAGCGACTCGTAGCCCTGGGTAGATATCACCCTCGGGGAGCGCCTCCACGATCCCGTTGATATCGATGCCCTCACTCGTATCCAAGCGACCACCATCACTGTGAATGAACTCGCCGTCGCGACTCGCCCAGGCGCGCCACGACGAGACCTGGTCAGGCACTCCCCACCAATGATCGCGAACCCCTACGCCTGACAGCTCCCATTTTCCTCCGCCGAGGAGGACCTCACCGTGAAATCCGCCGACGAGACGATACCCCGTCGTCCCCTGTACCGGAGACGGTCCTGGTTCTCCCTCGGTATCCCAGTCGAGTTCGAGGCCAACAGCAATACGGTCACCAAATGCCCCGTCCCACACCGCGGTCGGATCCGTGATGGCAACGCCGAACGCTTCAAGGTCACTCGTGAGGTGCTCAAAGGGCCGCAGGACGGTGGTTTCCGTCCAGATCCCCGGCGCACGCAACTCCATCGAGTTCCCCATTGGCATTGGCAGATCGTCGACGAGAACGGTGACCAATGGATGCTCGCCCACACCGATCAACGACGCCCAGTACCACGCGACCGAATCAAAGGGCCGGACAGTAAGCCGGACGTATCCCCCGGTTGCCGAGCCAGGGACCACGAACCAGTTGTCGAAGACTTCAACCCATTCCGGGTGGCCATTCCATTCGTGTAGCTGTTCCGAACCAATCGGGTGTGCACTCGTCACGACATGCAGTGTCGCAGCGATCAAGGCAAACTGTGAACATGTCCGACCAATTCGCTGACCACGCAACCGACGCACTTCGTGAGGTCGACGCCAACGCGATCCCCGACGAACTCGATCTGACGATTGAGCAGCGAATTCTCGACGGTGACGACGTGGCCGATCGCTACGTAGTGATCTTCTCGGGCGGGACTGTGCGTGTCGGCCCAACCGAAGACACCACAGCGGACATTGTGATTAGCCAGGATGTGGAAACCGCCAGAGCGATCCAATCCGGCACGACGAACGCGCAAAGCGCCTACCTCACCGGACGACTGACCATCGACGGCGACGTAGATAAGTTGCTGTCCTGTGGGGCATCGCTGCAGACCATCGTCGCGGCGATGGAACCTCGATAGGCCATGCCGGAAATCGGCGAAATACAGGCGCACGCTGAACGCCTCGAAGCCGATTTTGTTGGGCGCAGGCTCTCCAACTTCCGTCCGATCACCTTCTACGTACTTAAGACTTTCGCACCAGACCCCGCGTCAGCCCATGGAAAGGCATTGGACGCGGTCACTACCCGCGGCAAGTACTTACGAATGCACTTTGGCGACGTCACATTCACCGTGCATCTCATGCAGGGAGGTCGGCTCAAGCCCGATGAAAAGCAATCCGCGAAGCCACGCGGAGGTCAAGCAAGGTGGACCTTCGACGATGGATCGGCTCTGCTGCTTACCGAAGCCGGCTCCGACAAGCGTGCGGGCATTTGGCTGACGGACGCCGAAGCCGACCCAGACAAGATCGAACCACTCCTCGGACTGGGGCCCGACGCGGACACGGTCTCGGTGGAAGACCTACAGACGCTCCTCGACGAACACACCATGCGCATCCATGGTCTGTTGCGCCGTCAGCGCATCATCGCGGGCATCGGGCGCCGCCTCGCCAACGACATTTGCCATCGCGCCCAAATATCGCCTTTCGCGATGTCGGGAAAGCTCGACGATGGCCAGGTAGCCGCTCTCCACGACGCCGTCGGCTCGTGCATCGCTGACTCACTAACGTTCGAGCGCGCCCAAGTGGAGATCGTCGCATCGGCAAAGCGCCCGTCGGCGGTGCACAACAAGACCGGTGAGCCTTGCCCCAGTTGCACAGACGCCATTCGTGAGGTCGCCTACACGAGATACACGGTGAACTACTGCGCGCGATGCCAAACCAACGGCAAGGTCCTCGCGGACAACACCACCTCAAAGTTCTTAAAGTAGTGGCCCTCTACGGTGCACAGACAAACAGCCGGATCCTCAGATCAGGCCCACGCGCTAGGAGATCAAGCCCAATCCTGCGACGGTGTCGCGCTCACTCACTAATTCGGCATTCGAGGCGTCGATCTTGCCTCGGGAGAAGCCGTCGATCTCCAGGCCTTGCACGATGGAGTAGTCACCATCTGCACAGGTGCACGGGAATGACGTGATGATCCCCTCTGGAGCGCCGTAGCTTCCGTCTGAGGGCACAGACATCGACACCCAGTCGCCCTCTGGCGTGCCCAGGGCCCAGTCGTGCATATGGTCGATAGCTGCATTCGCCGCCGATGCTGCCGACGATAGGCCACGCGCTTTGATGATCGCAGCGCCGCGCTTTTGCACGGTTGGGATGAAGTCGTTCTCCAACCATTCCTGGTCGTCGATCATCTCGGCGGCGTTCTGTCCCTTGACCTTGGTGTGGAACAGGTCGGGGTACTGCGTTGCCGAGTGGTTTCCCCAAATGGTCATGTTGGTGATGTCGTTGATCGAGGTGCCCGTCTTTTGAGCCACCTGCGTCATAGCTCGGTTGTGATCGAGGCGGGTCATCGCATGGAACTGGCGGGGGTCAAGATCTGGCGCCGCCGACTGGGCGATCAAGGCGTTGGTGTTTGCCGGGTTGCCGACGACGAGCACCTTGACATCTTTGCTGGCGCTGCCGTTGATGGCTTTGCCTTGGGGGCCAAAGATGCCGCCGTTGGCTTCGAGAAGGTCGGCACGCTCCATGCCGTCGCGGCGAGGCATAGCGCCGACGAGCAATCCGTAATCTGCATCACCGAACGCGACGTTGGCGTCGTCGGTCTTGACCATCCCAGCGAGCAGCGGGAAGGCACAGTCGTCGAGCTCCATCGCGACACCATCGAGCGCTCCAAGGGCAGGAGTGATCTCCAGCATCTGCAAGATGACCGGTTGATCCGGCCCGAGCATGCCGCCACTCGCGATTCGGAAGAGCAAGCTGTAGCCGATTTGGCCAGCGGCTCCGGTTACAGCGACGCGTACAGGACTCTTCACAATTGCTCCTCAAATATTTCGGGTGACCCTGAGCGAACCCAGCAGGTTCCGTGCTCATTCCCCGAACGAAAGTTTGGACTCCTCTTGTCCAACGAGCAGGCTACCCGCCCAACCTGCGAGCAACGCCAACGCGTGAACTACCGCGCGATTTTGTTGAGGTAGCCAGTCTTGATCAAGGCGAACAGCAGACCGACCGCACCGACGGTGCCTGCGATCCATGGAACGCCTTGGTTATCGAACGGCAGGATGTTTCCGATGATGCCGCCGACGAACATCCCGGCCATACCGAGACCGATAGTCCAAGGAATCGAGATGTTCTGCTCGCCTGGAATGATCGCTCGCGCCACGGCTCCGATAATGCCACCGGCAATAAGCAGACCGATGAAACCAAAAATACCCATGAGGGCCTCCTTCTATGTCAACACGACCTTGCCGCCAGTAGAACGTGTCTCGACATCAGCATATTCCGAAAGCCATGACGAATGTGGTGGATCACACAGATTGCGTATTTCCGACCCAGTCGGCGTGCAGCGATGCGTACACGCCGCCCAATGCGAGTAGCTCTCCATGAGACCCGCGCTCCACAATCTTCCCCTTGTCCATGACCACGATCAGGTCGGACCGTTCGGCCGTCGACAAGCGATGCGCGATAGAGATTGTCGTCCGGCCCTCACTTAGCCGCTCTAGAGCCTCGGCCATTCGCACCTCGGTCTCGGGGTCGACCGCACTCGTCGCCTCATCGAGGATGAGCAAACCTGCGTCGGCCAACTGGGCCCGAACGAGTGCGACGAGTTGCCGCTCGCCGACCGAGATCCCTTCGCCTCGTTCACCCGCCTGAGTATCGAGACCGTCGGGCAGCGTCGCTATCCATTCGGCGAGGCCGAGGGTTTGCACGGCTTCGCCGATCTCCAGATCGGTCGCCCCGGGACGACCGAAGCGAATGTTCTCTCGCAGGGACTCGTCAAAGAGAAAGCCATCTTGGGGGACCATGCGCACCGCTTGGTTCCGACTTCGCTGATCGATCGTCGACAGATCGAGACCACCGATGCGAACGACGCCCTTGGTCGGGTCATACAGTCTCGCGAGCAACAGCGCCATCGTCGACTTACCACTGCCGGTCTCGCCCACGACCGCTACGGATTGACCCGATGCGATCTCCAAAGAGATGTCGTCCAGGACAACGCCACCCGTCCGATACGAGAACTCAACATTCTCCAACGCCACATCGGGAGCTCCGATCGGCAGGTCCTGACCTGGGTCTGCTTCGACAACATCGATGTCGATATCGAGCATCTGCATGATCTTCCACCAACCGGCAAGGGCGGTCTGTGTTTGATCGAGCACCTCAGCGAGTTGGGTGATCGGTTGGGTGAGCAAGGTAGCGAGGAAGATGAAACCGGTCGCTTCACCAACCGTCAGTGTGTCTGCTCCCAGCCAGATGCTCACCAAGACGACGGCACCCGTCGTGAGGCCACCGAAAAAGTCCATCGTCGGCCCGAGCAACGAGAAGAACTTGTGGGCGTCGACTTCGGAGGCGACCAGGTTCCGGTTGCCCTCCTCGAGACGATCGCCGACTCGGTGCTCGTAGCCGTAGGCGCGAATCGTCGAAGCTCCAGAGATGGCCTCGGAGGTACGACCGATCATTTCGCCGGTGGCGCTTCGAACGATGTTGTAGGCGCGAAGTTGGCGTCGTTGAATGTTTCGCAGAATAGGAAGCAGCGGAAGATAGATCGCCAGCGTCACCAGCGTTAGCTGCCAGCTGTAGACCGCCATAACCACAACCGTGCCGATGATTAGCGCGACGCTCACGATCCAATTCAGCGCCCCCCACTGCGAGAACTGCGCCAACGTCTCGACATCACTGGTCACCCGAGCCGTCAGGACTCCCTTACGTTGCGAGGTGTGCTCGGCGATGCTCAGGCGTTGAATGTGCTGGAACGTCCTCACCCGTAGGCCGAGCAAGGTGTTCTCCGCCGTCACGATGACACGGCGGAAGGTGACCACACCCAACACGTAGATCACCAAGACGAGGATGATCGCAGCGATGGCTGCGCTCGTCACGAACCCAATGTCGACCTGATCTTCGACAAACCCGCCATCGATGGCTTGTTGCACCAACACCGGCAGGACCAGCCGAGCCAGTGCACTGACGAGCGCGAAGAACGCCGTGACCCCGATGCCCTTTCTGAGCTCTGGGCTTTCGCGAATCCCGCGCCGCAATATCTTGAGCGCCGGAGGTTGTTCCTCAGCGAGAAGTTCCGGAGCGGTCACCGCGCCTCCCGATCTGCCTCATAGGCCTCAGCGAGTGCGCGATACCCCTCGTTGGTGAGCAATTCTTCATGCGATCCTGCTGCCACAATCTTGCCGCCCTCCAGATAGACGACTCGGTCGGCGAGCAGGATCGTCGACAACCGATGCGCGACCATGACCACCGTCATCGGGTGGGTATCGAGGCCGCGGAGAATCTCCGCTTCAATCGTCGGGTCGACCGCACTGGTCGCGTCATCGAGGAGCAGAAGCGATGGTGTACGAAACAGTGCGCGAGCGAGCGCGACCCGCTGACGCTGACCACCCGACAGCGTTACGCCCCGCTCACCGACGATGGTGTCGTAGCCCTGCGGAGTTTCTTCGATGAAACCATCCGCTCGACTGAGTTCAGCTGAAACCTCCGGTTTCCCAGCTTCGCCCATCGTGATGTTCTCAGCGATCGACTGCGCGAAAAGGAAGCTCTCCTGGAACACCATTCCCAGCCGCGTCGACAACGTCCCTGGAGCTAGATCAGCGGTGGGCACTCCGGCGACCGAAATGGAGCCACTATCTGGCGGTACGAGCCCCGCTGCGATTTCGAGCAAGGTGGTCTTGCCCGAACCGGTCGCACCAACGAGCGCAACCGTCTCACCGGCGCTGACCTCCAGATCCAATTCGTCGAGGACTTGGAGTTCTCCATGGGCGAAGGAAACGTCGGCCATCGTCAAGGTCATTGGCCCCTCCGGAAGGGCGTCGACCGATCCGGCGCGTCGAGATGGGGGTTCGATGTCGAGCACTCGGTCAACTCGGTCCAACGCCACCACGGACGCTGGCATCGACTGCAAGAAGAAGCCGATGATCCGAATGGGCAGGCCAAGAACGGTGAACAACGACATCGCGCCGATCACGTCACCAACACTCACGTCACCAGATTCCACTAGGCGGGCGCCGATGATCAGTAGGGCGATCACACCCAGATTCGGTAAAACGGAGAGCAATGGTTCGAAGATCGCGCGTAGGTTGCCCACCTCGAGTCGCTTTGCTTTGAGCTGTGATGCCCGTGCCTCGAATCGTGCGATCTCGTCGTCGGTCCGACCGAGTGTCTTGACGACCATTACTCCCTCGAAGCTCTCGTGTGCCACGCCCGTTACTTCGGCTACCGCTTGTTGCACTTCGGCGGCCGGGCGCGCGACGCGACGTGAATAGAAGTTGTTGATGACAAAGAGCGCCGGCAACACAACCAACGCCACCAGACCAAAGGTCCAATGGACCAACAACAGATTGATGACCGCGAGCACCGCCAGAAGCACCACAGCGACTGCGAACGCGAGGGGGCGAAGCATGATGCCCGCGACGACGAGATCGTTGTCCGCGTGGGAGATCAACGATCCGGTAGGAGTCGACCGGTGAAACGACAAGGGCAGGTCGAGGTACTGGCGATAGATCTGCGACCGCCACGTCCCCTTGGTACGCGATTCGGCCATCGAGAGGAAGTACCGGCGCGTCACCGCACCGATCCCTTGGACGACCGCGATGATCATGATGACAGCGAACCCCGCCCACAACCGTCCGCTGGTCACCCCGTCGCCTTCGAGGCCGGGGGTGATGATGTTGTCGGTGATCCAGCCGATAGCGCGGCTTAAGGCGATGGCGGTTATTGCGAACAGCGAAGCGCCGACGAGCGCGATCGCGTGAGGCACCGGGTGTGCCCGAAGACTGCGGACGATGAGCCGCAGCCCGCGTCGGAAGATCGACGCCTCAACAGTCGGAGATGGGTTCAAGACCCGAGACTCTTGTTCATTGCACGAGACCGTATCGCTCGATTCGCAATCGCGATTCCCGCGACGGACTATTCCTCGCTTGTTCGCGATGAAATTCACAGGTCCGTCCAACTCTAAAGAGGCTCAGAGCGACAAATTCCCTTGCTGAAAACTAACCCTTGATATACAGGTAGGAATCTGTATATTTATACAGCATGAAACCTGTACAAAGTGTTGAGCCGCTGAAGATCAACATCGGCGGACAGTTGGCTGACCACGAAATCGTTGGCCGCGAGCTCGCCATTGAGTCCATCGTGGAGTACCTGGCAAGAGGCATGAACCTCCTGATCAACGACCCGCGCCGCATTGGCAAGAGCGCAGTTCTTCAACTTCTTGAAAGCGCCTCGACGAAAGAGATCAACATCATCAAGACAAGCGTCCAGGGGATCCACAGTCAGGAACGTCTGCTCCTCCATATTCTTGACGAGCTCCACGACCACGAATCCTTCGGACGCCGAGTCGCCAAGAGAGTCGGACGCTTCATCGACACCACGGGCGTTGGTGTGGAGCTGGGCGGCCTTGAGTACGCAATCTCCCTAAAGCGACAGCACGCAAACAAACCCACGCTGACTTTGCTCGGTGAAGTTGTTTCGGCCATCAACGACGAACTAAATGATGACGAACTTCTGGTGCTGGCGATCGACGAATTCACTGAAGCCGTAGTCAACATCGCAAACGGCGAGGACGGTGTACAACAAGCGACTCAGCTGCTCCAAATCCTTCAAACGCTCAGAAAGGAACAGCCGAGAGTTCGATGGGTCCTGACGGGATCGATCGGTATTCACCACGCGATCCGCCGTACAAACTGCACGGCTTCAGTAGTCGCCGATGGAAAGAACGTTCCGATCGGACCGTTGTCGCTTGAGGCCGCTCAGCATCTCTCCCGCCGCCTTGCAGCAGGCGAAAGCGTCGAGTTAACCGACGATGCACATGCCCATCTAGCGGAAACGGTGAACGGCATTCCGATCTTGGTGCATGCGATTCTCGACGACTTGCGTCTTCAAGCCACAGATGGAGCGTTTGATGTGGACGATGTTGAGGACGCGATCAATCGCTACATCGGCAATCGTGATGAATCACGTGCCTTCGAGCACTTCGTTACTCGACTCGCCGACTACTACTCACGCGACGAGCTGAAGGCAGCGCGAGCATTGCTCGACTCGACGGCGACATCACCGAAGCCGAAACGGGTTACGAAGCTCATCGAACGCACCGCAGAGAAGCTTGACGTGGAAGAAGAGTTCGTGCGGGACGTCCTGGTGATGTTACAAGACGATCACTACCTCGTTGCTGCCCCGGAGAACGGTCGGGTGAGTTGGCGCTACTCGATCCTTGCTCGCATCTGGCGAGCGAAGCGGGGCCTCTGAACGTGACGAGGATCTCCAAATACTCGCCTTCGCAGAACGATCCCGACCTGCTCGAGCCCCTCACAGTTGGGGAAGATCGGCTGCGGTTGCTCGACGACATTGTCGATCGCGCCACGCGGGCGCAAGAAAGCCAGAACCGTACCCACACGCTTATCATCGGACCCCGAGGTGCAGGAAAGACACACCTGGTCACGCTCGCCCACCATCGGATCGGAAGATCGACGAACCTCACCCGTTCGTGGCTCCATGAGGAGGGCTGGATGACGCTTCTCGGTTTCAACGACTTTCTCATCGAGATTCTTGCTGCTTCCGATGATGAGGTTCTTCAAACTGCCGCCACCGGTAGCAAGGCACTGCGAGTAGACGCGCTTGGCGCGTATGTAGACGCGCACGGCCCGGTCGTCGTGTTCGTGGAGAACTTTGACCAAGTGCTGACCGCACTAGACAACAAGGGTCAGCAGCGTCTTCGTCAGCTCATGGAGAATAGTCGCAGCCTGTTGTTCGTAGCCACGACGACCGAACTGTCGAGAGACCTCTCGAAACAGAACAGTCCGTTCTATGGCTACTTCACTACCCACACCCTCAAGAAGTTCGAGCTTGGCGAAGCCCGCGAAATGCTCGAACGTCTCGGCGACCTGTCCGACGACCTCAACCTGGAGGAGCTCGATGATTCGGTGATCGACGCTCGGCTCGCTGCGATCGCCCATCTCGCCGGCGGCCAGCCGCGCATGTGGTCGATGTTTGGGCAAACGGTGAGCGCCAGCGAACTTGAAGAGTTAGTGCCTGCATTCGTCGAACTGATCGACAACGTGACTCCCTACTACCAGCAACAACTCGAACGCCGATCAACATTGCAACGGCGGATTATCAGTCTTCTTGCCCGGGCCGATCACCCGATGAACGTCAAGGAGGTCGCCGACGAGCTCGACCTGGAACAAAAAGCCACGGCGGCAGCCCTTTCCGACTTACGCGATGCGCGTTGGGTCGAACACTCCAAGAGTCCATTCGCGACGGGCCTCGACAAGCGGCTTCGCTATCACGAGCTGAGCGAGCCGCTCGTCCGAGCGATGCTGCAAAGCAAGGACGTTCGTGGCGAAACCCCGATCCAGGTCGTGGTCGAGTTCATCAAGCATTGGTTCGAGTTGGACGACTTAGAGTCGACGGCGCCGGTACCGGGACTTGCGCAGAGCTACGTTCAGACCGCTGCCCAACAAGTCAACGCTGACGGGGTGACAGCGACAGCCCTTCAACTGACGGGACTCGTCGAATCAACTGGCGCGCCGCGGGTCAAATTGCTCGGTCGAATCGATGACGCTATCTCTGCGTACCTCGATGACGACCCGACGCCGATCATGAGACTGCCCACGACTATCCGTCGAGCGCTCGAGGACCGTATCGAGGAGCTGTCGGAAGTTCGTCTATCTCTCCACTCTTGGGTTAGCGCGGAGTTTGGAAATACTCCCCACTCCGAAATGACGCACTGGGAGAAACGTGCAGGCGACCTCTTTGCTCGCAGCGGCAGTTCCTCTGCGCTGATGTGGCTAAATGAGTGGCAAATTCGTCGGTGGCACTTTGAAGCAGCGCTCACCTCACTCATCCAACTTCACGAGATCCTCGGACCCGACCACCCCGACACACTCACCACCCGCAACAACCTCGCCGAAAGCTACCGGGCAGCAGGACGCATCGACGAAGCAATCACCCTCCACAAACAAAACCTCAACGACAGCGAACGAATCCTCGGACCCGACCACCCCAGCACACTCACCACCCGCAACAACCTCACCTCCAGCTACCGGGCAGCAGGACGCATCGACGAAGCCGAGGTGACGGAGGGCTAAGGGGAGCTACGACCTAGCTATTCGCCCGCTCAGCTGCCTCGACCGTGTTGCGCAGCAGCATCGCGACGGTCAGCGGACCGACGCCGCCGAGACGTGGGGTGATCCAACTCGCGACCTCGCCGACGTCTTCGTTGACGTCCGGGAGTAGTTTCTTGCCCTCCCAACTAATGCCCCCGCTCACCACGACAGCCCCGGGCTTGACCATGTCCTTGGTGATCGTGCCAGGCCGGCCGACGGCAGCGATAACGATGTCGGCTTCCTTGGTGTATTCGGCAATGTCGTCGACCCCGGTGTGCACGACGGTGGTAGCGGCATTCGCTCCCTGGTTCTTGGTGGTCATCAGCAGTGCCATCGGGCGACCGAGCGTCGTGCCGCGTCCGACGACCACCACGTGTTTGCCTTTGACGTCGATCTCGTAGAACTTCAGCATCTCGACGATGCCAGCCGGCGTGCACGGCAGAGGGCCTTGCTCCATCAAGACCAACTTGCCAAGGTTTTCCGGGTGCAACCCGTCGGCGTCTTTCGCTGGATCGATCATCGCGAGTGCGGCGGCCGCGTCGAAACCATCTGGCAGCGGCAACTGCAAGATGTAGCCATGCACCGACGGGTCCTCGTTGAACTCAGTTAACGCATCGACCAGTTCTTGCTGACCGGCATCAGCGGCGATCGCTTTGTGATGCGACACGATCCCGACCGCCTCACAGGTTTCGTGCTTTTTCTTCACGTAGCTGGCCGATGGACCGTCGTCGCCCACCAGAATTGTGCCCAACCCGACGTGCACTCCCTTGGACGAGAGCGCTCCTGCGCGGGTTCGGACATCGTCGAGGATCGCCTCGGCTACAGGGCCACCAGCAAGAAACTGTGCGTTCATTCCGGTGAGGCTAGTAGCACTATTTCCACCCGTAGCTCACCGGAGCCAGATTCGTTTGGCGGCTAGGGTCGAGGCAGTGTTTCCGTTCAAAGATGAAAACCCGACGCTGCGAACGCCGATCGTCACCCTTCTATTGATGGCGATAAACGTTGCTGTCTACTTTCTCATTCAGCCTGTCGAGATCAACGCGGGCACACAATTCACGTTCGAAACCGCAGCAATCCCCGATGAGATCACCAGCGGAGAACCGCTCTCGCAGATCGAGTTCTGCGAAGTGCTCGGTCCTGACGCAGCCGCAGTGGGCGCCGAAGCCGTGTGCGCCGCGCCGACCAACGCAGCTGTCTTCCCCGACAAGAACGTATTCGTGGCAGCTCTGTCGTCGATGTTCCTGCACGGTGGTTTGCTTCACCTCGGTGGCAACATGCTCTTCTTGTGGGTCTTCGGCAACAACATCGAAGACCACCTCGGGCGATTCAAATACTTGATCTTCTACCTCATTGCGGGCGTCGCCGCGACCATCGCGCACATCGCTGGAGATCCCGACTCAATTATCCCGGTGGTAGGCGCATCGGGAGCGGTCGCAGGCGTAATGGGCGCGTACCTCGTGTGGTTTCCGTGGGCACGGATAAAGACGCTCGCTTTGATCATTTTGCTCGACCTCAAGGCATGGATGGTCCTCGCATTCTGGTTCGGTAGCCAGTTCTTCATCTCCCCCGCCGACGGTGTTGCATGGCTCGCCCACGTCGGCGGATTCGTCTTCGGCGCGATCATCGCCGCATTGGCGCGAGGGAGCGAAGGATTCCGCCAACAACTGTGGGAGCATAAATACATGACGCTAAACCCCACCGCGACAACCGGCAGCTGGGACCCACGCTTCGGCGGACGTGAGGTCCTCGCCGATGGCACCACCCCGAGCTGGCATCCCGGCGCATGAGCAGCAAGTTTTGGCCCGTCTCCGCTGCCATCGCGGTCGTATCAGCAGTTCTTTTGAACTGGCAGGTCGGCGCGCGAACCGGTGAAGAAACGTTTGTATGCACCGACATCGGCGACTGCGTTCTCGGGTCAGGTTGGAGCTCATTGCTCACCGGCATGGCGATCACCGGGCCATTCTTTGCGCTTCTCGGTGCAGCGTGGTCCCGTCGTCTGCACAATGGTGAACGCCTCGGACCGTTCAGTTATCGAGCGATTCCGGATAGCGAGCAGATAGTTGAAGTGCTCACCGTGCTACTCGCCGGCCTCTTCACGTACTGGCTTATCCGAAATGGCCCATCGATCGAACCCGCTCGACCGCTCGACATCGGCGCCCCAAATACCTGGGCTCTCGACATTCGCAACGTCCGTCAGCCCGATGGCACGGCCACTATCACCTCGGTGCCCTCGCGTTTGAGCTGGTTCCTCATTGGCACCGTGCTTGGCGCACCGTTCGCGGGGAGCCTTGGAGCAATGCTCGGCCGCGAGTTCTACGGAAACCGTCGCAGGAAAGCCCAACGCCTCCTCGATGAAGGCACTGAAGAGAACGCCGAACTAGTAGGTGATGTAGGCGACGAAACCCTGATCGATCTGAGTGACTCAGCCACCCGGGACAATCTCGGATTCGACCTCGACGACGCGGAGTAACTGTCGAGCGCCCAGAATCAGCGGCGGAGCCGCCTGGGCGCTTGCACCGGTCCGCAGAGCACACCGAGGCGAAGCCGGCGTTCATGTAACCCGGGGTAGCCCGCAGCTGCGAAGCCGGTGCGGGCGGACGCGGCCTCCGGCCAGCAGCCGAGCATCGAGAGCCGAAGGCTCGGATTGCGACCGCTGGAGGGCGAAGCCCGGGAAAACAGTTTGATCTGCGAGCGCCCAGAATCAGCGGCGGAGCCGCCTGGGCGCTTGCA
>CAZLWE010000003.1:64819-105373 GCA_964562985.1 uncultured Acidimicrobiales bacterium
ACAGTTTGATCTGCGAGCGCCCAGAATCAGCGGCGGAGCCGCCTGGGCGCTTGCAGATCAAATCCCGTCGATGATGGCGTTTAGTGTGGCGCTTGGACGCATTGCAGCCCCGCCGAGCTCACGGTCAGGGGCGTAGTAGCCACCGATGTCCATGGAAGGACCTTGTGCGTCAACCAGCTCTTGGGTGATCGAATCTTCACCCGCAGCCATTGCTTCAGCGACTGGACCGAACGTCGCGGCGAGTTCCGCATCATCCGATGATGCCAAGACCTCAGCCCAGTACATCGCGAGATAGAAGTGGCTTCCGCGGTTGTCGATCTCGTTTACCTTTCGGCTCGGCGACCGGCCCTCGATGAGGAACTTCTCGGTCGCGGTGTCGAGCGCATCGCCGAGTACCTTCGCCTTGGCATTTCCCGTTACCTCGCTGAGGTGATCGAGCGACACGGCAAGCGCAAGGAACTCACCGAGCGAGTCCCACCGAAGGTGGTTCTCCTTTTCGAACTGCTGCACGTGCTTCGGTGCTGATCCTCCAGCACCGGTCTCGAAGAGGCCACCGCCGTTCATGAGGGGAACGATCGAGAGCATCTTCGCGCTCGTACCGAGCTCAAGGATTGGGAAGAGGTCGGTGTTGTAGTCGCGCAAGACGTTGCCGGTGACCGAGATGGTGTTCTCGCCCGCTTTGATGCGCTCGAGCGAACGAGCCGTCGCATCGGCGACATTAGCGATCGAGATATCGAGTCCATCGGTGTCGTGGTCGCCCAAGTACCGCTCCACCTTGGTGATCAGCTGGGCGTCGTGGGCTCGGTTCGCATCGAGCCAGAAGATGGCGGGCCAGCCGGTGGCCCGCGCACGGTTTACAGCGAGCTTTACCCAGTCCTGGATTGGGGCGTCTTTGACCTGGCACATGCGCCACACATCGCCAGCTTCGACTTGGTGCTCGAACACGGTGTCGCCTGCGCCGTTGACGACTCGAACGGCACCATCTGACTCGACCTCGAAGGTCTTATCGTGCGATCCGTATTCTTCGGCTTTTTGAGCCATCAGTCCAACGTTGGGGACCGTTCCCATGGTTGTCGGGTCAAATGCGCCATGGGCTTTGCAGAATTCGAAGGTCTGGTCGTAGAGGGCGGCGTAGCTGCTGTCGGGGATGACCGCTTTGGTTTCCTGGAGCTCGCCTGCCTTGTTCCACATCTGACCCGAGGTCCGGATCATGGCTGGCATCGACGCGTCGATGATCACATCGCTCGGGACATGCAAGTTCGTGATGCCGAGATCGGAGTTCACCATCGCAAGATCGGGCCCGGCAGCGTACGCGGCCTCGATGTCCGCCTCGATCTCGGCGCGGACCGCCGGGTCCATACCCTCGAGCGCACCGAGGAGATTACCGAAGCCGTTGTTGACGTTGACGCCTGCAGCGTCGAGTACCTCGCCGTGCTTTTCGAACACGTCGGCGAAGAACACCTTCACCGCGTGGCCAAAGAGGATCGGGTCGGAGACCTTCATCATCGTCGCTTTCATGTGCAGCGAGAACAGGATCCCTTTGTCCTTGGCGTCGGCGATCTCTGCAGCGAGGAAGGTGCGAAGTGCCTTGACGCTCATGAACGTCGCATCGACAACCTCGCCAGCGAGCACGGGAACAGCGTCCTTGAGGACGGTGACGGTCCCGTCCGCCGCGACATGCTCGATACGAAGCGAATCGTCGGCGTCGATCGTGGTCGACAGCTCGTTGGATGCAAAGTCGTTCGCACCCATGGTCGACACATGCGATGTGGTGTCACTCTCCCACGCACCCATCGAATGTGGGTTGGCTTGGGCGTACTTCTTTACTGCGCCAGGAGCTCGACGGTCAGAGTTGCCCTCGCGTAGAACCGGGTTAACCGCGGAGCCCTTGATCTTGTCGTAGCGAGCTTTGGCATCGGCCTGCTCGTCATTCTCCGGATCCTCGACGTAGTCGGGAAGGTCATAGCCCTTCGCTTGAAGTTCTTCGATTGCGGACCGAAGCTGTGGGATCGAGGCGCTGATGTTGGGCAGCTTGATGATGTTGGCTGCCGGAGTCTTCGCGAGGTCGCCAAGCTGTGAGAGATAATCCGGGATCTGTTGGTCCTCGGTGAGACGTTCAGGGAACGTCGAGATGATTCGGGCCGCGAGGGAGATGTCGGCGGTGTCGATGGTGACACCCGCAGCGCCGGCGTATGCCTTGACGATGGGCAAGAAAGACAGCGTGGCGAGGGCGGGCGCCTCGTCGGTCCAGGTGTACACGATCGTGGATGAGTCGCTCATGAGCTAAGAAATGCCTTGGGGTATGGGGTTAGGTCCGCACACGACGTGCGCCGTACGCGCAGCAAATCAGTGCCCTTCGAATGTATCGACCCAGACCCAGCCTTGTCTCGGAATTCCCCGCTTGTTTCCCGGCCGACCAGCGCACTACAGCCGCCAGCGCTGGTGTGTGTCTTCGTTTTGCCAGGTTCGAAGCACTTGGGGCGTTACTTCGACCATGATCCATTCGCCCCGGTAATCGTCACTATCGAAGTCCCAGTCGTATTTCTCCAGGAACAGCGGTGCCAGAGCATCGCGGAGATGGCTTGCCTCGATAGCCCACCCATCGATGATTGCGACATCTTGGGGATCGGGGTGCGCTACGACGACATCGGGCGTCCTCGCAATGTTCACCAGCTTGACTGCGGTGGACATGGTGGAGAAGTAGACGCGGTTGCCGACGACCACGTGCCACATCGGCGAATTATGGGGCCGACCGTCTGGCCGCACGGTAGTGAGCCACGAGTAGGTGGCATCGGTGAGCCTTTCAAGCGCGCGGGTCACCTCGGGAGCGTCGGGCAGCTCCAACGGTGCCGGGAAGCTCGAGCGCCGCTCACGATCAAACCAATCCCCCGACTTGATCCGAGGATTGTTCGGGTCGTTGAGCAACGAGTCCGGGGCCCAGTACACCCACGCCTGTGCCGTCGACCCATCGTCGAGATCGATCGACTCGAGCCGACGCTCGTAGAAATCCGGATGGCCTTCGATCTGGTCGGCGGCCACCAACGTCTCCTCCGAAATGGTGAACACCTCGCCTCGAACGATCCCCTCGCTCGGGCCGATCCCAGGGAACGCGCCGAAGTCGACCAGTTCCGCCCCCGTGAGTGAACCCGGCTGCGCATCCGTGATCCCTTCGCTGATCGTCGCGTGGTAGTGGGTATCGCCAGCCGGTCCGCCCACTGGACGGCGAAGGGTTCCGTAGACGAAAAGCTTCTCCACGTCGATCTCGCCTACGCGGGAGCGATGACCCCAGCCCAGTTGAGTGGGAGCGGGTCGTTGGCCTCCGAACCGGGCAACGGCAGCGCCCGTTCCTCCACGAGGCTGAATCCAGCGTCGGCAACCATCTGGTGAATCTCGCCCGCGTCGCGGAACAGATAGACATGGTCTGAGGCCTCAAGGTTCGCAACCGTGCTGATAAACCCCTTGCCGTCATCGCCGATGAGGTTTCGGCACGACGCCAACAAGCCAACAGGGTCATCGACGTGCTCGAGAACTTCGCAGCAGACGAACCATGATGCCGGCTCGATCTCGAGGGACACCTCGGTTGCATCACCTTCATGCAGTTCCCAACGTGTCGAGTCGATTCCAAGTTGTTGGAAGGTCTCACGAGTGAACGCAAGCGAGTGAGGACTGAGGTCTAGCCCGCTGTAGCGAAGTGACTCGTGAGCGCGTAG
Source organism: uncultured Acidimicrobiales bacterium (assembly GCA_964562985.1). Classification (GTDB taxonomy): domain Bacteria; phylum Actinomycetota; class Acidimicrobiia; order Acidimicrobiales; family SHLQ01; genus SHLQ01. The sequence continues at coordinate 68,530 of CAZLWE010000003.1, forward strand.
CAACGTGGCCGCCATCAACCCGTGACCAAGCCCTACCTCGGCAACGCTGTCCCCCGGGGCAGCCAAGATCGTCTCTTCGAAGAACTGGAAGATCCGAGAGTGGTTAGGCCACAGGGCATAGGTCAGTAGAAGTCCATCGAGGTAGAAGCCTCGCATGTCCTCTTCGTTCCGGTAGAGCTCGTCGGCAAGCCCGACCGCACTTTGGCGTGCATACTCCCCCGTCTTCAGGAAGCGCGCTTGGAGCCGAAGAAAGTCGAAACTCATCTCGGCGAAGCCTTCAAGGCCACCTTCCATCTGCTCGCGATTGCCGTTCGCACGCTCCACCGCATAGTCGAATGCGCGTCGGGCGCTCTCGAGCGCCGGACCGTCGCCGAGCACTTCGACGCTCAAGTTCCCGGCGATCAACGGATACTCCTTACGGACGTGATCGATCGCCGCTTCCAACGTGTCGATCATCGCTTATTCGCCTCTTCGATCACGGGGCCTGACATGGAGGCGAGCATATCCGCTGACAACCAGATCAATACAGACCACAGGCCCTCGGAATCGCGTGTCCCTAGCGGGGGTAATACATGCGGCGAACGATCTGACGAGACTCGGTGGGGTCCTGGCGGTAACCGGCAAATGCACCGGCAAATTGAGCGACTCGGAAACCTGTAGATATGGGTAGCTCCGCAACCCGTCCTGCTCGGACAGATGCGCGTGCATCCTTGGCGATCGACGCCACCGCAAGACCAACCGATTGCCCAAGACCCATCTGCTGTGAACCAAAGATGGTCTGGTAGGCAAGCGCCTCGCGTCGGTAGCGGTTAAACGTCTGCTTCAGTGACTCTTCATGTACGTGGGCGATCTTTGCTTCGGGTACGTACGCGATCCGATGGCCAGCATCTCGAATGTCGCGGGCGAAGGCCATGTCTTCGAGGCCCGGCAACGACTCGTCGTAGCCGAAGCGCTCCCACAATGAGCGGCGCACGGCGCAATTGGCGTTGTTGCAGAACGAGTTGTCCTGGTCGCGGGTGCCGATCTCTGGAAACCATCGGGCGAGCAATTGAAGCTCAGCAAAATTGCTACGGTGATCGCCGGTTTGGCCACCGTAGGACACGCCGATTCGGTCATCTTCTTCAAATGGGGCGACAAGGTCGCGAAGCCAATTCTCCGAGAGCGCATAGACGTGCGCGGAGACGAACACCAAGATGTCGCCTTTCGCTGCCTCACAACCCCAGTTGAGTGCTCGTCCAAAGGTAAAGTCACCCGGCGGGATATGCACGATTCGCGCACCATAAGACTCCGAGATCGCAACGCTCGAGTCCGTCGATCCGCTGTCGACCAAAATCACTTCGTCAGCCAACCGAGTCTGACGCTCAAGAGACTTGAACAACGCCGGAAGATGCTCGGCTTCATTGAGCGCACGAATGACGATGGAGATCGTCGAGGAATCCATCCCAGAACACTACCCTGTCGCCATGTCAGAAAAAACCGCTGCGCTCGTACCGATGCGTCACAACAGCGAACGAGTTCCGGGGAAGAACTACCGTCAATTCGGCGATGCGCCGCTGTTTCACCACGTCGTTCGAACCTTGCTGTCATGCCCATCGATCGATGAGATAGTGATCGATACCGACAGCTCGACCATCATGGAGCAGTGCGCCGAGCACTTCCCTTCGGTCACGTTGATCGAGCGACCCGAAGACCTGCGCGCCGGCGAGATCCCGATGAATCGAATCATTGAACACGACCTGGGCTTCACCGATGCACAGACGATTCTGCAAACTCACTCGACCAATCCCTTGCTCCCCGCCGCTCCTCTCGAGGAGGCCCTACGGATCTTCCGAGAAGATGACTGCGATTCGGTCTTCACCGTGACTCGGTTGCAGCAACGCCTATGGGATGCCGATACGAAGCCCGTCAATCATGACCCGACCGAGTTGCTTCGCACCCAGGACCTTCCGCCGCTGTACATCGAGAACTCGTGTGCATTCGTCTTCTCCCGGGAGCTGATTCTGTCCACCGGGTCACGCATCGGCTCGAACCCTCGAATGGTCGAAACCGACCCGACGGATTCACTCGACATTGACGAAGAGCCAGACTTCGTCCTCGCCGAAGCGATGTGGAAGATGCGAAACTCATGATCAAAGTAGCTGTTACCTGTACCCATCTCATCCGAGACATCGAGGGCTACCGAAGCCGCTTCGCGGACGCAGGCCTGGATCTGTTTCTTCCCGACATTCCTGGCCAGGAATTGGCCGGTGATGCGCTCGTCCAAGCCATGGACGGCATTATCGGGGTCATCGCTGGCGACGACCAGTTCACCGACGAGGTCATGGCCCAACTGCCCGACCTCAAGGCCATCTCCAAATGGGGCATCGGCCTAGATGGCATCGACCTCCCGGCCGCGGCAGCGCGGGGAATCACCGTGACGAATACTCCGGGGATGTTTGGCAACGAAGTAGCCGAACAGGCGCTCACCTACCTCTTCGCCCTCGTGCGAGGAACCATCGATGTCGATCGCGAGGTCCGAGCGGGCGGATGGCCAAAGCCTGTCGGCCGGTCTGTGGGTTCGCTCAGAGCGATGGTTCTCGGCCTCGGTGATATCGGACGCTCCTTGGTGACGAAGCTGCAAGCCCTTGGTGTCACCGTTTCCGGCGCCGACCCATCGCCCGAAGCTGCGACCTTTGCTCAAGAACAAGGGATCGAGATCGGAAACCCAGCCGCCCTCGCAGGCGACGTCGACGCCGTCATCATCACGGCGCCGCTCAACGAGGCCACCAAGGGCATGGTCGACGCTGCCTTCATCGGAGCCATGATGCCCGGTTCGTGGCTCATCAACGTGGGGCGCGGCCCCATCGTGGTCGGCGCGGCCTTGGCTGATGCCATCGAATCTGGACACCTCGCGGGCGCTGCCCTCGACGTGTTCGAAATCGAACCCCTGGAGGATGAACGACTCCGACAGCTCCCACATCTGATTCTCGGCTCGCACAATGCGAGTAACACGTTTGAGGCGTGTCATCGCACCCACGAGCGGGCGATCGAGAACCTCCTGGCCAATCTCCCGGCCTAACGAGGACGTTTCCCGATGGCGCTCGCTTCAACCGACGTGACAGCGGTCGTCAACCTTCACCGCGAGGCGGACGGGGCAACCCCTACGATCGTGAGCGCCTGGCGAGCGGTCGAGCACGCTCGCGCAGCTGGGATCCAAACCAAGCTCGTCCTGGTGCTCGACAACGCCGACCGAGCCACCGTCGACGTCGCCAATGGGTGGGTAACGCGGGGCGTGCAGATCCTCCCCATCGATGTGAAAGACCTCGGTGCGGCACGAAACGCTGCTGTTCGAGCGGCCCGCAGCGACTGGGTCGCGTTCTTAGACGGCGACGACCTCTGGGGAGAATCGTGGCTTTCCCGAGCATTCGCTTCAGCGAATTCCGCCGGCTGCGATGCAACGTTCGACGTCTGGCATCCGGAGGTAAACGTGATGTTCGGCGGGGCGCACTCACTGCTACACCACATCGAATCGAGCGACCCAGATTTCTCGTTCGCACGGCTACGTTTGCACAACGCCTGGACGGCGTTGAGCTTCGTTCGCCGCGATCATGTCGAAGCACTGCCCTATCCACGCAATCGGTTATCGGAGGGTTTTGGCTACGAGGATTGGAGCTGGAACCTCGAGGTCCTACGACGGGGTGGGAGACACCGGGTCGTTCCCGACACGGTGCATGCGATCTATCGATCCCCGGAGGGAGGTCGGTCATCCAACCTGCTCGAACAGTCGCGGCACGCGCTCCGGGCGCCATATCCTGCGCCGACCCCAGATATCCACGACGTCCCGGGCCAAGCGGAGACGCTTAGCGACCTGACCACTGTGGCCCCCGATCTACCGCCGCAGTACACCCGCCAACCCGTTAACTTGTCTGCCGCTATTCACTCTGACCTGCGCGCGGCTGCCAACATCGCTCCTCGCGTCGCCGACACGATTAGAGGCCCGCTCCAACCCAAGTCTCTTCCCCAAAACACCAACCGGCATGTGACCGCAGAACAACGCGCCCTCGAAGAGATTCACCTCGCCCAAACAGCCAGCCCGGATGCCACGGCAGCGGAATTGTTGGAGCGTTGCGCCGAAGTACTACGACTCTCCGATGACGGACGACTTCGTGTGGTGACCGAGGTTCTGCTCGATCCGTTGCATCGAGTGAAGCAGCTCGGAGAATCATCACTCATTGACGCAGCGCTCGCTCAGCACCCGCAACTCGCGGAGGTCGTCGGCAACCCCTGAGGTAGAGCGGCGTGTCGCTAGGGTGTTGACGTGTCATCTCGAACCGTTCTGATAACCGGCGTTTGCGGAGGTATCGGGAAAGCCGCCGCCGCGAGTTTCACCGCGGCCGGCTGGTCGGTCATCGGCGTCGACCGATCGGAACCGGAGACGGATCTCCCACTCGAGCGATTCGCTCTCGTAGACGTTTCTCAGGGTGACCAGATCCGATCCCTATTCGATGATCTGGGCGCCTCGCTCGACGGCCTCAATGCGCTGGTAAACAACGCGGCGATGCAGGTCAACAAGCCGATCATCAAGACCTCCGATCTCGACTGGGAACAGATCATCAATACCAACGTCCGGTCAGCGTTCCAGTGCATTCGCGATGCGCAGCCGCTTCTCAAAGCGGCGAAAGGTGCGGTGGTCAATGTGGCCTCGGTTCATGCGATCGCCACGTCGATGAACGTCGCCGTGTACGCAATCTCGAAAGGTGCTCTCGTCGCGCTAACCCGCTCAGCTGCGCTGGAGCTCGCTGCCGATGGGGTTCGTTGCAACGCCGTGCTACCCGGTGCCATCGACACAAAGATGTTGCGGGACGGACTCGACCGACGTCCAAACCCCGATGGGGCCGAAGGAAACCTCCGCATCTTGGCTCACCGCACACCTTTGGGCTTCGTGGCTACGGCCGAAGATATCGCGCCCAGCATCCTGCATCTCGCAGACAACGACCAGTCGAAATATACGACCGGGCAAATGCTCGTTCTGGACGGCGGTGCAACGATTCGGCTCTCCACCGAGTAGGCGATGGTCCCCACCGAGATAATGCGACGTATCGCCCGTCTAGCCCAACGGACTCTGGACCCGCGCGGACCAGTTCGTCCGCCGACGGCGGAACCGAAGACGCCGCAGGCACCGCGCCCTGCCGTCTTCGACAAGTACAGTGCCCCCGGTCAGCTCAGTGATCTCGGCATTCTCTTGATGCCGTTGGCCGGGTATCACGGTCGAGAGCTCGGGGCGATCGGCGAAGCCCTAAACCAACTGGGGCATCGGGTCTCGTTCCTTGTCGAGGAGGATGCTGTCGAGGCGATCGATTCCTACCTGGGTGACCATCCTCGCGTGCTCGCCGCCCGTGGATACGATCCCGCTGCGCTCGGAGACTTCGATGCGTTCGTCGCGATGAACGACTGGGGGGAGCCCTCTCGTGCGGTCTATCACCTCGCCCGCACTCGTGGTGTGCCGTCCATCGCGAAGGTCGAAGGAGTCCAAGACTTCGCCGACGTCGACACGGGGCGGATCAGGCTTCCCTACCTCGCCGCCGACCACGTACTCGTGCAGGGCGACAACGACATTGCCTTCCTCGATCGCAAGAATCTCCATGTCGTCGGAAACTCCAATCTCGAGCTGGCATGGAAGGCCGGTCCAAGCGTGGAACCGCGCAACGGCCAGGTGGTCGTCAACTCGAACTTCACCTACGGCGTCCTCACCGAGGCGCGCCAACAATTTCTGACCGAGGCTGTCGCAGCGATCCTCGAGAACAATCTTGAACCGGTGATCTCGCAACACCCCGCCGACCTTGCGCTGCAAGGCGAGCTGGCCTACTACTGCGCCGAACAGTCAATGACAGAGATGTTGTCGAGCTGCGAAGCCGTCATCACCCGATTCAGTACCGTTCCCTTCGAGGCAATCGCGTCCGGAACACCATTCGTCTACTTCAATCCGCACCACGAAAAAGTCTCGACCTTCGCAACCCCAAACCCCGCCTTCGATCATGTACACACCACGTCCGACCTAGTCCAGGCGATCGATCGATGTATCGCGCAGCGTGATGACTTTAGGAGCCGCGCGGAGCCGTACTTCCGTGCTCAGGTCGACATGACCGATACCCGCAGTGCCGAGCGGTCAGCTCAGGCCATCGCTGCTATCGCCTACCCGAGCTGACGTTCGATCGCCGAACGAAGCTCCCCGGCGGTACGCACCGCGTTCGTGTCGGCGGAGCCAGGCGAGAAGAAGATGGTCGGTGCGAGTTCAGATACGAACTGTCCTGACGACCCGGGAGGCGCAATGATCACCGGAGCGGCGCCAATCGTGTCGAGTGCGAGGAACTCAAATCGCCAACCGCGAACTTCCGCCTCGACGGATGGGTCTACCAATAACACGACGTCCAGACCGTTGCTTTCCATCGCCCGCGCTGCCACAGAAATCCAGGCATCGATTGCCGGGTACCCCTGAAGGTCTTTGCTGATGTAGACGACACCTGCTGTCGCGCCCACTTTCGACGGGCATAGTGAGGCAACCACGGACGGCACGACCACAAGATCGTCTGTCCGTGCCGCGCCCGTTTCGGTGAGATCGAGCGGTTCACTGTTCGAGGGAATCGCGTAGCTGGGCTGCGGCGCGAGTCCAGCGAGGGCGAGGGGCCACAGGGAAGGCCAGTCCGCGGGGTTCTCGCAATAGACAGCAACAGAGGTCGCAGATCCATCGAGACTCTGAACGAACCCGCACGCGTCGATGCTCGCTCGGAGCGAGTCAACGACCAGCACAACTTCGGCCTGTTCAGCGACCTCGACCGAGAAGATCGGGTCAGGGTTCGCGAGTCCCTCGGCGACGGGTTGGTGCATGAAATCTGGGACGGCATCCGATGACCGAGGCAGAGCCTCCTCGAGCACCACGGACCGGTCGGTTTCCTCGCTGAAGTAGCCCGGTGGTGAGGGAACGTCCCAACCCATCCGTCCAAACGGATATGGAGGACGGCCATCAAGCCAGGCGTCAAATGCCCCTCCGTCAGCGAGAGGAACTCCGTTCGCGCCCATCCAATCGTTGATCTTTTCGACATAGTCGGCCATGACCACCACTCCATCGCCCCGAAGCATCGAGTTGGGTCTCTGGCGATACGTTGCGACCACCTCACTCACGGGAGCGAACACGCCGCCGGCGGCAATCATCTTGGCCCACAGCGCGAAGTCTTCAAGCATGGCCAGCCCCTCGGGGAATCCGCCTGCCTCGACTACGGCGGTTCGTCGCACCAGAGGAGCTGAGCAAATGAAGACGTTCTCGCCGGTGTAGTTGTCCCGAGAAACGACCGCCATGTCTTGGCGGGCTTCACGGACGACGGGGTGATCCATGAACTCCCCGACGTGTTGCCAATCGCCGTAGACAGCAACGAGTGACTCCCCATGTGTCTCCTGCGCCTCGGGGAAGGCGTCAAGGCGCGAAGACAGCGAGCCCGGGAGCAGGTAGTCATCGGCATCCAGGAAGCACACGAAGTCTCCCTGCGCATGGGCCAAGCCAATGTTACGAGCCCTGCCGAGACCGCCGTTCTCTGCAGCTTCGACGACTCGAACACGGCCATCGCGCAGCGCAAAGGACACGGCGAGGCCGAGCGAAGAATCACGTGAGTGATCGTCCACCACGATCACTTCGAGATCTTCGTGATCCTGCGCGAGGCAACTTTCGATTGCCCGGCCAAGAAAGTGCGGTTGTCGGTAGCTCGCAATGACGATGCTGATGGTCACACGATCACCAGCCTCGGGTAGCTACGCACTCCAAGACCTTGCAGGCGAAGGAGAGCTCTCGGAAGGCGATCGGTGGCGCGCTCGACGTACAGGTCGTCCACGTAGCGTTGCCGATCCGCGCCAAGTGACAGCAGCATCGCCGGGTCGGTGCACAACGCCAAGTCCTGCGTCCACTCATTGGCAACCGCGTGATACAAATCCGTCGGCGCTCCGTTGTGGGAGGCGACCTCTTCTAGGCCGAGCTGGCGCAGGAGGAACCGGACACGCACGTTGGCCCGACGGATCTCCTGTTGGCGTTCACGAAGAGACGACGGGATGGCGTCGACCGATCGCTCATAGGTGGCATCTGGTGCTGGAGCACCCGATGTCACGAGCGCGGCCACTTCCCCACCGACGAGCCGATTCGCGAGTTCGGCAACCGAGAGGGCGATACCAGATCGATCGCGCACGTCTGGGCCAAAGCCGAGCACGCGTTCGAGTGGGGACCCAGCGCTGAGATACGCCGCCCGATGTGCGCTGCCATCTTCGGACCCGAGGATCACCCCCGAGCGACATTGCACTGGCGTGTCTACCCACGCATCGGATGCGCCGGTCTCCCACGCTCCACATGCACGTTCGACCACGAGCGCGTTAGCCACGAGTCGCCCCTTGTTCACAAAGGGTTTCAAGGGCGGCCATCACTTTGGTCCGGTGCGAGTCGAGCGAGAACCGGGCGGCCTGTATCTCCCGACGAGACCGCCTCTGCTCCGGGCTCTCTGACCACGATTCCTCAAGCGCCGCAGCCATCGAGCTACCCAAGTCATCGACCTCGACATCGTGCGCGAAGAGGTCATTGCTATCGGCGATCGTTTCCCTCGTACCACCAACGTCAGAAGCGAGGCAGCGGGTCCCGCACAAGCCAGCCTCGATAGGGACGGTGGGCAGGTTGTCGATTCGAGATGGGTGTATGAGCACGTTCGCTGCGCCATAGGACGCCGCCATCAGTGACTGATCAAGATCCGCGAGCACGATCGCGGGACCGTCGATCCCAAGATCGCGCAGCGGGTTTGAGGTTGGGAGTTGCAACCGATCGACGAGCGCGCCCGGTTTGAGGTCCGCATCGAGTCCACGAGTTGCGACGGATCCATCACCCCCGACGACGAAGCGAATCGGGTCGACCCCGGTCGCTCGCTTCACTGAACGACAGCCTGCCTCGAAGATGTCGAAGCCCTTACGAACCTGTGTGGGGTTACCAACGAACATCGCGATCGGCCACTCATGAGGTAGTCCGAGCAGGTCTCGAGCATCGCCGCGATCTTGCAACGAAAACAGTTCGCCGTCGACCGGGTTCGGGATATGGGAAAATTCGATGGTCGGGAAGACGCGCCGCGCTCGGTCGGTGAGCCACTGACTCGGTCCGACGCCCAAGAAGGTTCCGATCCTGTCCGGGAGATCAAAGAGCGAGTCGTAATCGTGAGGTACAAGCGACTCTCCATGACGTGGCTCATAGGTCCGAACAACCTCACCGGTTGCCGTCTCAAACGTGTAGTGGGCGTCGGTGTAGAACCATTCGTCATGCATGGTGTGCATGACGGGAATCCGCCGACTCAGATCGACGAGATCATTTTGCTCGAAGAGCCTGCCGCAATTATGGACATACAACGCATCGAGCTCGAAACGAGTGATCTGCTGGTCAAACCAACTACGAAATGTTCGAAGGAACATCGCGTGATCTGCGGCGCTCACACTATCTGCCAGCGATGTCTGGTCTTGGGTAAAGCTTGCTGCGCCGAAGAACCGGTCGGCAGACTCGCGCCCCAAACCTGCATCGAGCGCTCCGGCGATCAGAACGGTCTCATGGCCGTCGCCGTGGAGCATGTTCGCTGCCGTGAGGGCCATCACACCGGCCCCGTTCGCCCGGATAAGGTCTGCGACCACACCAATGCGCACTATGGACTCCGACGCTGGAGGATCGATGACGCTTCTCGTCGCGCACGAGTGGCCACCCGTTTCGCGAGACTTGCGGCGTCGGTTCGGGGTTGGGTGTGAATATGCACCGACGACGGCCTTGAGCGCCCGCTCCGGCCCGATAGCGCAGTCGTCGGTCCTCCGATCGTCAACGTAGCGAACTCACCCACGAGCAACTCGGTTATCTCACACGACATGTCCGTTTCCGCATTGCGAGCGGAAACCACGAGGCGTGTCCCGGTTTCGCTCGATACCGGCTTTATGGTGACGACAACCGCGGGCGATGCCCCGATGGCACTCGTGGCTGACCTGCTAGGTCCGTCGACGACCAGTTCCAATTGCTGGCTTTCGATGACATCGATTGATTGCTCGCCCATCGCCACGCTGAAGAGCACCCGGTCGACCGACGTCGAACGAAGATCGCGAAACAGTTGAACCTGAATGTGGGAGTAGTCGGTGAGCCGGAACGGTGTCGACAAAACGGGGATCGTGATCGGCGGACCGTTCTCCCAGGGTCGGATCTCGCCGTCCACCAGGTCGAGCATTTCGGGACGGCCGTCGTCGAGCAACAGCACTCGTTGCTGGCTCACGGACGGACGCACGGTCGACACCGGTTGCGATGGTCCGGCCACCAATTGAGGATTGAGTTGGACAGGTCGGCTGTTCACTACAACCCCAATCGGTCAGCCAGGCGTCTCTCTTCATCCCAGTCGATCGCAGCCCCATCAATCAATTCAAGGAGCGTTTCGCTGTTCTCGCGAGCCTCGGCGTTGAACTTGAATGAACTACCCGACTTCGCCCCGAGGACGGCCTCGATTGCCGCAGGATCAGGGGGTGTGTCGCGAAGTTCCTCGAACAGCGAGTCGAACCGAGGCGACGCGGGGACGAGATCGCTGTAGGCGACCAAGGATGCCCGGGTGGGGTGGGCATCAGCCACGGTGAGCAGTTCTTGGTATCGGCGGATCCACGCGCCGGACATGATCGAGAGCCGCTCTTGTGCGGCTGCCCTGCCCTCCGGCGACTGAAAGTCATAGTTGGTGTTTCCGAAGGCGAAGAATCGCGATTGTGCGAAACCCCGAAAGTCCCGAGCCAAGATGATGAGACTCGCCGTGGGGAACATCTTCATCAGCGTCGAGAGTTCTTCCCTGCTATATCGAATCTCCTTGAAGCCCCACCGGATCGACGGGTCGAGCCCTCGGGTAAACAGGCCGCGAACCATCTCGCGCATCTCGTCCTCGAGATCGGTCGTGGTGAAGGGAGACACCCACGGCTTGAATGCCTTCTTGTCACCCAACTCGCCAATGACATCCCCGCGAGATTCGAACCCGATCTCCAGGTTGTTGGCAGTTTCTGGTTGAGAGGCACTGACATAGCTTCGAAGCACCCCCGAGAGAAACCCACCGTGTTCGCCCCAAATCGTGATTCCGGAGTGAACGTTGAGTACTCGTTGGAGCAGTGTCGAGCCCGACCGGCCCATGCTGGCTATGAAGATCGGGCGGTTCCAGCGGGGAGGGATGTCTTCGGGCATTGCGTCGCCAGACTATCGGCTCCCCACCCGCTGGTCGTGTAACGCGTACTAGGCGGCGACTCGAGGACGTTCTTCGTCGGCGATCTCGACCTCGACAACTTGATCGGCGGCCGGAGCCTTCGCAGCCTCTCGGCGCTTGACGATCTGCGAGATACCGATGCTCAGGAAGAACAGGACAACCGAGGCGATTAGCACGATGGGGTCGACACCCGCCGGGCCATCTGAAAGCGACTCGATCGAGGCACCGGCGAGGCTGAACGAAACGGTTCCTGGGAGAGAACCAATCGCGGTTGCCAGAAGGAATTGCAACGGGCGGATCTTCAAGAAACCAGCCGCGTAGTTGACGCCGTCGTAGGGAAGGAATGCGAGGCGCATCAACAAGACGCTCTCGAAGCTGTTGCGGCGTATGCGGCCTGCCCACTCGCGCATGATTCCGATGTGCTCGTCGTCATCGTCGAACTCGAAGCCGAAGGCCCGAGCGATGAAGTAAGCGACCATCGCTGATGCGTTCGCACCGAGGACGCTGGCGGCTACGCCGACGACCGGGCCGAAGAGCAATCCTCCCGCAATGGTGAAGAGCGAGGCCGGAAAGAGGACCACTGGTCGGAGGGCATAGATGAGGATGAAGAGACCGAAGGCCCACCACTCACCTCGAATGGCTTCGATGAATGCTTCGAGGGTGCCGATTGTTCCAAGACCGGTCGAGCGTTGGTAGAGGACCCAGCCAACGATGGCTGCGACCCAGAGAACGACGATAGAAATGCGCTTGAGGTTTTGCTGCATATAAGGACAACAGCCCATAGACAGCCCGATATTCGCGCTTGTGAAGTGTTTCACATACGTTCAGAATTGGCCATCACGCCCTAGATCGAAGCCGTCGCTCGGCTACGCCGCAGCGTTAGTTGCCGGGCACCACTCGAACGATCGTGTAGGTCAATCCATACCCCACGTATTCAAACTTCAATCCGGTGGATTCCACGAACTCGGAGAATGCCTTGTGCTCGTGGTGTTCCCATCCGTAGTAGCCGATGAGTTCGTCGAAAACGATGATCGCATTCGGATGGATCATGTCGCCTACGGCATCGAAAATATCGACGGTCGAGGAGTAGATGTCGCAGTCGACTCGCAGGAGAGAAATCTTTGGATCGGGGTACTCGCCACGCCACACCGGCAAGGTGTCCGAAAACCAGCCCTTGTACAGTGCGACGTTTTCGGGCATGTCCGGAAGTGTTCCGCGCATGTCGCCAAAGGTTCCCTTGGGCACGTGGCTCCACGCTTCGGGCAACCCTTCGAAGGAATCGAAACCGTGGATCACCTGATCGGGGAACGTCCTGGCGAGACGCCGCGTGGATGCGCCCTTGTAGACACCGAGGTCTAAGATCTGCCCTTCGAGCGCGTTGATTTCGTCGCTCAGTTCGTCGATGAGGGCGAACTGATCGAGCATGAAAATCGCGCCGTCCATCTCCGACTCGATGAAGTCGTAGGTTCGGGTCGCAGCTCGGCGGTTTCGCTCCTCCAGGAGCTTGACCCAACGGTCGTTCCACGCGTAGTAGTGCCGCAAGCTCTGATTGAGCTGCCCCGTCCCCAACTGCTTCACGGTGTCAGCTACATCGATCCGATGGAGGCGATCGGGTGCCGTCGCTTCTTTCAGCAGGTCCCGAATCTCGGTGAGGACCTCGAGGATCTGTTCGTCGTGGTTCATCGTGTGTCCTATCGCTGAAGCTAGTGCGTGAAGTGGCGTTCGCCGGTGAGAACCATCGCTATGCCCGCTTCATTGGCTGCGGCGATGACCTCGTCATCTCGCATGGATCCCCCCGGCTGCACTACAGCCGTACATCCTGCGTCAATAGCCGCTTCGAGTCCATCTTTGAACGGAAAGAATGCGTCGGATGCGCACGCGCCTCCCTGGGCGCGTCCGTCGGCCTTCTCGGCAGCGATGCGGCCAGCGTCACGACGGTTCTGCTGTCCGGCACCGATTCCGACCGCTTGTTGGTCCTTCGCCAACACGATCGTGTTTGACGTAACTCGAGCCGCCACCTTCCACGCGAACACCAAGTCAGCCATCTCGGCTTCGGTTGGCGGCCGTTCGGTGGCGACGGTCCAATCCGTCGGGCCGGTGAGCAGTTGGTCGGTGGTTTGCACCAACAAACCACCGTCGATCGAACGCATCGTTAGCGAAGCAGATCTCGGAGACGGCGCTTCGATTATCCGAAGGTTCTTCTTCGTCGTCAAGACCTCCATCGCTTCGGGAGCGAAACTCGGCGCCACGATGACTTCAGTAAACACCTGAACGAGCTGCTCAGCCAATGCCTTGGGCACTTCACGATTGAGCGCCACGATGCCACCGAAGGCAGACACCGGGTCGCAGGCGTGCGCTCGCGAGTACGCGTCAACAATGTCGTCGGTGGTCGCCGCACCACAGGGATTCGCGTGTTTGATCACGACAGCTGTTGGCTCCTCACCCAGGGCGTGAACCAGTTGCCACGATGCCTCGGTGTCGAGAAGGTTCAGATAGCTGAGTGCTTTGCCGTTGTGTTGAACGGCCTGGTCCCACCAACTCTTCTGCCCCGAGAACCGATAGCGCGCTCCGACCTGATGGGGGTTCTCGCCGTATCGAAGGTCTTGAACCCGTTCCGCGGCGAGGTGCAATGACCGCGGAAGTGGGTCCTCTTCGCCGTCGCTCTCGTCGGTGGCATCGAGCCATTCGACGATGGTTGCATCGTAGGAAGCAGTGTGCGCAAACGCTTTTCGAGCGAGCTGCTTTTTTGTTGCTGCGGAAAGGTCGCCGCTGGAAATCTCCGCGGCGACTTCGGTGTAGTCACTGGGGTCAACCACGACACCGACGAACTCGTGGTTCTTTGCTGCAGCGCGGACCATCGTCGGGCCACCGATATCGATCAGCTCGATTCCAGGATCGGAACTAAACGGGTACAGGTTGACGACAACGAGGTCGATGGGCGCAATCTCGTGGGCGGCGAGGTCTGCCTGATGCTCAGGATTATTCCGGTCGGCGAGGATTCCACCATGCACCTTGGGGTGCAGCGTCACCACACGATGGCCGAGCATGATCGGCGAACCGGTGTGGTCTGCGACGTCGGTTACGGGGAGACCGGCCTCGGCGATCACCTTCGCGGTGCCACCGCTCGAGAGGAGCGTCCATCCGGCGTCGATGAGTTCGGAGGCAAACTCGGCGATCCCGGTCTTGTCGAATACGGACAATAGGGCGAGCTTGGTCATTGCGGGACTCCAGGTGATCGGTCGAACTCGGGATCTGGCAGGACATCGCCACGACGAAGGATGTCCTGCAAGGTCTCGATGTAGAGCTTTCGTTCCACCGTCTTTATTCGTTCGTGCAGCGAGGCCTCGTCGTCATCGGGCAGGATACGAACCGACTCTTGAGCGAGTATTGGGCCGCAATCCACCTCCGGCGTCGCGACGTGGATCGTGCAACCAGTGACGATGGCGCCGTACGCGAGCGCATCGCGCACCGCATGCCAGCCAGGAAACGCAGGAAGAAGCGCAGGATGGGTGTTAATGATCCGCCCGGAGAACTCGTTGAAGATCGAACCGCTGAGGATGGTCCCGAAACCGGCCATTGCGACAACGTCGATCTCGTGCTCTCGCAGCAGTACGGCAAGGTCGTCCGAGTAGGCGCCTCGGTCGAAAGATTCGTCGAAACTGTTGCGTGGTAAAAGTACGGAACGCACGCCAGCGTCTTCGGCTATGTGCAGGCCTCGGCAGCTTCGGTCGCTAACCACAAGTTCAATCGGGACCTGGGCCTGGCACATGGCAGCCAACAAGGTGCCCGAGCCAGAGACCAGCACGGCGAGTCGCATCAGCTGGAAACGTATCCCTGCCCGACCCGATTATCTACCTTGCGGCGAGTTCAGCGGAAAATACTTCGTGGAAATCGCGCCGTTCGAACAGCTCGAGCTTGCCACCGGCTGTCGCGTTGTAGATCGCGCGGCCATCCGCCTCGTACATGACCTTTGCGAGTTGGTAGTTGTTCATCACACGATCCAACTTCGGGTCTTTCCACGTCTTGCCTTTGCCGAAGTAGTCCTTGTGGAAGTGATTCGGGTCGTCCTCGGTAGAGGTGATCAAATCGCCTTCGACCTTCGCCGAGTCGGGAATCGTGTAGCTGAAGTCCATACCGATGAGGTACACCTCAGAAAAGCCCATGTAGTAGGCCAGCTGCAGATTGATGATCGTTACCGACTGGCCGCAATACAGCCGTTGGCTCGCATCCGTTGAGAACCGAGGGACGCAGAAGTTCGGTGACTCTTTGGCATAGAAGCCACGGTTCATCGTGAAGAAGGTGACGCCGCCAAGCGAGCCCTCTTCAACGGGAACGTTTCCGTACAGGTCTCGATAGATCGTGGGAAAGAACTTGTGCCCCGCGCCGTAGCCCTTGATGGCTTCGAGGTTCTCCTTCATGACTGAGGTGTCCTCGACGACGTAGTAGCTCAGGGGGTAATCGATGGCTTCGGCATAGAAGATTCCGTTGACGCCGATGGTGTACTCGTCTCGAAGACGACCCAATTCCAAATCGTTAAGGGACGGGCCATTGCCGATGATCACGCAGCGCTCCCCAGCGTGCTTGTTGTGAAACTCGCTGATGTCGGTGATATCGGCGGGGAGCGTCGGGTACTCCTCGGTCAGTGCGAGCGCGGCGAGGCGAACATCGCTGTGGCGACGCATGCTCTGGGTTGGTGAATCGCCCAAGGCACCGGCGATCTCATCGGCCGAAGTTGCTACGACGTCGCACGCGGTGGATGCACTCTCGTCCAGACGGAAGACTTCGTCTTCCTCGTGTCGCAATTCAACCTTCGTTGCTCCGGCATCGGCGGCAGCATCCAATACGTCGGTCACCGTCGGCCCGTAGGGCCATGACGCGACGACAACCCTTGGCGTGGCTCCGCCGAGGCTCCACTGGTTGAGCGACATGCGTTCGCCGGTCCATGAGGAGTCCAAGACCTCTGCGACTCCACTCGCTCCATTGAGGACGTTGACCTCAACGACGACCACTCGGTGCTCACCGACGAGGTCTTGTCCGACCGTGGCCATGTGGCGCGCCTGGGCCGCGTTTGCGGGCACGAACGCAATATCGATTCCAGGGGCCCGATGGGAGGCGGCTTCGCTCGCCTCGCTGCTCTCCGCATGCTCCTCGAGCATTTGGAGGAGTTCTTCGCGAATCGGCTCGACCTTGCCCCCCAGGTACGCAAACCCCTTCGCATCGAGGGTGAACGCCCGGCGAATGCCTTGATCAAGCAGGTTGGGAACCCGAAGGTTTCGCTCAGCGACCGGCCAAAGCTCTGGATCGATCTGATCGAGGGACGCGGCCAACTGTTCGTCGTCCTTGGTGAGGTGGGCCATCCCGATGAATTGCAATACTCGCTCGGCCATCTTGAGTTTGTGCTGATAATGACCGAGCGGTTGATCGAAGACGAAGGGCGTGTCGGGAATGATCGACGCCGGGTCCAGTGGCTCGTGGACACTTCCCAGTAGTCGCTCGGCCTCGCCGAGATGTTGCCCGGGCATTGCGCGTACCATGCTCCCCTTCTTCTGCCGATACACGGCCAAGATCGTGGGGATTCCACGGAATACGTACCCGTGTCGCATGAGCCGCTGCCAGTACTCCCAATCCTCTGCACCGTGGCGCATCGACTCGTCGAAACCCCCGAAGCGCTGTAGTACTTCAGTGCGAAGCAGGGGTGCGTGACAATTGAACGGGCACGCGCCCTCGGCGTTGAGATGATCGGCGAAGCTATGACGAAGCTTCGCCGGCGATGAGGAACCAGCTTCGGCGTAGGTGATGTGTTCGCTGACATGTTCCATGCCGCTATACACACCAACGACCTCGGGTGACTCAGTGAACCGAATGAGATTGCGAAGGCGCTCTTCAAGGTTGTCCCGGTAGAAGAAGTCATCCCCATCGAGGAAGCACACATAGGGGGTTTCCGCGAGGCGAAGCCCGGTGTTTCGGCTCGCGCTCAATCCCGAGTTGACCCCATGACGCACAACGTGGAATCGCGGATCCCCGCCGATCTTCGCGAGGGCGACGGCCACCGAGTCATCCGTCGATGCATCATCGACGACGATCGCGACGAAATTCTCGAAAGTCTGCGCCTTGAGGCCAGCGATCGCGTCTCCGATGAAGCGCGACTCGTTGAAGCACGGCACGACAACGGTGACCAATGGATCGTCGCCAGCGCTATCGGTGGCGATTTGATAGAGCGACATAATCTCGCCGGTGACGACCGCGCTATTGACCTCTCTGGGCTTATCTGCGGCCAGCTGGCCAAGACGTTTCTGTACCCCGCCGATCTGGTTCTCGAAGGTCTGGTCTCGTCTCTCAGCGTGCTCGAGCCGTTCTTCGGTTGCGGCGATGCGAGCCTCACGTGCGTTGGAGGCGTCGGTCAACGAGGCGATCCGGCGACCAGCGAGCGAATGCAAGAGCAGAAGCGGGCCAAGGCTTGCAACACCCAGGAGCGCCGACCACCACGAGTCAAAGAAGAGCCCGATAAAGAGCAACACCGCCGATGCAACGATAAGCGGCAAACGCCACCCGAGGAAGTAGCGAAAAACGTGTCGAAGGGTGGCCTGCATCGCCGTCGAGTCTATGACCTAAGACGCTTTGGGACGAGATACAGAATCAACGTTTGTTTGCAAAGCCCCCATCGAACGTTTGGCGGCATCCAGATTTGTGCCCCTGAGTGCCCTTCCCCGGAGGCGGAACGGGACGACCGCGTTGTTCGTGCCAAGCAACCACTGGGCCTAGGACTTTCTCGCTAGAGTTCGGGGATGCTTTGGCTTGGTGTTGCTCTATTTGCCGTGGGTGCGATTGTCACCTTGGCACTCGCTGCAGCCCTCGGACGGGCACGGAGCGCCATTCGCATATTGCGTGGCGACCAACTCGCGAGCGCTAATCGCCTCGTCGAGGTCGAAGCAGCCCATACCGAGCGGATGAACACACTCGAGAGTGCATTCACGACTCGCATAACGGAGTTGCAGCAAGCCAACCACGAGTTGCGCGAGGCACAGACCCAAGCGCAGGACAAACTGCGCAAGCGATCGGACAGTCTGGGAAGACGAATCAACGGCCAGAAGGAACGGGTCGACGGCACCCGCAAGCGACTCGATGGCGCGGAACAACGAATCGAGGGGATAAAGCGTCTTTCCGAAGCCAACCGAGAAGGTATTCAAGAGGCCAAAGACCGCACATCAATGCTGCGCAACGTGATCGATGAGCGCCACGAGGGAAGCCACAAGAGCCTCACGGTTCTCGGCGGCGAGATGGAGACCACAAGGAAACGAGTCTCCAATTCAATTATCCAATCCAAGGCTGACCGCGGTGAGCTCATTCACGGCTCACGAAGGGACGTCAGCGATGAAGAACGGAGCGTCCTGCTCGAAGCAATAGTCCCTGCGCTCGGCCTCGACTGGGTGGGTGAGCGCCACTTACGCTACCTCGAGCACGCGGTTCCATCGTTGGAGGCGCGGCTTCGCGGACGGCTCGCAGCACCGACCGCATCAATGGCCCTACGTTCGCTGGTGGTCATGGCAGCGCCCGACCGGACGAAACTGCTTGAAATCGGCACCCTGTACGGTCTCTCCGCTGCATTTCTACACGAGGTCGTGCAGCCGCAAAAGGACGAGTTCCACCAGATCGTGATCGATCCGTTCTTTGGCTACTACGACCAGGACGAACCGGACCTGTTCACGCCAATTCCGGTAGTTGAGGACGTCTTTGTAGAGAACATGCGGCGCGTCGGCGCGTCCTCCGAAGACTTCGACGTTGTTGTGGGACTCGCGGAAGATCCCTCGATTCGATCACAGTTTGATGGCAAGGAGTTCGACGTCCTGGTTATCGACGGAGACCACAGCTACGAAGGCGTGAAGCGTGATTATGAGAAGTATGCCGGTCTGGTGAAGCAAGGCGGTTTCGTTATCATCGACGACTACAAGGGCCCATCGTGGCCTGAGGTCACCGAATTCGTCGACGAGTTCGTCTTCACCGACGATCGGTTTGAAATCCTGACGGGTGAACTCCGAACCGCGGTTGTCCGACGCCGATAACCCGATAGCACGACAAGGCCGACGCACTGCCTATTCGGTAGGCGACTCTTAGGTCAGCAGCCCATCCCACCGGGCATCAAATGGGTGCTTTTGCCAGATGGCGACACCGGGCGTGTACCACGACACCGATGGGAAGTTGATCAAATTCCCGCCGTACTCCGACATGATCGTCGCCAATGCGCCATGGACCCGCTGATCCTCGTCTTCGTCGGCGATGCGATAGGTGTTGTCGAGAATCACCAGTCCGTTTCGGGTGAGCCTTTCGTGTACAGCTGCAAACTCTTCGAGCACGTCAACTACCAGGTGGGAACCATCTAAGAATGCCACCTGAAGCTCGTCGATCTCCTCGAGGACTCCCCCAAGAAGTGACTTGGCATCACCCAGATGCTGCGTCACTACATCGCTCACTCCAGCAGCGGCGATGTTGTGTTCGGCCCGCCCAAAGAAGTCCTCATCAATTTCGAACGTGTGCACATGTCCCGAAGCGGGTGAATCGAGAATCGCCTGAGCCAAAATGATCGTGCTTGAACCGTGGTTGGTTCCGGTTTCGATGATGGTGTTCGTGACCTCGTGATCCAGCGAGGTCATCACGAGGTAGTAGAGCAGGCCCCATCCGGGATATCCGATCGACCAACCGGATCGTTCCTTGGCCCCGGCGAGGTCACTGACGTCGTCGAGTTCGCGAAGATGTTCGTTCGGCAGAAGACGACGGTCGTAGTTGTATTGGCGAAAGAATTTGGGGTCGCGCATCCGCAACACGCTAGCGGGTGCGGGTCCCGAATTATGCCGCTCGTCAACGTGGCCCGCTGACGCTGCGAACTACCCCGAGGCCAGAGTCGAATTGAACTCGTCACGAAGCTCCGCGAGAGCCTCCTCATCCAGCTCGATGTCGGACCCGAGATCGGGATCCGCGCATCCCGCCAGTCCACCTCCGCCGCCGCTCGAACGCAGCCCAAAGCTTGGTTCTACGAAGCCGCTGCCGGGATCGTCTGTCGTGAACCAGCGTTCGACGGCAGCCGCGATGGCTTGGGCAGATGCCTCTTGCAACTCACCACTGCGAAGCAGGTCGACCTCTTGTTCGTTACCCAGGAAGGCCATTTCAGCGAGGACCGCAGGTATTTGTGGAAGCCGGATCATGCCGTAGAAGTCGGCTCCGGTATCGGCGTTGGGTCGGTAGGTCGCACCCGCATCGCTACCAGCGAACCACTCAATATCGAACTGGCTGAAGATCTCACGCGTTTCCTCCACGAGAAGGCCAGCGAAGCGCGAGGACTGGGGCGCATTCTGTTGGTAGTACACCTCCACTCCGGAGACGTCAGAGAACGGGATGTTGGTGTCGGTACCTTGATGGTGGATGCTCACCAGCAGTTCTGCATCAACGCTCTCGGCAATCTCCACGCGGGTTACCAGTGGAACCCGGAAGTCGTCGTACCGTGTCAAGAGAACCTCGAATCCGCGGTCCTCTAGTAGCTCCTCGGCGCGAAGTGCGACCTCGAAGTTCACGTCCTTCTCCGCGATCCCGTCATCGGTCACCGCACCCGGTTCAAAGCCACCGTGCCCCGGATCGAGCACCACATGGACCCGATCGGTGGTGTCTCCACCATCGACCACCGCTACCCCTTGACATGGGGTCCGGACGACCAACCCTTCGGCCACCTCGGAGAGGACTGGCGCGACGACATCGGTGTCGGTACGAATTGCGCGAGCGACGCCGTCGAGGTTGAGCGGAGGAGCGATGGTCGTCGTTGTTGTTGTCGTCGTAGTGGTGGTGGTCGTGCTGGTGGTGGAAGACGTTGATGGAGTGACGACGGCTCGTGTAGTCGTTTGCTCAGGCTCGGACCCGCACGCGGCCGCCACCAGCGTAAGAACAATGAAGATGATCCAGTACGGCCGAGCAATGTCGACGGTCTGTTTCGCCTTCTTCAAACCGTGGTGCATAGCCTTCAGTCTTGTGTGAGACGCCATTTCCCGCTGAGACCACCGACAGTAGCCGCAAACGGCGCTCTATCTTCGGCACTCCTTCACCGATATCAACTCATAGGCAAAGAATATTTACGGAATGCGCGAACGACTTACCGGGTTCTTTGATTTGCGTTCACCAAACAGCAGCTCCTCCCCCGGTTCGGTGAGCCAGAAAGGCTGAATCAAACAATGAGCACCGTAGACATCACCACAGATCAATTCGAGGAGACCGTCCTCGCGGATGGCATCGTCCTAGTTGACTTCTGGGCGAGCTGGTGCGGGCCGTGTCGATCATTCGCACCGGTATATGAGTCCGCTGCAGAGAAGCACTCCGACGTGACGTTCGCCAAGGTCGATACCGAAGCCGAGCAGGCGCTAGCTGGAGGTCTTGGAATCCAGTCG
The DNA here is from genome assembly GCA_964562985.1 of uncultured Acidimicrobiales bacterium. GTDB lineage: Bacteria > Actinomycetota > Acidimicrobiia > Acidimicrobiales > SHLQ01 > SHLQ01. The sequence goes on from CAZLWE010000003.1 coordinate 90,206, forward strand.
ATCCCGACGATCATGGCCTTCCGCGACGGAATCCAGGTCTTCTCCCAGCCGGGAGCGCTACCCGAAGCAGCCCTCGAGGGCCTGATCTCCCAGATCCAAGCGCTGGACATGGACGCCGTACGTGAAGAGATAGCGAACCACGAGTCCGAGCACGTCCATGGGGCGTCCTGCAACCACTAGAACTGTAATTACACCCGCCCGCAACGCGAACCAAAACACAACACCCCGGCCCAGTGGGCCGGGGTGTTTCGCGTTCGGGTGAAGATGTCGATCGAGCGGGTGGTTTAGAGCCCTGCGACAACCTCGGCCATCAGGTCGCCAGCTTCGGTGGGGTTGAGCCCTACCTTCACGCCGGCGTCGCGCAGCGCATCCATCTTCGCGGCGGCGGTGCCTTTGCCTCCAGAAACGATGGCGCCAGCGTGGCCCATCTTCTTTCCGGGTGGTGCGGTGACGCCAGCGACGTAGCTAACAACGGGCTTCGACACGTTGTTCGCGATGTACTCAGCCGCTTCTTCTTCAGCTGATCCACCGATCTCGCCGATCATCATGATCGCCTTGGTTTCGGGGTCGGCCTCGAAAGCTTCGAGACAATCGATGAAGTTGGTGCCAGGAACTGGGTCGCCACCGATGCCAACCGAGGTGGTGACGCCAATGTCCTTTTCCTTCAGTTCGTACACCGCCTGGTAGGTGAGCGTTCCTGAGCGACTTACCACGCCAACCGGTCCGCCAGGCTTTGCGATGTGGCCAGCGGTAATGCCGATGTTTGCCTTACCGGGGCTGATAATGCCCGGACAGTTCGGCCCGAGGAGGCGGGTGTTCGGGAAGTCGGACTTGAGCTTGTTGTAGAACCACGCCTCGTCGTGCATAGGCACGCCTTCGGTAATTACGACGACCAGTTCCATGCCGGCCTCAGCCGCTTCCATGACCGCGCCCTTCACGGCGACCGGGGGCACGAAAACGCATGACGCGGTGCATCCCGTCTCCGCCTTGGCCTCTGCGACGGAGCCGAAGATGGGCATGCCATCAACTTCGGTTCCTGCCTTCTTTGGGTGGGTACCGCCCACGATCTGCGTGCCGTACTCGCGGTTCAAATTGCCGTAGTAACGGCCGGTGCTTCCGGTCAAGCCTTGGTAGACGACCTTGGTGTTCTCATCGAGAAAAATTGCCATTGTTCAATAGTCCTATTCAGTCGTTCGTGTTTCAGCCTGCGACGAGCGAGACGGCCTTCTCGGCGGCGCTCAACATCGTCGTTTCCATCATCAATGCATCGCCGAGATGTGGGGCGAGCATCTCGCGTCCCTGCTGCGCGTTTGTGCCATCTAGGCGAATGACGATCGGGCTATCGAGGTTGACCCGCTCCATCGCTTCGATAATGCCTTGGGCAACTTCCTCACCTCGAGTGATGCCGCCGAAGATGTTGATGAAGATCGACTTCACGTTGGGGTCGTTGTTGATGACCTCGAGCGCGCCGGCCATGACGTCGGCGTTTGCACCGCCACCGATGTCGAGGAAGTTCGCCGGCTTGCCACCGACCTGGTTAACAACGTCAAGCGTGCTCATCGCAAGCCCCGCGCCGTTTGCGATTACGCCGACAGAACCGTCGAGGCCAACGTATTGAAGGCCCTTGGCGTGGGCTGCGGCTTCACGCTCATCGCGGGTTTGTGTCTCGTCGTATTGCTCGTAGTCAGGATGACGGAATTCGGAGTTCCCATCGAGGGTGACCTTCGAATCGAGAACGTGAACTTCTCCGCCCGGAGTAAGAATCAGGGGGTTGATCTCAACCGAATCAGCGTCGCCCTCGGTGTATGCGGTGTAGAGCTTGCCGAGCACGTCTACCGCTCCTTCGACCGCGGCGTCGGGCAGCTTGGCTTCAGCGATCCATGATCGAAGCGTTTCTTCGCTGAGACCCTCGACCGGGTCGATCCAGATGCGAGCGATCTTCTCGGGCGTCTTTTCGGCAACAGCCTCAATGTCGACGCCACCCTCGGCGGAAAGCATGCCGAGATGCAGCTTCTTCGAACGGTCGAGCAGGAAGCTGGCGTAGTACTCCTCGGCGATGTCGCTGGCCTTCTCGATCCAGATGCGCTTGACGATGTGACCCTTGATGTCGAGACCAAGGATGTTCTCGGAGTGCTCCTTTACGGCATCGATGTCGGCAGCGAACTTCACACCACCGGCCTTACCACGACCTCCGGTGTGCACTTGGGCCTTGACCATAACTGGCACACCCAACTCCTCGGCCGCGGCGACGGCCTCCTCCACAGAAAAGGCGATCTTCCCAGGCGATACGGGCATTCCGTACTGCGCAAAGAACTCTTTGCCTTGATACTCGAACAGGTCCACTGATCTCTCTTCTCGTAGATGTCTTACGGCGTTTAATTTCGAACGCCACAAGCGATACTAGATGGATAGGTTGCGGTTCCCGTTCGATCGAGCGCGAACGTTTCAGAACAGTAAGAAGGCGAGTCACATGCCCGTTGCGAAAGGACCATCGTTCGATCTGCGAAGCGCTGCCATATTTGGTGGTGTCGCCGTGCTGGCCGCCGTGATCATCGGTTTGATCGCGCTGGAACTCGGCACTCGATCGAACACGCTGGTGCTCGGTTCTATCGACTTTGGCGATGTCAACGTCACGCGGCTCGCCGAGAGCATCGAAGAGCGAGGTCCGCTGTTGTTTCCTGACATCGCCAGCGGCAGCCGCGATATCTGGGTGAGCCACATCGGTGAGTCCCCAGGCGAAGGTTGGTTCGCCTTTGAGGCTCGTCTCCCCGGCGAATCCCGTGATTGCTCTGTGGAGTGGGTCGCCACCGACCGGAACTTCGTGAATGGATGTTCTGGAGATGTGTTTCCCGTTACCGGTGACGGTCTTCCGCAGATCCCGGTCTTCATCGACGGCACAGACCTCATCATCGACCTCAACGGGATTCATTCCGAGTCCGATTTTCAGGGTTTCGTACCCCCTGAGTGACGAGAGAATCACGTTGGTTGACCTATCTCGGATAATCGGCGGCAATTTCGATGAACAATTTCCCGAAAATTGGTAGATATGACTACTAGTGGTCAGTAAGCCTCGAGGTTCTCTGATTTACTATGGTTATAACGGGTGGCGAAACCCTAGTGGCTGAGAGCCTGCGGCGGGAAAGTAAACTCTCAAATAGTCACTATCAGAGGCTCTGGGCTATCAGCTCAGGGCCTCTGGGCATTTTCGGCCACGGCGGGTGAGCGTTCGCCTACACCTTCTCGAGCGGTGCCCAACTAAGGAGGAGCTGCTTCTCCCCGACTCCCGGGAAACGAACTCGCGCTTCGGTCTTGTCACCGATCCCGGTCATGTCGATGATGACCCCTTCGCCAAACTTGGCGTGGCGCACGTCATCACCGACTTTGAGGCCAATATCGTGCGCACCGCTCCCCTCGGGCGTGGCATTTCCACCGGACCGACGCATCGCCGCGTCGACCATCGACTCTCGCTGGGATTCTCGGCGTTGTTGGCTGTCCCGACTCGAATAGCCCGAGCCAAAATTCGACGACCCAGAGGAGCCAAAGCTCGAGCCCTTTCGGCGAGCCCGGGATCCTTCTGCATCTTGCACCAGGTGTTCGGGAACCTCGTCAAGGAACCGACTTGGTGGGTTGTATTGCGTGGTGCCGTGCAGCATGCGGCTCCACGCATGCGACAAGAAGAGTCGTTCCCGGGCGCGAGTGATTCCGACGTAGGCCAGCCGCCGCTCCTCCTCGAGCTCTCGAGGTTCCCCAAGCGATCGCATATGCGGGAACACACCGTCTTCCAAGCCGATGAGAAACACGATCGGAAACTCAAGGCCCTTGGCCGAGTGCAAGGTCATCAGCACGACTTGTGATTGATCGTCACCAAGCGCGTCGGTGTCGGCGACGAGGCTGACCTGTTCGAGAAACTCATCGGCCGTGTCAAAGTCTTCAGCGCCGCCGACGAGTTCGGCGAGGTTTTCCAAACGTCCTTCGGCTTCGATAGACCGCTGTTCCTCAAGCTCGATGATGTAGGCGGATTTGTCGAGCAATATCCGTAGGAGTTCGTCGGGCCCAGTGTCGGCGACGAGCTTCGCGGTGCTGTCGAGGATCTCGAGGAATTCGTCGATGCCCTTGATGGCTCGACCGGTCACCCCGGCCTCGTCATGGTGCCGAAGGGCCTCGATGAACGGCACGCCCCGCATTTGGGCCCACCGATCGAGCTTTGCGACCGTGGAGTCACCGACGCCACGCTTGGGAACGTTGAGGACACGCTTCACGCTTACCTCATCGACCGGGTTTACGACCGCCTTCAAGTATGCGAGTGCGTCCTTTACTTCGCGGCGGTCGTAGAACCGGGTGCCACCGACCACCTTGTATGGAATGTTGACCCGGACGAGGTACTCCTCCAGCGCACGGCTCTGCGCGTTGGTGCGATAGAAGACCGCCATGTCGCCCCAGCGGTTGGTTCCGGTTTCGTGTAGGCGGGCCAGTTCGTGGGCGACCCATTGGGCCTCGTCGACTTCATCGTCTGCGAAGTAGCGCAGGATCTTGTCGCCCGGTCCGGCTTCGGTCCAGAGCTCCTTCGGTTTACGACCCTCGTTATTTTCGATGACCGCGTTCGCGGCATCGAGGACGGTTTGGGTCGAGCGGTAGTTCTGCTCCAGCAAGACCGTCGTCGCATCGGGGAACGTCGTCTCGAACTCCAAGATGTTGCGGATGTCTGCGCCACGGAATCGGTAGATCGATTGGTCGCCATCGCCGACGACACATACCTGGCGGTGCTGCTCAGAGAGCATCGTCACCATGGCGTTCTGCACCTTGTTGGTGTCTTGATACTCGTCGACGAGTACGTGCTTGAACCGGCGCTGATAGTTCTGGAGGACATCGAGGTGATTCCGGAACAGTCGCACCGTGTTGAACAAAAGGTCGTCGAAGTCCATGGCGCCGGCCTTACGAAGCCGGTCCTGGTATTCAGCGTAGACCTCGGCGATCTTGCGTTCGAAGATCGTGGCCGCGGCTTCGGTGTACGCCTCCACGGTGAGGTCATCATTCTTGGCAGCGCTAATTGCCGCGTGGACCGAGCGAGGGGGGAACTTCTTCGTGTCGAGGTTGAGGTCTCGCAATACGTAGCCGGTGAGTCGAATGGCGTCGGACTGGTCGTAGATCGTGAACGACGACGGAAAGCCGAGGCGGTCGCCATCGCGACGCAAGATGCGCACACATGCGGAGTGGAAAGTGGAGACCCACATCTTTTCTGCCACGGGACCAACGAGGGCACCGACGCGAAACTTCATTTCGTCAGCGGCCTTGTTGGTAAAGGTGATCGCCAGAATTTCGAAAGGTGAGACGCCACGCTCTTGGATGAGATGGGCGATTCGGTGGGTCAGAACTCGTGTCTTTCCGGACCCGGCGCCTGCCACCACGAGCAGCGGGCCATCGTCATGCAAGACCGCTGTTTCTTGAGCTTGATTCAAACCATCGATAAGCGCGCTCGTCACCCGCTCAACCATACAGGTGTTCGGTTTTGGTCGCGTGGGTTTCGCTGCGTTGGTTACGGATGTGAAACCACTATCCAGTCGAGACCGGCTTCGGTCTCGACGAGCACGATGACCTGTTCAACATCAATGCTGATGAAGTTGGCACGGCGAACCGTCGCGACATCTGGAAGCTCGGCAACCGTCACCTCGCCACCACTGGAGAACACGACGGTAAATAGGTCCTCGCCACCAAAGAACGCGACCGCCTCGTCGCTCGCAATGAAGCCACCGAGGCGTGTCTCGTTGCCGATCCCCGGGCCATGTTCGATAGCCGTCCAGGTCTCACCAAGATCACGAGACACGTAGCTCGTTGTCCCCTCGGATCCGGGGAGAGAGAACAATGTGCGTCCGAACTGCACTCCTCCTCGCGCTTCACCGGAAAGTGCTCCTGGCGAAAGGCTCCCGTCGTCCACAAATACTTCGGCCGTCCAGGTGATCCCGTCCATCGACCGGAGAATCTGCCGCTCGGCGGTGGCGGAATCAAAGCCGAAGACCACGAACTCGCCATCGACCACCTCTGGAAATGCAAAGAAGTCGGTCGGAACTTGTTCTTGGGCAACGTAGGGCCCACCGATCGGCCCGGCCCAGACATCGGGCTCCTCGCTGTCACCGAGGATAACCACGCCGTTTGGCCCGACGAGCAAGTGCTGCGCAATCACGAAGCCACCCTCGAGCGGATCGGAGAGCTCCCAGCTGACGAGGTCGTTCGAGGTCCCCACCCATGCAGCACGTTCGCCGAGCACGTTGCGTTCAAAGACGGCGACGTGGGTCCCTTGGAAGGTCTCGAGCGAGACTGCCGTCGCACCCTCTGGGGGTCCGTCGAGCACGACCTCTTCCCAGTCGAGGCCGTTGGGTGAAGCCAAGCCCAGGGTTTCTGCGCCGGAATCGCCGAACCGGGTGGCGAGTCCGGCGAAGCCGGCATCGGTCTGGGTGATTAGCACGCCCGAGCTTCCAAAGAAGCTGACGGCCGACGAGCGAGTCTCCACAACCGCTGACGTGGGATCAGCCGATTGCAGCGAAGTGGCGCCTTCGTCGGACTGTCCGACGTCATCGGTATCGACATCGTCCTCAACAACGGCCTCGGTCGATTCTTCTTCAGTGACGTCTGTGGTCGATTCGTCGACCGACTCCGCCTCGGCGGATTGAGGAGCTGTGTCGGCCTCAACACCAGTTTCACTCGCAGCTGCTTCGCTCGGCGACGCGGCGACGCTCCCATCTTCCTCACCCCCGGCGGCGACGACCGCGGAGGTCTGGGGTGTTTGCGAGGCGAGGAACGCCGCGACAAAAAGCCCCGCCACCAACGTGAGCAGCACAGCGGAACCACCCACGCGATTTCGTCGGTGCCGGCTCGATGCGACCCCGGCGAGAGTGTCGATCGACGGTGCGGTTCCGATCTTGGCCTGACCACCCGAGCGGGCGAGTTCACTACGTAGACGATCTTCGAGGTTGCTCATGGACGGCCTCCCAGGCGGCGGTTCAGTTCGTTTAGGGCCCGGTTGGTTCGACTCTTTACGGTCCCGGGCGAGATTTCGAGCGCTTCGGCGGTCGCGGAGATCGACCAATCGAGGTAGTAGCGCAGCACCAGCACATTGCGATGCTCGATCGGCAACTGCCGTAAGGCCTCTGCAAGTGCGGGGTCTGTGGGAGTTGGCTCGATCGACGCAGGCTGTGCGATTTTCGATGCGAATTTCTGATCGCGGGTTCGACGACGAAACCGGCTGGTGGCCCAGTTGCGCGCTGTGCGATATACCCATGCTTGGGGCTCATCGAAGGCTCCGATGAGATGCCAGCGGTGCAGTGCACGGGTGAACGCCTCATCAACGGCTTCGGACGCGAGCGAATCGTCCCCCAGGGTGATGGCAAGCGCTCGAGCCAAACGATCCCGGTGCCCGGAGTAGATCGCCGAGAAGTCGGCAACGGGCGCGGACGAGCGGCTCTGCCCCTGGTGCACTGAGAACTGATAGTCAGTCGCCATAACCTCCACACATGTCCCACGCCTAGGCCCCTCGAAAGGTTCCCACAAATTTGGCAGAGTTTTGAGTCTCGGTGCGACCTTCGGCATATGTGGCCCCCGTCACACCAATATTAGGGTATTGTTCTTAATCGACAATGGTTCGCATCCGACAGGGAGCACATGAAAACAGGCGGGATTTACATACACGACACGTACGGGCCCATGGCCGAAGTTGACCAGCTATGCGAATGCCGGAATGTCACCGGGCTACGCGTTGGCGACACTCTCGTGCTGGACACCGACATGGGTGATTTTCCATTCGCCATCGCGCTCATCGAGAGTTACCTCGATGAGTCCGGGCACCCCAACGACGTCACCGGCGTTGGCCTTGTGGGGCCCTGCAGTGAGCTGGTGATGCCAGGCGACACGCTGCAGATCGGCGACAAGCCGGCGGTGGCGGCAGCGGTCACGATCACCGCACTTTGCGTTATGGTCGATGAAACCCAGCACATCGAAGTCCATTCGCAAGTTGCCGCCGCCTAGCAGCGGCGAGCACTGCCGAACGCTATTCGCGACGTTCAATCCCCGATACGAGCCGATTTGCACCATCGCTCAACATGGCTAGTGGACACGCCAGGTTCAAACGGACATGACCTTCGCCGTCGGCAACAAACATGTCGGCGCCCTCCAACAACAGCCCTTCAGATTCGGCAAAATAGCGGGTGAGGTTCACTTCCGGCGCGAAGTACTCACTGAGATCAATCCACGCGAGGTATGTCGCGTCGGGCACAGAAAAGTTCGCCCCCGGCAGGCTCCGGGCGAGACGCTTCTCGAGATATGCGAAGTTCATGTCGAGGTACTCGAGCAACGCATCGCGCCACGGATCACCGTTGGTGAGCACGCCCACCGTGGCAGCGATGCTAATCGGGTGATGCAGAATGAACGCTCGCTCGTTCCAGATCTGTCGAAGCTCAGGGTTGGGGATGATCACGAATGCGAACCCCATCCCAGCCAGGTTGAAGGTCTTGCTTGTCGACATCGCGGTGATGATTCGATCGTTGTCGGCAAAGAGCTTTGCGAGCGGGGTGTGAGTCTTCCCTCGGCGGAGTAGATCGCAATGGATCTCGTCAGAAATGATCAGCACATCGTGGGCATCGCAGAGTTCGACGAATCGGGTGAGCTCGTGATTGGTGAAGACCCGCCCGGTGGGATTGTGCGGATAGCAGAGGTAGAAGAGCTTGACGTTGGGGTCCGCGACCTTTGCCTCGAAATCATCGAAGTCGACGTCGAAGGTGCCGTCACCGCGTGGAACCAACCCACAGGAGACGAAGGATCGACCGCGTTCAAGGGGCGCCTTGGAAAAGTAGCCATACGACGGCGTGAGCGTGATCGCGGCTTCGCCCGGCTCGAGGTAGCGCTCGGCGAAGGCATAGATGGCCGGCACGATGCCACCCGTCGGGATGACGTGCGACGAGTCCGGCGTCCAGCCATATCGACGGTCGCACCAGCCGGCAAACGCGTCGTAGAGCGTCGTTCCGAACACGGAGCTGTATCCGAGAATCGGGCTCGATTCGGTCCACTCCACGATTGCCTCTCGCGCCGCGGGTGGACTCGCGAACGCCATGTCGGCCACCCACATCGACAGCGCCTCATCATCAGGGCACGGGAGCTCTATCGGGTCTTGGCCTGCAAAGAGGTAGCCGCGAAAGCCCTCGTGGGCCATGGAATTGGTATTGCGTCGATCGATGATCGTGTCGAAGTCGAAGTCGAAGTCGGAGGGCACCGTTCAACACTACGTTCAGTGAGGCCGCACCGAACTAGTCCGCCAAGATGAACTCTGCGCAACGCTTCCCGATGACCATCGTCACCGCTTGGGTATTTGCGTTGATGATCGAAGGCATGACAGAAGCGTCGGCCACACGAAGGTTCTCGACGCCTCGGACTCGTAGCTCTGCGTCGACCACATCCTCGTCGGTTGGGCCCATAACGCAAGTGCCAACCGGGTGATAGAGCGTCTCGGTGAAGGAGCGGACGTGCTCGACCCACTGATCATCGGTCGTGATGTGCTCACCCGGGAGGTACTCGTGGGTGCTGTAGTCGGCCATCGGAGCCTCCGTGGCGATGTCGCGAGCGAGTTTGCATCCCTCGACGAGACGCCACAAGTCTCGTTCGTCGCTCAGGTAGCGAGGATCGATTCGTGGATGAGCGAACGGATCGTTGCTCGACAGCGTGATCTCCCCGCGTGACTCGACATGAACGAGCGTCGCTCCGACGCTCATGCCGTCGGTCTTCGGCGATTCGAAACCGTGCTCGAGGAAGTAGACCGGCGCGAAATGAAATTGGATCTCGGGGACCGGACTCACATCGTCGAGCTGGACGAATCCGCCCGCCTCAGCGATGTTTGACGTGAGCATCCCGCGGCGGTTGCGGGCGTACTCGGCGACTGGTTTGAGGCCTTCCGCGTGTGCCAGCGAGATCGGTTGGTTGACGGCGTAGGTCGTCCCGCACACCGGGTGATCCATGAGGTTCTTGCCCACTTGGGTTGAGTCGATTGCGACCTCGATTCCGAGCGATCGCAGATGATCCTCTGGACCGATTCCCGAGAGCATGAGCAATTGGGGGCTATTGATCGAGCCGCCACACAAGATGACTTCGTTCGAGCCATAGGCAACGTGTCTCCCGCGTTTGTCGGCGTACTCGACCCCCACCGCACGACCTTGACGAAGGACCACTTCGGTTGCGTGGGCTCCCGTGAGCACCGTGAGATTCGGGCGCCGCATAGCGGACTTCAGAAAGGCCGTCGCAGCGCTCTCTCGTCGTCCGTCGCGTTGGGTTACCTGATACACCCCGAATCCGAGCTGGGTGTCGTCGTTGAAGTCATCGTTGCGCTCGAATCCCGTGGACACCGCCGCGTCGACGAAGGCCTCCGACAGTGGGTTGACGGTGGGAAGATCAACCACTCCAAGAGCTCCACCAACGCCGTGAAAGTCGCTAGCTCCCCGCTGCTGGTCTTCGAGGGCCATGAATGTTGGGAGGAGATCGTTGTACCCCCAACCAACGTTGCCGTCGGCGGCCCATTGGTCATAGGTGACCCGATGACCTCGTTGATAGATCATCGCATTCATCGACGTTGATCCGCCCAACATCTTTCCTCGCGGCCAATACAACCGCCGGTTGTTTAGCTCGGTCTGAGGAACGGTCTCGTAGTTCCAATCGTGGCTCCCCTTGAACAGCTTGGAGAACGCGGCCGGGATCTTGGTGTTGATGTTTCTATCGGGTTGGCCAGCTTCGAGGAGAACCACGCTCGCGCCTGCACGTGAGAGTTCGTCCGCGAGTACACAACCGCCTGCACCCGCTCCAACGATCACGTAATCGGCCTGCATCTACATCCTCCTGCTTCCCATTCGGCCCGACGAAGGCGGGAAACGCCCGCCTGGCCTAGGTCGCAATAATCACCCAGCGACCTACGCGGTGTCCATATGACTCAAATCGCTCCAGATTCAGGCCAATTACATCGACAACTCTCCTGTGAACCGTATGCCCGAAATCTCGACGCGCACCTTGCGGGTGGTTGTCGCAGTGCTACTCCTACTCGCCGGAGGAGTGATCCTTTCCTTCCGTGGTGGCGGCGGTGGTGGCATCGATGTGTTCACCGAGGATCTCGCAAGTGCGGGCATCGACCCGGAGACGATTCCTGAACAGGTCGAACGCTCATCAGAGGTCCCCGAACAAGACGGTGGTGAGCTCACGACAGGCGATGAGTTCGCTTCATCATCGGAGGGCACCACATCATTGGAGGGCACAACATCGCTGGAGGGCACAACGGATGCCGATCCGCCCGACCGCGACGGTTCGACCGACGCCGACCTAGGCGCCGAACCCGACGCGTCGAACGCCGCTTCACGTTCGACGACCCAGACAAATTCACAAACAGCTCAGACCACACAGACGACGGCGCCATCGCGCTATCGCCTACCAGCCACTTCGCCTGCTCCGAGCGTGGCCATCGACGGGCCGGGCTCAAACTCCGTGTCGATCACACCCTCTGGCGATGCTCTGGACGGACCCGCATCTTCACAGATCCCCGCAGCGACTACTTCATCTGATCAAACGACCTCGACACCCACCTCCCGTGCTTCAACGCCAACCGGATCGCCTGCGTCGCCAGCGCCGATCACGGTGGGTAGCACAGCACCCGCAGCCCAAGCGCAGGTCGCCGGGGCGTGGTGCCACATCGAGATCCGCGAGTCCGACGGCGTGATCCGCTGGAACGACGAAGGGCGAACCTCGGTATTCCGGCTCAATGACGCCTGGTTCCACACCCCCGACCCCGATGCCCAAGCCGTGATCATTCCGGACCCGGTCGATACCAGAGACGAATACATCCTTCGCTTGTGGACCGGCGGCACGGACGACATCGTGTGCACCTTCTCTAGCCTGCCGACAACCAACCCAGCGACGACCAACCAGGACGTTGTGGTGGCTGCTCCGGCCCCTACCACCGCCGCACCAACCACCACCACGACGACTACGACAACAATCCCCGAGGCGGTTGCTTTCACTGCGCTTCCAGCGCCCATTCGCACACCATCTGGACCTCCCCAGATCGGCTTTGCCGTAGACGTGTGGGGTGATGAGCGCACGAACTACTGGAATGACCTCAGCGCAACTCCGGGAGCGGGACGCCTGATCGCACACGAGTTCAAGAGTTTCATCAAACCGGTCAACACCGACCTCTACCGCTGGCACATGCAAAGCGGGCGCGACCTGCTGCTCACCTGGAACGGAACCGACGCCGAGACCATTCTGAACGGCTCGCACGACGACTGGATTCGTCATCACGCTCAAGAATTGAAGTCGCTTCCAGGAACGGTGAAGTTGCGCTTCTGGCATGAACCTGATGTTTCGCACAAACGAGCCTGGATCGACAACGACCCACAGCAATTCATCGATTCATGGATGCACGTTCGTCGGTTGTTCGTTGAAGAGCAAGCCCTAAATATCGAATGGGTCTGGTGTCCGACCGCATGGAACTGGAACGAGCAAGGCGCCCGGTACTACCCAGGCGACGCGAACGTCGATTGGATCTGCGCCGACGGCTACTCGGGCTGGGATCTGAATGCGCCGGTGACGCCTGTCGAGAACGCCTACCGGGACTTCCAGGCATGGGCGAACCAGCGTCCGCACAAGCCGATTTTGGTCGCCGAGTTTGGTGTGAGCCAACGGGCACCCGAAGAGCGAGCCGAATGGATCGCTGGGATCCCGTCATGGGTCCAGGCCTCCTCCAACATTCGCGCGGTCGTGTACTTCGACATCGATAGACGCCCGAACGGCGAGATCTACGACTGGCGCATCCGCAACGAAACCCAGGCCTGGAACGCCATGCTCAACGTCATCAGCTCGGCACCCTTTGGCCGCTAGATGTTGACCGAGCTCCGACACGACGAGCGGCGACGCGGCTTTTCGCTGCGCCGACAGGCGCGAGCGGTCGCTCCTCTCGCGTTTCTGTGGCTCGTGGGGTTGGCCATCTTGGTTGCTGCGCAGGCACAAACCGCCGCCCCACTGCGAGAGCTGTTCCTCGACCCTGCGTTCATCACCGGCGCACCTTGGTACACGGGCGCATTGTCGAACCTCGGCATCTTTGTGTGGACACTCGGTGTGGCATTTGCGGCCGCAGGAGCTTGGGTGGCCCGCCGTACCGGCCGTCTCAATGCGGCTCGCTTCCTCACCGTCGGCACCATCGCGACCTTGATCATGGTCCTCGACGACATCTTCGCCATTCACTCGAGCGTGCTGAATGATGTCGAGTGGCTCCCAAGGGTCGGGGCACAGTTCTTCGTCGTGGCACCCACCATCTTCTGGGTCCTGCGATACCTCGATGATATTCGACGAACGCGGTTCTTCATCCTCTTCGCCGGCCTGGGGTGTTTTGTCGGCTCGTTGGCCATCGATCAGACCGGCGTCCTTCGAGGTGACACCGCACTACTCGTCGAGGACGGCTTCAAATTCTTGGGAATCCTCGCATGGTGTCAGTACTTCGTCTTGACCGCCCGAGACATTGCTGCCTCCGCGATTTCAAGCCACGGATCTTCTGTCGAACGTTCGATAAACGACGAATCCCACAATGGCCAGGCGACGGACGACGTGATCGACATCTTTAGAGACGCTGCCTAACCTCTCCGAAGCCTGCCCCGGTAGCGTTGTCGTATGAACGCACCGATCAGGTTCTCCGCATCGCTTGGCTCACTACCAACACACGAGGTGGTGGACGCCGCAGTGCGGGCCGAAGAGCTCGGCTACTACTCGGTGACCGTGCCCGACCATCTCGACGACCAACCGGCACCGCTGATCAGCCTTGCCGCTGCCGCCCAAGCGACCAGCACAATTCGGCTTCTTCCTTTGGTGCTTGCCAACGACTACCGCAACCCGGTCGTGCTAGCCAAGGAGCTCGCCACTCTCGACGTGTTATCGAATGGTCGTCTCGAAGCCGGACTCGGCGCGGGCTGGATGACCAGCGACTACGAACTGTCCGGCATTACCCACGACTCTCCCGGAACTCGAATCGCCCGACTCTCCGATTCGGTCGACATCATCACTTCGCTGTTGCGGGGCGATTCGCTCGACCATTCCGGCGAGCACTACGAGGTAGCCGGTGCGATGGGTCCGCCCCACGCGGTGCAAGATCCGATTCCGATCATGCTGGCCGGCGGCAAGCAGAAGATGTTGACCTTGGCTGGGAGCAAGGCAGACATCGTCGGCATAAACCCCGGCCTGACCGCGGGTGTCATCGACGAGCGGGCGGGCCGCGACGCAACTCTGGAACGCACTGACCAAAAGGTCGAGTGGGTGCGAGCTGCCGCCGGTGATCGCTTCGATCAGATCACCCTGCAGACCCGGATCCACATTGCAATGATCAGCGATGACCGTGAGGGCGTGGCCGCCGAGATGGCGCCGCTGCTCGGCATCACCGCGGAGGAGGCACTGGCCTCGCCACACGCGTTGGTGGGCTCGGTCGAGCAATGCGTCGAGACGGTGCTCGGGTGGCGGGAACGTTGGGGTATCACCTACGTGAGCATCAACGGCGAGAACATGGATGACTTTGCCCCGGTGGTAGCTGCACTGGCCTGACCGGGAACGCGAGAGACCACAGCTGCGGCGTGGTGTGCGCGACAGCTAGGCAACCTCCACATGTCGTGATCCTAGACTCGCTTCTGATGTTCATCGTCGCCGTATCCGTGGGTTGCCTCTTCGTACTTATTGGTACATCCCTGTTCCGGACCGCTAGTGCGTTAGCTAACGGCCGCGTGGAGGGCGCAGGTTCAGGGGTGGAACCGAGCGAGGTTCTCCGACATGCCCATGAGCAAGCCAGAATCCTTCGCCAAGTTGGCGCTGCGATGGCCGCCGTCTCTGGACTGATCATCGCGACAAGCGCAATCCTCGCGAGCCAAGGGCTTGTCAGCGACCGTTTCGGAAACGTGGTGTTTGTACTTGCCGCTGCCGCCGGTGTGGTGGGAGTCCTCGGCGGAGCGATTCTCGGGCATTGGGTATGGACCCGGTCCGTTGACACCACGAGATTGCCCTAGCCATACGAAGTGCTCCGCGATCGGCGCCCCGTTTCGGGACTTCTCGTCTCTTGCTTCGGTTTTCGCACGGGGGCGACCTCTTCGGGGGTGGCGGGCCGGGTTCGCCAGATGA
>CAZLWE010000004.1:0-99031 GCA_964562985.1 uncultured Acidimicrobiales bacterium
ATATCGGTCGACGCACCAGCAGCCAACGGACCACCAGAGATCGTTGCCGTGCCGTCAAGGTTGTCGGTCCAAGCGGCATCATTCAGAATGAAGCCAGCAGGGACGTAGTCGGTCACATCGAACGTCGTAGCGTCAAGCGTGCCTTGGTTCGTCACGGTGATCGTGAACGTCACATCAGCGCCAAGCTCGACCAGTGCGTCGTTAGGAGCACCAGCGGTGTCAGAGGTGTAGACCTTCTGCAACGCAAGGTCGAATGCCTCGATTGTCACCGGTGCGACGTCGTGGTCGTCTTCGTCAGCATCGCCGTTGACATCGGGGCTGTTGTCGGTTGCGTTGTCGGTCGGGTCGCCGGGAGCTGCAGGCTGGTTGTCGTTTGTCTGGTCGCTATCGGTCGTCGAGTCGACATCGTTGCCGTCGTCATCGCTGATCTCGGCCCAGTTCTCGACCTGACCGGCACTGCTTGAGCTAGCGGTCATCGTGATGGTGAAATCGGTAGACGCGCCGGCTGCCAAGGGGCCTCCGTCGGTCGTGGCGGTGCCGTCACCGTTGTCGGTCCACGCCGGGTCATTCAGCGTGAATCCCGGGGGCAGGTAGTCGGTGACTTCGAAGGACGCGGCGTCGATCGATCCCTGGTTCGTGACGGTGATCGTGAAGGTCACATCCGAGCCCATCTCGATGATCCCGTCAGTCGGACTTCCAAGATTGTCAGACGTGTAGACCTTGGTCAGCGCGAGGTCGTAGTTGACGACGGTGACTCCGGCAGGGTCATGGTCATCCTCGTCGCCGTCGGTGTTGTCAATGACATTGTCACCGGCAGCGCCGGGACCCGTCGGCTGATTGTCATCAGCAGGATCGGTATCGGGAGTCGAGTCAACATCGTTGCCGTCATCACTTGAAATCTCAGCCCAGTTGACATGATCTCCGCTGCCGGCGCCCGAGGCGGTAAGCGTAATGTTGAACGTGGTCGACGCACCAACAGCCAGCGGACCACCGCTAGTCGTCGCGGTTCCATCACCGTTATCCATCCAGGCGGCGCTGTCTGGCGACGTCGCACTTAGGACAAAGCCCGAAGGGAGGTAGTCCGTCACCTCAAAGGCCGTTGCATCGATCGATCCCTGGTTCGTGACTTCGATCGTGAACGTAACGTCGGCGCCATCTTCGATAACTCCGTCGTCGGTGACGGCGAACGTGTCAGAGGTGTACACCTTCGTGAGCGCAAGGTCGTACGGCAGAGTGAACCCTGCATCGAAGGTGTGGTCGTTCTCACCTGGGCCGCCAGTGGTCACGTTGATGGTTGTGCCAACGAGATCGGAGTCAGTCGCGTCTGGCGACGATGGTGCTCCCGTGTCAGCAACGGTTGCCACAAGGTCGGCAGCGGTAGCGCCGCCGGGCAGCGTCGAGGTTGTAGTGCTGGCATCAAGGCCAACTACATAGCTGGTGTTGGGACCGATCCCATCAGCCTCAGTGAAGTAGTACTCGCCATTGGCGTCAGTGGTTGTTGTCGCGAGAACGGTCGTGCCATCCGCAGCGAACAGGGTTACAACAACACCCTCGAGCGGGAGCTCTCCCGGATCTTGGATGCCGTTGTTGTCGAGGTCGAACCAGACGTAGTTACCGATCTCAACGGTTGACTCGTTGCACTCGTGTTCGTTGAATACCGATACGTCACCGACACTGCCCTTGGGGTCGTTGGGAATGCCGAAGTCGATTGCGCCGAGTGGGTTAGCGTTGTTGTTGGGGCCAACGGACAAATCCGCGAACACCGCAAGACCGTGTGGCCCAGCCTCCTGCAAGATGTCAGCCGATGTCACCGCGTACTGTGTTGTACCCGTGACCGGGTTGTTGTAGAAGTCGACGCCGCCATAGTTGTCCTCGAGGCCAGCGTCACCGGTCGCGCTAATTCCGAGAGATCCGGTATTACCCGAGAAGATGCCGCCTCCGCCGTCAGTCAGCAGGTGCGTTTGTCCCTGGTGGTTGTACGCGCCGTGTGGGTTGTTGTCACAACCCACGCGCAAACCAGCGAGCATCTCACCGCTAGGAACGATCTCGAGGTCCGAGACGAAGTGCATGAGGTTGTTGTTGAGGAAGTTCGGATCGGGCTCGCCGGCCAGAGAGATGGCGACAACCTGATTGAGCGTTTCCGAGCTACTGTTCTCGTACACGGAGACACCAGCAACGCTCGTTGGGTTGCCGGTGAAGCCACCATTCGCGTTCAGGTCGATCGACCATACTTCACGATCGAAAAGCGTTCCGAAGTAGATTCGGGATCCGTCGTTGGCGGTCTCCAATGCATAGGGAACTCGTCCGTTCGAAATTCCGGCAGATCCGTCGTCGGTCTGATCGGGGTCGTAAGCATCGAGGATGTTCCCGTTCATATCGATGCGGTAGATATAGCCGTCTTCCCAGTTGCTCACGAAGATCTGATCGTTCGCAGTGTCATAGACGATGTTGCCAAGACCTGGACCAGTCGTGCGCTCGCGAGTGTCCCCGGTTTCGCAGTCGAGGTGGGTAAAGGACGTTGCCTGCTGAGGCAACTGCACAAAGACACTCGGAGCACCGGTGACGGCGTCCATTTGGTAGACGGTGCCAGCTGCACCAAGGTCATCGGCGCCGCCGCCGATGTTGCCGTATCGGGTGTTTGCCGCCTGCGAGGGAACACCAGGAGCGTTGTTGTAAAAGACCGGGGAGTAGTTGCTCGACGCAGCGGCATAGAAATCGCCGCGTGTGTTGTCGACCGCGGTTCCGAAGAGGTTTCCGATCTGGTCGATGTCCCAATCCGGGTGCTTGAAAGTGTTCGTGCTGCCCGTTTGGTCGACTCGGCCAGTTGCGGGAACCGTCGCATCGATGTCGAAGAGCGCGAAGCCGTCTTGCGGTGTAGCTGGATCGATAAGCACCGAGCATGACGCGCCGGCGTGAAACGTATTGACCAGGGCGTTTGACGGAAGCGCAGAACACTCCTGCGGTTGGACCGCTCCGTAGTCGATTCCGTCCACCTCAGGCCTCGCGAACGTAACGGAAGTCTCGGAGTCCGCTCCGCTGGGGCCATCGGTGTATCCGGCCGGAAGGCCAGAAAATTCGATTCGATACTCCTCGGCGTTATTGAGTCCGTTGATGGTGTAGTCGCCGTTCGCATCCGACGTCGCCGAACCGGCAGTCGCACCGGAAGAATCAAAGGCTGTGACCGTTACGCCAGCTAGGCCAGGTTCTCCGGCGTTCGCACCGTCCTCATTAACGTCGTCGAAGACCGTGCCGCTGATATCACCGGGTGCGGCGAGAGCTGCCGACGCTTGCAGCGCAAGTCCCGCCACACCGACCGACAAGATCAATACGCTTAGGAATACGCTTCGCCCGAGACTCTTGAACATGTTGTGGAACCCTCTCTAGGTCGATCATTCGCGATCGATTAGCACATTTGCTAGGAGGGGCCAATCGGCATACATAACAATTTTGTGAGTCCCAAGTCTTAGGACACTGGAGCTTGCGCCGAAACAGTCTTACGGGCCGGGGTCTATTGCGAGATCACTCAGTCCTTGGTTGAGGTTGCCCGAACGTAGACCTTCCAAGTCGAGGGTGACGTAGCGGTATCCGGCGCGCTTGAGCACCTCGACAACTGTCTCTCTTTGATCGAGGATTCCGGGTAAGTCGTCAATTGGAACTTCGATCCGAGCGGTGTCCTCATAGTGACGCACACGCACGCTAGCGAATCCCAGCTGCTTCAGGCCGAACTCCGCACCTTCCACACTGGTGAGTCGCTCAAGGGTTACGCGTGTCCCGTACGGCAGACGACTGGCCAAACAGGCTGCCGCGGGTTTGTCCGCAGTCACCAGACCAAAGTGTCGGCTCAGCGAACGAACGTCGGCTTTGGTCAGGCCGGCGTCGACCATCGGGAACCGGGCTCCGCGCTGTGTAGCCGCATGTTGTCCGGGTCGATGGTCACCCAAGTCGTCGAGGTTCACGCCGAGCACAACGGTCGCGCCTCGTTCCTCGGCTAAAGGGACGACGGCATCCATGAGTGCGTCCTTGCAGTGGAAACATCGCTGGCCGTCGTTGATTTTGTACGCGGCGTTTTCCATCTCGAGGGTGACCACTTCGTGCCAGTCCAAGCCCCACGCTTCCGCGAGCTCAGCACACTCGTGGCGTTCCGCTGTGGCGAGCGACGGAGAAACCGCAGTAACCGCTGGAGCATTGTCGGCGCCGAGCGTGTCCGCCGCGACGTAGGCCAGAAGTGCCGAGTCCACTCCCCCGCTAAAGGCAACGACGACACGTTCCAGTCCGCGCAGTTCGCTGCGCAGGTTCTCCAACAAGTCCACACCTCTAGTCTGCTTGCCTAGCGTCGGTCCTCCACCACCGGCGGCCATTCGTAGGTATTGCATCTCGGCGACGCGCAGCAAACCGCTCGACTACGGTCGGGCTATGAGCAACATCCCAACCGTTGACGCGAACGACCTTGCCTGGCTTACGGCCGAAGACATGATCGAGGTCGACCGGGTCATGATCGAAGACCTTCACATCGAATTAATCCAGATGATGGAGAACGCAGGCCGGAACTTGGCGCTGCTCGCACAAGCTTTGTGGACGCCAAAGTCCGTCTCGGCCTATGTCGGGCCAGGCGGAAACGGCGGGGGCGGGCTCGTCGCGGCACGACATCTTGCGGTGCAAGGAGTAGAGGTCGAGGTGATCACCGTCGCCGACGTGGAAAGATTCACGCCGATCCCGCGCCATCAACTCGACATCGTCGAGCGCATGGGAATCCCGGTCAGAACGACGGGTGAGCTCAAGCCCGATGGCGTGATCGACGCCATGCTCGGGTATTCGCTCAGCGGCGCTCCTCGTGATCCGATTCCCGCGGCCGTTGCGGCGATCGCTGATACACCAACGATCGCACTCGATGCGCCGACAGGCGTCGACTCCACCACCGGCGATACGCCCGGCGCGTTCGTCACCGCCCAGGCGACCCTCACCCTCGCGATGCCAAAGCAAGGCCTCCGAAACCACCCCGCAATAGGCGACCTCTACCTCGGCAATATCTCCGTTCCCTCCTCCGTCTACGACGGCATCGGGTACTCCGCAGACCCACCATTTAGCCACGGCCCAATCCTTCGCGTAATCGGAGAGGTCTGACCACCTATTGACCCGTAGGGTTACAAAGCGGTCTTCTCACTCGCCACGTAGGTATGGATGTCCGCGATGCGTTCACCGAGGTCAGCGGTCGCAGCACGAAACTCGGCCATGTGTGGAACCTCAAAGTGGGCCTGGAGATGTGCTTGGCTCTCCCACTCTTCGAAGAGGTGAAATAGCGCCTCGTCGTGCATATCGGGGCTGAACGTGTAGGAGATACAGCCCTCTTCTTTGCGTGTCTCGGCCATCATGGCGCTCATCGCAGCGATGGCACCCTCTCGATGTTGCACGTCGATCCGTACGGTTCCAGCGACGATAATCATGTCCCCTCCTGGGTGGCGATGTGTGATGGCGCCACGGTACACCCCCGGGGACGCGCCGCTGCTGGCCGGTTCTACTCTGCGAAGACGAGCTTTGCAGCTGCCACGTCCTCGAGGGCTATCCCTGCCGACTTGAACACCGTGATCTCCCGTTCGGTCGTACGACCGGGATGATCACCACGGATCAACTCGCGAAGATCAGCGACGATGTCATCCATTTCGATAACCCCGGCCTCGAGCGGTTGCGACAGATCACCGGCGATAACTCCGTCGGTCCGAGTATCCGCGACGATCGTTGCCCCCCGCACGACGTCATCGTCGGACTCTCGCATGGCCGGGGTGAAGGATCCGATGAGGTCGACGTGGGTGCCAGGCTTGAGAAGCCGACCTTTGACAAGCGGTGCGGTCGCTCCGGTAACGCAGCTGATGACGTCGGCCTCAGCAACCGCGTCATCTAATCCTTCAGCTGGCCGGGCATTGAGGTTGTGCGTGACGAGGTGATTCGCCAAGCGTTGGGCTTTGTCTGCATCGCGCCCCCATACCTCAACGACGTCGAAGTCTCGAACCGATGAATGTGCAAGCGCCACCATCGGGGCGAGGGCTCCGGTGCCGACGACGAGCAAGCGTCGAGCGTCGCTGCGCGCAAGCCGTTTGGCCGCTACCGCGGAGGCGGCAGCGGTCCGACGGGTGGTCAGTTCGTTCCCATCACAAGCTCCTCGAAAGACGCCGGTCTTACCGTCAAACAACAGCACCCCAGCATTGATCGTCGGCAAGTCCAGGGATCCGTTGTCGGGGAAGAATGTGACCACCTTGATGGCGATGACGTCTCCCACTACCCAACCCGTCTTGAGTAGCAACGACGCATCAGCGCCTTTGGGAACGGGAACCGTGTGAACGGTGCGCTGTGGTGCATGCGCGGCATCGTCGGTGAGCGTCTGTTCGATAGCGGTGATAAGCGCATCCCAAGGCAACGCGGCAGCGACAGCATCGGGGTCGAAGAACATGATTGGGGCAGACATGTGAAGCCTCTTTCCTATCGAGGAGATCATGCCACTTGGCGCCGCTCACCGGTGACTGCCATCGCCTCAACTCCTTCAACTACGCATGGAGAAAACGATGTCCTATGCTTTCGGGCAATCGCCAGGACGTTGTTTTGGCGTGCCATTCGCGGTAATGCCGCACAGACACACGAGGGAAAAACCTATGCATAAGAAACGTTGGGTGCGCCTGTGGGCACTCATGCTAACTCTGGCCATGGTGGCGGCCGCTTGCGGAAGCGACGTCGCCGACACGGCAACAGACGTCGTTGACGACGCTGCGGACGTGGTCGAGGACGTCGTCGAAGACGACCCAGAACCAGAACCAGAACCAGAGCCGGAACCAGAACCAGAACCAGAAGAAGAACCAGAACCAGAAGCAGAAGCAGAAGCAGCCGAGGTACCTGCAGGCCCCGAACTCTCGCTCGGCACGTTGTTGCCAGAAACCGGTCCACTCGCCGTACTCGGTGCGGGCATGATTCCGTCGGTCCAGCTTGCTGTCGCAGACATGAACGCCAACGGCGCGAACATCTCGCTCGTAACCGGCGACTCAGGTACAGACCCCGATATCGCAAACGCGACGGTGGACTCGCACTTGGCTGACGGCGTACAGGGCATTGTCGGCGCAGCGTCGTCGGGAACGTCCGCCTCGGTAATCGATAAGATCACTGGCGCACAAGTTGCACAGTGCTCTCCTTCGAACACCGCTGCTGGTCTTGGTGCCTCGGGTGACAACGGTTTCTACTTCCGTACCGCGCCATCGGATGACCTCCAGGCTCCGACCTTGGCCAACGTCATCCTCGATGACGGCTTCGCCAACGTGGCAGTCGTATCCCGTGCAGATGAGTACGGCGTTGGCTTCAACCAGTTCCTCATCCCAGCCATCGAAGATGGCGGCGGCACGGTCACCTACAGCGAGACCTTCGCTCCCGAGACCGAGACCTTCGATGATGTCGTTGCCGACGTCGTAGCTTCTGGTCCAGATGCCGTTGTGATCGTGGCCTTCGAAGAGGGCTTCCAGATCATCATCGACATGATCGCCGCAGGCGTTGGTCCTGGTGACATTCAGATCTACATCACCGACGGTTTCGCTACTGAAGAGTTCGGTGCATCAATCGATCCTGACAACCCAGCAGTTGGTGCTTCGGTACGTGGCACGCAGCCATCGTCGGCTCCAGCTTCGGGTGCGTCGTTCTTCCCAGACGCTTTCGCAGCTGCTGCTCCTGATGCGCCAGCGATCTTCGCCGCTCACTCCTATGACTGCGCCATCATCTTCGGTCTTGCTGCATTGCAGGCCGGTTCGGGTGTCGCTGCCGATTGGGCCCCATTGGTTACTGACGTAACTCGTGGCGGCACCGTGTGCAACACCTACGCCGAGTGTGCTGCACTCATCGGCGCTGGCGAAGACATCGACTACGACGGCGCCGCTGGCCCGTTGAACTTCATCGATGTCGGCGAGCCTGGTGCTGGCACCTACGACATCTACCAGATCGACGACAACGGAATCCTCGAAGTACTCGAGCAGCTCGACGTCGGCTGATCTTGACAACTCCGGTTCATAGACCGGTCAAGTAATTCGGAGATTCCCCGGCCTTCGGGCCGGGGAATCGTCGTTTTGTGCGGTGTCTCACACGAGACGCGCCGAGGGCTCTGGGCATCCTCCCGAAATGATTGCTGGGCGCTTTAGCCTTGGCGGCGGGCCAGCGTTCCGAGGTAAAGCTCGATGACCTCGGGATCTTTGAGGAGGTCCTTACCGGGACCCTCCTTCGCGTTCTTGCCGCGATCGAGAACGTACCCTCGATCGGCAATCGCGAGGCATCGATGGGCGTTCTGTTCGACCATGACGATCGACACGCCGGTTTTGTTGATGGCCTTGATCGTCTCGAAGACTTCGGCCTGGAAATGGGGCGAGAGCCCGGCCGATGGTTCGTCGAGCAACAACACTGATGGCTCCATCATGAGCGCTCGACCCATGGCCACCATTTGGCGTTCGCCGCCCGAAAGCAAGCCAGCGCGCTGCCCCCGACGTTCATCGAGTCGAGGAAAGAGCGCCGCGACGCTCTCAAAGCGCTCATCGATCATGTCGGGTGGAAGCTGATACCCACCCATGCGCATATTCTCAGCGATGGTCAGCGACGGGAAAACATTCTCCGTCTGAGGCACAAAACCCACACCGCGCGTCACCAGTTCGTGAGCCGCCAGGTTGGTGATGTCCTCACCGTTCAGCTTGACCGCACCTTTGCGCACGTTGACCAACCCAAACATGGCCTTAACCAGGGTCGACTTACCGGCGCCGTTCGGGCCGATAATCCCGACCAGTTCACCCTCGGCCAGGCGAAACTCGACACCGGTCAAGATGTCGACACCCGGTAGATAGCCGGCCACCAAGGCCTCGGCGGTGAGCAGGTCGGTCATGATGGGTCTTCGTCGGTGAAGTCCGTGCCGAGGTAGGCGTCGATGACGGCGGGGTTCTCGCCAACCTGATCGGGCGTGCCCTCGGCGATCACTCGACCTTCGGCTAGCACGGCTATCCAGTCGGAGATGCCCATGATTACGTCCATGTCGTGTTCGATGAAGATGATCGTCATACCGTCGTCGCGGAGCGCTTCGACATGACCCAGCAATGATTGGACCAGCGCTGGATTGACCCCTGCCATTGGTTCGTCGAGCAGAACGATGTCGGGTTCGGTCATAAGCGAGCGGGCCATTTCGAGGAGCTTTCGCTGGCCACCCGACAGGGTCGCGGCGTACTCATCGCGCATGTGGGCCATGTTGAAGCGACCGAGCAGCTCCATTGCCTGGGCCTCAACCGCAGATTCCTTACCTCGCCAGCCGGACTTGAAGAACGCAGGAAGGAAGCGTTCGCCGGACTGGCCCGGCGCCGCGAGCATCATGTTCTGCAAACACGTCATCTTGGCCAGCGACTTGGTGAGCTGGAAGGTGCGAACCATCCCTGACCGAGCAATCCGATAGGGCTGCATGCCGTCGAGTCGTTTTCCATTGAGGTGCCACTCGCCGGTCGTCGGCTCATCGAATCCCGAGATCACGTTGAATAGCGTTGTTTTGCCAGCACCGTTCGGGCCGATCAGTGCGGTGATAGTGCCGCGTTGAATCTCGAGATGGTCGACATTGACCGCGAGGAGACCACCAAAGGCTCGCTTGACGTCGTCGATAACCAAGATCGGGTCGGGTTTTGGCGAGCCCGGTTCGGGAGCGATCCCCTCCATCTCGGGCCGGGTCGCGTCAGGCTGCATCGAGCAGAGCCTCCTCGCGTTTACCGAACATGCCCTGCGGTCTCCAGATCATGAGCGACGCAAGGGTCAGGCCAAGTACCACGAAGCGCACGGACGAGACCTGATTTGGGTCGAGCACAACTTCGGGGATCCAGCCACGCTCGACCATCTGATCGAGCGACCCTTCGATGAACAAGATGAAGAACCAGAAGACGATTGCTCCGGCGATCGGCCCTTTGATCGTGGCTGCGCCGCCGAGGATGAGCACCGTCCAGATGAAGAACGTGGTCTGGGTGCGGAAGGACTCCGGGTTGAAGAACGCTTGATCCATGGCCCGAGTCATTCCGGCCAGTGCGGTGATGATGCCGCCGACGATAAAGCTCTGCAGCTTGTAGGAGAAGGCATTCTTGCCGACGGCGCGCGCAGCGTCTTCGTCCTCGCGGATGGCCTTCATCACTCGGCCCCACGGGGAATTCACGAGCTTCCAGACCACGAAGCTCGACAGCGCCACTAGTGACCACGTCACGGTGATTACCCACATCTGACGATCGTTGTATGTGGTCTGTTCGAGCACGTCGCCAAACCATGGGATCACCCCGAGCAGATCGCCCAGCAGCGGGAGGTCGGTGATCGTGTAGGCGTCGTTGGTGGGCCAGGGGTTCCAGCTATAAAACGTCTCCACGATGCTGGGCTCGTCCGGACGCGGAATGCCGAACGGCCCACCGGTT
The DNA here is from genome assembly GCA_964562985.1 of uncultured Acidimicrobiales bacterium. Classification (GTDB taxonomy): domain Bacteria; phylum Actinomycetota; class Acidimicrobiia; order Acidimicrobiales; family SHLQ01; genus SHLQ01. The sequence continues at coordinate 10,437 of CAZLWE010000004.1, forward strand.
GAACCCTCAAAGATCCTGGCACCCCAGATACCGATCGACGCGAAAAGGACCCCGAGCATCGCAGCGATTCCTGCGATCCATTGGAGGACAGGTGAGCCGAGCTTCGGGAGTGCGTAGGTGAGGAATCCGACCGTGCTGATGAGGAGCAACAAGATGATGGCCATCGAGAAGAAGTTGTCGGAGCGAAAAGCGACTCGGAGTACCTCACCCGCGGCGATCGTGGTGATGGCCAAGAAATCGCCACGAAGTCGAAGACTCGGTAGGCCGAGCAGCAATGCCAAGAAGGCGGCGGCGATCAATCCCACGGCAATGCCCAACAGGAAATGGCCGCCATTGGTAATGGTGATGCCCATGCCGTAGGCACCAGCAGCCATAAACGCCACCGGGCCAAAGTTGAGCAAACCGGTGTAGCCGTAGTTCAAGTTCACGCCGATCGCGGCCAACGCGAACACGGCACCCTGCACACCGAACGCGCTGCGGAACGAACCGGCGAGGATGTTTTCGGTATCGAACCCGGCGATGGACAAGATGATCAGAACAGCAACGACCGCAGCCGCGATTAGCCACCCGACCAATGGACGCTTGGCGCCCTCCTCGGCCTGTTCGAGCATGGTCTTACCGTCGGCCTCATCGGGTTCGTCAGGGCCGCCGATATCAGGGGTTTCATCGATGAGGGTCATCCGAAGCGTTCCCTCTGGCCGAGGACGCCTTGCGGCCGCACGATCAAGATGATGATCAGGACGGTTAATGCGACCAAGAATTTGAGATCGTTGTCGAGCCACAGCGTGCTCATCTCCGACGCGATACCGATCGCCAGCCCGCCGACCATGGCGCCGTAGGCCGTGCCGAGACCGCCCAAGGTCACCGCGGCGAAGATCAACAACAGTTGTCGTTCGCCCATCTGCCACGACACCTGCTGGGTCATACCGATGAAGATGCCCGCTAAGGCAGCAAGACCGCTACCCGCGATCCATACCGCGAGGATCGTCTTCTTGACGTCAATACCCGACGATTCGGACAGGTCCCGGTTGTCGGCAACGGCCCGCATTGCCGTGCCGAGTTTGGTGCGCTGCAGCAGGAGTCCGGTCAAGGCGAGCACGACGAGGGAGATAACGATGATGAAGTAGTCCTTGGGCGGCAGCGAAAGTGGGCCGATGTCGTAGTTGGTCTGGATTCGGAAGTCCGAGAAGAACTGCCGCTCAGACCCGAAGTAGATCAAGAACAGGTAGCGCATCAGAAACGCCAGCCCGATCGAGACGACCATCAGCGAGATCAGACTCAGCCGGCGTTCTCGCAACGGAGCGAACAGGCCTCGCTCAAGCACGAACCCCAGCACACCACCCGCGAGCACCCCAACAAAGAGTGCCAGTATCAGTGGAATGCCGGTGCTGTCCTCGACCCACCAGGTAACCACTGCGCCGAAGCCCACCATCTCGGAGTGGGCGAAGTTGACCAGTCCGGTGACGCCGTAGATCAAGGAGAGTCCGACTGCGGCAAGGGCCACCAGGGAGCCGACTCTGATTCCGGACATGAATCGGTCGAGGTATCGAGCGAAGGTGTTGTCGCCTGCTGCCGAGCCGATAGCGGTGACCTCGCTGCCGTCAGCAGCGCCATCGAGCGCAAACAATGCAGCCCGGCTTCGAGTCGTGATCTCGACATCGCGTTGGGTCACGTCGGGATCACGCAACGTCACGCCGGCTGGCAAGGAGTCAATGTTGATGGCCACCGTATACACGCCCGGCCCTGGAACCGATATCTCCCAGGAGCCGTCGGCAATGCTTGCGGCCATCCCGACGTCGGCGCCGTCTTGGATAACGGTGAACTCGACACCCTCCACTGGTTCACGATCGCCATCACGGACGGTACCGGTGATAGTAAGGCCGCCTTCGTCTTGGGCACCAGCTGTGGCTGGTACCAGGAGACCCGCGAACAATGTCAGGACGAAGGCCAACAGGCCCGCCAGGGCGGCTGTACGCGAGAGGTGCTCCACGGCGGTCACTTTACTACCCGCTATCTCGCTGGGACGAACTCAAAGGTTGGCCGGCCGCGGCCCAAGCCCGGGCTCAGACCGTTTCGTCGACGGCGTAGTCCGCGCCATAGAACTTGGCGGTCGTTCGGGTGTGGAACGTGATCACCTTGATCGGTTCGTATTTCGCCTCACCTGTTCCTGGCAGTGCCTCGAGAATGTCGTCGGGCGATAAGTATGCGGCCAACGGAAAGCTCGTCCGGCCCTGCATACGGTCGGCGGGGTCGCGCGGCGGGCTAACCCGGTGGGTAGTCGACGGCAGTAGGTCGTTTGATAGCCGCTGGAGATAGTCACCGGTGTTCATGATGATCGAGCCAGGCGGGGCGTCGAGGCGTACCCAGCGGCCGTTGCGATGCAGTACCTGAAGGCCTTCGGTGGTGGGCGCCGGAAGCAGAGTGAAGACGTCGATGTCTTCATGGCCGAGCAATCGCCCGGCACCGGACCCGTCGTCGAGGCCCTCGTAGGGCGGGTACCAGTTGAGTCGCAAGCCGAACCGGGGGTCGGTCAGACGATCGTCGTATAAGTGCGGATCACAACCGACCCAGGTGAGGATGGCCTGCATGAGCGGCACGAAGAGCGCGGTACCGGCCTCGACCCAACGGCGAAAGGTAGGAACCGCTGTGGGGTCGGGCCAAAAGGCCGGCGTATCGTGAACCACACCTGGTTCGAGCCCAAATGCTCGACGGCCGAAGACCCAGCCCTCGACCAGATCCGGGTGGATGTCGCTGGTCTCGGTGATCGGGAAGTAGCCCTCGCTGACCGCTTCGTAGCGCTCGGCCCGAAACGGCATCTTTGCATCGAGGGGACGGTCGAAGAAGGCCTCGATTGCGTCGTCGAGTTCGACGAACAGGCTGGGATCGACTCCGTGACCGGTGAGGATGACGAAACCAATATCGTGCATCGCCGAACCGAGTTGGTCCACGAACTCGGCTCGCTCGGCCGCGTCACCGGTGAGCCACTTGCTCAGATCGACGGTGGTGAACTCGAAGTCGTCGTTGAACGCGTCGGCGCCATCGGCTACCTCAGCCAGGTGATAGTCGGGCTTGTCGACTTGATCGAAGCGCGAGAACTCATGACTCGAAGCGTGACTTCCAGCCTGCTTGTCAGGCACCTGCGGGTCGCCGGTTTCACCCATCTCCCAACCCTATATCCCAGAGGTTCAACGGCCCGGTGCTAGAGCTCTGCTTGACATACATTTATATGAATATATATTTTTCCTACCATGGCGAACGAACCCGGGTTCCTGCAGAGCTATCTGCCCTATGTCTTGCGGCGTGCCGACCAGGTGTTGTCGGCTCCGTTCTACGAAGCCCTCGCCGAGCACAACATCGGTCGATCGCAGTGGCGCGTACTCGCGGTACTCGAAGACCTCGGCGAACTCTCTGTACTTGCGCTCGCCGATGCAGCTCTGAGTCCGCAACCGACCGTGACCCACGCCCTTCGACGTTTGGAGAAGCGGGGCCTTGTCCGTAGAACGACGGGCGAGCACGATAGGCGAACCCGCTTCATTTCGATCACGCCGACGGGCAGCGAAGTGACCCGGACGCTAATGGACGAGGCACTTCGCCTTGAGCAGGACGCGCTTCGCGAACTCGGTGGTATCGACGAATTGATCGACCAACTCAGCGAACTGGCGAACACGGTGAGACGGGCGCAGAACGCCGAATATGAGATGGGGGCCTAAGAGATGAACGGCGTAGACCAAACCGCAGCGCAACTCGACGCCACCGACCCACTCGCTGAGTTTCGAGCGGAGTTCGAGCTGCCCGAGGGCATCTACCTCGTAGGCAACTCGCTTGGCGCACTACCCAAGCGGGTTCGCTCGGCAATCCAGGTGGAGCTCGACCGCTGGGCCACGATCGGCGTTGAGGGACACTTCACCGGTGAACTCGCGTGGAAGGACTATCACGAGCTCATCACCGATTCGTTTGCCAGGCTGGTCGGCGCCCACGGCGATGAAGTCGTGGCGATGAACGCACTAACGGTCAACCTTCACCTGTTGATGGTGAGCTTCTATCGCCCAACTCCGCAGCGCCACAAGATCCTGATCGAAGCAGGGGCGTTTCCCTCGGACCATTTCGCTGCAGAATCCCAGATTCGCCAGCGAGGCTTCGATCCGGCTGGGTCGTTGGTAACAGTTGCCCCGCGAGACGGCGAGGCCCTACTGCGCACGGAAGACATCTTGGCAACGATCGCCGACCATGGCGACGAACTGAGACTGGTTATGCTTCCCGGGATTCAGTACTACACCGGCCAGGTCATGCCAATGGCCGAGATCGTCGAAGCAGCTCACGAGGTCGGCGCGGTCGTCGGGTTCGATCTGGCCCACGCGGTCGGCAATATCGAACTCAACCTGCACAACATCAATGCGGACTTCGCCGCATGGTGCACCTATAAGTACGTGAACAGCGGACCCGGTGGAGTCGCCGGCGCCTTTGTGCATCGCCGTCACATCAACGACCAGAGCCTGCCGAAGTTTCTCGGATGGTGGGGCACCAACCCGGAAACCCGCTTCAAGATGGAGAACGTGTTCGATGCAATGCCTACGGTCGAGTCGTGGCAGCTGTCGAACACACCGATATTTCAGATGGCGGCATTGCGGGCATCGCTAGAACTGTTCGATGAGGCCGGTGGCATCGGGCCACTACGAGCAAAGTCGGAAAAGCAGATTCGCTTCTTCGATCGACGTCTTGGCGAATCGCTTGGTGACCGGGTCAAGAATCTGTCACCGACCGACATGACCGCACGCGGTTGCCAGTTCGCGCTACAGGTCATGAGTGGGAACGGCAGGGCGGTCTTCGAGCAACTTGAGCGCGAGCGAGTGTTCTGCGATTGGCGAGAGCCCGATGTGATTCGGGTAGCGCCCGTGCCGCTCTACAATTCGTTTGATGACATCGACCGGTTCGTCCAGATACTCGACAGAATTGTCCCATGAGTAGGACGGTCGACGGAGCTTCGCAGACGCTCGCCGATCGACTTCAGGCCAACGGTCCGGTGGTGATTGTTGGGGCAGGGCAAGCGGGTGCGCTGCTGGCCATTTACCTCGCCCGTGCCGGTTGTGATGTAACCGTGTACGAGAGTCGACCCGATCTACGGCGGGTCGACATCGATTCCGGTCGCTCGATCAACCTTGCACTAGCGACAAGGGGCATCGTGCCGCTGGTCGAAGTCGGCGTGATCGACCGTGTCGACGAGATCACGATTCCGATGCGAGGTCGTATGGTTCACGCCGACGGCGACCCGACGCCTGAACTATTGCGGTACGGGATCAAGGCTCACGAGGTCATTCACTCGGTCTCACGCAGCGATCTCAACGCGATCTTGCTCGACACAGCCGAAGCGACGGGACGGGTTTCGATCGAGTTCGACACGCGGGTCAAATCGGTCGATCTCGAGAACAACCTCGTGCGCTTCGAGGATGGCCGCGAAGCGGGGTTCGGACTGATCTTCGGCGCAGACGGAGCCGGATCCCGGGTTCGCAAATCGATCGCCAAAGCCGGGTCTTGCGTATCCCGGACCGAATGGCTCGACCACGACTACAAAGAGCTGGAGATTCCTCCACTCGATGACGGTGGGCATCGACTCGACCCGAACGCGCTGCACATCTGGCCCCGAGGCGAGCTCATGTTGATCGCGCTGGCCAACCCGACCGGCGATTTCACCGCCACCCTCTTTGCGCCGAAGAAGACGTTCACCAAGCTCACCAGCGCATCCGCGGTCGACGAGTTCTTCGCGGAAGTATTCGGCGACTTCGTGCCACTCGTGCCGAACATTGCCGATCAGTTTCTTGCAAACCCGGCCGGCCGGCTTGGCACCGTGCGAGCGACAGGCTGGAGCCACCACGACCGAGCGGTCATCGTCGGCGATGCCGCGCACGCTATCGTGCCGTTTCACGGACAGGGCATGAACGCCGCGCTCGAGTCGGTCCGCCTATTGGTAAGCCATCTCATCGAGACCGAGGGTCCGTTGGGCCGGGTGTTTCGGGCCTACGAACAGGAGCGCAAGCGCGATACTGATGCGATCGCCCAGATGGCGCTTCGCAACTACATCGAGATGCGTTCCGGCGTCGTCGACCCCGACTACCTTGCCGCACGCTCGCTGGCCCTCGAACTGCAATCACGTCACCCCGACCACCTCAGCCCGCGCTACAACATGGTCATGTTCTCGACCATGCCCTACGGAGAAGCTCGATGGCGCTCCAGAGTGAACAGAGGGATCATCAAGAGGGCGTTAGCCGACCCGGAACTCGATGTCGATGGACTCGTCCGAGACCTCACGCCGCTACCGGCGCTCGACCCGCTTGCCGACCCCCAAGCACTTTCCGTTTCATGACCACCATCGAGTCAGAACCCGAGTCCTTCGACAAGACGCTTGCGTTGTTTACTGAGCAGCTCGGCTATCGCCTGGAAATGATTTCACCAGCCGACGATCCGGCCATAGCGATCGTCGAACGCGACGGTCATCGACTGGAGATTCGACGTGGGGAACCCACCGCGTCAACCGCCGACGGGCTGGCCATTCCCGAGCTGAAGCCGGCGCGTCATATCGCGACTATGGCTACCGCCGCGTGGAACTCGGGCCGCGCCGGCATGCGCTATCGAGACCTCATCCCCGACCGCCTCGGTGGCCGTTTCATCGCCAGTCATATCGAAGTGTGCGACGGTGGTCCGGTCCCCGACATGGTCCATCACCACGCGATCCGGTTCCAACTCATTGTTTGCCAACGTGGCTGGGTTGACGTCGTATACGAAGATCAGGGCCCTGCGTTCCGCCTCGTTGAAGGTGACGCGGTCTTGCAGCCGCCCCACATTCGCCACCGCGTGCTCGCAAGCTCGGCCGGTGCGCGAGTGGTCGAGATTGGTTGCCCCGCCCACCACGACACGCTCTTCGATCACGAACTCGAGCTGCCAACGACCACGATCGACCCCGACCGAAACTTTGGCGGTCAGAAATTCGTGTGGCATCGCAAGGACGAAACCGCGTGGGAGCCAGCTCGATTCGACGGTTTCGAGGTTCAGGTCTCGAACATCGCTGCGGCAACCGACGGGTTAGCTGACATGCGCATCCTTCGGCCCGGCACGAGCGATCGATTGGCCGCGGACGCCGACAACGCTGAGTTCCACTTTCTGTTCGTGCTCAACGGAACAGCGCAAGTCGGCATCGGCCCCGACGAGGCGTTCGAAGCGGTCGAAGGCGACGCAGTGACGTTGGCTCCGAGCGACGCGTGGAGCCTCTCCGAGGCATCTGAGGACCTTCGAATCCTCGCAATCCGCCTACCGGGGTAGGCCCGTCACGATGGGCGATCACCAAGTACGGCACGTCGATGTTGCAGTAGTCGGGGGCGGTATCGCTGGAGTCAGCGCAGCAGCAGCCATCGCGCCAACGCACTCGGTCGTTCTGCTCGAACAGGAGTCGGAGCTCGCCTATCACACCACCTCGCGGTCGGCGGCCGTCTACGTCGAGAACGAGGGAGGCCCGATCTTTCATCGGCTGTCTACGGCCAGCCGCCCATTCTTCGATGCCGAACATGTGGTTGAGGGCCTACCAACTCGCTACGTCGAACCAATGCCCGTCCTCGCGGTCGGCAACGAGTCGAACCGCCAAGAGATCATCGACCGTTCCCGGGCCGGCCAAGAGGTGACGCCATCGATTCGGATCCTGGAAGGCGACGAGCTTCTCACCCACTGCCCCATCATCGACCCAGCCTCGGTCACGATCGGCATGCTCGAACCGACTGCGGGATCGATCGATGTGATGGGAGTCCACCAACACTTCCTTCGCAACGCCCGACGTGATGGGGGGCAGGTTCTGCGCTCAGCAAAGGTGCAGTCGGGTGAGCGGCGCGGCGGTCGCTGGTATCTCGAAACCGCTGCGGGAACGATCGACGCCGAGGTGGTGGTCAATGCGGCGGGCGCGTGGGGTGATGTCGTTGCGTCGTCATGTGGAGTGCAGCCTGTCGGATTACAACCGAAGCGGCGCACAGCGTTCACAGCTCGAAGTTCCGTCGATCCGACCGGGTGGCCTTTCATCTATTCGTCGATCCCTGGGCTCGAGTGTTATTTCAAGGCAGAGGCCGGATCACAGCTGTTGTGTTCATTGAGCGATGAGCAGGACTCCGAACCCTGCGATGCTCGACCAGAAGAACTCGATATCGCATTGGCGATCGAGCGGATCAACACCATCTCCACGTTGGATCTGCGCTCGGTAACGACCACCTGGGCCGGACTTCGCACCTTTGCATCGGACCGAAATCCGATCTTCGGATGGGACGACAGCGCAGACGGCTTCTTGTGGATGGTTGGACAGGGAGGTTGCGGCATCGTGACGGCGCCAGCCGCCGGAGAGGTCGCTGGAGCACTGGTCCGTGGCGAGTCGCTCCCGAGCTCGGTGACCGACCTGGGTCTTACCGCCGAAGCGCTGGCACCAAGGCGCTAGCTCGCCGCGACTGGCGAGAAATGGGAGGCGACAAAATGGTCCGGCCCTCGTCGCACCAACGTCACGGGGTCGCCGGGTTCGTGCGAGCGGCCATCGAGTTGCCAGAACTCTTCCGCATCTCCATCAACGCTCGCGAGCGCGTCGGCTCCCTCCAAGCCGGGAACCGCGGCGAGTAGACGCTTGGTATAGGGGTGCTCGGCTCGTTCGAAGATCGAGTCAGTATCACCAATCTCGACGACTTGTCCGTAGTACATCACCATCACGCGATCGGCGATATTGCGGATCACAGCAAGGTCGTGTGAGATGAACAACATGGTGAGTTCGTGCTCGGCTTTCAGCTCTTCGAGCAGTTCAAGTACCTGTGCTTGCACCGAAACATCGAGCGCAGAGACCGGCTCGTCGCAAATCAACACACTCGGATCGACCGCCAAGGCCCGAGCGATACTGATTCGCTGACACTGGCCACCAGAGAACTCAAATGGCTTGCGGCCTCTATGCCGAGGGTCAATACCGACCTGTTCGAGAAGCGACACGAGTCGTTCATCGGTCCACTTGTCTTGCGTAGCCCAGATTTCAACGCCTTCTTTGATGATGTCCCAAACAGAGCGGCGCGGGTTCAGCGCCGACACCGGGTCCTGGAAGATCAGCTGGAGGTCGGTGCGGAGTTTTCGTAGGCTGTCTTTGTCGAGCGAAGCCAAGTCGGTTCCGTCGTAGCGAATCGTTCCCGATGTTGGTGCAGGGATTTGCATGATCGACTTCGCCGTTGTCGACTTGCCACAACCCGACTCCCCCACGATCCCGAGCGTCTCCCCTGCCAATACGTCGAAGGACACATCGTCGACGGCGCGGAAGGTCGATCGCGTCGGGCCGGGATAGTCAACAACGAGGTGCTCCACCCGGATCTTGGCATCAGCACCTCGCAGATGGGCGAGTTGATCGTCTTCCACTTCGGATTCGTCGACGGGACCACGGCCACGGGATTTGGTGATATCAGGCATCGCATCGCGTAGCGACAACGTGTACGGGTGACGGTCATCATCGAACAGATTCGCTGTTGAGACGGTCTCCATCGTGTCGCCGCGGAACATCACCACAACGTCATCGGTCCGGTCGCTGACCACTCCAAGATCGTGGGTTATCAAGATCAGGGCCATCTCAAGGTCGCGGCGAAGGCCATCGAGAAGATCGAGGATCTCGCACTGGACCGTGACGTCGAGTGCGGTCGTCGGCTCGTCGGCGATAAGCAACTTCGGATTGTTCGCCAGTGCCATCGCAATGACGACTCGCTGGCGCATACCACCGGACAACTCGTGGGGATATTGGCGGGCTCGCCCCTTGGGATCTGGGAGGCGAACGAGGTCGAGCAGTTCGTGTGCTCGTGCGGTGGCAGCCGAGCCTGACATCCCCTGATGAAACCTCATCCCCTCAGTGAGCTGATCGACGATCCGTTTCACCGGGTTTAGCGAGGTCATCGGGTTCTGAAAAACCATTGCGATGTCGACGCCGTAGAAATGCTTCAGGCGGCTCCGGTCCATCGAAGCGATCGACGCACCGTCGAAGCGGATATCCCCCGTTACCTCCGCCGTAGACGGCAGCAGATCCATCACGGCTTTCATGGAGACCGACTTGCCAGAACCCGACTCCCCCACGATCCCGAGCGCCGCACCCGGTTCGACTACCAACGAGAGGTTCTTCACCGCGTGCACATCACCGGCCGGCGTATCGAAGGTGACCGACAGATCGTCGATCTCGAGAAGCGAAGCCATCAGAAATTGAGTTCTTTGGTGTCGAAGACTTCACGCAGACGATCGCCTGCGTAGTTGAGCGCCAGCACGGTCAAGAAGACGAGGCCGATCGGGAACAGCGCGGCGTGTGGACCCTCTTGGAGATTGCGAGTCGCGCTCGCCTCTGCGATCTGGTTGCCCCAACTCTCGGCCCCGCTCACCGAGATGCCGAGGAAGGCCAATGTCCCTTCGGCCACGATCGCGATGCCCATACCAAGCAGAGCAAGTGCCGACATCGGGATGACGACGTTCGGAAAGATCTCGCGGGTCAGGATCCGCCAATGGCTTGCGCCGAGAACTCGGGCCGCGGTCACGAACTCGCGCTCGGCAAATACCAGCGTTTGCGCCCGTGCGAGCCTTCCTACTGGAGCGGTCGCCAGGATGCCCAGTGAGATCGAAACCCAAAAAACTGTGCGGCCCAGAATTGTGGTGATGAGGATGGCGAGGATCAATGCGGGAAACGACAGAAGCGTCGCAAAAAGGAACGACACGAACTGATCTAGCCGACCGCGGAAGTAGCCGGCCGCAATACCGATGGGGCCGCCAAACACGAAGCCGACCACGATCGCGATAAACCCCACGAGTAGCGAGATTCGTGATCCCCAAATGGTGATCGAGAAGACGTCGCGACCCAGGATGTCTGCGCCAAACCACAGCCCAGGCCGGGGCCCTTCGAACTGTCCGCCGACCGCGGTCGCTCCGGGGTCCTCGATCGGCAGCACCGGCGCTAGTAGCGCGAGCACGACCATCAAAAGCACGAACCCCGCGCTGAGCCAGAAGCCAAACCCGAGTCGCCGGGCAATGGAGGGGGCGTCGGTGGATGCTTCCGCGTCGACCGAGGGGGCTGTGGGGGTGGAGGCACTAGCCATTGGCTTGCACTCGCGGGTCGAGGAACGAATACAGCAAGTCGACGAGGAAGTTCACAACCACGAAGACGACCGACACCACGACGACAATCGCCAGCACCACCGGGAAGTCATCGCCGAATATGGCCTCGATGATCGTGAACCCAAGGCCGGGAACGGTGAAGTACTGCTCGACAACGATCGAACCGCCGATCAGCGCACCCGTCTGAATGCCGAAGACGGTCAGCATTGAGAAGAGCGACGGGCGCAATGCATGCCTGAAGAGCACATGTCGTGATGGCATTCCCTTCGCCTTGGCGACCGAAATGAAGTCTTCCTGCAAGGTTGCGATCAGGTCTGTTCGGAGGAGTCGTTGGTAGGTGGCGATCAGCGGAACCGAAAGCACCAGCGCGGGAAGCGAGAGCGACCAAAGCTGAGAAGGGAAGGTGCTGTCGTCATATCGCGTCGGGAAAACGTCGAGTCGGACGGCAAACAGCCAGAATAGGATCACCGATAGCGCAAAGACGGGCAGACCGAGTAGTGCGAACGAAACCACCGTCGATGCCTTATCGACGAAGCGGTTCGCCTTAGACGCGCTCCACACGGCCCACGGGATCGAGATCACCACCGCAATCAGTTGGGCCATGACCATGAGCAGCGCGGTAACTGGCACACGCTGGGCAAGGATCGACGAGACCGTGGTTCCGTTCGCAATGCTGCGCCCGAAGTCGCCCTGCACCAGATTGGTTAACCAGAGTCCATAGCGAACGATGAAGGGCTGGTCTAGGTGAAAAGCCTCTTGGGCGTCAGCGATCGAGGCTTGATCTCGTTCGCTAAGAGTCGCCGGGTCGGCCTCAGCGATTGGACCGACGATCAGAAAGAGCGGGTCGCCAAGGAAGTTGAGTGCACTGAACGCGAGGAAGGTCACAGCGATAACAACCAGCACCATCTGCAACATTCGAGAGATTACAAAGCCCATCGCCGAGCAAGTCTCGCGGAATTAGTTGGTGAGGAACAACTGTGGCAATCGGATGACACCACCGTTTTGGCACGGCAGTGCGACGCCATCAGGGGTTGTAGCGTCGCAGACTCCTCCGACCGCTGGGTCGGCGCCGATCACCCAGTTGGTGTGATTGATGACGATGTACTGGAAGCTGTCGCGGAGGTTCTCTTGGATTTGGGTCCAGATCTCGTAGCGCTCATCGAAGTCGGTCGTGAGTCGTTGTTGTTGGAACAACGCGTCGCGCTCTTCGTTGCAGTTGCGCGAGAAGTTCACCGACAAGGCGCCGATCGTGGAGCACGAGAGGAACGTGGAGTCGACCTCGGGGTCCGAGAAGCCGTGGTAGCGCCACGTGGCGACGTCGTAGAGACCGAGGGTGACCTGCTGGATGTGCTGGTCATTGGGCACCACGTCGAGGGTGATGTTGAAGAAGTCAGACCATGGATCCCCAACGAAGGCCACGATCTCGTCGAGCGCCGCACTGATGTCGTGCTGCAACTCGATGTCGACCCGTCCGTCGGTGCACTGGTCGGGAACGTCGGCGCAGTAGGCCTCGATCAGTGGCCCGGCGATCTCTGGGCGATCGTCGGGCTGTTCGATCCCGGGCACGTGCCATGGGGTTTCGACCGACCAAAGTGTTTCTGCCTCGAGGCCGGTCTCGCCAACGAGGAAGTCGACGTAGCTGGCCTTGGGGAATGCTGCGGTTGCGGCCTCACGGACACGAATGTCGTCGAATGGTGCGACACCAGCGTTCAACAAGAAGGTGAACTCCTCGCCACTGTTGTCCTCGATCCGGGTGATCAAATCACCTTCGTCACGAAGCGACAGCACACCTGCGGCATCGGTGGTGTGGGTGATCTCGACATCGCCGCTCAACAACTGATCGGTGCGAGCTGAGCCCTGGGGAACGGGGAAGAATTCGAATCGGTCGATGATCCCGGGCTCTCCCCAGTAGTTCGGGTTACGCACGAGCACGGTCTCTTGATCCTGGGCTCGACTTTCGATCATGTACGGACCAGCGCCGACCGGCAACTGATCGAGCGATGGGTCAGCGTCGCGTGCGTCGAGCCACGCTGGGGAGCCGACCATGCCGACCTGCTCAGCGAAGAAGAAGGGCAGGTTTGCATTGGGCGAACTACCACGAAGACGGAAGCTGAGTTCGTCGATCCGTTCGATTGGCATGTCGGCATCGAACGCTGGCCGGAAAACCAACGACACGAGCGGATCACCGAGGAACGCCTCCAAGTTTCGAATCACTGCGTCTGCGTTGAGCGGCGTTCCGTCGCTGAAAAAGATGCCCTCGCGCAAGGTGACATCCCACGAAGAGAAGTCATCGGAAGGAGTCCACGACTCGGTCAGGTTGTTGTGCCACTGACCGTCGGCGTCGACAACGACCAGAGTGTCGAAGATTGCCGTGCCGAGCAGGATCGGCGCCCGGTTGAACGGCGTATTGGTGGGATTGAGGGATCCGGCCTCGGTTTGGAGGGCCATGCGGATGGTTCCGCCTTGTTGAACCTCATCAACTTCATCGGCACTTGCGACATCGCTACCATCGGCGCTTTCGTCGGCGCCGGTGTTGGCGTCGGCAGCTGAGTCAGCCGCTCCGCCTTCCGCGGCAGCATCTTGCTCCGCGGCCAAGCCTCCAGAGTCGCCATCCGTCGACCCTCCACCGCACGCCGTAGCGAACAGAGCGAGTCCCATAAGGACGGCGAATAATCGGACAAGGCGAAATTCAGACACAGGTTCCTCCCCCAACGGAGATCTTGCTATGTGCTCGTGCCCCGCCCGCCCGAACAAACCGATCGGAAATTAGAAGGCGAGCTTAGCCGTCCTGCTCAGACTGAGCGAGGCGAGGCAGAAGACCCGCTCCAAGCGTTCACCCAGCCAACGACCGCAACTACTCGCTCGAAGATCCATTGCGGCCAAACAACCAGCGCAGGATGAGCAACAGCGCGAAGACCCCCGCCGCTGGAGCCGCCCGCTTTGCCAAGGCGCTTCCGACACCGATGTCGCCAAGATCGAGCACGTCGTCATCATCGGAAGAGCTCGATGGCGAGAAGGTGGATGTGGGAGTCGGTGCTGGTGCCGGCGCCGAGGCAGGGGTCGCGTCTGTCGTGGTGGCCGCAGTACCGGCCGCCGTTGCCGCGGTACCGGTCGCTGTCGCCGCTGCCGCAGTACCGGCCGCCGCTGCCGCAACACCGGTCGCTGCCGCTGGTGCCGCCGGAGCCGCTGCGTCTGCAACCGCATCTTGGACCGTTGCGTCCGCTGGCGCGGTGATTGTCGTGGCCGGGACCGGCTCAGCCAGAGCAGCCTTCGTTTCAGCGATCTTGGTTTCCAAGCACTCGGCGAACTGTCCGAGCAACTTGCTCGACACGTCTTGCATGACACCGCGCCCAAATTGGGCGACCTTGCCGGAGATTTTGAGATCGGTGATGATGTCGACTTGGGTGGCCGTTCCGACGGGGACCATCTGCGCGGTGATCAACGCCTGGGCATTGCCTGCGCCGCGTGTGTCACGGCCTTTGCCGTTGATCACCGCTTTGTAGGTCGTCTCGTCCTTCTCGACGAACTCCGCGGAGCCTTTGTACTCCGCTGTTACCGGACCGACCTTGATTTTGATCCCACCCGAGTACACGCCGTCGACCTCGTCGGTCAACTTTGCGCCGGGGAGACACGGCGCAATGAACGGGATATCGGTTAGCAGTTCCCACGCCTTTTCGATGGGTTCATCAACGGTGAATGAGTTCGTGATTTCCATACTTCAACGGTAGCCGACGAGTGTTACAAAGGACACACCGTTCAGCGTCGCGGTGGGAGCCGAACCTTCGTCTAGTACCGGTTCAGGAACGAAACGATGTCACCCAGCGAATGTGCGGCCTCTGGGAGCTCATCGTAGAACTCAAACACGTGCCAAAGCCCCCGCCACACGTTGCACTCGACATCAATACCGGCACGCCACAGCTGGTTCGCCAGGCGAATCGACGGCTCCATCAACAGGTCACGGCTGCCCGTCGTGATGATGGTCGGCGCCAGACCGTCCATCGATCCAAGCCCAGGAGACACCTGCGGATCGTCGAGCGAAAAGGCTCCCGGATAGACCGACGCGAGGTCGAGCATCTGTTGATAGCACAGCGACGGATCCTGGTCGATCATTGTGCCGAACAGCTCGCGATCGGTGCGTATGTCAGCGGCCGGCGAGAGCAGGGCGATGGCGCTTGGCACGCGAACGCCCTCCTGGACGGCGCGCTGAGCGGTGAGTAAGGCCAGGTTGCCGCCGGCGGATTCACCAGCCAGCCGAGCGGCTCGTCGTCGGGGACATAGCTGTTGCGTTTTGCGAGAGCTTCGGGACTCGGACCGCCATCGTTCGTCATCGTGAGTCCGTGGAGGTGTGCATGTTCCTAATCTGGACGAGCGGCCGCGACTCTGCAAAATGGGGCGCGATAGCGTGAGGGCGTGCAGTTACACATCGCGCTCGTCGCACCGGAGATCGCGCCGAACACGGGCAACATCATCCGGCTTTGCGCGAACCTCGGAGCGAAACTTCACCTCGTCGAGCCACTCGGTTTCACCCTCGACGATCGTCAGCTCAAGCGTGGTGGCCTCGATTATCACGAGCTCACCGACATCGCGGTGCACGCCAGCTTTAGTGATCTGGTCGGCGTGCTCGAGGGGCACCGGATGTTCACCTTCGGGTCGAGACATACACAGCGCTACGACACCGTGTCGTTCGAGGATGGTGATGTGTTGGTGTTCGGCGCCGAGCGTCAGGGTCTCTCGCCCGATGTGGCAGCGAGCGTTCCCGACGAGCAGCAACTGGCAATACCTATGCGACCCGAGAACCGGTCGCTCAATCTTGCGAACGCAGTGTCGGTCGTGGCCTACGAAGCCTGGAGACAACATGGGTTTGCTGGAGCTGGCCCGATGGGCGCGACCACCGGTGAGACCCCCGGCGCTGCAGCCTTCGATACGTGACCAATCACCCTACTTGAGGTTGATGCCCTGGCCCTCGAGGTAGGGCTGCATGTGTGGTCTACTCTCTTTGCCGAGCAGGCCCGACATGTCCGCGCTCCAGGTGCGATCGACTTCGCCATTGGTGCGTTCGAGATAGTAGGCCCGCATCTGTTCGTCGTAGCTCTCGATGCCCGAGCGATCGTGGGTCTCGTCGTAGGTTTCGTCTTTCAAGGTCACCGACAACGGAAGCCGAGGCTTGAGTGCCGGATCTTGATCTGGATGTCCGAGACACATGCCGAAGAGCGGGACAACCTGCTCAGGAAGTTGCAGAAGCTCGGTCATCTTGGCTGGATCGTTTCGGATGCCTCCGATGTAGCAGATGCCGAGGCCGAGCGACTCCGCCGCCACGACCGCACTTTGCGCCGCGATCGCGCAATCGGTGGCAGCGATGATGAAGTGTTCAGTCATTCCCGAGTGGAACGCGCCGCCAGCCATCTCGCAGGCAACCGACGACCGGTGTAGGTCGGCGCACCACACGAGGAACACCGCAGCGCTCTCCACATAGGACTGCCCGCCCGCGAGTTCGGCGATCGCTGCGCGGGTTGCCTCGCTTCGCACCCGTATGACCGTCGCGCCTTGGAGGTTCGACGACGTAGCTGAGGCGAGACCGGCCGAGACGATTTGTTCGACCGTCTCGTCATCGATCGGTTCTTCGGTGAACTTCCGGATCGAGCGGTGACTACGAAGCAGTTCGATGACATCCATGCCCGCAGGCTAGATGTCCTTTGCCGTTACCCGCCGACAAAACCTGCCAGGGCCACGAGCGAACCCGCCTCGTCAGCCTCAACAAAATAGGTGCCGAGCTGAGCCATTTTCTCACCGTCGGGGCCAGGACCCCCAAAGCTCACAATGGCCTTGGCGTACCCATTGACCTCGTCGACAGAGTTGACCACCGCAGTCCAACCTGGAGCATTCGCTGCGAATTGGCCGACGTACTCACTGATCGCGTCTACCCCGACCAGACGACCACCACTTCGTGGGTCTGAATAAGTAGCTGTCTCGCCAAGTGCACCTCGAATGGTCGCGGTTCGAGAACCCGCATCCGTGTGACTCCACGCCGCGAAGAATCGTTCTATCTCTACCTGCATAGTTCCCCCTCGGGTCAGAGCCCGCCAGTGACACGCCGCAGCGTACGCCAACCGGCTACCGTAGCGCTACGCCGAAGGAGGCCCGAAATGAAATTTGGTTGGCTTGCCAGTCATGAGTCGAATCAACCCGAGGTGCTAATCGACCAAACGGTCCGTGCTGAGGAGGTTGGCTTCGACGCGGTCTTTGCTTCCGATCATTTTCATCCCTGGGTAGACCAGGAATCAGCGTCTGCCTTTGTGTGGAGCTGGTTCGGTGCAGCCGTCGCTCGCACCAAGCACATCGAGTTCGCCACCTCGGTAACCTGCCCACTCTTCCATTACCACCCAGCGATGGTCGCCCAAGCTGCGGCCACGGTCGATCGCCTGTCCGACGGGCGTTTCTTTCTCGGCGTTGGTACCGGAGAGAACATCAACTCCGGCCCGCTTGGCTATCCCTTCCCCGGCTACAAGGAGCGCATTGCCCGGATGGACGAGGCGCTCGAGATCATGCATCGCCTGTTCGATGGAGAGAAGCTCGATTTTCCCGGCGAGTTCTACACCTGTGATAAGGCCAAGCTCTACAGCCCGCCGGTTTCAGAGGTACCCATATACATGGCTGCTGGCGGCCCGAAGTCCGCTGCCTTCGCAGGAGCGAACGCCGACGGCCTAATCACGTCCGTGAAGGACCCTGCAGACACGCTCGAACGAGTGATCACGCCGTTCCGTGAAACGTCAAACGAAGCTGGTCGCGGCGATCTCCCGATCATGGGAACTCGTTGGGTCGTGTGGGCCGATAGCGACGACGAAGCATGGGAAGCCCTCGCTGCCATGCGCGGCCTTCGGGCGCCGGGTCGTCTCGAAGCGGTAGACCCGATGGTGTTACGCGAGCGCGCTGACGAGATGGACCGTAACGAAATTCTGGAGAAGTACACGGTGGTGTCCTCAGTCGATCAGATCATCGACGCATACGCACCGCTCGTAACCGACATCGGCGCCGAGTACATCTCAATTCAGATCGCTGCCGTCGACCTCATGTCGACGATCGAGATGGTCGGCAATGAGGTTCTACCAGCGTTGCGCGAACTCGAAACGCCTAAGGGCTAGCGCAGCCCGAGGAACAGCGACACCAGGCTGACGAACGTGACGGCGAGCGCGAGGTAGGTGCCAACGTTCTTGGCCTTCTCAATGTTCACCGCCAGAATCGTCAGCTGCCGGCGCATATCGATCATCTCGCTCCGAAGCGAACCCACCTCACCCAATATGTCGCCGCGAAGACCAGCCATTTCGGCACGCGTCTCATTCAGCCGTGCCTCAATCAAGGTAAGGCGAGCGTCGTCGAGCACCTTCTCAGTATCGGTGACGCTTGCGTACTTGTCGAGAGCAGCCTTGATCTGCGCTTGATCCGCGACTCGATTTCTTTGTACTCCTGCTCGGTGATCGTCACGGAGCGCTCTGTTCCGACAAACCCAGACGTGCCCGCTCGAAGATTCGACCGGCCCGCACCCGTTGGGTGGGTTTGGCTACCGCCTCTCCTACGACTTCGGTTCGACTGGCCGTAGATCCGCCGACCGTGAAATACCGTCGGTTCACCGCACCGAGGACAACCACCGCATCACCCTGGTCGTAGGCCTGCACTGATTTGGGCGCATCGTTCCACACCACGGGCACCGACTGTTTGACACCTTCGGTCTCGACCGCGACGTCCCAATTGGTGACGGTCACTCCCGATGCGAGCGTTCGCTCAGTGGGCTCACTCGACAACATTCCCTGCACAACGACGATGTTCATCGTCTTGCTCCATTTTCATTTTCTGGACACGGGGGAAGTGCTGATCGTCAACCTACCGATCGACTGTGACAGTGAACTTGTGCGTGAGGTCCCATCGCGCTGACAATCTGTCTATGACTCCCGCAAGTCACCTCCGGTGGTTCGAAGAAAACACCGACTTCTTTGCATCGATCCGAACCGACGACTTGACCCTGCCCGTGTCGAGTTGTCCGGGGTGGATAGTGCTCGACCTGCTCAACCATCTGTCGTTCGGGCTGGGAGCCTGCTATCCGGTTGCAGCATCGACACCGCCCGAAACGCCACCCGAGTCGATCTTTGCAAAGCTCGATCGAGAGCATTGGGTGATCGAGGGAAATGACGCGGTGACCTCATTCTCCGCACATATGCGCACATGCCTAAGTGCACTACGGGCCATCGACCCAGACCGCACATGCTGGACGTACGTGGGTCCGGGAACGGCTTCGTTCTGGTTCCTTCGGGCGGCAGCCGAGACAGCCCTTCACCGCCACGACGCCGAACTCACGCTCGGAATAACGCCCGCCCAGATTTCGAACGAGCGCCTGACCGACGGCCTCAACGAAGCACTCAACTTCGCGCTGCCATTCGCCGCGACCAAAATCGGTTCGCCGAAGGGTTCGCTCACGATCTCGTGCCCCGATATCGACCTGGAACGCTCCATCGGTTCCGGTGACGGTCACACAGAAATCTCGGCACCGGGACAAGCGATGCTTCTGGCACTATGGGGACGCGAACGAGATCACGGACACGTCAGCGGCTCGCAAGAATTAGCTGATGGGTGGCTCTCGCTTGTCGAGAACGCGTTCGCAGGTCGCTGACCAAACAGTCAGGTGGCTAACCGATGAATCGGGTGAGCCGACCAGCTACGTCGAGGAGCCTTCATAGAGCGGGCCATGCTCGATATTGGGAAGCACGTGCTCAGCGAAGAGGTCGGCTTCTGCGACGTGGGTGTAGCCGCTCAAAATGAACGCTCCCACGCCAACCTCTTGGTAGGCCCGAAGCTTGGCGAGCACCTGGTCGGGGTCGCCAACTATCGCCGCGCCCGCACCCGAGCGGGCGCGTCCGACGCCGGTCCAAAGGTTCTCCTCGACAAAGCCGTCGTCGGAGGAGGATTCACGCAACTCGTTCTGGCGAGACACGCCAGCGGACTTGGTGTCGAGGCTCTTCCCACGGATCTTCTCACCCTCTTCGGCATCGAGCTTCGAGAGCAACCGATCCGCAGCAGCGCGAGCCTCGGCTTCGGTCTCTCGGACGATGACGTGGGCTCGCAGCCCGTACTTCAATTCACGGTCATAGCCCGCGGCGAGTTTGGTCATCTCGGTCACCGTGTCGCCGACTCCGACGACGGTGTCGGGCCAGGTGAGAAATACGTCGGCATGCTCGGCGGCAGTGTCCTTCGCTGCGGGGCTGAAGCCACCGAAGTAGAAGGGTGGGCACTTCCCCGACACGGTTCGCATGCGCGGCGGGTCCACAACGAGATCGACGAACTCGCCGTGGTGCTCGACAGACTCGCCGTTGAGGAGCGCCCGCAGGACGGTCATCCACTCGCGGGTGCGCTGATAGCGGGGTGCCGATTCAAGCGGAGCACCCGGGATGTCGCTCGAGATGATGTTGATCGTGAGTCGACCATTTGCCATCTGATCGATGGTGGCCAGCTGGCGGGCGAGCTGGGGCAACCACATCTCCCCCATCCGCACGGCGAGCAGCAGTTGGATCTGCATGGTGTGCGTCGCGATCGCCGCGGCGAACGATGTCGAATCCATCCCTAGCTGATAGCCCGACGGCAGCAGGACATTGTCATAGCCGAGGGTGTCGGCGGTCTTGACGATGTTCGAACAATGCGGCCACGACGATTTCAAGTGGTCCTCTGGAACGCCGAGGTATTCATAGTCATCGTCGCAGAGCGCGCCGAACCATGAAATCTCTACTGGTTGATCAGACATTTGGACTGAACCCTCTCTGGAAGCGAATCGAAAGTTGTTTGCACGCGGAACCAAGTCAAGGGAGCGGTACCCCCTCGCTGGCCTCGATGAGGTTGTACACATCGTTGCGGTCGAGATGAACGCTCGTGGCCTCGGCCGCGAACACCAGCCGAGCAGGCGTTTGGGTGCCGAGAAGTGCGACCGGCTTCGACGGGTGGGCCAGTACAAAGGCCACAGCGATCGCCGCACGATCAACGCCTTCGCGTTCGGCCAACTCATCGACGACCGTGAGGAGTTCAGGCCTCAGGCCCTCACCCGAGAAGAGTCGTCCTCCCGCCATGGGGCTCCATGCGAGGGGAACGACCCCATCGCGCATAGCTCGGTCGAATGTGCCGTCTCGCAGCGGTTGTGTATGAGCCAACGAATACTCGGGTTGTGTGGACACGATCGGCGCATTCATGTGCGCAGCAAGAGCGTCGTACTGGCCGACGGTGAAGTTGGAGACTCCGACCATCGCAATCTTGCCGGCCGCGACCAGCTCGTCGAGCGTGGCAGCAACATCGGCGGGATGCGCGAACATATCCGGGCGGTGAATTTGCCACAGATCGATGTGCTCTACGCCAAGGCGACCGAGTGACGCATCGACTGCCGACCGGAGATACTCCGGACTCGAGTCGTACGGCAGCGGCGGCATGATGCCACCCTTCGTAGCCAAGACCATGCGGTCCCGAAGTTCTGGGGCGGCGGCCAGTACTTCACCGAGTCGTTCCTCGTTTTGCCCGAAGCCCGTACCGCCGTGATCGAGCCCGTAGACATCGGCCGTGTCGATGAGGTTCATACCGTGGTCAAGGGCCGTCTCGATGAGTTCTTGGTTCTTGGACACGTCGCCCGAAGTAAGGCGCCACGTGCCATATCCGAGGGCACCGATGTCGGTACCTGATGCAGAGAATGTGCGATTGGCGAAACTAACGAGGTTGGAAGACATGGTTCTGATGGTAGCTCAACTAGACTTGCTGATTGCAAACGTTTACATTATTGATAAATCAACGACAACACGAGAGTCAAATTTTTTATGACTGACACACACCTTCGGTATGGCGTCATCGGTACTGGGATGATGGGCGTCGAACACATTCTCAATATCAAGGCTCTCGACAACACCGCGGTGACGGCCATTTGCGACACCGATGAGATCTCTCGCAAAGCTGGCCTCGAAGCTGCAGGCCCAGATGCGACCGTGTACGAGGACTATCGCGATCTACTCGCCGACGAGACCGTCGACGCGGTCGTAGTTGTCACCCCCAACTTCACCCACATCGACGTCATGCGCAACGTGATCTCCTCCGGCAAACATGTGCTCTGTGAAAAGCCGCTGTGCATCACCGCGGCCGAATGCCAAACGCTGATCGACGAGTCAGATGGCTACGACGGCGTCATCTGGGTCGGCCTCGAATATCGCTACATGCCCGCCGTCGAGGCACTGATCAAGGAGGTTCGAAACGGCTTCGTCGGCGATCCGAAGATGGTGGCGATTCGCGAGCATCGATTCCCGTTCCTGGTCAAGGTCGGCGACTGGAATCGTTTCAGCGCGAATACCGGTGGAACGCTGGTCGAGAAGACCTGCCACTACTTCGACCTTATGAACCTCATCCTCGACGAGCGCCCATCCCAAGTGTTCGCATCGGGAGCCCAAGACGTGAACCACCTGGACGAGACCTACGACGGAAAGCAAAGCGACATCTTGGACAACGCCTTCGTGATCATCGACTACCCGAGCGGCAAACGTGCGCTGCTCGATCTCTGCATGTTCGCCGAGGCAACTCGTGATCAAGAAGAGCTTTCAGTTGTGGGCGACAAGGGGAAGGTCGACGCACGGATCCCCACGTCGGAGCTGCACCTTGGGACCCGCTCAGGCGAGGGCATCCCCGATATCGGCCAGGTAGAAACCCGAAAAATAACCAACGACGCGATCCAACATGTCGGTCTCCACCACGGAGCGAGCTATCTCGAGCACGTCGACTTTGCAGCTGCCATCCAAGCTCACCGCGCAGCTGGTGGCGGCGAAGCCGGTGCGGCGGCGGTTGCTGAGCTCGGCACCCTGGTAAGCCTCGAAGACGGAATGTGGTCCGTCGCGATGGGCGAAGCCGCCCACCGTTCCATCGAAGAAAACCGCCCAGTCTCCCTGCGCGAAATCATCGGGGTCTGACCCCTTCCGTCCCCATATGAGACGCGCGGGGTCAGACCCACTTCGTCCCTCTTGTCACACCACCCGGCTACGTTGGCCTTTCGCTCGTTGCGATACCTCGGAAGCATCACGTTTCCCTCCATTCAATTTCTGGAATCGTGAACAATGCCAAGACGCCCGAGAATCGACTACCCCGGCGCCTACCACCACGTAATGAACAGAGGCGCCGACCGTCAGGCCACATTTCGCTCCGAACGCGATCACAAGGACTTCACCTGTTTGTGGGCCGAAGCCGTGATTCGCTTTGGGATCGTTGTCCACGCCTATGCCTGGATGGGGAACCATTACCACGCCCTAGTGATGTCACCCGACGCACAGCTCAGTGAAACCCTTCGGTGGATTGGCCATGTCTACACCCAGCGTTTCAACAAGCGCCACGGCCGAGATGGCGCTTTGTTTCGAGGGCGATTCCACTCGGTTTTGATCGACAGCGACGCATATCTACATCGAGTAGCTCGCTACATCGAGCGGAACCCTCTCGAAGCGGGTCTTGCCACCCCAGAAAGCCTCGTTCGGTATAAGTGGTCAAGCCTTCAGCATTATCTAAACCCAACCTCGTCCGACTGGGTGGAGACCAAACCCTTACTCTCTCGACTTGGGTCCCGGCACGAGTACCTCCGACATGTGTTGTCGGATCATTCAGACGACGTGTTGGAGGGCTTTTATAATCGAGAAGAACAACCGCTTTTGGTGCTCGGCGACCAAGAGTTCGTTGACTCATTGCCCTGCGAAGTTGCCGGACTGAACCCAACCGTGGGTCTTACACACGTCTCGTTAGCAGAGATTGACTTTGCGCTCAGTCAGGTACGAGCGCTGCGGATCATCGGCACCAGAAGCCGTGGTCTAGCGGTCGAACTCGGACAAAGACTTGCTGGCGCTACAAGACGCGAACTGGCCGACCACTACAACTTCAAGACGGTAAGTTCAGTCTCATCAGCAATCTCACGCAGCAAAGCGGACCCCAACACCGCCGAAACGAGGCGGGCGATAATGAGCTACTTGGGGCGATCCAGCCAAGGACCGCTTGCGAGCTAGAGCCGCAGGGGGTCTGACCCCAAACGGCTCACTTCGGGACGGAGAGGGTCTGACCCCATTGATCTGGGTCTGGTTGGCGAGGCTTTGAAGACCTCGCCAACCAGGACCTGTGAAGGGGGGAACAGTGATGCGCTAGGGATCGCTTGGCTAACCCTTGACCGAACCAGCCAGTAGGCCGCGGACGAAGTAGCGCTGGAGACTGAAGAAGACAACGATCGGTACGAACGCCTGGACGAATGCGCCCGCCGTCAGAAGATGTTCGGTATCGGTGAAGTCGCCCGACAGGTTCGCGATGCGAACCGTCGTAGGTGCATCCGAACCAATGCCGAGCATCGTGTTAGCGATCAGAAAGTCATTCCACGTCCACAAGAACTGGAAGATCCCGAACGCGGCCAGCGCCGGAACCGACAGCGGAAGCACCAGGCGCCAGAAGATCCCGAAATGATTCGCTCCGTCGATCTTGGCGGACTCGAAGATGTCCTTAGGCAGCTGCGAGATGTAGTTGTGCAACAAGAAGATCGCAAACGGCATCGCGAAGCCAGTGTGGGTGAGCCATACGGAGGCGGATGTGCCAGCAAGGTTGTTCAACGGCACCAACGTGAGTGTCTTGTCGGTGAAAGGAACTGTGAGGTGAGCCCCACCAAAGGGATCACCGTCGCCGAACAGCTGAAGCAGCGGGATCAAGGCAACTTGGAGCGGCAACGCCAGCAATGAAACCGTCACGATGAAGAGCCACTTGCGGCCTTTGAAGTCAATCCATGCAAAGCCGTAGGCGGCAAAGGCAGCGAACGCGATCGGGATGATTGTTGCGGGAATCGCAATGGAAAGGCTCGTGACCAGCGACGCGGTCAGGCTGCTGGTAGTTCCCGCCGAAAGCACCTCTTGGTAGTTCTCTAGCGTGATCTCGGGTTCGAAGATGATGTTCCAGAAGGCGTTTCGTCGCTGTCCGTCGCGACTACGGAACGAGTTAACGGCCAAGCTCAGATTCGGGATAGTCCAAATGACGACGATCGCCCACATCGCCCACGTCGGAACGTCACTCAATCGCTTATAGAGACGATCGCCCAACCCGTCGCCAGATGAGGGATCGGTTACCGAGCTCATGCGTGTCCCTTCTGCAGGCTGTAGATGTTGTAGACCATGACGGGCAATACGAGCAGGAACATCACGATCGCAATCGAGGCGCCGAAGCCGACGTTTCCAAGCTGGAATGACTCGGTGATCATCTGGTTCGCAAGCACGTCGTTACCGAAGGTTCCCCGAAGGCCGGCAACAGCAACGATGTCGAAGACTTTGGTGACCTGCACGATGAGCGTGGTGACCACCACGCCGATCGTCGGAAAGATCGTTGGCAGGGTCACCCGGAAGAAGATGTCGGATTCGGTCGCTCCATCCACCTTTGCTGACTCAATGAATTCTTGCGGGACGGCCTTGATCGCCGCCGAGATGATCACCATGGCGAAGCCGGTCTGAATCCAAATCAAGATCAACATAAGCCAGACGTTGTTGAAAGGCTGCTCGGTCAAGAAGGACACCGTCTCGGGCACCAACGCGCCATCAGCATCGAAAGTGAATCCGCCTAGCCGGGGCCCGATGAAGCGATAGAGGAGCCACCCCGAAACGACCAACCCGATGGACATTCCAGTGAAAGCCCGATCACTCGTTGCCCGCCTGAAGATTCCCCAAGCGAAAGCTGCGGTCAGCGCTACGAACAGCACGATCATCAAAATGCGGGGAAGGCCCGAGTTGCTGAGTTCGCCAAGCGCGACCCACACAGCATTCAATGTGCCGGTCTGACTCTGAGAAATCGGACGAGCTTGGAACTGCAATCGCCACACGATTGACGCGCCGACAAAGGAGATAGCCATGGGCATAAAGATCAGACTCTTGGCAAGGTTCTCGCCGAACTTCGCTCGATCGGATAACACCGCGATCGCCGTACCAGCCACCGTCGAGACCGTTACTACAGTGATCACCCACCAAATGTTGTTGAAGAACGTTCCTCGCACAACCGACAAGGCAGCGAACGACGCCAGGAACAGCGCGAAGAAGACCGCTCCGATAGTGGTTGGGCTCTTCTCAATTGAGGCGTGGCCATTGCGACGAATTCCACCCAACACCGCAACGATTGCCGCGATCGCTAACAGGACCAACGCCGCATAGAACAATCGCGAAGTGAAGAAGGCGGCCCAGTTTGAGGTGTCGAAGGAGTCCCGTGCGGTGAACAAGCGTTGGTAGTTCGCGAATTGCACGAATTCATCACCGTTGCGATCTTTGAAGGAGAGGATTCCAGTTCGAACCGTCGGGATTACCAGAGCGATAGTCAGGAATGTGAGGGCGGGGCCGAGGAAGATGAAGCCTCGAGCCCGACTGTCGAAGAGGGCGCGTTCCTTGTGACTCGGTGCGAGCTGCCATCCAAAGCCGCCCATGATCAGCACGAGCGGCACAACCGTAGAGATGTACGGCGCGTCGACCACTACGGCAAATGGGGAGAGTAGCCAGCCACCGATCGCCCAGCCGAGACCCGCTCCGATCAAGGCTCCACGTGCTGGCTCACCAGATGACCGGGTGAGCGCTGCCCCAATTGCGCCCACCACCAGCGTCGCCACGATGATGGCGATCCAATTGGGGTCTGGCCGTTGCAAGATTCGTGTGTTCGACGCGATGAGCCAACCGGCGACGCCTCCGAGCACGGCTGCCACAGCGAAGCGAGCGAAACGGTTGGGGATCGACTTCATCACGTAGGCACCGGCGCCAAACAGCAGCGCGCCGATAAGTGGCCATTCGATATGACCAAGGAACCCGGTCCCCACCGCGTCGTTCAGGAGCAGGGGATCGGAATCAGCGAAGATCGGATCGACTTCGGAGAACAACGGGCCAACCGATCGGTTCCCTCGAAGGATTCCGAAGAGACCGGCGCCGAGGGTTGCCCCAACGAGGCCGGAGAAGTTGTTCCATCGTTGGCGGGCCTGGTTCACAAAGAGGTTCAGCCCGACCCACAGGCCAATACAGAGGGTCACCGAGATCAGCACGGTGGCGAGCATTCGCAGCACCCGTTCGAAGTCGGCGCTACCGGTTAGGCCGCTGAATCCTCCGGCTGCAACGAGCAGGAGGATTACGACACCCACACCAGCGGCGAAAATGAGACCCGCCTTCAGCGGACGCTCTCGCGACAGTCGCAGAAGGCCGTACAGCGAAGCAATGATGAGGGCGACCAGGACGATGGCGCCGAGCAACTGCATGGGAAGCATCCCCGGTACTAGGAAGTGAAAAAGAAGACCGGAGGGGGCGGGGGCTGACCCGAAGGTCAAACCCCCGCCATATCCGGAGAGTCAGCCTGACACTGTCAGGCCGAAGCCAGAGTTATGGCCAGAAGGTGTCGATTTCGGCGGTGCCTTCCTCGACGGTGGTGTCACCATTCACGATCTGGGTACCAACTTCCCAGAATGCGTTGTTCACGTCGCCACCAATGAGGTCCGAAGCGTCGAATCGGAAGATGTCAGCATCCTGAAGGATCGACACGAAGTTCGACTCGAGCGGGTTCCACAGTGATGGATCGGCGCCGGTGTTTGCGGTTACGAAGCCCGAAAGTACGAGTTCTTCGCTGTCACCCTGCAGGAGTGCCTGCTGAGCGGTTTGACGTGCGTTGGCGTACTCAGCGCTTGCGAAGTACTCCATGACAGCCCATACCTCTGGACGATCGTTGAATGCGCCAACGAAGGTTCCGCCACCGAGGACTGGACGATCGGTGCCGTTGCCTGGGAAGAAGAACACGTCGACTGCACCTTCACTGCCATCAGCAACCGGGGTGCCTTCTGGGAAGAAGGAGGCGAAGAACGATGCCTGGCGGTGCATGAAGCAGTCGCCGTTGACGAGAGGCTCAGCGTTGTCACGGAACGAGGTGGTAGCGATGCTGCCACCTGCGGCGAAGACGGCACCTGGCTTGTTCCACTCATCGATGATGATCTGGAAAGCATTGGTGAGCTCTGGGCTCGAGAACAGAAGTTCTCCAGCTACCCAAGCGTCGTAGTTCTCCGGAGTGGTTGTACGGAGCATGATGTCCTCAACCCAGTCGGTGAATGGCCAACCGGTTGCGCCACCGGACTCGATACCGACACACCATGGGGTGTTGCCGTCAGCGATCATCTGGTCGCTAAGTGCGAACAGGTCGTCGAGGGTGGTTGGAATGTCGTAGCCGGCGGCTTCGAAGCGTGCTGGCTGGTACCAAACGAGCGACTTGAGGTCGTTCTTGTTCGGAAGACCGAACTGGGTGCCGTCGAAGTTCGCGAAGTTGATCGCGTCTGGGGTCCAGTTCGCCTGTGCAGCCTCGATGATCGACGCAGGTACTTCTTGGACGTGTCCAGCGTCTGCGGCATCACGAAGGTTGCCTGGCTGAGGGAACACGGAGATGTCCGGGTTGGTGCCAGCTTCGAGCTGAATATTGATTTCGGTCTCCCAGTCGGCTGAGCCCTGGTAGATGATCGAAATGCCGTTGGCGTTACCGAACTCCTGCAGTGCTTGGTTCAGTGCACCAGCTTCGGCTTCGGATCGCTCTGGACCAGAAACGGTCACAACGGGAACAGCGTCGTCGTCGCCTTCACCGGCTTCGGCGGCAGCAGCCTCAGCCGCTTCAGCGCGGGCTTCTGCGTCCGCAGCAGCTGCTTCGGCCTCTGCCTGAGCAGCTTGTGCTTCAGCTACCGCATCACTTGCTGCGTCGTCGCCGCCCTCGGCTGCATCGGCCACGGCGTCTGCCGCACCTTCAACAGTGTCCGTTGCCCCACCACATGCCGCGGCGATCAGTGACAACGCGAACAGCGACGCAAACAGCTTCATCCATTTGCTTGTCTTCACGGGTCTCCCCCTCATATCATTTGCCCGAATCCTTATGAATACAGGCCTGCAAACGTTTGCAGAACCGAAACACTACAGCGCACTGCGCCGAGTGTCACATCGCGAAAGCGAATTTCTTTCCTTTTGACGCTTCGGGGTTACGCCAAAACGGAGATTAGCGGTTATGACCGCTGAGTCGACTGTCGTACGACGAGGTGAGGGGGTTCGAGGGCAGATTGGGTAGACACCTCACCGTCCCCGTCTACGACAGCGAGGAGGCTCTGTGCTGCCAACATGCCGAGGTTTCGTGGGACCAACCGCACTGTGGTGAGACCCGCCATCTCGGCAATTTCGTGGTCATCCACGCCAACGATCGCTATGTCCTCGGGAATGCGGAGTTGTCGATCTTGCACCGCACGAAGTGCACCGAAAGCCATCTCGTCAGACATCACAAAGACGGCTGTAGGAGGATCGGCAAGATCGAGCAACCGCTCCATCGCCTGACGGCCGCCCTCGGCGGTGAATCGGCCGGATTGCTCTAGTTCATGATCGAGGGATATTCCCGCAGCCGCCAAGGCTCCGGTAAACCCAGCGAGCCGAAGACCAGGGACAGAGAACGCCAACGGGTGATTTGGTTGACCCGAAATAAGTGCGACCCTCGTGTGACCAAGCGCTAGGAGATGCTCAGTCGCCAGAAAGCCGACGCGGTAGTCGTCCACAACAACGCTCGGAAAGTGTGCGGTCTTGAAACCTACGGTCACGAGCCGAACGCCGGCATTCGCGAGTTCGCTCGCCGCATCCTCGGAGATGTTGAGGTCGACCAGGATGAGTCCGTCGACCCGCTTCTCGACTTGCCCAAGGTCGTTCAGAAAATCATCGCGGCTGCCAGGGTCTTCGAGCGGGTGAGCGATCGCCTCGTAACCGTTCCCATTGAGATACTCGATCGCTCCGGCAAGAAAACGCGAGAAATACCAGCCGTCGACAGTAGGCGTCGCGATCTGCACCAAGTTTGTGCGGCCCGTAGCGAGACGCGCTGCGCTGGGATCGGCGCGATAACCCATCTCCTCGGCGATGGCCTGCACCCGTTCCTTGGTCGAAGCAGCGACGTTGGGAAGGCCTCGTAGCGCTCGCGAGACGGTCGCGACAGAGACCCCTGCCGCTCTAGCGACATCCTCGATCGATGGGCTACGCCGACGTTCATTCATCGCCTTTCGAAGTTATCGGGCCAACCCCACCTAACGAAATCAGCATCGGGCTAGGAGATTCGGACCGTTTCTAAAGAGACATCTAGGTAGGAATCCTCAGGTGGCAAGGACAGCACCTGTCCTACTGTGGTCTCAACAGGCCTTACGAGCGGCGGAGTAGTTCCGATCTGAGGGCAATCACCATTTCGAGCCGATCGGTCAATCCGGTCGGCTCGAACTGCGTTTTCAACGAATGAGCTCTTGGCACGCGGCGAGCCAGCGGTCGTTCTCCTCTGGTGAGCCGATCGTGATTCGTAGCCCAAAGTCCGGGAAGGGTCGGGTAATGACCCCACGCTTTTCACACTCGGTAGCGACCTGCATTGTCGTAGCGCCCGTTGGGATGAACACGAAATTCGCGTGGCTATCGACAACCGGTATCTGGAGGGCCCGAAGCCCTTCCACACATCGGATCCGCTCGCTCGTAAGTTCGTCCACTCGAGCCATCGCCGCATCGACATGTTCGATGGCCGCAAGCATCCCTGCTTGGGCAAGGTTGTTGACGCTGAAGGGCAAGCGGGTTTTGTTGACCTCCGCGATCACCTCGGGATGAGCAATGCAGTACCCAGACCGGAGTCCCGCAAGCCCAAATGCTTTGCTAAACGTTCGAGTAACCACCACGTTTGGGAACTCGGGTTGCAGGTCTCGGACAGGGTCACCCAGTGCCGGATCGTTGAACTCGCGATAGGCCTCATCGACGACGACGATCACGTCGTCGGGGATACGAGCGACGAGATCGGCGACATCGGCCATTGACACCGCCGTCCCGGTTGGGTTGTTGGGGGTTGCGAGAAACACGACGCTCGTCTCATCGGTAACCGCTTCTGCGACCGCGTTGAGGTCAAAGCCGTACTCCCGAAGCGGCACCTTCACAGCGACCGCATCAAACAGTGTGCAAAAGACGGGATAGATCTCAAATGAATGCCACGGGAACACCACCTCATCACCCGGGCTCACGTAGGTCATAAAGATCTGTTGCAGCAACCCACTGGATCCACAGCCGACGGTCACCCGCTCCGCGGGAACGCCTTGCCAACGACCGATCGCCTCACAGACGTCGGCCGCCGTGTTGTCGCCGTAGCGATTCACACCATCAACGGCAGCCCGAATTGCGTCGGCGACCGGAGGTACCGGTGGCCACGGATTCTCATTCGAAGCCAGCTTGATGCTGTTCGAAATCCCGTGCTCGGCCTCAACCTGGCCAGAGGCCTTGCCGGGACGGTATCCGGCTAAAGCGCTCAACGAAGGGCGCACCCGTCCGATCATGTAATCACCTGAGTTGCATCGTTTAGTGGTTTCGCCGCTACGGTACACCAGCAGATGCCTCGCTATTTGGGGCCATCGCGGCAGTCCCGCCAATTGCGTGGGTCCAGCCAACGGCAGTGCCTGTTTCGCACAGGATTGCTACGCAAGACGCAAGCAGCGTCGGTCGACGTGCGGTTTTCCCGTGGGTCGTGCGCTGCTTGTATTACGCGAGGAGACTTGTCATCGCGACACCGACCGATCTTCGAATGCTCGAGGACTACGCCCAGGCTGCTATCGACGGCCTGGCAAACACTGAACAATTAGCGATTCTCGAAGCTGACACCGACGCGTGGTCAGCCGCGCTCTGGCGGCTGCTCGACTCCGCGGACGCAAAGCTCGAACGAACTCGGAAGACCTTCCGGGGCCCCGCCCGAGCAACGGTCCTTGCCGATCTTGACGAAGACTGTTTCCGCATCGACGACGCACTCACGGCTCTGATCGGCCCAGCCAAGGAAGAAGAACTCCAGCCGCTGCCTCGAAACCGCAAGCAGGCTCCGTCAGAGAAGACCGGTACCGCGCAGCTGCAACTCTCATGGAACGATGGCCAGTTGGTCGCGTGGGTCTCGGGCCACGACGCCCGCTATGAGCAGGAGCCCGTAATTCGCGAACACCTCGAAGCTGCTGGTGGCGGAAACATCGATTGGCAAACTCGCGGCACACTGCGTGTCCCGACGAGCCAGCGCGTACCGGCCGTCGCGACCCCAATGGCCAATGCACTTGGCTGGCTCGTCGCCCAAGCACGGCGGAGCCATGATCCCCGCTTCGCCCCGAGCATTCGCTGGATGGGGCTTGCCGCAGCGACCGCGGTCTCCGCCGTGGCCCAGGGCCGTATGGCTCCACAAATGCGCCAGTCTCGCCGAGGCTCAAAGCAAAAAGGGTCGTCGGCCTATTCGGTTCGATGGCTGCCGGGCTTGATCGATGCCGACGTGCTCAAACAGCTGATGGATACCGTGCCCGGCGCAGCCATGGTGGGCCAACAACGCCAGGAGCCATTGGCATTCACCACAGCCGTGATGGGCGACGTGACGAACACGATCGTCCGGATGGCAGCTGCGCAGGCCGAACTGCCGGCACCACCGCCAGAGGTGAAGGACCGCCACGACGTCTCCGAGTCCTTCCTCGGCCGACTCGACGGCACCCCCTTCCAAGCGCCCGACTCATCAGCGGCCGAGATCGCTCGACGTGTCGACCGTTGGTCAGCTCCCGTCGTCGGCACCAAGAATCCAAAGCTCACCGTGCAGTTGGCAGCGCCCGATGAATCGAACGCGTGGCTCGCGTCGGTACTCGGTACATCATCAGCCGGGGTCCTCGAAGCGTTCGAGGTCGTGCTTGCCGAAGCATCGAAGGATCGAGCACGCCTGTTCGAGCATCAGGCGTCCCGGCTCGAACGCCTCTTCCCTGCCCTGTTACGCCCTGGTGGAAGGCGACGCGGCGAAGTGATGTTGAGCCAGGACGAAGCATGGGAGCTGATGACCGACGTTGGTCCCGTGCTTCGGGCTGCCGGCTTCGACGTCCGGGTTCCGCCGCTGTCGCGCAAAAAGGCCACTCCGTCGCTGCGTCTCACCGCGATCGATGCCGAGGAGTCCGTCGTCGGTGCACAGCAACTGGCGAACGTCCGCTGGTCCGCCATGTTCGATGATGTCGAGTTGACCGCGGCCGAGATCGCACAACTCGCCACACAAGCCAAGCCACTGGTGAAGTCTCGCGGGCAATGGATCGAACTCGAACAAGCCGACCTGGCACAAGCAGCGGCAGCGCTGGCAGAGCGAGCAAACCAAACCCAGCTCAGCGGCGCAGACATGTTGCGCCATGCGATGGGCTTGGAGGGCGACCCGCTCGGCGGTGGCGTCAGCATCGCTGGATCGGGTTGGGCCGCCGAGCTGTTCCAGAGCTTGGGTGCACTTCCCGAAGACCCCGACACCACTCCCGATGGTTTCCGCGGTGAACTCCGCAGTTACCAGGCCGACGCACTGGCCTGGATGAACTTCCTCGACGATGCCGCTCTCGGCGGCTGCCTGGCGCTCGACATGGGCCTCGGCAAGACCCCAACAACCCTGGCCACCCTCTTCGCGAATCGCGATAACGGACCGGGGCTGGTCATAGCCCCACCTGCTGTCGTTGGTAACTGGGCGGCGGAATCTCGCAAGTTCTTCCCGGATATGGCCGCGCATGTCCACCACGGCGCGTCTCGGGCGAAGGGCAACCTTGAACGCGCCTTCCGCAGAGCAGACATCGTGATCACCACGTATGGCACAGCCGTCCGTGACATGGACGAGCTGGTAAAGATCACCTGGGGCAAAGTCGTCATCGACGAAGCACAGGCGATCAAGAACCCTCAAGCCGAAACGTCACAACAACTTCGCCGACTCGAGGCCCGCACACGGGTCGCGCTCACCGGCACGCCGATCGAGAACGGCCTCGGCGACCTGTGGTCGATCATGGATTGGGCGAACCCTGGTCTCGTCGGGGCCCGCGCACCCTTCATCGCACAGCTCACGCCCGACAAGAAGAGTGGTTCGGCGAAAGGCGGCGAGGAAGCGCTTCGAGCCCTAAACGGCATCTTGGTCTATCGCCGAACGAAGACCGAGCCCGACATCGCGGCAGAGCTTCCGGATCGCATCGACGAGCTCGACCATTGCGCGATGACACCCGAACAGGTAGGCCTCTACCAGGCGGTGCTCGACAACCTTGTCCGTGAGACTTCGGGTCGCGATTCAGGTACGCCGGAACGAAAGGGGGCCGTTCTCGCAGCGATCACCGCCCTCAAACAGATTTGTAATCACCCGGTCAATTTCGAGGACGACGGAGGCGAGCTTGAGGGCCGTTCAGGCAAGTTGGCTCGACTCAATGAAATCATGGACTCGGTATTTGCCGCCGACGAGAAGATGCTGATCTTCACGCACTTCGCTACCTGGGGCGAACGCCTATCGACGTATCTCTCGGAGCGCACCGGAAAGAAGATCGAGTGTTATCACGGCGGTCTTGCGCGAGGCGCTCGCGACCGCATGATCGATCAGTTCCAAAGCGCCGAGGGCGCAGGGGCCTTGGTGCTTTCGTTGAAAGCTGGCGGCACAGGCCTCAACCTCACCGCCGCGAACCACGTAGTCCTCTACGACCGGTGGTGGAACCCGGCGGTGGAGGACCAGGCCCGCGACCGTGCCTGGCGTATCGGCCAGACGAAGACGGTCATCGCGCACCGCCTCGTGTGTCCCGGAACCGTCGATGAGCGTGTCGAAGAGATCGTGGCGGGTAAGCGCCAGATTGCGAACATGGTGCTGCCCAAGTCCAGTTCGGTGGGCGATCTCGACGCAGAACAATTGCAAGTGGCCCTGGGGATCGATCCAGACTTGTTGCTCACGGCCGATTCTTCCCCGCTCGCGAGCACCGACGTTGACGATGCGGCCGACCCCGTTGGAGCGTCGACATGAGCCGAAAGCGATCCAACCAGCAACAAAAGGGCCGGAAGAAGAGCAAGGCGAAGGCCAAGAAGAAACCGGTCCTAGACCCGGTTGCGTTCTGGGGCGACCACGACACGCTTCCCGAGATCGACGGATTTGCGATCTCTACACCCGATCCGGTTGCGGTCATCAATTCGCTCGGACAGCCTCCGCTACCAGGCCATGGTGCCGCAGCACCGCACTACTTTCAGTTGGTATACGGCCGCGCCACACAACTCGCGTCCGCACTCGCAATGGCGGGCGGAATCGATGACCTCACCCCCGAGATCATCGAAGAGGAAGAGGACGAAGAGCTCGAAGCTGCAGACGAGGGCAACGAAGTCGAGTCCGAAGAGGAATAACCTCCCCGGCGCGGCAAGCGCTGCCCTAGAAGTCGCAGATGTAGATGCGGATCTGATCGACAAATGATAACGAGGCGAACATGGAGAGCGATACCGTGCTGCTGCCGGAGAAGGTGACGGTGTCGTTGTTGCCCTCTGGCGGTATCTCCATTCGGCGACGCCCTACCCCGTAGTTGACCCCCGGCACGCCCCACTGCGCATCGGTAGCGGCTAACGAGGCGTCGGTGAAGTCGTACCCGACGATCGTTCCGGGCAAGGTCACGGTTCCCGTAAGAGTGGCCGTTCCTGTCGCTGGGGAATAGTGAATGAGATACGAACTGACCAGCTGACCTGTCGGGAGGGTCATTCCCGAGTCGGTGGATTGCCCGGAGGTCAACGTGTTACAGGCCTCGGCAAAGACAAAGAAGTCAGTGTTTGATGAGTACGTCGTGCTGTCAGGTCGCAGCGACTCCCCTGACGACAGCGTCGCGAAGATCGCGTCGCCGGTGACGGTGGGATCCGGTGCAGAAGCTGCGGCTGCGGCGACACGATCCAAGCCAACCACCGAAGGCGCAACCCACACAGCGGTCGTCGCGGCCGCGGCCGTCAAGACCCGCCTTCGAGACCGATTGCGCAATTCCGTCATCTCACACCTTGTATTTACCCTTCGGCCCCTATCGGCATTGGGCACCGTACGTTGAGCGAGCCACATCGCTGCTCTGCAGAACGGTCGGAATCGCATGGGCTAGATGCTTGGATGGCACCGGTTGAGCTGCCAAGCTCAACCAGTGCTCCACCTCCCTGAGACTTTGCCCGTCGTCCTTGTGCCCGGAGGGCTCTACGACGATCCCCCGGTAACCGCCCAGTGGTTTTGGGTAGAGACCGGTGTCGCTCCAATGTTGCAACGACGCAAGGTAGACGTGATCGTGCACGATCGGCCGATCTCACCGAAGTCATGGGAGGAAGAAGCGAGCGTACTCGAGGCGACCATCGCCGGCGCGGGACACGATCGAGCATCGCTTGTTGCTGGCTCCAACGGATGCAGTGTTGCGCTTCGCCTGATGCTCGACCGACCTGACCTCGTGGCCCGTGTGATGCTGTGCTGGCCCGCGACCGCAGGTCACCCGGTAATTGACGGCTTGGCACACACGATCATCTCCGACGTACACGACGATGCAGCGGCCACCGCTCTGCTCACCGGCAGCCCAATCCGTGGCGTTTCAGTCGACGAACTCTCGACGATTACTGGCGAGGTCGTGGTGTACCCATCGATGCCCGAAAGCCAAGCGCACCAGCGATCGACGGTGACCGAACTCCTCTCCTCGATCCCTGGCGTCATGCTCGTCGGTGGAAGCCCCGAACCCTTCGATGACTCGTTTGCGGATTTCGTAGAGGGATTCGTGGACCTCGTGGAAGCGTTCTCGAGAGTCCACCACGACGACTAGTTCTCTCGCTAGAAGAATCGATCGCCGACGAAGCGAACCACAGGTTCGGGAAGCACGCGGATGGCGCCGACCATCGCCTTGTTGATGGCCCCGGGGATGTGTCGGCGATCGCCCGCCGCTGCGGCGTCGAGACCGGCACGGGCGACTTCGTCCGCCGTCTGCCAGACAAAGTCGGGGAACTCGTCGGTCGTGTAGTCGCCCCGTTCATGGAACTCGGTGCGGGTTAGACCAGGGCACAGCGACGTCACGGTGACCCCGGAGTCAGCGAGTTCGGATGCGAGCGCGTTGGAGAGCGACACCACGAATGCCTTCGTCGCGGAGTAGGTGCTCGAACGGGCCATCGATGTGTAGGCGGCTACCGAGGCGACGTTGAGGATCGATCCCGTGCCCTTCGCCTGAAGCGTCACGGCGGCGGCGTGACTAAGGCGGTGTAGCGCAAGCACATTGACCCTCACCATGTCGGTCTCTACATCACGGTCATGGGTGATGAACTTGCCGTTGAGTCCAAAACCCGCGTTGTTTACGACGAGGTCGATGTCGCCAACCTCGATGCGTTCCTCGACGGTTCGAAGCTGGTCAATGTCGCTCAGGTCAGCTGCGAGCACTTCGGCCTCGACCGGGTGTTGTTCGGCGATGGCGTTCAATCGATCGACGTCGCGAGCTACCAGCACTACGGGCACTCGACGTCGGCCAAGCTCTTGGACGATCGACAGGCCGATACCACTCGATGCACCCGTTACTAACGCCTTACTCCATGACGACATCGGCTCAGCTTAAAGCCGGTCGTCCGCAGGGCCGACCAACCCCAATCCACCTATTGGAATTCGACGACGATCGGGTCATCTTGGATCGACGTGGAGGTGAAGTGCGTTGCGACGAACTCGCCGGCCTGTGATCGCACAATCAGCTGGTTCTGATTGGCCAGCGTGAATCCGACGATCGCGCCGTCGGCAAAGATCGCGGAGAGCGGGCTTGAGCAATTCGGTAATGGGTCGTCGTTGTTGATTATCCAGCCGCCCTGAGCTGCATTCAGAGTGGAGAATTCGCCGGTGGTGCATTCGTCCCGAAACCACGAGACGATTCCCTCTCCTTCTCGCCATGCGAAAGAGATCGCCGCGTCGTGGACCTCCGAGTCGATCGAGTCGATCAACCAGGCGGTGCCTCGCAGGGGAAGAATCTCGCTGGCATTGCGAATCTGGCCAAGACTCGCACTCTCAATGGTTGGCAAGTCCCGCGACGGTTGGAAGTCGTCAGAACTCGAGCGACCGATGGCCGCGTCGTCGTCTTGGGCGGTTTCGACGGTGCCTTCTTCGGCCCCCTCAACAGTTTCGCCAACCACGCCACTATTTGTCGTTGTTATGGCGTCGCTACCACAACCAGCCAACGCAAAAGCCAGAAGCAACAGTCCAAGCCACCTCTTCGCCGAAGTCGTCATACATCTACTATGTCGGACCGAGCGGCACAAAGTTGTGAGCCACCACACGAGTCAGCACCACGGTTTGAGCTGAACCTTGGCGTCGACCATGCGTCCGGGGAGTTCGATCTGCCATTCGCCGGACTCGATCCAGGCTTTGTCGGCTCGTTCGCCCGCATCGACTTCGTCTTGGGGTCGGTACGCCCATGCCATTCCGACCGCGGCGCCGACGGTGTGTCCCCACATGCCATCGGTGACGTAGCCGACCCGCACACCATCTCGGTAGACGGGCTCGTGATGATGTAGCAGTACCGACTCGTCGTGGACGGCCACCTGAATCAGGCGGCGAGCGTTGCCAAACGCCTTGGCCTTGGCCAGCGCTTCCTTGCCACGGAAGTCCTTGTCCCAGTCGATGGCGAAGTTGAGACCCGACTGCACCGGGTTGTCGTCGGGGGTGACCTCGTGGCCCCAGTGGCGGTAGCCCTTCTCGAAGCGAAGGGAGTTGAGCGTGTGGTACCCAGCAAGCTCCATTCCGTGGGGCTTGCCAGCTTCCATGAGCTGGTCGAAGACGTGCACCGCGAACTCGGTGGGGACATAGAGCTCCCAACCAAGCTCTCCCACGTAGCTCATGCGGTTGGCCCGCACGTAGCAACTGCCGATGTCGATTGGTTGATGGGTAGCGAACGGGAACGCCTCTTCACTCATATCGGCTTGGGTAAGGCTCGCCACGATGTCTCGGGATGCCGGTCCCATCACCGCGAGGACTGCATAGGCAGAGGTGATGTCGGTGACGGTCGCGTTCGCTTCGCCGCCGCTTCCTGAGACAGCACCGTGGTTCAGAATCGCTTGTTCGATCGCAAAGAGGTCACGGGCACGCGTTCCTGCACCACCGATCACCCAGAATTCGCGCTCGGAGATTCGACTCACGGTGAGGTCGGCCTCGATCCCGCCTTTGTCGTTGAGCCACTGGGTGTATACCGAGCCGCCTACGTCCCCGGTGACCGGGCCTGATGACATGTAGCTCATCACGTCCGCTGCATCGCGTCCCTTTACAACGAACTTCGCGAAGGAGGTCAGGTCGAAGAGTCCAGCCTTTTCTCGGACTGCGGTGTGCTCGATGCGGTTGGAATCGTGCCAGTTCTGACGTCCCCAGCTGTACTCGTATTTCGCTTCGATACCGAGGTCGGGCTTCGCGTAGAAGTTGGCGCGTTCCCACCCCATAACCGAGCCCCACGCAGCACCGTGCGCCTCCAGCCGGTCGTGCAGAGGCGAGCGACGAATGTCTCGAGCCGTCTCGTACTGGCGGTGTGGCCAGTGCGGCGCGTAGAGCAACCCGAGTCCCTCGACGGTGCGGTCTCGCAGGAACTTCTCCGTGCCGTGGAATTGCTCGAATCGACGAATGTCGACATCGGACAGGTCGATATGTTGTTCGCCCTCGGTCATCCAATAGGCAAGTGCCATACCCGCGCCACCGGCGGATTGGATGCCGATCGAATTGAAGCCCGCGGCCACCCACATACCCGGCAGGTTCGGCGCCTCCCCGAGGATGTAGCTGTCGTCGGGAGTGAAGCTCTCGGGTCCGTCGAAGATCAACCGCAGGCCAGCCTCGTGCAGCTCGGGCACACGATCGAAGGTTGGCGGCAGATACTCCGCCAAATGATCAGCGTCTGGATCGAGCGTGATGAAGGACTTATCGGTCGGCGGTGGGCCGACGGCTGGCCATGGGTCGGCGACGGGCTCGAACAACCCAACGAGCAGCGAACCACCCGCTTCAGGCTTGAGGTACGCATAGCGGTCAGGGTCGCGAAGGACCGGCCATTCGGCATTGAGGCCCTCGATCGGTTCGGTAACCACGTAGTAGTGATGCGCAGCATGCAGCGGCACCTGTACACCATGTTTGAGAGCGAGGTGACGGGTCCAGAGCCCGCAGGCCAGCACGACCTGCTCGGCTTCAATGCGCTGACCGTCGTCGGTGATCACACCGATGCAGCGGCCGTTCTCGACGATGAGATCATCTACCCCGGTGCCCTCGTAGAGCTTGGCACCGCCCATGCGAGCACCCTTCATGAGGGCTTGGGTCACGTCGGAGGGACCAACCGATCCATCTTCAGGTAGCCAGATACCACCGACGATGTCGTCGATGTGACACATCGGGAACTTGTCGACGATCTCGGCGGGTGTGATCTCATCGGCGATCACGCCGAGGTAGCGAGCCATCGCCGCGGTACGACGAAGCTCTTCCCAGCGATGTTCGGTGCTGGCGAGCGAGATCGCCCCGGGTGCGAGGAAGCCGGTGGCCTGGCCGGTCTCCTCTTCCAGCGTCTTGTAGAGCTCAAGGCTGTATTGGGCGAGACGGGTCAGGTTCTCCGTCGCCCGGAGCTGCGCGACGAGACCCGCGGCATGCCAGGTAGTTCCGCCGGTCAGCTCGTGACGTTCAAGCACCGCAACATCGCTACGCCCCAGCTTGGTCAAGTGATAGGCGACCGACGCTCCGACGATTCCTCCACCAACAACGACGATCTCCGCGCGATCAGGAACATCAGCCATCTACGCGCACCAACCAATCTGTGGTCCGATTCCGTTACTATCGCCCGGTTTTCGACCACAGGTCCCAAAGCCAGCCAATCTGTGGTCGGT
The DNA here is from genome assembly GCA_964562985.1 of uncultured Acidimicrobiales bacterium. Taxonomy (GTDB): domain Bacteria; phylum Actinomycetota; class Acidimicrobiia; order Acidimicrobiales; family SHLQ01; genus SHLQ01. Next base: position 51,263 of record CAZLWE010000004.1, read on the forward strand.
GGCCGTTACTATCGCCCGGTTTTCGACCACAGATTCCTTAGCGCTAGCCACGGAGTTGCTCGTTTTGTGGGTCGAAGGCTGGTTCGGAAAGGACCCTGGCAGGTTTCATTTCGCCGAGGATCATGACGCCGAGTTCGTTGCCGGGTTCGGCGTGGTCGGCGGTGACGTAGGCGAAGGCCAGACTCTTGTCGACGGTGAAGCCGTAGCCGCCAGACGTGGTGAGGCCGATCGCGTCGGCGTCGTCTGCGGGGCTCGCAAATACCCCTTCGCCACCAAGGCAGTCGGCAGCACCAGCCACGTCAAGGCCACCAACGTCGACGTCGAGGTAGACGAGCTTCCAGGGGTTACCTGATGGCGGTCGGTCGAGTGCGTCCTTGCCGACAAAGTCGCCCTTGTCTCGTTTCACGAAGAACTCGACACCTGCCTGTATTGGACCGATGTCGTGAGTGAGTTCGTTGCGAGTGAGGTACGCCTTTTCGATACGAAGTGAGTTGAGCGCGTGGCCGCCGAAGTCGGCGATGCGGTGCCCCTCCCCCGCTGCCCAGAGTGCGTCGTAGACGGCTTCCATCTGGTCGACGTCCATGTGAAGTTCCCAGCCACGAGCGCCGGTGAAGCCAACGCGAAGTCCGTACACATCAACACCGGCAATGCTCATGGGGCGAGCTGACAAGAACGGGAACGCTTCGTTGGACACGTCGGCTTCGGTGCAGGCTGCCAGCACCTCGCGAGCCTTTGGTCCGACAAGTACAAGCACGCCACGCTTGGTCGAGTAGTCCTCGATCGTGACGTCTTCACCATCGGCTACCGAGTGGCGTAGCCAGTCGAGGTCGCGCTGTTCGCCCATGGCACCGGAGATCGCATAGAACGAGTCATCGCCGGCCTTGGTCAAGGTCATTTCGGTCTCGATACGGCCCTGCTCGTTGAGCAGGTAGTTCAGCGAAATGCGACCTTCCTTAGGGATACGTCCGGTGGTGATCCGGTTCAAGAAGGTCTCGGCGTCGGGGCCGGTCACCTCGTACTTGGAGAACGCGGTGAGGTCCATCAGGCCGACGCGTTCGCGCACGGCCTTGCACTCCTCGGCTACCGCGGGATACCAGTCTGGGCGGCGCCAACCGTGGGCGTCTTCGAGGGGCTGGTCTTCGGGGACGAACCACTTGGGTTGTTCCCAGCCGTAGAACTCGGTGAACATCGCCCTCTTGCCCTTGAGCTTCTCGTACAGGCTCGATACACGCACGGGACGGTTGGCGAGGCGCTCTTCGCCCGGCGGGTGCACCCGAAACATCCACTCGTAGTCTTCGACCGCCTTCGGGTCGACGTAGTCGTGGTCGGCCCAGCCGAATCGGCGGGGGTCGTAGTGACGCAAGCTGAGTTCGGTTTCGCCATGCACCATCCAGCGAGCGAGCTCTCGGCCAGATCCTGGACCCCACGCGAGTCCGATCGACGACCCGGTGTTGAGCCAGTAGTTCTTCAAACCGGGTGCCGGGCCGAGGAGCATGTGGCCGTCGGTCGTGTGGGTGATCGCGCCGTGCACCCAACGTTTGATGCCGACCTCGCCCATCGCCGGAGCTCGGTCGAAGGCCTCGGCCAGCCACGGGGCGATCTTGTCGATGTCTTCGGGGAAGAGCGGGTTCTCTGCTTCCCAGGGAACGCCGTCCTTCCAGCATTGCTCGGCGCCTTCGTGTTCGTAGATGCCTATGAGACCAGCGGTCTGTTCCTGGCGGATGTAACCGGCTGCGCGGTTGTCGCGCATGACCGGCATTTCCCAGTCGAGGTTCGCTGCCATTTCGGGTAGTTCTTCGGTGACAAGGTAGTGGTGCAACACGTTGGCTTGCGGCACGGTGAACCCACTCATGGCCGCGACCTGATCGCCGTAACAACCGGCGGCGTCTACGACGTGTTCACAGGTGATCGTGCCTTTCTCGGTCACGACCTGCCATTCGCCATTGGGTTGCTGGGTGACTTCGAGAACCCGGTTGCGGCGGCTGATCTCAGCCCCCAACGAGCGTGCGTGGTTAGCGAACGCCATGGTTACCCCGGACGGGTCGACATGGCCTTCGCCTTCGGTCCAAATGCCAGCGATGACGTCGTCGAAGTTGTACAGCGGGTTGAGCTTTTGCAGCTCGTCAGGTGGGAGCAGCTCGATCGGGTACCCAATGTATTTGCCGACACCCAGGTGCGTCTTGAGCTGGTCGAGTTCATCATCGTTGTAGGCAACCCGAATGCCCCCGGGCGTGTGCAGCGATACCTCTTGGCCGGTCTCGGCAGGCAGTTCGTGGTAAAGCTCGAGTGCGTAGTGATGGAACGCAGCCGTCGTGTAGTCACCGACCGAGCGTGTGATCTGCCCCGCTGCGTGCCACGTCGAACCCGATGTCAGTTCGGCCTTCTCGACGAGGATGCACTCGGTCCATCCTTCCTTCGCCAAGTGATACAGCAGCGATGCTCCATGTACCCCTCCGCCGATGATGACTACTCGTGCTGTTTCGCGCACCGAACCCCCAAGAGATGTAACCCTGTCCTACAAGTTAGACACTCTAACTAACCAAGTCCCATACCGCGAAGCCGCCGCCTACACGTCCTCGCCGTACATGTACCTCAGCGGGTCGGCGAGGAGTTCGATTCGTTCGTTGTCGGGGCCGCGGAAGTAGATCGAGGTTTCGTGTTCGAACTCGATCTCGACTCCGGCCTTGGCCAATGAAACCCGAGCAGCGTCTTGGGCAACTTGGGTGACGGAGATCGCGATGTGATGAAAGCCCCCGAGCACCTCTGCGTACTCCCCCAGGTCGAGGCCGGGGAAGTCGAAGTACGCGAGCAGGTTCCCATTGCCCACGTCGAAGAAGAAGTGGGTCGAGCCCGGAAAGTCGCGGTTCTCGAACAGCTCCGTAAGCGGGAACCCGAGCACGTCCTGGTAGAAGCGAATCGTTCGTTCGACGTCGGTACTGATGAGCGCGAAGTGATGAACCCCTCGACCGGCGGAGACAGGCCGTTCACCCTCAGGTCGTAAATGCCGCTCGCGTAGCGCGGCCCACTCATCAGTGCGGTCGTTCGTTGTGGAGTCCATCACTTCCCATTCTTGTTCATCTTGGCGTCGATGTTGTGAGCGAAGGAGCAACTCGGTTAGAGACGAAGCCCACTAGGGCTGAGGAACGGCAGGTACTGCTTGGATTTCGAGCTCGATGGTCACCTTGTCGGAGATGAGCATGCCGTCGAGGCCGATGGGCATGTTGAAGGCAATTCCGAAGTCGGAGCGGAGGATCTCGCCCTCGGCGCTGAATCCGGCGCGGGTGGTCTCGTACCCGTCGACGGCCACGCCGTGGAACTCGAGGTCGAAGGTGACCGACTTGGTGATGCCGTTGATGGTTAGGTCGCCGGTGAGCGAGCTCTGGCTGACACCGGTGGACACGAAGGTCATCTGCGGGTTGGACTCCACACCGAAGAAGTCGGTGCTTTGAAGGTGGCCGTCTCGATCGGCGTTGTTGGTGTCGATGGAGGACAGTTCGACGGTGGCCGACACGGAGCTTGCGAGCTGGTCGTCAGCGATCGTGACCTCGCCGGAGAACGCGTTGAACTGGCCACGCACCTTGCTCAGGCCTAGGTGACGAACGGTGAAGCCGACCGAGGAGTGTGCGGGCTCGATTGCCCAGGTGCCGGCGGTCAGGGTGAGAGATTCAGACATTGCGAATTCCTTTTCATAGTTGTTCAATTTTGAACTAGTTAATTCAATGTTGAATAACATAGTTCAGATTTGAACTACTTCCAACACCTGTACCGATAGAGTCTCCCCATGACATCGACAAACTGGCTCGACCCCGTCGAGATGCGCCTCTGGAGGGCGTTCCTCACGTCGACCTCCAGCGTCACTTCCGCCCTCGATAGCCAACTCAAAGCTGCTACGGGGATGTCGATCGATGACTATGACGTGCTGGCGAACCTGAGCGAAGCACCAGATCAACGACTGCGCATGAGCGAACTCTCCCAAACCGTCGTGCATTCACGGTCACGGCTCACTCAGCGGATAGACCGCCTCGCCGACCGAGGCTGGGTGAAGAGAGAGAAGTGCGAAGAGGACGCCCGCGGCACCTGGGCGGTCTTAACCACGCAGGGCATGCAAACACTTGCTGAGGCGGCACCCCACCACCTCGAGCACGTACGAGCCAACTTCATCGATCACTTCACACCCGACGAGCTCGAAGTCGTGATGACCGCGCTCGAACGAATCGCCGCGAGCGACAGGCCGTAACTCGCGCTCAGCTAGTGTCCGCGATCGAATCGTCGCGTTGCAGACGCCGACGTCGAGGGCGTCGCTTCGACACCATGGTGCGCATTTCGGCGAGGCTCCCGAAGCACAGGAGACGGTCGTTTGCTTCGAGCACCACGACCGCCTTCGGGTTCGGAATCACCGTAGCGCCCCGCTCCAAGGTGAGCACTCGGATGTCTCGCTCGTCGAGACCACACTCACCGAGTGGCCGTCCAACAAAGGCACCGTCCTCGCGCACCTGCAGCTCGGCTACGCCGTACCCGCTTGATACCGAAAGGCGTTGGCGAACATCGAGCTCGGGGAACGCCACCTGCGACTCGACGTAGTCGATCACGATGCGCGCAATGTCGGCACCGGTGGCGCGTTCGATCCCCTGCAGACCTGGCGATGAGTTGACCTCCATCACCAACGGCCCGCGGTCGCTCTCCAACATGTCGACACCGGCGACCCGGAGACCCATGATCTGCGCAGAGCGCACCGCGGTGCGCTCGAAGTCGGCCGACAGCGAAAGGACCTCGGGCTTACCGCCCCGGTGCAAGTTGGAGCGGAAGTCGCCCGACTTGTTCGTGCGCCGCATGGCGCCGACCACCTGGTCGCCCACGACAAACGCCCGAACGTCGGAGCCCGAACTCTCCTTGATGAACTCCTGCACCAACACGTTTTGCCGGGTGGCTTGCAGCGTTTCGATCATTGCCTGGGCGACCGAAAGATCGGGGGCGAGCATCACGCCGATCCCTTGGGTGCCTTCCAGAAGCTTGATGACCACCGGCGCACCACCGACGCGTTTGATCGCCGGGAGGATGTCCGCACGATCTCGTACGAATGTCGTCGCAGGCATCCCTATTTGGTGGCGAGCCAGGATCTGGTGCGCGTGCAGTTTGTCGCGACTGTTGCGGATACCGGCAGACGAATTCGGGGTGTATACGTCCATCTGCTCGAACTGACGAACGACCGACGTGCCGAAGTAGGTCACCGACGCACCGATGCGTGGCAAGACCGCGTCGTAGTCGGACAGTTGGTTGCCCGAGTACTGGAGATCGGGTTGGTCGCCCGACAGATCGATCGCAAAGCGGAGGGTGTCGAGAATGCGAACTTGGTGGCCAGCCTCGTTGGCCGCCGCCTTCAGCCGCTGAGCTGAATAACTACGTGGCTCTCTAGAAAGGATCGCTAGCCTCACTACACTCCTCCTTTCGAGATGATCATCGACGGTGCTTCTCCGAATGGAGAGCTTCATATGATCGCACGGAGAGCAAGAGCGTGGCGAAACGAGAAGACTTCACAATCGGCGATGCCAGCGTGGCCGCTGGAACTCGGGCCCATGTCGAGCTCCCGGTATCGCGGCTCTTCACCGGCGCCGATGTGGCCATGCCGGTCACCGTCTTGCATGGTGCCCAGGACGGCCCAGTGGTGTGGATCAACGCCGCGATTCATGGCGACGAGATCAACGGGGTGGAGATCGTCAACCGGGTACTGGACGAGCTCGACCCAAAGACGATGAGCGGCACGCTGCTAGCTGTCCCGGTGGTCAACGTGCACGGCTTCATTAGCGGCGACCGGTACCTCCCCGACCGCCGAGACCTCAATCGATCCTTCCCGGGATCGAGCAAGGGCTCACTAGCCTCTCGCCTCGCCAACCTCTTCATGACCGAAGTCGTTTCGCAATGCTCTGTTGGCATCGACCTGCACACAGCGAGCGACAACCGAACCAACCTCCCCCAGATCCGCGGCAACCTCGACGACGAGCAAACAAAGCAATTGGCCGAAGTGTTCGGCCCGCCGCTGATCATCCACTCGAAGAACCGATCAGGAACGCTGCGCCAAGCCGCGGTGAAGAAGGGCAAGTCTGTTCTGCTCTATGAGGCGGGCGAGCCGCTTCGGTTCAACCGGTTGAGCATCGACACAGGCGTTGCCGGGATTCGCCGCGTCCTGCGTCACCTTGGGATCGCCGATTGGGACGGCCCTGAAGCTGAACCCGTCGCGGTCTCGCGCAGTTCCGGATGGGTTCGAGCCAGCAAGAGCGGCGTGGCCCGTCTCGATGTAGAGATTGGCGAGCGCGTAAATAAGGGCGAGCAGATCGGCACGATCATCGACGCGTTCGGAAAGCGGCTCGGCACGATCAAGGCGTTGCGGTCAGGCCTGGTAATCGGCCGAACGCTCTATCCGCTCGTGAATAAGGGCGACGCTATGGTGCACGTCGCGTCGCTCGAACCAAACGGTTCCAGCGACGCCTAACCACCTTGGCTATCTAAGGAGCGAGCACGTTCATGGCCTCAAGGGCACGGGCGTGACATGTCGGCCATTGAGTGTTCGGTCGGGTGGCTTCCCACCAGACGAAAGTGACTTCGTCTTGCACGTCCGTCGGAACGAGATGTGGCAACACGCCGTCGTACTCGGGGAATCCTGCGCGAACGGTCGCAGCGTTCCAGGTAGCGGGCAGCCATTGCACGCCACCGAAAAAGCCGTTGCCCGTGTTGATGTCGTGGGTGTTGGTCGATTCGCAGAACAACATTGCGTCGAGACCAACGTCGGTGAGGAGCGGCCATCCGAACTGGTTCGTTCCTTGGGGAGCTTGCGATGCGGGCACGGGAGCGCCGGTCGGTGGCGCAACAGGTCGGCTGCCGAGGCCAGGTGCTGGTGCTGGGGTAGGCGCCGGTTCTGGTGCTGGTGCCGGTTCTGGCTCAGCGTCGGGAATCTCCGGGGTGTCTTGCTCACCGGTGAGGGCCTCTCCGTCGAAGTCGAGCTCGCACGTGCGGTAGCCATCGCCATCGGAAGTATCGCAACGGTCGATTCCGTGACTTCCGATCAGCGTGTCGATCCCGGCGTCTCCGTCAATCGTGTCGTTGCCGCGTCCACCAGAGATGCGGTCATTGCCGTCATCGCCGGAGATGGTGTCGACAGCCATGCCGCCGAAGATCTCGTCGTCGCCTGGGCCGCCGGCGAGACTGTCTTGGCTGCGATGGCCACGAATGCGGTCGTTCCCTTCGCCACCGAATATCACGTCTTGGCCGAGGTTGCCGAGAAGCACGTCGTTGCCGGTCTCTCCGGAGATCCGGTCGGCCCCGGCATTTCCGCGAATGCGGTCGTTGCCGCTGTTGCCGACGATGTTGTCGTCGTTTCCGCCGCCTTCAGCGCGGTCATCGCCAGCGCCGAGGGTGATCTGGTCATCGCCGAAACCGCCGTCGACTTCGTCGTCTCCATCACCAGAGTTGATGATGTCGTTTCCGTCGCCACCGCAGATCACATCGTCACCGCCTGCGCCGGTGATGATGTCGTCACCGCCGAAGCCGATCATGAAGTCGCGGCTGACATTGCCGCCGGTCATTACGTCGACACCCTCGGTTCCGAGCTGAACACGGAAGCCCTGAGCTTCGGCTTCAGCAACGGTGATACCGAGGCACGAGATCGACTCGTCTTGGGCACCAGCAGGAGCGGCAGCTAGCACGGTTGTGGAGAGAACAGCGAGTGCGACACAAGCCGCACGGAGCGGAGAAACTGACATGAGTAAATGGTCCTTCAGTCGGTTCACATCGGTCAGAGCCGATGCGGTCAGCCGCGCCAAAAGCACAACTCGACTACCCGACGGTAGCACTCCGTAACAGAAATGAAACAATCGAGCGACGTGACGGTTGTCCCCAGCAAAAACAACTGTCAGGCGTCAGCCAACCCGAACTTCACGATGAGGGCATACGACAGAGGACGCTGAACCGAACAACCGAGCAGCGGTCTAGTTCGGTTGTTGCTCAAGCGACCCGTCGACCGAACGGGTTCCTTAGGTCGGGTATAGTCGATCCAACCAACCTGAGCGAGAGACCATGTTCGAAGCGGTAATCGTCGATGCGGTGCGGACGCCTGCGGGGCGACGCAATGGGATGCTGAAAGATTGGCACGCGGCCGACCTACTGGCCCATGCACTCAAGGCGCTCGAGGAGCGGAACGGACTCGACCCGGTGGTTGTCGACGACGTGATCACCGGGTGCGTCATGCAAGTTGGCGAGCAATCGTTGAACATCGGCCGCAACGCGGTGCTTGCCGCTGGCTGGCCAGAGTCGGTCCCGGCCACCACCGTCGACCGTCAGTGCGGATCGAGCCAACAGGCCATCCACTTCGCGGCCCAGGGGGTCATGGCGGGTGCATACGACGTGGTGATCGCTGCGGGCGTGGAAGGCATGACCCGCACACCGATGGGGGCGACCATCGTGAAGGATCTTGGGTTCCCCTTCCCGCAGTCGATGCAAGACCGCTACAGCGAGACCGGGCTTCCCCCGCAGGGCATCGGCGCGGACATGATCGCCGAGGAATACGACATCTCCCGTGAAGACCTCGACATCTACGCGGCCGAGAGCCAACGTCGCGCAGCGCAAGCGACCGAAGAGGGTCGATTCGAAAACGAGATCGTTCCGGTACCGGTCACCATCGATGGCAAGACCACCGACATGACCCGGGACGAAGGGATCCGCGAGGGAACCACACCCGAGGTGCTCGCCAACTTGAAGCCCGCGTTCGCCGAGGACGGCAAGATCACCGCAGGCAACGCCAGCCAAATCTCCGATGGTGCTGCTGCCGTGTTGATCATGAGCAAGGAGAAGGCCGACGAGCTCGGTTTGAAGCCACGGGCAACGTTTAAACAGTTCGCCCTCGCCGGCACCGATCCGGTCACCATGTTGAAGGGTCCGATCCCGGTCACCAAGAAGTTGTTCGACAAAGCCGACATAAGCCTCGACGACGTCGACCTGTTCGAGATCAACGAGGCATTCGCGTCGGTTGTGCTCGCGTGGCAGAAGGAAACCGGCGTCGACCTCGACAAGGTCAACGTGAACGGCGGCGCAATTGCCCTCGGCCATCCGCTGGGCTGCTCGGGAGCCAAGCTCATGACCACCTTGGTCAACGAACTCGAACGCACCGGTGGCCGTTACGGCTTCCAAGCCATGTGCGAAGGTGGCGGCCTGGCGAACGGAACGCTGATCGAGCGCCTGCCTGCGTGATCGTCTACCTTCACGTGCCCAAGACCGGCGGCACCAGCGTTCGTATGGCGGCCGCCGAGTACTTCGGCGACGAGGCAATGCTGTACGACTACGGCGCGGCTGCGCATCGCACCTCGCCAATTGTGCGCGAGCTGTTCTACGAAAACAAGGAACCGGAGCGCCTCGTCGAATGGATTCAGGAGAATGGCGTTCAGTTCATCTCGGGCCATTTTCGGATGAACCGCTACCCCGCCCTTTTCCCCGAAGCCAGCCTCATCACCTGGGTCCGCGACCCGGTCGCCCGAGTGGTCTCGCAACATCAGCACCGCACTCGCTCACTGGGCGAGAAGCGACCCCTCGACGAATGGGCCGAGAAGCCAAAGTGGCAAAACCTCATCACTCGCCAGACCGGCACCGACCTCGCTCGCTTCGCCTCGGTAGGCGTGCTCGAACGCCACGCCGAAAGCATCGCCAGACTCAACGCTGCGTTCGGCATCGACCTTGCTGTACGTCACGAGAACGAGCTCACCGCAACAACCACAGTCCCCGACCAGCAACGTCAACGAATCCTCGAGTTAAACCACGACGACCACACATTCGTCGACGAAGCCAACCACCGCCTCGACGAGACGATCTCCTGACCCTCCCCTTACGCGTACGGCAAGTGGACGAGTCCCAACCAGAAATCCTCGATCTGCGTCACGAGCGCGTCGAGGTCCGCGAGTCGAGCGGGCTTCGTCACGTACGCGTTGGCACCCGCTCCATAGAGGTCGATGACTTCACGCTGGTAGGACGAACTCGTCAGCACGATCACGACAAGATTTGGGTATAGATCGCCCGAACGCAGCTCGGAGATGACGTCCAAGCCAGACATACCCGGCAGGTTGAGGTCGAGCAGGACGAGGTCTGGCGCAGCCTGTTCAGTTTCCGCTTGTCGAAGGTACTCCAAGAGCGCGGGCCCAGAGGCTACGTCGACCACCTCGAAGTCGTGACGACCGCGGTCGAAGGCTTTGCGCATGAAGACGACGTCGGACGGCTCGTCTTCGACGAGCACAATTCGAGCCGGACGGTCAAGCACCGATCATGTCCGTTTCGAGCTCATCTCGCTTGGGTTCGCGGGGCAGACTCACCAGGAACGCCGCGCCGACTTCGACCTGTGGATCGAGTTCGATAGAGCCGTCGCAGTTCTCGACGAGCTTCTTCACGAGCGCGAGACCCACGCCGCTTCCCGGAGCCTCATCGGACAACCGGTTAAAGAGGCGGAACGCCGCTTCGTGGTTCTCGACCGCTATCCCGGTTCCGTTATCTTCCACTCGAATGACGACAGACGCCCCATCAGCTTGCGAAGACAGGGCGATCTTCGGGGCCCGGCCTGGGTGGCGATACTTCAAGGAGTTCCCGATCAGGTTTTGGAATATGCGTCCCATAGCGATCGGCTCGACCGCCGCCTCGCCAAGGTCTTCCAACTCAACCTCCGCATCGAGTTCGCGAATGAGGGCATCGAAGTCTTGGATCACGGCCTCGGCAATCGGGGTGATAGGTACTGACTCCACATCTCGGGTGTTCACCGACGCGCGAGCGTGCTCGAGCAGCTTGTCCATCGTGACGCACATGCGTTCATAGCCATCGACAATGTGGTGGGCGTAGTCGACCAGCTCCTCTTTTGGAAGCTCATCTTCGGACGACTCCCGCAAGATCAGTTCGGCATATCCGCCGATCGAGCGCAACGGCGTTCTGAGGTCGTGAGCGGTGGCGTATGCGTACTCCTCAAGGTCGGCGTTCGAACGAGCGAGCTCGTCGACGGTCTCGGCGAGGCGATCCCGCGCGGCATCTCGCTCATCGGCGCGTTCCACAGCGGTACTCAGCGCTGCTTCAGCGAGCGCTTGCTCTCGGCGATACCTCCTGTTCACGATCAGTCCGCCGCCGATCAGCAACGCGACCGACGCGAATCCACCGAAGGCACTTATCGAACGCGAGGTGAGTTGCGCGTTTCGCACTCGCTCCAAGAAGTCGTCATCGGGTGCGGTTACCGCAACCACCCAATCAGGGTTATTCGCGAGCGTGGTCACGGCGAACTGGAAGTCGGTGCCTCCGGCGGAACCGCTGATCAGCTCGTTTATGTCGCCACCGTCCAAATCCCTGACGAGATTCGACACGAAGTCGACCGGGGGTTGTTCAAGGTCAGCGGCTTGGGCGAGTTGACCGTCACCTGCGCTGGCGCCTTGCGGGTGAGCCACCACGCTGAGCTCGCGGTCGAGAATGAACGACTCCCCATTCGGTGAGGCCCGTCGCTCGGCCATAAAGGTCGACAGTGCGTCGAGTCGAATATCGATTCCGATAACCGCTTCGATGTCACCGTCGGTGCCTGGTACCGCTTGTGCTCGGGTGACACCGGGGAGTCCGCTGCTGAAGAACACATACGGCGGAGTCCACACACCGGATCCGTCAGCCTGCAGCGCAAGATCGAACCACGGCCGAGTACGTGGGTCGAACTCGTCCGCGGGATCAAACGCAGCGTTGAGCTCGAGCGCATCGGAGTCTCGGTCGGTGTTGAGGACGGTTCGCCGACCAAGGTCGTCGATCACAATGTCCTTTGTGACGTAACCGTCTGCTTCGTTACGGACGACGTAGGTGAACGAACCGTCGTTGCGCCCGATGAAGATGCCATCGAAAGACTCGTTCACCCGGAGCACTTCGAAGAAGACCTCGTCGACTCGAAGCCCGGTGCCTTCATCAAAGTCACCTCGGGCGAGTAGCCGGGAGAGTTCGGTCGCGGAACGCTCAGCGGGGGCGAGGAAACTCTCGGTGTTCACCACGGTTTCGTTCGAAACCGCGGAGATAACCTCGCGCATGTCCTCGACGATCGCGTCCTCGCTCGTGAGCCGGAAGGTCAACAGCACGCTGAGCAGCACGATTAGCGCCGTAACGGCCGCACCAATACCGAACAGAAGAATTCCAACCGAACGCTTCGCCGGATCGCTGCCGACGTTGGCCCATGGGCCCGACATTTACGCCGTCTCCCCAGATGAGAAGTCGGTGAGTCGGTTAGTTGCCTCGCCGGTGAGCATCGTCAACTGCTCGGAGATCTCGCGGAGCGCCTCGACATCTGGTGATTCCAGTGCCAACGACTCGGCCAATAGGTCGGTGAGGATCGATAGCCCGCGGACCGGCGAAGCGAGCGAGTGCTTGATCTCGCTGCGGAGCTGCAGCTCCATTTCCCTGTCCGCGTCAGCTACTTCGCGAACCATCGCCATCCACCAACCTCAACGCGTCTCAACGAAATCGTCCCGCACATACCCCCCTACGGTAGCGCTCCAGCGGGCAGCCCTTAGGTCATTTCCCAGTGGATGCACTCGACCACCCCGTCTAAGGTGGCACGGTGAGCCATCCACTTGTCCTCGTCCGCCATGGTCAAACCGAGTGGAGCCGCACCGGTCAACACACGGGCCGTTCCGACATCGACCTAACGGATCGAGGGCGAAACGAAGCAGCGCTGGTTGCGCCGACCCTCGACGGATGGGGGTTCGCCCACGTGTTCTCATCGCCGCTGCGCCGGGCGCTCGACACCGCCAAGCTCGCAACAGCGATCATCGGCGGCGACATCGTTGTCGATGACATCTTTATGGAATGGGACTACGGACCCTACGAAGGCCGCACGAACGCCGAAATCCAAGAGGCTGAGCCGGGCTGGTCGAAATGGGAAGCCACGATCGAGGGCGGCGAAACAGCATTCGACGTCGGTGCGCGAACCGACCAGGCGATCGAGCAAATGGTAGCGGCCTCTTCAGATGGGCCAGTTCTTCTTTTCGCCCACGGCCACTTCCTGGCAATCATGATCGCTCGGTGGTTGGGCTTCGATGCCACCGCCGGAAAGCGGTTCATCATCCAGACGGCAACCGTGAGCCAACTGAGCACAAAGCGCGGTGACCGGGTCATCAAAACGTTAAACCATCGCTGCGGCCAAATGCTCGCTCCCTAGCCGAGCCGGTTCGTCCCTTCCCCGCGTACCAATTCCTGTGAGAACAAGTGGCTGAAACCACCTTTTCGGTGAAAACCGACGCATAATCGTCGAACACGTGGAACCACCTGCAGCAATAGCCAAAATATCGGTTCGGTCAGCTGGGGCCTCGCGTGTAACACTCATTCGCTACGAGAGGCTCTAATGACCGGCAATAACCACTTCACATTCAGCGACGTCGGCATTGTGTCCTTGGCGGCCGTTGACGCTCCTGAAGTGGTGACCTCAGCAAGCATCGATGAGCGACTCGCGCCGTTCTATTCGCGCAACGACGCCGAGCCTGGTCTCCTCGAATCGCTTGCAGGTATTCGCGAGCGGCGCATGTGGCCCGAAGGCGTTTCCTTTATGGCCGCTGCGTCAAAAGCTGGCGAAAAGGCAATCGTTGATTCAGGTATCGACCGGGGAAAGATCGGTCTGATGATCGATTCGAGCGTCTGTCGTGAACGACTCGAACCATCTAGCGCAGTCACCGTGCACGACCTGCTCGGACTGCCCTCAAACTGTCTGAACTTCGACGTAGGCAACGCTTGCCTTGGGTTCCTCAACGGCATGCATCTTGCGGGGACCATGCTCGAAGCCGGCCAGATCGACTACGCACTAATCGTCGACGGCGAGGACGTTCGCCAGATCCTCGACACCACGATCGATCGACTGAATCACCCCGACGCCGTGATCGGCGACCTGTTCGCCAACTTTGCCACTCTCACCCTGGGAGGCGGCGCAGCAGCGATGGTGCTTGGTCGCCAAAGCGAGAACCCGGGCAGTCATCGCTTTGAGGGTGGTTTCTTTCGCGCAGCCACCCACTACAACCATCTGTGCGTCGGTTCCCTCAACGGCATGAACACCGACACGCGCGGCTTGCTCGAAGCTGGCAACGAAACGGCCAAGCTGGCCTGGGACCACGCAGGCGACATGAAAGAGGGCTGGTATGACATGACCCACTACGTCATGCATCAGGTCTCGGAGGTTCACACCCAAGCCATCATCGACACCATCGGCATCGAAAGTGATCGTGTCGCTCGAAGCTTCACCACCTACGGCAACGTCGGCCCCGCCGCAATCCCGGTAACCCTCAACTCCATCCAACCGGAGCTGGTCTCAGGCGACGGCATCATGTTGATGGGAATGGGTTCGGGGCTTAACACCGCCTTTTTCGAACTGCAGTGGTAGACGCGGGCACAGTCGAACAGGCCCAGCTGCCCCCACACAATCTCGACGCGCTCGACCCCGCCTGGTCTCGGCTCGTCACCGCTGCCTGCGCCGACGGCGAACGTACCTTTCACGTGCTGGACTCGGCTCCAGAGGCTGACCCCTCGACCCCCACCGTGTTGTGCGTGCACGGCAACCCGAGCTGGTCCTATCTCTGGCGACGATTCTTCGCAGGCGTTTCACCCTTTCGTTTCGTGGCTCCCGATCACCTCGATATGGGTTTCTCGGAGCGAACGGATACCGAGCGCCGCCTCGCCGATCGGGTGTCGGATCTCTCGGCCCTCACTGACGCCATGGGGATCTCGGGACCCGTCATCACCTTGGCGCACGACTGGGGCGGACCGATCTCCTTGGGTTGGGCGCTCCAGCATCGTGAACAACTCACCGGCGTCATCCTCTCCAACACGGCGGTCCATCAGCCCGAGGGGGCCTCGGCTCCCACCGTGATCCGCACCGTCCGCCGAGGTGGGATCGTGAAACGAGCGACAGTCGACTCCACCGCATTCATCACCGGCGCGTTCGAGATGTCGCGGCCACGGACACCCCCCGAAATTCGAAAGGGCTTCCTCGCCCCCTACGACCGGCCGGAACGTCGAGCCGCGATTCAGACCTTCGTGGAGGACATCCCCCTAGAGCATGACCACCCGACTCGGGCCACACTCGACGACATTGCTAGCGGGCTCAGCGAGTTGTGCGACGTGCCCTCTTTTCTACTGTGGGGAGCGAAGGACCCGGTCTTTTCTGATCTCTACCTGCACGACCTCGAAGCTCGTCTGCCGCACGCCGATGTACACCGCTGGCCAAACGCTGGCCACTTCGTTTCCGAAGATGCGCCGGTCCACGACGCGGTGACCGCATGGCTCGAGAACCTCTCGGCCGTAGCGCCGATTCACGATGCCGAAGGTCTGACCGCGCCCACGACTCTTCTCGACCCAATCGCAGACCCCAAACGCGCAGAAGTCACCGCAATCGTCGAGATGACCGGCGATGGCGCATCGATCTCCTTCGCTGAGTTCAACGCTCGGGTCGACGCGACAGCGGCGGGCCTCCTGGGAGCCGGGGTGGAGAGCGGCGATCGCGTAGCGGTGATGATTCCGCCCGGAATCGACCTGGCCGTCACCGTGTACGCCGCGTGGCGCGCAGGCGCCGTTGCGGTGCTGGTCGATGGAGCGCTCAGCCCGCCACAGATGACAGCTGCGCTCCGTTCGGCGAACCCGAAGTGGCTGATCGGTATCACCCGCGCCCTTGCTGCGGCCCGTGCACTCCGGTGGCCGGGAACGACGATTTCACCCTCCCCTCTCTCGAACGCTCAGCAGCGAGCGCTCAGCACGTCGCTCGACATCGCCACCCTGGCAATGAACCATGTCGACGATCCGCTGCCGCAGTTACCTACCGCCGGAGATCATGCCGCGGTGGTGTTTACGTCCGGCTCGACAGGGCCATCCAAAGGGGTGCGCTACACCCACGGACAGATCGCATCGCAGCGAGACAAGATGCGCTCCCAGTACTCGATCACCGACGATGACCGTCTCGTCGCCGCCTTCGCACCGTTCGCGCTCTACGGACCGATGCTCGGGATCACCTCGGTCGTTCCCGATATGGATGTCAGCGCCCCGGCCACACTCGATGCCAAGAACTTCGCAGCAGCGATCGCCGCGGTCAACGCAACGATCGTGTTCGCCTCGCCCGCCGCGCTCGAGAACATCGTCCGCACCAAGAGTGCCATCGCGCCATCGAAACGGTTTCCGCTCGACGAGGTACGCCTCCTGCTAAGCGCTGGCGCTCCAGTCCGGGTGTCCCTGCTACAAGCAATGCGTGACGTAACACCGAACGCAATCGCCCACACTCCCTACGGCATGACCGAGTGTCTCCCGGTGGCAAGCATCAGCCTTCCCGAGTTGGAAGCCATCGGCACCGGCGATGGGGTCTGTGTGGGTCGCCCGCTCCCTGGTGTTGAGGTACAACTCGAACCCATCACCGACGACGGCCTCGGCGAACTTCTCGTGCGCGCCGACCATATGCGAACCGGATACGACCGGCTCTGGTTCACCACCCACCAAGCAACGCGTCCAGAAGTTGGTTGGCACGCAACGGGAGACATCGGCCGGATCGACGAAGCAGGCCTCCTGTGGGTATCCGGGCGAGCCGCACACATGCTCACGGTCCCATCGGGAACGACGACTGCGGGCCTCGGACCGGTCGGGATCGAGAAGGTCGTCGAACAGATCGATGGCGTCTACATGGCGACCGCCGTTGGCATAGACGGCGTCGAAGTGTCGGGGCAGAAAGTGGCGGTCGTCGTGCAACTCGATAATCCCTCCGGCTCACCCAAGCACTGCGGCCTGGAGATCACCGACGCCGTTCGAGCTTCGATCGCGCAATGGCTGACAACGATCGACCAACGTCACGGCACTAACCGCTCGCTCGATGTGGTCGCGGTGCTCGAAGTACCGAAGTTGCCCGTCGACCGTCGGCACAATTCGAAGATCGACCGAACCCGTGTGGCCGAATGGGCCAACCGTGTGCTCGCTGGCGGAAGTCTGAAGGGGTTGTAGGCATGCGAGTGCTTCTCACCGGTGCCACCTCGATGATTGGCCGCGAGACGGTGAAACGTTTGCGTGCCCGCGGCGATGTCGTGACCGTGCTCCAACGCTCCCCCTTCGGCGACGCCGACGCCTGCATCCAAGGTTCGATCACCGATGCGTCGGTCCTGGTCCAAGCTGTCGCCGAGCAGGATGCGGTCATCCACCTCGCAGCCAAGGTCGACATCGTCGGATCCTTGGAGGACTTCACTGCGGTCAATGTGGAAGCTACAAAGAACCTCATCGTCGCAGCCCAGGCGGCTGGGGTGAGCCGTTTCGTCTACGTGTCCTCACCATCGGTCGCCCACGGTGGCGACAGTATCGTCGGTGGCGGCGCTGGGCCCGCCGACCCGACGAGTACCAGCGGCCACTACGCCACCACCAAGGCAACGGCCGAGATCGCTGCCCTGGCCTCGTCGACTCACGCCATGCCGATCGTTGCCATCCGCCCACACCTCGTGATCGGGCCAGGCGATACCCAACTGATCGAGCGCTTGATCGATCGGGCGAAGGCGGGACGCCTGCCATTGGTCGGCTCCGGCCTTGCGCTCGTCGACGTCACATGGGTCGACAACGCAGCCGACGCGCTGGTCGCCGCCGTCGACGCGGCACCCGCACACGGTGGCGAGTCGTTCGTTGTTTCCAACGGCGAACCCCGCACCGTCGAGGAACTGTTCACCCGCATCATGGACGCCGCCGACATCGACTGGTCGCCCCGTCGAGTACCAGCCAAGGTGGCCATTGGGGCGGGAACCCTCATCGAGAAGATCTGGGACCGCACCGACCGCGACGATGAGCCACCGATGACCGGCTTCGCCGCCGAACAACTCGCCACCGCCCACTGGTTCGATCAACAACGAACCCGCGATGCACTCAACTGGGAACCGGCGGTGTCGCTCGCCGAGGCCTGGCCGATCCTCGCCGATCACTACAGATCCGGCGGACCTCAGTAATATCGCCACCATGGCGATGTCGTTCTCGAAACTGGTGGCTCGGGCAGAAGCCGAACTTCCCGCGGACAAAACCCCCAGCGACGAAATCGTTGCGGTGGCTAGCACGCAACTTTCAGGCGAGGGACAGGGCGCGGCAATGGTGGGCGGAGCACTTGCCCCACTCTTCGGTTTCTGGGGAATGCTGCTGGCGCTGCTTCCGTTCGCTCGCCTCCGGGTGAAGGCAGCCAGAAACAATCGAAACCCTGAGGGCCTCTCCGAACAAATCCACTATCGGGTCTTCCACTTGGTCTTCCGGCGGGATCGCCTCGACGTATATTCGCGCCGGCGGCGCGGCCGGTTCGGGCCGCTGGTCCAGTCATTCCCCTACGACAACATGTCCTACGGCCGCGGGGATCACCCGGCAGGCATGGCCATTGAAACGTTTCTCCGCGTCGACGACATCGTGTTGCCCGTACACGGATGGTTCGAGCGAGACCTACGCAAAGCGATCGGCTCGCTTGGCGTCACGATCGAACCGATTACTGGTCCAGTCTCACAGATCGAAAAGCAGCTCCAATCCAGCGGAGCCCAGATAGCCAAGGAAGCCACATGATCACTACCGAACGAGTTGCCGACGACAACGTTCTACTTATCCAGCTCGACGACGGGAAGGCCAACGCCCTCACGGCCGATGCGATCGCCCAGATCCGTTCCCATATCGATGAAGCTGCAGCCGACGAATCGATCGTCGCTGTTGTGATCGCTGGCCGAGAAAACCGATTTTCCGGCGGTTTCGATCTCGGGGTCATGATGGCCGACGACGTGCAAGCGATCGTTGACCTCGTAGCCGACGGGGGTGATCTCGTCGCCGACGCGTTCGACGCACCGATTCCCGTCATCGCCGCGTGCACCGGCCATGCCGTAGCTGCGGGGTCGTTGTTGCTACTCGGTTGTGATGTTCGTGTGGGTGCCGTAGGCGACTTCAAGATCGGCTTGAACGAGGTCGCCATTGGTATGGTCGTCCCCGACTGGGCCATGACCATCGCCGAGACCCGCCTCAGCAAGCGCCATATCCAACGGTGCATCGCCAATGCTCGGCTACTCAATTCGAAAGAGGCATGCGACGCCGGTTTCCTCGATGAGGCCGTTGCACCTGACGCAGTAGTCGATCGGGCGATCGAGCTCGCAGCAGAATTCGCGGCGCTCGATGCCACCGCCTACGCCGGCACGATGGAGGCATTTCGTGCCGCCACGGCAGCAACCATGCGTGAGCAAGCGACCGCCATGCGATCGCTCCCGGGCTAAACCGCCTGAACTCCGAACTCGCGAACAACCTATGACAAGCTGTTGCGACATCTGTTCGTCACTCGTGGAGCTGAGCCCATGGCAATCACCGACATACCAGCATTCGCCCGCGCGGACGGGCCGGACAAAGTCACCGGATCCGGTCGCTACACCTCCGACATCAACCTCACCGGCCAGCTGACCGCCAAGTTTCTCTACGCGGGCGTCAGCCGCGGCCGTATCACCAAACTTGACGTCGACGCCGCGCGAGCCATGCCCGGCGTATTTGCCGTACTCACCGACTCCGACGTGCCCGACGTTCGCTATAGCTACGGACTCGCGGACCGCACCCTCTTCGCCAAAGACGAAGTTCGCTTTGAAGGTGAGGTCGTTGCTGCGGTGGCGGCGATTGACGAAGCCACTGCGATGGCAGCCCTCGATGCCATCACCTACGAAGTAGAGGAACTCCCTCCGGTACTCGACCTTGAGACGGCGATCGCCGACGACGCCCCGCTGGTCCACGCGGATCTCGATAGCTACGAGGTAACGGGCGACACGCCGCATTGGGGCAACGTCGCCACCCACTCCACGATCGAGATGGGCGACGCCGAGGCGGCGCTCGCCAAGGCCGACCACGTCATCACCGGCCGCTATATCTCCGATGCCAGCCACGCAACCCCGATCGAACCTCGGGCCGTCATCGCCCAATGGGAAGGCTCCCGAGTCACCATCTGGACCAGCACCCAGGTTCCCTTCGACGCCCGCAACGGGGTGTGTGAAACCCTCGAACTTCCGGCAAGCCAGGTGCGCATCATCGGCCCACATGTTGGCGGCGGGTTCGGCGGGAAGTGCGGCGCACACTTCGAACCACACATCGCCGCACTAGCCAGGGCAGCGAAACGACCGGTGAAGCTCGTGTTCTCCCGCTGGGAAGAGTTCGTGGCGCCCGATCGCCGACGCGAAGCCATGCTGATCGACGTCACCACCGGCGTCATGAACGACGGCACCATCGTCGCTCGGACCGGAACGCTGCTGCTCGACAACGGCGCCTACATGGCCGACTCGTCGTTCTTTCCACAAGCCGCCGCCATGCACCTGATCGGCCCGTATGCGATCCCGAACGTGCACATGGATGGCAAGCTCGTCTACACCAATCATCAACCCTCTGGCTCGGTGCGCGCACCGACGGCTCCGCAGGGATGTTGGGCGGTCGAGTCCCATACCGATGAGGTCGCAGCGGCCCTCGGTATGGACCCCGTAGAGTTTCGTCTCAAGAACATCGTCAAAACCGGTGGCGTCGGCCCGGCCGGGCAGACCTACGACGAGATCGGCCTCGATCAATGCCTGACGCTGGCCGCAGAGTCCGCCGGGTGGGGCCAAGACCTTCCGGAGAACGAAGGCCTCGGAGTCTCAATCGGTTGGTGGCCTAGTTTCGCGGGCAGCGCTGGCGCGTACGCCAAGATGCACGGTGACGGCTCGGTGCAGGTGATCACCGGCGCCGCCGAGTGCGGCACCGGTTCGGTCATGACGCTGCGGATGCTCGCCGCCGACGAACTCGGCATCGCCGAAGACGCCATCGAGTTGATCTATCAAGACACCGCCGTCGCGCCCGCTGGCCCGGGTGCCAGCGGTTCGATGACGTTGTTCAACCACGGCCGCGCGGTCGAGAACGCGGCGAAGCAAGTCGCCGGTCAGCTCAAAGAGCTCGCCGCCACTGAACTCGAAGCGAGCGCCGACGACATTGTTCTGGCAGGCGGAAACGCTTCGGTCGCAGGAACGCCAAGCAAGGCCGTCGCCATCGTCGAACTTGCAGCGGGTAGCGAGACCGGTGAGATCCTCGGAAACGGCACTGCCGAGGTGCGCGAGTGGCCGGAGCTAAGTGGATCATCATGCGGCGGAGAGCAAGGCTTCTCGTCCTTCCTCGCTCCCCAGTTCTCTTGCCATGTCGCTCGGGTCCGTGTCGACCCCGACACCGGCGTCACCCGCGTGCTCGAGGTTCATGCAGCGCACGACTCGGGCACGATCATCAATCCCATGGCCGCGCACGGTCAAGTCGAGGGCGGCATCTTGATGGGCGTGGGCCAAGCCCTCACCGAAGGAACCCGCTATGGCGACGACGGTCGCCAACAAAATGCCGGGCTGCTCGAGTACAAGCTCCAGACGATCGCCGACGCTCCCGAAATCACCACCCAGTTCGTGGAGATCTTCACCGAGAACGCCGGCCCACGAGGGGCCAAGGGCTTGGCCGAGGCTCCCAACGTGGCTACCTGTGGTGCGGTCAACAACGCCATCACCGCGGCGAGCGGCGTGCGGGTGAAACAGCTACCGATGACCGCCGAGCGAGTGTGGACCGCTCTCGATAACGAGGAGACCTCATGACCCTCACGATCGCGACCTCGCTCGATCAGGTTCTGGCCGATCTGGCCGCAGGTGCCCGTCCCATTGCAGGCGGGACCGACCTGGTCGTCGGCGCCCGCCAGCACAAGTCGGCCATGCCCGAAAGCCTCGTGGCAATCGACCGCCTCCAAGAGCTCGCTCAAATCGACCGGACCGACACCCACACGTCGATCGGTGCGGGCGTGACCCACGCTCGGCTTATGACCGACGACGCTGTTGTAGCTGATTTCACCGCCATCGCAGACGCCGCTGCGCTGGTCGGGTCTCCGGCGACACGCAATGTCGGAACTCTAGGCGGCAACGTGATGAACGGATCGCCGGCGATGGACACCGGCGCACCGCTGGTCGTGCTCGGAGCGGTCGCGGAGCTGGCGAGCACCGAAGGGACTCGATCGGTATCGCTCGACGAGCTGTGGCTTGGCCCCGGCACGACGAGCGCTCGTAGCGACGAGCTCTGCACGGCACTAACCATCCCGAACCAGACGGGCTCCTCGGGCTCGGCATACGTGCGTCTCGAATATCGCCGAGCGATGGAGATCGCTGTGGTCGGTGCGGCCGCGAACGTCACCCTCAACAACGATGGCTCGGTGGAAAGTGCTCGCGTAGCGCTGACTGCAGTCGCACCAACGATCCTCGCGGTTGATGGACTCGATCGACTGGCTGGTCTCCATCCGGATGAGGCCGCCGAGGCTGCCTCGGCGGCCGCGTCGGAACAAGCCACTCCAATCAGTGATCTGCGGGCGAGCGATCGCTACCGACGACACACGATTGGGGTCATGGCAAGACGCGCTGTTGAAGCGGCAGCTCGCCGAGCAGCCGGAGAAGACATCGCAGTACCCGTGAATCGAGCACTCGGAATTGGAGCGTCCTGATGTCTGGAAAGAACGCAGTAGAGCTCACGGTCAACGGCGCGACCTACCCCGTGTCTATCTCTACCGATCGCACGCTTTCGACCGTGCTGCGAAACGAACTGGGCCTGACCGGAACCAAGGAAGGCTGCGACGACTGTGAGTGCGGCGCCTGCATGGTGTTGCTCGACGGACAGCCGATCAACTCATGTTCCTACCTCGCAGCCCAGGCGCAAGGCCGTGACATCACCACTGTGGAGGGTCTCGCAGACGGTGACGACCTCCATCCGCTCCAACGCAACATCTTGGCTACCGGCGGCGTTCAGTGCGGCTTTTGTACCCCGGGCATGTTGATGTCGGCAACTGCCCTACTTGCGGACAACCCCGCACCCACGGACGACGAGATTCGTCTCGGACTATCGGGCAATCTGTGCCGTTGTACCGGCTACGCCCGCATTCTGTCCGCGGTCGCTGTCACCGCCGTCGAACTGCGGAACGATTAGGTCACCACAATTCGGATCACGAACACCCGCTGACCATTCACCGGATCGGTCGCAGTGATCCGGGTGACCGCCGTTCCGCTCGCTCGGCGACGCGGAGTAAACGACATCGCTCCGTTGGCATCGATCGAAGGATTCGCCGAGAACAACGACGTGTCGTCGGTCGAGATCTGGAAGCGAGAGCCTGCTGGCGGCACAACTTCGCCCGAGCTCACCGCGAGCCACGGAATGAGCTGAGGACCAGCGTTGGCTGGAAGCCGAATCTCTCCGTCAGAGGAGAACGATCCATCGATGACACCCTCGACTGTGACGAGGAGTACCGCTTGCGCGCATTCGTCGAACTCGGTACAGACCTCGTAGATGATGTTCGCCTCGCCCGCGGCGTTCGCCGGTGGATCGTAGGTGATCTCTCCGCCGCCGACCGATACAGTCCCCGAGCTTGCACTCACCAGGGTGAGAGTCGTGGGGTCGATGGCGGCATTTGCTGGCCCGTCATTCGCGAGCACGTCGACGACGACGGAGGTGTCCTCGAGGGTCGTGGCCACATCGTCAACGAGCACCAGTTGGGGTGCTGCGACATCGAAGGTAATCGTTGCCGAAGCGCGCTGACCCTTGACGTCAGAAACGACATAGGTAATCGCCGTGGCGCCAAGCTCGTTGGCTGCAAGGAACTCAACCCAATCATCACCGAACTCGACAGAACCAGTCGCAGGTTCGCTTACCTCGACGATGCGAAGACCCTCTGTGCCACCATCGTCAAAGTCGTTCCCGAGGGGGGCGACTCGAATGCGTTGCGCGAGGAGGGTTTCGAACTGATCGTCGGCAGGCTGCGGAGGCGCGTCGCCGTCGGCGATCGTCACGCTTCCTTGGGCAAACCCGCCATCGCCGTCGGCAATCACATACGTGATCTCCCACGGGCCGGCGATCTCGGGGTTCGTTCGGAATTCGATCACGGTCTCGTTATCAACGATCTCGACCTCGCCACCTCCCTGGGCGACTACGGCCTCCACGATCTGGAGTGTTGTGTCCTCAACATCCGAGTCGTTCTCTAGGACTGGGATGCGGATGATCTGCTGACCGCTGGCAAGTTCGGCCTCGTCGGAATTCGCACGCGGCGGGTCATTTCGTGACATGACATCAGCGACGATCGTTCGCTCGGCGCATTCCTCGTCAGTGCACACGGTCACCACCACGGTGACCGTCCCGACCGCGTTCTCGTCGGGCTCAATGACCAAAGTCGTGTCTTCGATCTCCACGGTCGCGGGACCATCGATCGACTCGACGGAAATTTCTTGCGCCGTCCCGTCCTCGTCCAGCTCTACCTCGAGAGTCTGGTCCTCGATAACAGTTACTTCTTCTGGCGCTGCCTGCTGGAACGCCAGATTCTCGGGAATGTCGGCACGTAGCCAACCCAGCGTGAACACGGCGACGACCGCCGCAGCAACGAAGGACACAAAGGCGAGGGCGCTCAGGATGGGCAGGGCTCGACGAAGTCGAGATCCCTTCTCCTTGTCGGGGTCATAGACCACCATCGACATAGCTACTAGTCCCTGCGAGTCCGGCCGCGCTGATGCGCGACACCTTTAGGTTCTATTCGACCTATATCGGCCTGATTTAAGTGCCCGGGATGTTTGGGAGCGGGCTAGGTTCGGTCTCGGAGCAAGACCATTCGGTCACCTTTGCGGCAGTTCTCTGGAACGACGTCGGCTTGTGGCATGCGGTCACCACCGCGGATGATCCCCACAAGCGTCGCTCCAGATGGAATGGCATCCTCGCCATTCGCGGTCGCCGCAACCTCTACCAACTCGATGCCCTTGCCAGCATCCAGCAGATCATCCAACACAGTGACCGCGGCCGGGTCATGCGATCCAAGGCCGAGCATTCGTCCAATGGCTGCGGTGGAGTCGATGACCTCGTCGGCGCCGCCCTGAGTCAGCAGATGCAGGTTCTGGCGTTCTTTCACACCAACGGTGATGTGCGCCTTCGGGTTGAGCTCGCGTGCGGTCAACGTGATCAACACCGCGGTGTCGTCGCGGTTTGGAGCAACGATGATCTGGGCCGCCTGAGCAATACCGGCTTGCTCAAGGATGTCGATGTCGCTCGCGTCGCCGACGACGCCTACATACCCGATGCGGGTACCAGCTTCGATCGCTTCCTCGCTTCGGTCGACAACGATGATCGACGCGGGGTCGACCCCTCGGGAGACAAGGTCTTTCGCCGCGGCATTTCCGGTCTCGCCGAAGCCACAGATGATGGTGTGATCTTTCACGTCTTGTCTCCAACGTTGTTTGGCCCGAAGAATGCGGGATTGTTCGGTAAGCACCTCAACCGTTGTCGACACGACAAGGATCAGGAACATGATGCGGGCTGGGGTGATCAACAGGATCGTGCCGAGACGGGCGCCTGGGCTTACCGCAGAGATGTCGCCGTAGCCAGTCGTGGTGACGGTTACCGAGGCGTAGTAGATCGCATCGAGCAGGCTGATCGCATCGCCCGTGGTATCGACGTAACCGTCGCGAGACAGGCGAACGACTAGGGCCACGAAAATCACGAGTCCAACAGCGAGCGCTACGCGCTTCCCGACCGCCGCCTGTGGCGAGAGCGCTCGCCGCGGAATACGAATGTCGTCAACGTAGGCCACCTCCCGACATTAGTGAGTGGGCCGGGGCCGATCGTGGAGCCAGCTACCCGACCAACGCTGGGCTTTCCGTCCGGCGCAGAGCCACAGCGAGTTCCTTGACGGCGAGCACCACGAAGAACTGCAAGATGCTGAGCCCCGAAATCGTCGCGCCACCGGCGGTGCCGAAGTGAAAACTGATGAGCAGGCCCGCAACGACCGACAGCGAGCCGATGAGAATCGATACTCCCATGATCGCTGGGATACGACGAGCGAGCAGGGTCGCTGTTGCCGGTGGGCCGACGATCAGTCCAAAGACCAAGAGCGTGCCGATGGCCTGGAAACTGGCCACGATGCTCACGGTCAGAAGCGTGAGCAAGATGGCCTGAGTGAGTTGCGGACGCATCCCAAGGGTTTGTGCCTTTTGGCGATTGAAGGTGAGCGCTAGGAATGGCCGGTACATCACGATGGTCACCACAACCACGACGATCGCTGCGATCGCCTGATTTCGAATGTCCTCGGCAGTGATTCCAAAGACGTTTCCGAAGAGCAACGCGGTGACCTCGACGGCGAACGATTGCACCCGGGAAACAATGATGATCCCGAGCGCCAACATGCCGACGAAGAGCAACCCAATCGCCGTGTCGTCGCGCACGGTGGTTCGGTTCGAGACAACACTGACCAACCCGCTCATCACAATTGCGGCAACAAAGGCCCCGATGAGCGGGCTGAATCCGAGAAGGACCGCCACGGCGATACCTGGGATGACACCGTGAGCGAGCGCATCCCCGAGAAAGGCGAGTCCGCGGATGACCACCCACGTGCCAACGATCGATGTAGCAACAACTGCGACCAAGCTGCCGATCAAGGCCCGCTGCATGAATGCAGGTTCAAAGGCCTCGATCAGCCACTCCATGCTCGCCTCCGACTATGAGCCGAGGGCGTCTGCCATGCGGTTGGCGTTGGTTCGCACCATGTCGATGTAGGTCGCACCATCAGAGTCTGCGTCACCGAGTGACTCGGTGAACAATTCGACGACGGAAATGTCGCCAACTTCGTCGGCGATCGTGTTGATCAGTTCGTCGGAAGCCGAGACGTCACTGAAGATCGCGGGTACGCCCTCGTCTTCGATCGTGTGGACGAGTTCGGTGAGCGCTTCGCCGTCTGCGCCTTCGAGGGTGCTTCCACTTGGGATCACGGCGCCGACAACTTCGAAGTCGTACTGGTCGGCGAAGTACCCGAAGACTTCGTGGTTGGTGATGAGTACACGCTGCTCGTCGGACAGCCCGGCGAACACCTCAGTGACCTCAGCATCGAGTGCTTCGAGTTCGGCGACATAGCTGTCGGCATTGGCTTGCACGGATTCGGCGTCGATACCCTCGACCGTCTCGATGAGGAATGCGGCGATGCCTTCGACGGCTACGGCCATACGAACCGGGTCGGTGAAGAAGTGTGGATCTGCGCCGCCCTCTTCGTGGCCGTGCTCGTCACCTTCTTCATCGTCATGCTCTTCGCCCTCTTCATCGTCATGCTCTTCGCCCTCTTCATCGTCATGCTCTTCGCCCTCTTCGTCGTCATGGCCGTGCGAGTCACCCTCAGCAAACTCCAAGGTCTCGACGGCGTCGATCGCGTGATGAACCGAAATGCCATCGCCTTCAGCGGCTTCGATGGTGTCCCAGAGTCCTTCTTCGAAGAAAGCGCCGTTGATGATCAGGGCGTCGGCGTCGCCGACGAGCGCGATCTGTTGTGCCGATGGCTGGAAGTCATGTGGGTCGGCGCCCACGGGCATGATCGTCTCAACGTTGGCGAGGTCACCAACGAGGTTGCCTACGACATCACCCAAGATGTTGGTGGTGACCGCGATGGTCGGTGCATCTTCGGTGTTGTCAGCAACCGCGGCTTCGGTGATGCCAGCGACGTTGACTTCGGCGTCGGAGCCGCAGGCGGCGGCTACAAGGCTGAGGGCAGCAAACCCTGCCACCAATCGTCGAACTGTTTGCTTGCTCATGCGATACTCCAGCAGTAATGAGAATGATTATCACTCACACTATAGAGGTGGGGCCTGCACCAACAAGGCGGCCTCGCGAAGTTTCCGTTCGCATGTGTCACACGTACTCTGACCCCGTGACCTCGGCGATCTCCACCGTCAACTTGTGTGCCGACTACGGCGACACACACGCCTTGTGCGATGTGTCGATTGACGTTCCCGAGGCCGCATCACTTGCAGTCATCGGACCCAACGGGTCCGGCAAGTCCACCTTGCTCGGTGTGCTCGCCGGAACGATCGACGCGGTTTCGGGCACGGCCAACGTTGCCGGCAAGCTGCCAGCGTTGGTTTTGCAATCCACCGACGTCGACCGCAGCCTTCCAATCACCGTCCGAGACACGGTGTCGCTTGCCCGCTATCCGACCGTTGGGCTATTCCGACGCTTCTCTGCGGCCGATAAGGCCGCGGTTGACGAAGCACTCACTCGCCTCGACATCGCCGACCTCGCCGATCGCCAACTGCATGAACTCTCGGGCGGCCAACGCCAACGG
The DNA here is from genome assembly GCA_964562985.1 of uncultured Acidimicrobiales bacterium. Taxonomy (GTDB): domain Bacteria; phylum Actinomycetota; class Acidimicrobiia; order Acidimicrobiales; family SHLQ01; genus SHLQ01. Next base: position 79,404 of record CAZLWE010000004.1, read on the forward strand.
ACCTTGGTAGCCCAGGGCGTGGCTCAAGAAGCCGACGTCCTACTTCTCGACGAACCGATCACCGGCCTCGACATGACGTCGCGGTCGGTCATCTTGGATCTCATCGACGAAGAGGTCGCCAAAGGCAAGACGGTCGTGTTGACGACCCACAACCTCGAAGAAGCCCGGCTGTGTAGCTACGTGCTGCTGCTCAACTCGTCAGCGCTTGCGTTCGGGACACCCGACGAGGTGATGAACGTGGAGAACCTGCGGCGCGCGTTCGGGGGCAAGTTCCTCCAAGTCGGCGATGAGTTCATCTTGGACGACCCGCACCATCACCACCACTAACGGCGGCTGGCCGTGCGAGTTTCGCTATCCTCATCGACATGACCACGACCGACATCGACGACGAAGTTGCCGCGATGCTCGCGAAGGCCGAACAGCGATACACCACCGGCCGCAGGCGTCTAGTTACCGCGCTGCGAGAGGGCGGCCGCCCGCTCACGATTGGCCAGATCGGCGAGCTCGCCAAGGACCTCCCCCAGTCGAGCGTGTACCGAAACCTCACGATCCTCGAAGAGGTCGGCGCGGTCACCCGCATCGTCACCTCCGACGAGTTCGCCCGATACGAGTTAGCCGAGCATCTGACCGGCCATCACCACCACCTCATCTGCACGAGCTGTGGTGATGTAGCCGACTTCGAGCTCGACCACGCAACCGAGCACACGCTTGACGCCGCGCTTCACAAGGCCGCGAAGGCAGCTGGCTTTCAAGTCGGCGAACACCGCCTCGACCTGCTCGGCACCTGCACAAACTGCACCTAGAAAATCTGTGGTCCGAAATTGGTCGATAGCTCGGAAACCGACCACAGATTCCTTCCTGGCCACGCGAATTCGGAACAGGTCATGGATAGCACGTAAGAACCTTCATAATCCGGCCCGATCTGGCCCATATCGACCAAACGCGCACCGATAGCTCACCTATGGTTGGACCATCGCCGACCATTGGCTGGAACTAGAAAGGTGACGATCGGTGACCGATTCACAGAGCGACAAGAACGGAACGAGCTGCGATCTCAACCTTGACCGGGACCGCTTCATCACGCGTCGAATCCCGAAGAAGGCGCTCCACGTCCTCGACCTGACCTTCCTGTTCGACTTCGCCCGCATCGAGGCCTTCGCGAATCAACGGCGTTTCGGCTTCCCTAGCTAGCGCCGACGCGAGCCGGTGAGCGTCACGTGCCGAGAGACACGCGCGCATTGCAAGACCATAACCAACAGGTAAGAATCGTCTCGACTGGCGACCGTTTGTACTGTACTGCTGCCAGTATTTTTCGGAGCCGCATTCGGGTCTGTGTTGTTGTCCGGGTCCGCGCCAAATCAACCACTAACAGGTAGGTACATCATGACCCTGATTCCATGGGGAGGCGCCCAATGACGTCTCCCAAGAAGGTCGCCAGTTGGCGGCTAATCGCTACTCTTCTCGCTCTTGTCCTGGTGGCAGCAGCTTGCGGTAGCGACACAAGCACCGAACAAGCAAGCCCAGAGACAGACGTAGCTGGAGAGAGTATTGAGTCCGAGGAGACCGTGGCCGATGTAGCCGCGGAAGCCGAGGGCGAGGCAGATACTGCCGTTCGCACCCTGAATCTGGGTGCTATTCCCGACCAGGAACCGGAGCGCCTCCAGCGCACCTACGACCTGCTCGCCACGTACCTCGAGGCAGAGATCGACAACCTTGCGGTCGAGTACATCCCGGTAACCGAGTACTCATCGGCGGTAACCGGCTTCAGCACCGGCGATCTCGACGCCGTCTGGTTCGGCGGTTTGACCGGCGTCCAGGCACGCCTCGAAGTCGAAGGTTCCACCGCCATCCTCCAGCGAGATATCGATGAGGACTTCACGTCGGTGTTCATCGCACGTGCCGATAGCGGCATCGAGCCGTTCAACTCCGTCGATGGCCTGGAGGCCATCGTTGGACGTTCGTTTACGTTCGGCTCAGAGTCATCGACCTCGGGTCGCCTGATGCCACAGGCGTTTTTGAACGACGCCAGCATCGACCCAGCTGCAGACTTCGCTGGCCAGCCCGGGTTCTCCGGAAGCCACGATGCAACGATCGAGGTCGTCACGGCAGGAAGCTTTGAGGTTGGCGCGTTGAACTCACAGGTCTGGGACGCACGCATCGAAGAGGGTGCCGTCGACACCTCCGAGGTCATCGAGATCTTCCGCACCCCAACCTTCTTCGACTATCACTGGGTTGCTCAACCTGACCTCGACGTTCGCCTCGGCGAAGGCTTCACCGACGAGTTGACCGAAGCCTTCCTCGGGCTCGACGAGTCGAACCCCGACCACGCCGCGATTCTTGAACTCTTCGGAGCCGGTTCGTTCATCGTCACTGAGAACGACAACTACCAAGCGATCGAACTCGTCGGTCGAGACAGCGGACTTATCCGCTAGCACCAGCTAGCGGCGCAGAAATTATGGACTCCGAACAGCGGCCGCTGGCCGTCACGGAGCTCACCGTTCGACACGGGGACGTCGTTGCACTCAACGGCGTCTCCGTTTCGGTGCGCCCGGGCGAACGCGTCGCCCTGATCGGACCCAGCGGGGCGGGCAAATCCTCACTCATCAATGTGGCGGCGGGAATCGTTGAGCCAACCTCGGGCGAGGTCACGGCCCTTGGACAGAAACTGGCGGGACTGAACGGATCGGCGCTTCGTAAACATCGTCAGCGCGTTGGCATCATTGGTCAGGCGCTTGGACTCGCACCATCGCTGCGGGTGGTGCACTCGGTAAATGGCGGCCGGCTCGGAGTGTGGAAAACCGCAACAGCCATCGCTTCACTCGTCCGACCCAGGGAGCGCAATCAGGTCAGCAAGGTGTTAGGCGACGTTGGTCTTGCCGACCGCATCGACGCTCGCACCGGTGACCTTTCGGGCGGCGAGCAACAGCGCGTAGCCGTCGCGCGCACACTGCTCCAGCGGCCCGATCTCGTACTTGCCGACGAACCAACCTCCTCGGTCGATCCTGAACTGTCGAATCAGGTGATGGCTCTCCTCTGCGACCCGGATGCCCCGTGGGCCGCTGTCGTTAGCGTGCACGACCCCGATCTCGCTTTGCGCCACGTCGACCGAATCGTCGCGCTCAATAGGGGTGAGATCGTCTTCGATTTACCGGTTGGTGAGGTCGACCGAGAATCGATCGACGCGCTCTACGAACGAGGCTGACGGTGGTAGCAATCGGCGGCGACCGCATCATCGACGATCGATCCGCCGGGCGACAGCGGACGGTTCTTCTCCTGATCGTCGCCTTGTTATGGGCGGGCTGGCGAGCCGGTATCGGCACGAACATCGTGAACGTTCGTGGCTGGCCAAACCTCCTCGAATTCTGGAGCGCGAGCATTCGCCCCGAGTTGAATGGCGAGTTCGTTCGCCTCACCATCGATGCTGCGGCGACCACGTTCGCCCTCGCCGTACTCGGCACAGTGGCGTCGCTAGCCCTCGGCGCGGTCGGCGCGATGTTGACCTCCGAGCTGATGTGGGGGAACCACGCGATCCGCCGGGCCGCACAGTTGCTCCTCGTAGTTCCTCGCGCGATTCATGAGGTCATTTGGGCGCTGCTACTAGTCCAAGTGTTCGGCTTCGACCCGATGGTCGCCGTGTTGGCGATCGCCATTCCCTTCGGGGCCATCGTGACCAAGGTGTACGCCGATGCAATCGACACCAGCGACCGGGCCGGGTTCGACCAGCTGCGCTCCACCGGCGCCGGGCGACTGACCGCGTTGCTCTACGGCGTGCTTCCCGAGATCCGTCACGACTTTGTCTCCTACGGCTTCTACCGGATGGAGTGCTCCATTCGTTCGGCTGCCGTGCTCGGAATCGTCGGCGTGGGCGGCCTTGGTTTCCAACTCGACCTCAGCTTCGAGACGCTTCGCTACAACGAGATCTGGACGCTGATCGTTGCCCTGATGATCTTGAGTGGCCTTATCGATCGTTGGTCGACGGTGATCCGCCGCTCGAGCGAGCGCACCGTCAACCGGCTTTCGATTGCCGCCGTTGCACTCCTGGTGCCGGTGTCTGCCTGGTGGGTGGGACTCGACCCGACGGTCTTTTGGGATGAGCGGACCTTCCGGCTCGGACGAGGACTACTTGCCAACCTGTTCTCACCGGTGCTCGGGCCGGGTGGCTGGGGCGAACTGTTCCGAGCCACCGTGGACACCGCAGCGCTTTCAATTCTCGCTCTGGTGATCTCGGCCATCGGAGGCTTCATCTTTGCGCTGGTCGCCCGTCGTCGCACCGAGACGTTGGCCGTACCAACACCGCTAAGCGAAGCGACAGGCCTCATCACTCGCATCTTCTTGCTGCTGGCTCGCAGCGTTCCCGCACCGATCTGGGCATTCCTCGCCGTGCTCATCTTCTTCCCCGGCCTGTGGCCCGGCGCCATCGGCTTGGCTATCTACAACCTCGGCGTCATCGGACGGCTCTTCGCTGAGGCGATCGAAGACACCGACACCGCACCAACCGACCAACTTCTCGCCACGGGGTCGAGCCGCCTCAGCGCGCTGCTTTACGGTTCGATCCCCGCGGTATCGCCACGTCTCATCGCGCTGAGCGTCTATCGGTTCGAGGTGATCGTACGCGAAACGGTTGTGGTTGGCGTCGTCGGTGCCGGCGGACTCGGCCAACTGCTCAACGACCACCTCGTGGCTCGGGATTTCTCCGCCGTGACCGGTGTGATCGTCGTGTTGACGATCGCCGCCATCGCTGTAGACGCGCTCGGCAACCGCCTGAGGCACCAGCTGCGCTAGCTGCCACCCATAAGTCAAAAGCCGGAGCGCCTTAGCGCCATTGTTCATGTGGACAGCAGCTCTTGACGATGTCGATATTTGAGCGTATGCTCAAGATTAAGCACTTGCTCAACTATTCAAAAGGAGTAGTGATGACCACGACCACCCCTCCAACCCCCGAGGCGCAGTTTCTCTACGACGACGGCTGCCCAATGTGCAAGGGATACACGAGCATCTTCACCGGTTTGGGCTGGGCCGACCGGGCCGGGTTCAGCACCGTCGACGACACGACGCTTGCCGATCTCGATCTCGACCGTACTCGCCACTTCATCCCGCTCCGCGACCCGAAGACCGGCGCGGTTCGTTACGGACTCGACGGCATCCTTGCAGTCGTTGGCAAGAACCTCCCTGTGGTCGAGCGGCTCGGCCGGACGCGACCGGTCCGAGCCACCCTCGAGGCTATGTACTGGCTCATCACCTACAACCGCCGCCACATCGTTGCCGCAGCGCCACCAGTCACCGGATTCGATTGTGCACCCGACTTCCGACGAGCCCCGGTCATCACCTATCTCATGGGGACCGCAGCAATCACCGCCGGCATCACGGTGGCCCTAGGCCTCATCCCATTCGCTGTCCCCATGACCTGCGCCGGGCTCGTGCTGGCGGCCGGCCGTGATGTGGCGTGGGCAATGGAGCGAGAGGTAGCCCTTGGGCACGCGGCAACAGCAACGCTTGCCGGCGTAGGCGCCGCCGCTATTGCACTGACCCTGGGAGCGCCCATGGTAATCGCGACAACCATCGGAGGCGCCGTCGGCGCACGAAAGCTCTGGCTACGGCGCTGGATGCTCCGCCGACCCTAAGCCGTCACGGACCGAGGCCAAAGGCCAACAACGACTCCGAACGAATACTGCGCTTCTACACGGTGTTCCCTGTTCACCTGTGTCTATGACTAACCGGGCTGCGCATTCGTGACCGCTACCCCCGCATCTACAAACCACGCTGCTGAATTCTCCGGCGAAGAACCCACGTCCTCACGCGTCGGAACGGTTTTGGGGCTCACCTACGGCATCGTCGGATTGGCGTCGTCGGCCACAGCAGTCGTCGTGCCAACTATCCGAGATGAGTTCGGCCTTTCGTTAGCCACTGGCGCATGGGTGATTACCGCCTTCGTCGTCGGCCTCGCTGCGAGCGCGCCGATCTATGGCCGGATCGCCGACCTCGTCGGGCCGCGAACACCAATGACGGTCGGCCTTGGCATCATGGCGGTAGGAGCGATCTTCTCAGCGCTCGCCCCCACACCGGCGCTGCTCATCATCGCCAGAGGAATCGTCGGAGCGGGCGCTGGTGCGGTACCGGTTCTTGGGCCGGTGATTATCGCCGGCCGTCTAGACGAACCCGATCGGCCAGGAGCCCTAACGAGAATGGCGGGACTCGCTGCACTGGCAGCGGGCGGCTTGCTCTTGGGAGCGGTCGTGGCCGACATCGCGAGCTGGCGGGCGGTACTTGCCATGCCGGCCCTCGCACTCTTGTTCCTCCGACCGGTCCGCAACCTTGCCTTTGACGGCACCCGCGGGCTCGGCGGACTGGACATCCCCGGTGCCGTTGGCATCTCCTCGATTGCCGTCGGCCTCAACTTGGTACTGCAACTCGGAGCGAATCCGGTGGTCGGCATCATCGGCATCGGACTCTCGGTATTCGGACTAGTGGCCTCGCTCGCTGGTCCTCGACGAGGCCTCACTCCGTTCATCCCACGAGGTGTTCTGAGACGATCCTCAACCTGGCGTATCTCGGTGGCCGCCTCCACAATCCCCGCCTGCTTCTTCTCGCTGCTCATTGCGGTGCCAGCCATCTTCACTGAAGAGCTTGGGGCCAGCCGAATTGAGATCGGGCTGTGGGTTCTCCCAGCGGCCGCCGTCGGAGTGCTCATGGGGCCGGTCGCCGTGAAGCTGCGACAACGAATGTCGGCCAAGCAGATCGCGGGCTATGGACTGTTCGTAGCCGCAGCTGGCCTATTGATCGCGGCGGTGTTCGCGTCGCAGCCGATCGGGCTGTCGATTTCGTTTGTGTTCGTCGCCATCTCGTTCAGCGTCGGCCAAGCCGCACTGCTCGGGATGCTCACCACCGCCACCCCGGTCGACGAACGCGGCGCCGCGCTCGCCGTCTTCATGGTCGTATTCTTTCTCGGCGGCGGCATCGGTGGCACGCTCCTCACCGTTATCGAGGCATCGGCCTCGTTGCCGGTCGCCATCGGCGTGCTTGCCATACTCCCTGCGGCGGCTGCACTCTCGACGCTCGCTCTGAAAGATGAGGCACTGTCGATCTAACTACAGTGCAAGGATGAACTCGACAAGGACTCTCTTTCTGGCAACGTGTGCCAACGTTGCGACGGCGCTTGCAGACCCGCGAATAGCCGAGACGTGGAATGAGCCGTCGATACTTGAGGAACAGACCATCGGTTCGGTGGCAGCACATGTTGGCCGTGGGTGTTGGGTGGCCTTGGATTACTTAGATCAAGGCACGCCAACGGGCATGGTCGACTTCGATTCGGCTGCCGACTATTTCGCCAAGCTCCTCGATGCAGCGACCCCAGAGCTACACGAGGGCATCCGCCAGCGCGGGGCCGAAGGGGCACAGGCGGGAGCCGAAGGTGTGCTCAGCCAACTCCGGGGGCGGATCGTCGAGATGCAGGGACGACTCGCCACCGAACCCGAGGACCGTCTGGTCACCGTGTACGGCGACAACGTCATGTCGCTCGACGACTACCTGGAGACCCGAATTCTTGAGCAGGTCGTTCACCTTGACGATCTTGCCCGATCGATCGGAGCCGAACGCTTCTCCATCACCGAAGGCGCAGAGGCACTCGTCATTGCGTGCGGTGCGGAGATCGGACGCCGACGTTTCGGGAACACGACCATGGTGCGGACGTTGTTCCGAGCGTTGAGCGAGTCCGAAGCCTCTTCACCGTTGCCCGTTCTCTAGCCCAGCACAGTGCGGTTCCGCAGTTCTCGTTGGCTATCCGAATGAAGTAGACCGGATGGTCATAGCTAGGCGAGGGATTTCAGTGCTCGAGAACCTACGTTCAACCATTCAGTTTCGTGAGCTCACGTTGGACCGCACAGGAGCAAAGCTCGACCGCGCGGCAAACATCGACGACCTCCGTGCGATGGCGAAACGTCGTTTGCCAGGCGGCGTGTTCGACTACATCGACGGAGGCGCCGAGGACGAGAAGAGTCTGAGCCGCAACACCGCCGACTTCGATCGATGGAGCTTCCGGCCGCGGGTCCTACGAGATATGACCGAGCTCGACACAAGCGTCGAACTGCTCGGGAAGCGCATCCCCCATCCCCTCGTACTTTCCCCCACCGGCTTCTCACGGATCGCCGATTCCCAGGGCGAGTTGGCCGTAGCCCGGTCGGCTCAACGCATCGGCCTGCCCTACTCACTGTCGTCCATGGCAACCCGATCGATCGAAGAAGTGGCCGCCGTCAGCGATGGTTCGAAGTGGTTTCAGGTGTACGTCTGGAAAGACCGCGGCATCGTCAAAGAAATGGTCGGACGCGCCCAAGCCGCCGGATACGACGCCATTTGCATCACGGTCGACTTCGCGACCCTCGGTCGCCGAGAACGAGACGTCCGTCGCGGCTTCACGCTGCCACCCAAGATCGGGCTCGACACCATCGTCGATGGCATCTTACATCCGCAGTGGACACTCGATTTTGTGCAGAGCGAGCCGATCCTCTTCGCGAATGTGTCGGGCACGGGCGGCAAGGACGGCACCGATGCTGTCGGCCTGGCCGACTACGTCAAGAACCAACTCGACCCGTCGCTTTCGTGGGACGACATCGAATGGTTCCACACTATCTGGGACGGCCCGATCGTCATCAAGGGCGTCCAAGACGTCGCCGATGTGGACGTGGCTGCGAAGCTCGGGATCGACGCAGTTGCACTATCGAACCATGGTGGCCGTCAACTCGACGACGCTCCATCGCCTATCGAACTCGTACCCGAGGCTGTCGACATCGCGGCGGGCCGCACCCAGATCCTCTGCGACGGCGGCATCCGACGAGGGGCCGACATCGTCAAGGCGCTCTGCCTCGGCGCCACCGCATGCATGGTCGGCCGCGCCTACCTCTACGGTCTGGGCGCAGCAGGCGAACGGGGCGTCGACAAAGCACTCGGGTTCCTCACGAGCGAGGTCGAGCGCACGATGGCTCTTGTCGGTGCAAACGCAGTTGGCGAACTCGGCCCCGACTACCTCACGACGCGGTAGCCGGGCCGGCTCACTTCCAGTTCGTTAGACCACCGGCGCTTCAGGTTCAGCGACCTCTACTCGCACCAGATCAGAGCTGTCTGCGTTCTCGAAGAAGTCGTCGATGGCCTGGATCTCCGCTGCGGTTGGGTTGCGGCCTTCTTCTTCGAATGCGAAGAGATCGTCCGTTGGAATCATCCAGCTCTGTTCCGTCGGCCGAGCTTGCGAACTCGTACACCACCGCCAAGGTGACATCTTCGTTTGCGTCGAGCTCAAGTTGGCCAGCGTTGGCTAGGGCGACCTCGTCTGCGAGCTCTTGTGCCCGCTCGGGATCAGCTCGAATGGGTCGACAAAATCCTTTTCACGCAGCGTCTCGGCAAGCGGGGAAGGAAGCTACGTGCGATCGCCGACCAGGATGCTGGTGAGATAGTGCAGTGACCCCACGGCTGGCTTGGCGTCGAGCCGGCTAGCGATCTCATCCATCAGAACCCCGATGAAGTGGATGTTTTTCGGAAAGATCGATGCCGCCTGAGCGCGGAAGAACACCGACGCATTGAGGGTGCCGCCGTCGAGATTGAAGTGCAGCTCACGCATGCACTTGGCCATCTCGTCGCTCTCGTGGTTCGCGTCGGGGTAGTTCGAGATGGTGATGACAGCTCGCTTGGATTCGGGGAATCGGTTGAGGCAATCGACCACGTTCGCGATCTTGTCGGGCATGCCATCGCGGTAGTCCCCCTGACCACCGCCACGCTCCTCGTTGAAGTGTGAGCGTTGACCGTCTGACAACTCGGCACCGAGGTTCCAAGCGCTATAGGCATCAAGGACGTCGAGTGGGAACAGGTCGGTCTCGACGGTGTAGTCGCTCATGTCGAGCACTTGGGTGAAGTTGCGCACATCGGCATCGGCCGAGATCTCCGTCATGTGTTCCCAGGCGTCCCGAGGTGTTCGCATGTCGGTTGCGGTCACGATGATGCTCCGGTTTCAAATGCGACACTCTTGATCTCAAGAAACTCGTCGAGGCAGTCGCTCCCCCACTCGCGCCCAATGCCCGACTCCTTGACTCCACCGAACGGAAGTTCGCTGGCGAAGATCTGTGTGGTGTTCAAGCCGACCACTCCAGCCTCCAGCTGGGCGCCTACTCCGGCGAGGAAGGCGTGGTCCTCGCTGTAGGCGTAGGCGGCGAGGCCAGCGTCGGTGTCGTTGGCTTGGTCGACAACCTCGTCGTTGTCGTCGAACCGGTAGAGCAAGGCCATCGGCCCGAAGATCTCTTTGCGGTATGCGTCCATGTCAGCCGTCGCGTCGGTGAGCACCGTCGGTTCGACGAACAGGCTCTCGGCATCGGCGTGCTCTCCACCCGTTGCGACGTTTGCGCCCTTGGCGGTTGCGTCGGCGAGCAATGAACTGAAGTGGTCTTTGGCCCGCCGGTTGATGAGCGGGCCGATGTCGGCGTCTTCGGCCATAACGTCGCCAACGTTCAGTGCTGCGACCTTGGCCGCGAACACATCGGCGAACTTGTCATAAATGTCGTCGTGCACGAAGAAGCGGTTAGCGCCAACACAAATCTGGCCGGTGTTGTAGAACCGGGCGTTCACTGCATCGTTAGCGGCCCGCTCGATATCAGCATCGGCGAACACAATGAACGGCGCGTTGCCCCCGAGTTCAAGTGACAGCCGCTTTACGGTTCCCGAGCATTGTTCGTACAGGTGCTTGCCAACCTTGGTCGAGCCGGTGAACGACACGGCTCGGACCTCCTTGCGGGCGGCGATCGCGTCGCCGAACAATGATGGAGTCGACGTGGCGACGACGTTGATGACGCCGGGTGGGAGCCCAGCGTCAGTCGCTAGCTGTGCGAGCGCGGACGCCACCAAGGGTGTCTCCTCCGAAGGCTTCACCACGACCGTGCAGCCAGCAGCTACTGCCGCACCGACCTTCACGAGAACGGCCGCTATCGGGAAGTTCCACGGCGTGATACACGCGACCACGCCCACGGGTTGCTTGGTCATGAAATGGCGACGCGTTGGTGATGGTTCCCCGAGGTCCATCTCCCCCGCCTGTTCGGCGAGTTGCGCGCTCCAGCGAATCGCTGCGGTTCCGGCCCCGACTTCGCCACGGGCTTCGCGGAACAACTTGCCGCCCTCGGTGGTCGTGATCTCGGCGATCTCGGTCGTGTGGGCATCGATGAGGTCGGCCCACGCACGCAGTAGCGCGGCCCGATCCGAAGGAGCCGTCTGCGACCACGCCGAGAACGCGGCGGCGCCAGCATCGATCGCTGCGTTGATCAGGTTGGTGTCGGCGTCGACGGGTTCGGCCACGGCCTTACCCGTAACCGGGTTCAGCACGGGGAATGTTGCGCTGCCCTCGATCGCCCCGCCGTTAATCCACGCCACTCGAGCAGATTCGATCAGCGTCATTCGATACCTCCTCGTGATGGGTCGATCACGACCACTGGCTTGATTACTTTGCCCGCGCTCATCTCATTGACGGCGTCGTCAATCGACTCGATCCCATCGAAGATGGTGACCAGTTCGTCGAACGGGAACTCCCCTTGTTGCCAGAGGTCGATGAGCTTTGGGATGAAGGTCTTGGAGACGGAGTCTCCCTGGATCACGCCGCGCAGCGACTTGCCCGGAAGCAGGCCCATCATCTCGACGGTGACCTCAGTACCGGGGACACCGGGGGCGATCATGGCTGTGACCCCGCGAGGACCACAGCTATCGAAGGCTTGGCGCAACACAGCCGGAACGCCGGTGGTATCGATGGCGTAGTTGCACCCACCAGGCACCGCTTCGGCTATGGCTTCGAGTAGTGCCGCTCCGTCGGTGAAGTCCTTCGGGTTGAATGTGTGGGTCGCACCAAGGTTCTCCGCCATCTCGAGCCGCTTCTTGTTGAGGTCGATGGCCACGATGCGCTCGACGCCCTCGACCTTCGCGGCCATGATCGCCGACAACCCCACACAGCCGCAGCCAAAGACGGCCAAGCTGCTCCCGGCGTCAACCTCGAGGGTGTTCATTACCGTGCCCGCTCCGGTCTGCACTCCACATGCGAGCGGCGCAAGCATTGCGAGTGGTATATCCGAGTCAACCTTCACCAGGTTCGACTCATGTGCCAACGCGAGTGTCGCAAACGACGATTGCTGAAAGAACGACCCGTGGATATCGGGCTCTTGGGCATGGTGGCTGCGATGCGTCCGTTCGCCGTCGGGGCGGGTTCCAGAGAAGTTCAACGACCCATGGTCGACGCAGTACGACGGCTTGCCCGCATCGCAATGAGCGCAGTCGCCACAGAAGTCATAGGTCATGATTACGTGATCGCCGACCTCAAACTCGGTGACGCTTTCGCCCCGGTCTTCGACGATGCCGACGCCTTCGTGGCCCAGCACGATCGGGAATTCACAGAGCCCCTTCGACTTGGTCATCACGTCGGTATGGCAAATGCCGGTCGCTACAACGCGGATGAGTAACTCATGGCGGCCAGGCTCCCGGAGTTCCACCGCCTCTGGCTGGAATGGCTCATCTGGGTCGGCGGCAATCGCCGCCGTGACCGGTATGTAGCTCGGGGCTTTGCTCACCTCCCAATGATACGTGGGCGTAGGCTCGCCTGAGCTGGGTTGTGGCCGCTTGGCGATGATGTCGATCCCGAGATCATCTGAAGTTCAGCCATGGCGTGGCCCTACTGGGTCTGGCGAATGTCGCTCAGCAGATCGGTCCGTTCGCCTCGCAGGTACGCAGCGACATCGGCGACGTCAATCACCAACGAGATGCCGCTGACGATGACACTTGCGATAAGCCAAGTTTGGAAGGCCCCCGTGGGTTCGTCGTCGAACAGCACGATCAACTGGAACACGAACATGGGAACCCATGACCCGTGCATTAATCCGAGGAGCTTGGTGAACCCCTGCACTTGGGTGAGGGCTTCACCGACGAGACCGCCGGTGATCATGGCGACCAGCGTGACGATGGCCGCAGATTCGGAGAGGAAGAAGAGCGGTCCGACGAAATTCACTAGGACGAGCACCCCAATCCACGCTTGCCAAATGGCTGGCATGCGCAGCACGCCACGTGCGAACAGCATCAGAGCCCCTTTTACTGCAGCGGAATGCCGCTGGTGTCGCCGTCTTCACGAGGACCGAACAGCCGCTTCTCGGATTCGTCGATCGCGACGTCGTTGATCGACGCCTCTCGGCGTCGCATCAAGCCCTGTTCGTCGAACTCCCAGTTCTCGTTGCCATAGGATCGCCACCACTGGCCGTTCTCGTCGAGCGACTCGTATTGGAATCGCACCGCGATGCGGTTGTCCCGGAACGCCCACAAGTCTTTGCGCAAGGCGTAGTCGAGTTCGCGAGCCCACTTCTGCGCCAAAAAGTCTCGAATCTCCTCGCGACCTTTCAAGAACACGTCACGGTTGCGCCATTCGCTGTCGACCGAATACGCGCCAGCCACCTTGTCGGGGTCGCGCGTGTTCCACGCTGCCTCGGCGCCGAGCACCTTCTTCCAGGCAGCTTCTTCGTCGAAAGGTGGAAACGGTGGTCGTGAATCAGACATCGCTCCCAATTCTTCCAGCGCGATACGCCTCTGTCGAATAGTTGTCTGGCCTGACCTACTCGGTTGGGCGATACACCGGCGCAAGCCAGCGTTGCGCTTCTTTGATGTCCATGCCCTTGCGATCGGCGTAGTCGGCGAGTTGATCTGGGTCGACCCGGCGTACGCCGAAGTATCGACTCTCCGGGTGAGCGAAGTACAGCCCACTAACCGCAGCAGCCGGTGTCATCGCACACGACTCGGTGAGCTCCAACCCGATTGCTTCGGGCGCACCGAGCAACTCGAAGATGGTTCGCTTCTCGGTGTGATCCGGGCACGCCGGGTAGCCGGGTGCTGGGCGGATGCCCTGGTAGCGCTCCTTGATGAGCTCATCGTTGGAGAACTCCTCTTCGGAGTAGCCCCACAGGTCGGTACGCACGAGATGGTGCAGATACTCAGCCCCAGCCTCGGCGAAGCGATCGGCGAGAGACTTAACCATGATGGCTCGATAGTCGTCGTTGTCGGCTTCGAACTTCGCCGCGATCTCTTCGACGTAGGTTCCCGTTGTCACCGCGAACGCACCGATGTAGTCCTTCAAACCGGACGTCGTTGGGGCGATGAAGTCGGCCAGCGCAAAGTTTGGCCGGTCGTCGCCGTGCTTGACCTGCTGGCGCAGGGTGTGCAGCGTGGCCCGCTTGTCGGAGCGACTTGCGTCGGCGAAGAGTTCGATGTCGTCGCCAACGGCGCTGGCATGCCAGAAGCCAATCACGGCGCGGGCATCGATCCAATCCTCGGCGATCATCTGATCGAGCATCTGCTGCGCGTCGTCGTAGAGCTCTCGAGCAGCCTCGCCTACTACCTCGTCATCGAGGATCCGCGGGAAGCCACCAGCGAGGTCCCATGAACGGAAGAACGGCGTCCAGTCGATGAAACCGCGCAGCGTTTCGAGACTGATGCCCTCGATCGTGCGCACGCCGGTAAACGACGGCTCGACCGGCGAGAACTCGGCCCAATTGATCGGGGCGCGATTCTCGCGAGCGTCCTCGAGTGCCACACCCGGCAGCGATCCTTTGGCTCGGTTTGCGCGGACGGTCTCGTACTCGTCGCGGATGTCGGCCGTGTAGGTCTCGACGTCTTCACCGAGAAGCTCACTCACCACACCCACCGCGCGAGAGGCGTCGGGTACGTACACGGTGGCACCGGAGTAGGTCGGTGCGATCTTGACCGCGGTGTGGACACGACTGGTTGTCGCTCCACCGATCAGAAGCGGAATATCAAAGCCCTCTGCTTCCATGTCGGTTGCGACTCGGACCATCTCGTCCAGGCTCGGCGTGATCAGGCCAGAGACACCGATGACATCGACCTTTTCTTCCATTGCAGTTCGCAGGATCTGTTCTGGCGGCACCATAACGCCGAGGTCGACGACCTCGTAGTTGTTGCAACCAAGCACCACGCCGACGATGTTCTTGCCAATGTCGTGAACATCGCCCTTCGCTGTCGCCATCAGCACCTTGCCGGCGCTGCGGGCTTCGCCACCCTCTTCGGCCATGAACGGCTCAAGATGGGCAACGGCCTTCTTCATGACTCGTGCGCTCTTGACAACCTGCGGGAGGAACATCTTTCCGGCACCGAACAGGTCGCCGACGACGTTCATGCCGTCCATAAGCGGGCCTTCAATGACGTGCAGCGTCTTCTCCGCAGCCTGGCGGGCTTCTTCCGCGTCGTCGACGACGTACTCATCGAGACCCTGAACCAATGCGTGAATGAGTCGTTCTTCGACGGTGCCTTCGCGCCAGGTCAGATCGATTGCCTTTGCCTTGGCCGATGACTGCGCGTCGCTCGCTACTTCGATGAGCCGCTCGGTGGCATCCTCGCGACGGTTGAAGAGGACGTCTTCGATGCGCTCACGGAGATCTTCGGGAACGTCTTCGTAGACGGGAAGACGACCGGCGTTGACGATCGCCATCGTGAGCCCGGCCTTGACCGCGTGGTACAGGAAGACCGTGTGGATCGACTCTCGAAGTGGGTTGTTGCCTCGGAAGGAGAACGACAGGTTGCTCAATCCGCCAGAGATGTTGACCAGCGGCATCCGCTTCTTGATCTCGCGTGCGGCGTCGATGAAGTCGATGCCATAACGGGCGTGTTCTTCGATGCCGGTTGCGACCGCGAAGATGTTCGGGTCGAAGATGATGTCTTCGGGCGGGAAGTTGACCTCGTCGACGAGCAGGTCATAGGCCCGCTGACAGATCGAGACCTTCTGATCGAAGGTTTCCGCTTGGCCGGTCTCGTCGAATGCCATCACGACGACGGCTGCGCCGTAGCGGCGGGCGAGGCGGGCTTGTTCGAGGAATTGCTCCTCGCCTTCCTTCATGCTGATCGAGTTCACGATCGATTTGCCCTGCACACACTTCAGGCCGGCCTCAATGACGCTCCACTTGGAGGAGTCGATCATGACCGGAACCTTGGTGATATCGGGCTCGGTGGTAATGAGGTTCAGGTAGTGCACCATCGCCGCTTCGGAGTCGAGCATGCCCTCGTCCATGTTGACGTCGATGACCTGTGCGCCGTTGTCGACCTGGTCGCGTGCGACAGAGACAGCGGTGTCGAAGTCGTCCTCTTTGATGAGGCGAGCGAATTTGGCCGAGCCGGTGACGTTGGTGCGCTCTCCCACGTTTACGAGGAGCGAGTCGCCGTCGATCAGCATCGGTTCGAGCCCCGAGAGGCGGGTGGCTTTTGGGCGTTGCGGAATCGGGCGGGGGGTAGCGGCATCGGCGATCGCGCTGATCGCTTCGATGTGCTCATCGACCGTGCCACAACAGCCGCCGACGATGTTCGCCGTGCCTGCGTCGAGCATCTCTCCAACGACCGCTGCCATGTCTGCAGCCGACTCGTCGTACTCGCCCAGTTCGTTTGGCAGACCCGCATTCGGGTGGGTCGATACGAACGTGTCGGCGACTCGCGACAGTTCAGCGACGTAGCCCTTGAGGTCCTTCGCCCCTAGCGCACAATTGAGGCCAACCGAGAGTGGCTCCGCATGACGCACCGAGTTCCAGAAGGCCTCGACCGTCTGGCCAGAGAGCGTACGTCCGGAGAGGTCGGTGATGGTTCCCGAAATCATGATCGGAATGTCGAGATCGCGTTCTTCGCGATAGGCCATGATCGCGAAGATCGCGGCCTTGGCGTTGAGCGTGTCGAAGATCGTTTCGATCATGACCACGTCGGCGCCACCCTCGATCAATCCATCGAGGGCTTCGGTATACGCGTCGCGTAACTCATCGAATGTCACGTCGCGGCGAGACGGGTCGTTGACGTCTGGGCTGATGCTGCAGGTCTTGCTGGTCGGGCCGAGCACACCGACTACCCAACGAGGGCGCTCAGGAGTCGAGGTTTCGTCGGCTACCTCACGGGCGATCCGCGCACCGGCAACGTTGAGGTCGCGAGCCAAGAACTCGAGGTCGTAATCGGCCTGGCTCGTCGTAGTCGAATTGAACGTGTTGGTCGTGATCAGATCTGCGCCAGCGTTCGCGAACGAACGATGGATATCGGCGATGATGTCTGGACGAGTGATCGACAAGAGGTCGTTGTTGCCTTTGAGTTCGACCGGATGGTCGACGAGGGCATCGTTTCGGAAGTCGACCTCGTCAAGGCCCTTGTTCTGGATGCTTGTTCCCATCGCGCCGTCGAATACGAGCACACGCTCGGCGAGATGTTGGCGCAACGTCTCAAGACGCCTAGCGCGATCGGTCATGATGCCTGGCTTTCAGCTTGCGAGGTGGAGATGTTTGGGCTGATCCCAAGGATGCGACAGGTCGCAGCGGTGAGATTCGGCTTGTTCATCGTGTAAAAGTGGAAATCGCGTACGCCATGTTCGGCCAAACGCTTGCACTGCTCCGCGGCGACCGTTGCGGCGACGAGTTCACGGATCTCGGGAGCTTCGTCGAGACCCTCAAAAAAGTCTCGCATCCACTTCGGCACGTCGGTGCCGCATCGCTCGCTGAATCGGCAGGCCCCGGCGAAATTGGTAACCGGCATGATGCCGGGCACGATCGGCGCGGTAATGCCTGCACGGCGAGCGTCGTCGAGGAAGCGGAGGAATGCGTCGGTGTCGAAGAAGAACTGTGTCAGTGCTCGGTCGGCACCAGCATCGAACTTGCGCTTGAGGTTGTCCATGTCGGCCTTGGGCGACTTCGCCTTCGGGTGAACTTCGGGGTATGCGGCGACGGAGATGTCGAACAGCGCGCCGTCTGGACGTGACCGAATCCCTTCGACCAGGTCGGCGGCGCTGCAGAATCCGTCAGGATGTGAACCGTCCGGGTTGCAACCCTTCGCATCTTCGGGGGCATCGCCTCGGAGGGCGACGATACGAGTGACGTCTCGTTCCTTGTATTCATCGATGACCTCGTTTACACGACCCTTCGATGCAGCCACACAGGTGAGGTGACCGGCAACGGTGAGCCCACCAATCTGGTTGAGCTGGTCGAGGGCAGCGAGCGTCTTGTCCTGCGCTGATCCTCCCGCTCCGTAGGTCACGCTGACGAAGCGAGGGTCAAACGAACCCAACTCCTGGGCGCTGTTCTCGAGGGAGATGAGTCCCTTGGGGGTCGCCGGTGGGAAGAACTCAAACGAGACGTTGATGTCCTTCCTGATCGGTGATGTCGGCGCGACACGACGTTCGAGCCGTTCGGCCGCATTTTCGATTAGCGAGCTCATTGGGCAACCTCAAGTTCTGGGTCGGAGTAATCAACAGATTCGGAGTTGGGCTTGTGCGCAGCCCAAAGCGTTACGGTCAGTGCGTCCTCTGGAGATTGCTCCGGAGGAAGAAAATGCTGGGGAACGGACGGGAGGAGACCGAGCGATTGGCACCAGGCGGTGACCTCGGCGTCGGTGAATCCGAGATGCGAGTGCGCATGTTCGCTTCGCAATAGCTCGAGCCCGTGCGCGGCATAGTCGACAACCAGAAGGGTGCCGCCCGGGGCGAGAACTCGTTCTGATACGGCGAGAGCACTCGCTGGATCGGAGAGAAAGTGGAGCACGTGGTGCAAGACGACAACATCTTGGGAGTTCGCTTCGACATCGAGATCGAAGATGTCGCGGTGACGCACTGAGCAGTGGCTCAGTTGATCGTCATCGAGGCGGGCGCGGGCGACGTTGAGCATCTGGCGACTGCTATCTACGCCCAGGCCTTTGTCGATCCGGTCGGCGAAAAGTTCGAGCACCCGTCCGGTGCCAGTTCCGATATCGAGAAGCGTCCCGACCTGAGGCTCGGCGATCGCGTCCAACATGGCAGCCTCTACGGCAGCGATCGGTGTGTGAAGCTCGCGAAGTTGGTCCCATTGCTCGGCCACTTCGGCGAAGTACTCCGCCGCACGTTGTGCTCGACCCTCGCGGACCTCTTCGAGACGAATCTGGTCTCGCTCGAAGACGGGCAGCGATCGGTCGATCATCGGAGCGATGGCGCCGAGCAAATCGTTCTGCGAAACGTACGATCGGATGCCGTAGTAGGCACTCGTGCCCTCGGCGTGTCGTTGGAGCAACCCAGCGTCGGTGAGCAGCTTGAGATGGCGAGAAACTCGCGGCTGTGTCTGCCCGAGAACCGTACAGATCTCAGAGACCGTGAGTTCGCACGATTCAAGCGCGACGACGATACGTAGTCGCGTGGGTTCGGCAACCGCCTTTAGGCGTTCGAGAAGATCCTCCATACGGGTATTATCGTCTGAAGGCATGTAAATATCAAGATATGTTGATATTTGCATCTTCAACCGGATAGTGCATGTCTGCAGGTTGGCTATCAACAGGCAACGACAACGCCGCCATTTCGCCAGTAGATCGAAGTCTTTTGGGGACACGGAATCAATTTTCGTGTCCCATTTCGACTGGTTTGCGGGACAAGCCGAGAACACGGCAGCGTTGTAACCCACGAGCTCTAGGCCACGTTAACTATGGTCACGCGATCCGGATACGATCTTCGAGGCGTCAGCTCCATTGGCGCTCAGACCAGAAGAGATAGAACCATGGCCTCGAATGACGACCTCGCTCACGTCGGACTAATCGGACTCGCCGTGATGGGCCAGAACCTGGCCCTCAACGTCGCCGATCACGGC
>CAZLWE010000005.1:0-70866 GCA_964562985.1 uncultured Acidimicrobiales bacterium
CCCGAACGGCACGACGCCATGTCAATCAACCAACAAGACCTCGACCTCATCCGCAACGAATTCGAGGCAAAACTCGCTCGTGTTAACCTCGATCACATGCAAACCGCCAACGCCATCGGCTCCTACGGAGAACGATTCACCGGCGTAGAGGCCCGCATTGACGCCGTCGACTACCGCCTCGATGCCCTCGCAGGCGACATCGACCGGCGATTCGACCAGGTAGACCGGCGATTCGAGCAGGTAGACCGGCGATTCGAAGAAGTAGAGCGGCGCTTTGAACAGATGGACCGACGCTTCGATAGAACCGACGCTGCCATCAAAGAGCTGCGAGACAAACTCGACTCGCGCTTTGGATGGCAAACATTCATGACCTTCGCTCTCGGAGCACTCATACTCTTCGGCGACACCGTTCGCACCGTCGCCGGCCTGTAACCGC
This sequence comes from uncultured Acidimicrobiales bacterium, assembly GCA_964562985.1. Lineage (GTDB taxonomy): Bacteria > Actinomycetota > Acidimicrobiia > Acidimicrobiales > SHLQ01 > SHLQ01. Next base: position 437 of record CAZLWE010000005.1, read on the forward strand.
GACGGGGAGGGAGGGGGCCTAACTACATCGCTTGAGCGGCGGGGTTGCGGGCCATGTTGGCGAAGCGGGTGTATTGGGGGAGGAAGGCCAGGCGGATGGTGTCGGTTGGGCCGTTGCGGTGCTTGGCGATGATGACCTCAGCGATGCCCTGGTCTTGGCTCTCGGGGTTGTAGACCTCGTCGCGGTACAAGAACATGACAACGTCGGCGTCCTGCTCAATCGCGCCCGACTCACGAAGGTCAGCCAACATTGGCCGCTTGTCCTGGCGAGACTCGAGGCTTCTCGATAGCTGCGACAAGCCCACCACCGGAACCTCGAGCTCACGAGCAAGCACCTTGAGATTACGAGAGATCTCCGAGATCTCGACCTGGCGACTCTCGGCTCCGGACCGGCCGGTCATCAGCTGGATGTAGTCGACCACAATCAATCCCAAATCGCCGACCTGTGACTTCAGGCGACGCGCCCGACCACGGATGTCCATCACCGTCAGCGCCGGGTTGTCGTCGATCCAGATCGGTGCTTCGGACAAACGAGCCACACCATGGCTGATCTTGGTCCAGTCGGACTCGTCCAAGCGCCCATCACGCATGTTCTTTGAGTCGACCCGAGACTCCGAGCACAACATGCGTTGCGATAGCTCAAGCTGGCCCATCTCCAACGAGAAGATGAGGACCGGCTTGTTTCCTTCGACGGCGGCGTGGGAGGCGATGTTCAAGGCGAAACTCGTCTTGCCCATCGCCGGGCGGGCACCGATCACATACAGCGCATTGGGTTGCATGCCCGAAAGCAGGTCGTCGAGATCGACGAAGCCCGTTGGGGTACCGGTGATGCCCTCACCTCGCTCATAGAGCATTTCGAGTCGGTCGAGGCTCTGCTCGATCATCGTGCGCATATCGGCCATAGTGTCGCTCGCGCGACCTTGGGCGACCTCGAACATCATGTGCTCGGCCTGGTCGACCGCCTTGACCACGTCTTCGGGTCGGTCGTAGGCGATTTCGGCGATCTCGTTGCCCACACTGATGAGACGCCGAAGCGTCGCATTTTCTCGAACGATCTCGGCATATTTCTTGGCGCCGGTGACCGCTGGAGCCTGTGCCTGGAGGTCGAGCAGCATGGCTGGCCCGCCCATCCCCTGGAGCAGGTCATTGCGATCGAGCAGATCGCCAACGGTCACGACGTCGGCTTCATCGCCAGCTCCGTAGAGCGTGGTGATGGCATCGAAGATGTGCTGGTGAGCGGGCCGATAGAAGTGCCCGGCTTCGACGACCTCTAACGCACTTGCAATCGCATCGCGCGACAACAACATGACACCTAAGAGCGACTGTTCGACTTGGATGTTGTGTGGTGGGGTGCGTCCTGTCTTCGCCTCGATGGTTCGGGCTGGACCGTCGTCAAACGGCGGTGGCAGCTCGTCGAGAAAGTCAGACATGTGGGATTCCTTCGTGGAACGTATCAGGACGTCGAGACGCCCGATATATCTAGTGTGCCCATGGCCTGTGACAGTCTTCGGCGATAGCCAGGGTCGTCATGAAGCTTGAGACTCAACCACCTTGCCCGTGATCGGCTGTGAGTCGCTAGTGGACAAGCAGGGGAAGTTCGGTGGACAACCCCTGAGGTACTCCCCAATCTGGATTCAGACTGTGGATGACGTGTGGATTCAGCGCCCGCCGATCGGACAAAAGTACAAATAATCGTGGGAAAATCAGGGCTGCGGACTGTCCACAAGTATCGCCAACTAGTCGCTGTAAACCCGCCTGGAAGATCTCCGCAGCACCCGAAAACTTTGTTGATGTCCCAAAAACGACAAACGGCCGACCCATGCGGGCCGGCCGTTCATTGCGTTTCTCGAGATAGACGAGATCAGTCTTCTTCAGCGACGATTTCTACGGTCACGGGAAACTCCACCTGCGAGTGGATCTTCGTCATCACCATGTGTTGACCAAGCGTCTTGAGCGAACCGTCAAGCTGAAACGCCTTGCGTTCAACCGTGTGACCGGACTGCTCTTCGACGACCTTTGCGATGTCGGCAGCCGACACCGAACCGAACAGCGTGCCACTGTCATCGGTCTTGGCGGCGATCGTGAACACCTGAGGCACGAGCGCAGCTGCAACCTGATCGGCCTCAGCTCGGTTTGCCTCATTCTTCGCGGCTGCGGAGCGGCGCATGGCCTCCGCCTCGGCTTCAGCGCCCTTCGTGGCCTTGTATCCAAGACCACGTGGGAGCAAGTAGTTACGGAAGTAACCGTCTGCTACCGAGACGATGTCGCCACGGGTACCGAGGCCATCAACGTCTTGTTTCAAAATGACGTCCATCAGCTCTCCTCCGTTCCTTCGACAACCGCAGCAACCTCTTCTGGAGTGGCTTCTGCAGATTCGGTTGCCTCTGCTGCCTCCGGTGCCTCTGCGTCTGCTGGCTTCTTCTCGTCACGTGGACCGCGGTCTCCGCGATCTCCACGATCGCCGCGGTCTCCACGATCTCGATCGCGACCTCGGTTGTTGCGTTGGGTTGTCACACGAGTTGCGTACGGCAACAGCGCCATCTCGCGGGCGTTCTTGATCGCGCGAGCGACCTCCGCCTGCTGCTGGGTGTCGTTGCCAGATACACGGCGAGCGCGGATCTTTGCTCGGTCGGACATGAACCGCTTGAGCAGGTTCACATCCTTGTAGTCGATGTAGTCGACCTTCTCGGTAGTGAGAACCGAGACCTTCTTCTTTGTGCGACGTCCGTCGTCACGTTTCGATTTACGAGGGGGTGCCTTCTTGGCCATGTGTGTAGTTCCTTGGTGAAAATGTGTTCGTGCCCTAGAAGGGCTCTTCGTTCATGTCGTACTGCGGGGCAGGTGCAGGCTGGTTCGCGACCGGGCGTTGTTGCCCACCTCCGCCGCCCTGGCCTTGCCCAGCACCGGGGCCGTTGTATTCGTTGCGGGTCAACTCTGCGGTGGCCCACTTCAGGCTCGGGGCGACATCGTCGGCGACGATCTCTACCTTCGAGCGCTTATCGCCGTCCTGGTTTTGCCACGAACGCTGGTCGAGCCGGCCATATACGACGACACGAGATCCCTTCGTGAGCGAGTCGCTTACGTTCTCGGCCAACTGACGCCAACAGGTGACGTCGAAATACGAGACCTTGTCCTCTTGACCGTCGCGGCCTTTCATGTTCCATGCCACGCCGAAGTTGGCGACTGCTGCGCCGCCCGGGGTGAAACGGAGTTCTGGATCGCGGGTGAGGTTTCCGACGATGGTTACGGTGTTATCAAACGCCATGGTGTGTACGTGCCTTTCCCGGCCTTATGCCGAGCTCGCGGCACCCAGAAGGCCTCGCTTGGCGGCCTCTGACTCTGGGAGCCGAATGATCTTGTGGCGAACTACATCGTCCGCGAGTCGAAGAGCACGATCCTGTGAAGACAGGTCCTTGTACTCCGGAAGCAGGATCTCGAGCACCACGTAGATGCCTTCCCACTTGTGGTTGATCCGGTAGGCAAAGCGGCGCTTTCCCCAGTGGTCGACCTTGGCTACTGATCCACCTTGGGCTTCTACCGTTTCGGTAATCAGTGTCTTCAAGTGACCATTGAGCGTTGCATCAGCAACGTCGGCGTCAAAAATGACCATTAATTCGTACGCTCGCATGTGGAGCATCACCTCCCTGTGGACTCGGTTCTTCACCGAGGCTCCGACTTTCGGAGCAGGGCATCTGTTTTCAGATTGCTGGCATTCTCAACGATGGTCCGAAGACCACGCCAAAAACGTCAACACCTGATGCTACAAACACCGAGACGGAAATCCGAATTTGGATCGTGCAAACGAACCTAGTCGCGCCCTATGACATCTAGCTTGTGGTTGGGTCCGCTGGACAACCCTCGGTCCGCACGTTCAAGGCGGAAACGGCGCCTTCAGGTGGCGAGAGCGGTGTCTTCGCCTTCTTCGCCTTCGGCAAAGACGTTCGCTCGACCGGCGATCACATAGGACGCCCACGCCAGCCCGAGGATCGGCACGCCGTAGATCAGCGACAAGAACGCAGAAGAAATACCGGGGCTATTCACTGCATTAATGATCCCCACCAGTACTGCCGCGGCTGCACCAGGTGCCAGAATCCACAGCGCCCCGAGCTGCAGGCGTCGCCGCCAGCGGCCGGTGTATTGAGCGGCTACTAGCAAGAAGAAGCCGACCGGAATGAGCGCGTTCGGAATTTCGGAGGGAATGACCTCAACAGGGCGAATCGCGGCTAATGCAGGATTGTTCTCGACGAGGATGATCCCGCTGATCGCCCCCACCATCACACAGAACAAGCCGATACGAGGAGCGACCGTATCGAGCAGTCTCCCCTCATTGCGCCACATTCCGTAGGCGACGAGCAAAATACCAATCAGGCTCGGTGTTTGCGCGAAGACGATGCTCCAGGCGCTCTCAAACAGACCGAACCCTAAGAGAAAGAGCACCGGGGGCAGCGCACACAAGGCGGCAATCGCCATTTCTGCATACGCAGTTTCATTCTCTGAGCGAACCTCAAGAGTGGTTCGAACCGCTGCCGGAAGAAGTGAACCCGCGAAGGCGAAAGCAGCACCAGCACCGTCGCTCTCTCGAACCGCGTGTACCTCAGCCACCCACTCCGAAAGGAAGCGCTCGTACAGTCCCCTGGGAAGCAGGACGGCAGCAACGCGGACCAACAAGACCGCAGTCATTTATGGTTCCTCGCGGACGGCATCCCCCAATCTTAGTGGAACTGGCCGCTTGCACCGTGAACACTCAGAACTTGCAATCCAGGCGTCCGACGCCTGCATCAAGACGGTGTTCCGGCCACACTCCAGTCGATGGGGATGAGGTGCCCACAAGCGCAGCGGAAGTTGCCCGGACGCATGTCGTCACGATCCATCCAGCGAACGTGCATCACCATCTCCAAGGTTTCGCACCACACCGAATCGATGATCGAGTCGCGTTCATCCTCTTCGGGATACATCGCGACGCGAAGCTTGTGCATGCGGTCGCGCGCCTTGTCGAGTTCGACCCGCGCCTCGGCCTTCTCTCGCCAGGTCGCGCCGCGACGATTGAGAATGTCGTTGTGGTGACGCCACCGGCACAACAAATCGTCGAATGCAGCTTCTACCGCGAAATGCAGCATGGGGGCGATTCTAGGTCAACAAAAGCGCACACGTCTGACCGCGGCGCGAGCACCAAGATCCCCGAAGGCAACGACAACGGCTCGGAGCTAGTCTCCCGAGAGCTGCGACAAGAGATAGGTGAACTCAAGCGCGGTCCGCTTTGCAGCCTCGGTTTGGTTGGCCGCAGCCGAGTGGCCACCGTCGATGTTCTCGTAGTACCAAAATGCCAAATCAGCCTCTTCGAACAACTTGGCCAGTTTGCGGGCGTGGCCGGGATGGACTCGATCGTCCTTGGTGGAGGTCACAAACAGCGGTGTCGGGTACGGGAGCGTCGGATCGAAGTTGTGGTACGGCGAGATGGTCTCGAGGAAGGCTCGCTCGACAGGATCGTCGGGTGAGCCGTACTCGTCGACCCACGAGGCTCCCGCCAACAACAGGTGGTATCGCAACATGTCGAGCAATGGCACCTGGCAGACCACCGCGTTCCAAAGATCGGGGCGCTGGTTCAACATGACCCCCATCAACAGCCCACCATTTGAGCCGCCCATGATCCCGAGGTGATCAGAGGAGGTAAGCCCTGTTGAAACCAGCGACTCGCCAACCGCGATGAAGTCGTCGAAGACACGCTGACGCTGCGTCGTGAGGCCGGCCTGGTGCCAGGCGGGACCGAACTCGCCTCCGCCGCGAATGTTCGCGAGAACGAATGCGCCGCCTCGAGCAAGCCAGTTGCGGCCGATGTTGCCGCTGTAGGAAGGGTTGAGCGAAACCTGGAACCCGCCATAGCCATAGAGCAGTGTCGGAGTGGTTCCGTCGAGTTCGATGTCGGCGCGCCGCACGACGAAGTACGGCACGGTTGTTCCATCTACCGACGCTGCGCTGTGTTGCTCCACCATGAGTCCGTCAGCATCGAATCGTGCGGGCAACGTCTTCAGTGTGTCGACCTGTGCCGTGCTGCTGTCGAGCGCCAGCAACGACGTCGGGGTCAGGAAGTCTTCGTAATTGAGCAACACCGTCTGCTCACGCAGATCCGAGAACGCAATGCTGACGTCGCCCGTGCCGGGAAGGTCGATCGGTGTGGTCGACCATCCACCGTCGGACGGCTCGAGCTGCAAGACCTGGCCGACCACGTTGTCGGTAATAGCCAACAGGGTGGATCCGCTCGCTACCGCTACCCCACCGACCGCCTGGGTTTCGGACGGACGAAACACCAGCTCAACCGGCGGAAGTGCATGTGTGTCGAGGAACGCGTCGAGATCGAACGCCACAAGGTCGCCGGTCACAAAGGATTCGTCCTGGGGTTGCCAGTCCTGCTCCAACGACAGAAGCAATCGTCCATGCGAAACCCCGTTTGGGCTCGACTTTGGCGGAATCGGGAACTGCACCGGTTCGCCGTCGGTGAAGAGCCAGTAGGTCGAGGTGAAGAAGGTGTCGGCTTGTGTTGCCCCGCTGAGAAGGCTGCCGTCCTCCAGCTCGATGGTGAATGGGAAGACACCTACGTCGGTCGGTGTGCCGCGCAATATCTCCACAGCCTCTGTCAGCGGAGTGCCTCGCACCCAACGCTTCACGATGAAGGGGTAGCCCGATTCGGTAACGGTTAGTTCCGCCTCGTCGGCCCAGTCGGTGGCGATGAGGACCGCATCTTCGTCGACCCACATCGCACCCTGCTTGGCTTCGGGAGTGACGAAACCGTCGGACACGAAGGACTTGCTGTCGATGTCGAACTCTCGTTGGACGATTGCGTCCTTGCCACCATCAGACAACGACAGCAGTGCCTTGGTAGCCGGTCCGCTCGGTGGACGAAATACGTTCGCGCCTTTGAATACCCAGTTGGCATCTTCGGACTCCGCGAGCGCGTCGATGTCGAGGATCGTTTCCCACTCGGGATCAACGCTGCGGTAGCTGTCGAGCGGCGTTCGGCGCCATAGGCCACGAACGTTCTGTTCGTCTTGCCAGAAGTTGTAGACCATGCCGTCACGGATCGATCCGTAGGGGATGCGGTCTTGCGCGGTCATTACTTCGAGGGCGGCTGCCTCGATCTCGGCGTAGTTCGGGTCGGACTGCAGCGCAGCGAGCGTGCGCTCGTTCTGCGCTCGGACCCAGGCCAGAGCCTCGTCGCCCTCCACCTCTTCGAGCCACAGGTGGGTCTCGTCGGATGTACTGGTGCGGGTCTCGTCGCTCACGTTCGCAGGCTACTCCCGCCCGTGCGCGGCTTCGCCTACGGCGAATAGCTCGATCAGATCCGTGAATCGCTCACGATGGATCAAGCGCGGGTGATCGGGCATCTCTGCGAGTTCCAGGCTCCACGTGTGGTCATGAGGGATGTGTACCGCCCCCAGCCCGACTTCGAGCGCAGGGATGATGTCGGAGCGAGGTGAGTTGCCGATCATCCATGAGTCGGCGGAATCCACATTGTGCTCAGAGACGACCCGGGTGTACTCAGCCGGGGTCTTCTCGACCAGGATCTCCACCGCTTCGAAGTACTTGGCGAGTCCGGTTCGTTCCACCTTCGAGCTCTGCTCGTCGTGGTTTCCCTTCGTTACCAGGATCAGACGATTCGATTCCTTGAGTGTCGTCAGGGTCTCCTCCACCCCGTCATAGGGCTCCAATTGCTCCCATTGCAGCGGACGCACCAATTGGGAGATGTGATCGCGATCCTTATCGGTCGGTTCCCGATCGGCGAACTTGCGGACCCCTTCGATCAATGAATGCTCGAAGGTCACTCGGCCGTAGCCATAGGTAACCGCGAACGCCTTTTGGATCTGGTCGAGTTCGAGGTTGATCCAGCCCGGGTCCTGGTCGGGGGCAATCCAGTTCGCGTACCGTTCGTTGATCGCATAGAAGACGGTGATGTTCTCCCACAGCGTGTCGTCGGCATCGATCAACAGGGTCATGTCGCCTCCTCAACCTCAGAGGACCGCGCGGCGAGAACCGCACACAAGGCGCCACCGGTGAAGACCAGGAAGCCAACGCCGAAGGCGGTCACCGTAGTGGTGATGAACCCATCGATGATCGACCCAAGGATCCCTCCGAAGATAAACACGATCGCGCCGGTCACCGACGAGGCCGTACCGGCAATCGCTCCCATCGGAGCCATCGACAGCGTTTGCATCAGCGGGGTCGTCGCGGAGTTCGTGGCGGTGAGGATCGTCACGAGAGCGAACCATAACCAGAACGATGGAACGCCACCGGAGCCGAGTGAGATGACTACGTACACGGCCGAAGTCACGACAACTGCCACCATCATCGAGAGCAACACCCGATGTGTCCCGACGCGGGCAACAGCTCGAGCGCTCAACGTAATCGTGACCGCCATGAGCGCAGCGTTCAATCCGAAGAAGAAGGCGAACTGTGAGCCTCGCCCGAAGATCGTGCCGATGATCTGCGTGGAGCTGCCGAGCCACGGGAAGAACGCTCCGTAGGCCAGCGTCGTGGCCAACGTGTAGAGCATGGTGTGACGATTCGTCGCCACCGTCTTGGCCGCGCGTGCAACCCGGCCAAACTCCAAAGGCAAGACGCTTTCGGGCTCGAGGGTCTCCGTCAGGCGGGAGAACCACAACCCTCCGGCAATCGCGAGTACCGCTGCTGCTGCGGTGGTAAGGCGCCACGAGCCAAACACCAATAGCAACTCGCCAAGTCCAGGGGCGAGAATCGGCACAAGCAGAAACACCGCAATGACGAATGACATGATGCGAGACATCACGTCGCCCTCGTAGGAATCGCGAACGATCGCGAGGATGACCGTTCGAGGGCCTGCTGCCGCGGCTCCCCACAACACCCGTCCCGCCAGAAACACCCCGAACGAGGACGCAAAGGTCGAGGCCAGCGCACCAATGACGATCAACGCGAGGGCCGAGTACATCACGGGCTTGCGACCGAAGCGATCGGCCAACGGCCCCCACACCAACGTTGCGACGCCCATAGCCACAAAGAAGACGGTGATGCTGAGCGAAATGGGCGAGTCGATCGGATCGAGACTGAACTCGGCCTCAATCTCATCGAAGGCCGGGAGGATCGTGTCGATGCTGATCGCGATCGTCGCCATGAGCATCGACATCATCGCAATGAACTCTCTGCGGGCCAGGCCATGACCACTCTCCGCTTGTGTGTCCGTCACGTCGACCATCGGGTGAGCCTAACGGTGACTCGATCCCGGGTGGCCGCCACCTCGTTGCTCATCGGCACACCAGCGAGGTCGAAGTCTGAATCACCGACAGTTCGTGGTTACATAGAGCGAGCCAGGAGGAGGCCGGGGCGATGGTGAATACCGCGGACAATCGATTCCCCTCTACGACGTGGGGTCTGGTCTCCAAGTTGCTCGTCGACGGGTTGTTCGCGTCGCTCGCCATCATCTTGATCACGATTGTCGCCGCACGAATCTTCAGCTTTCCCCCAGATGTCTTCTTTGACGGCACATCGACCGCTGGCGCGACAGCGATCAACGCGTTCGTCGGGATCGCGTTCCTCGGCGGCGCCCTCGCCCTCATCGCGCTCGGGTACCTGACGGGTCCGTTCAAGCTGGTGTTTCACATCGCCGCAATTTTGGTGATCGCCATCACAGCAATCGGATCGCTGTCCGCCGGATTCGACCGGCAGACGGATTCCTTGGGTGTCCCTACGGAAATGGCGGACCTCGTAACCGGATTCTCCGCAATGAGCGCAGCGATATGTGCGACATTTGTGTGGAAACGCGCTCGACAATTCTGGGCAGGGTTCCCAGACGCAGACGACACGGCTGCACCTCAAGACGAGGTGCGAGAGGTAAACACCGACCTGCCACCTTTCCCCCCCACCTTGTCCGACGACAACTAAGCGCGGCTCACAAAATGCAGACACCGCATCAGGCGTCTGGGGTTAACGCCAGATGCGAAGGGTGGTGCCCGCACCAGCAGCAATAACAGATTCACCGAAGCTCGACACGGCGATATTGGAGGTGAGAATGCCAGGTAGGGGCACTTCCACCACCGTCGCCCAGCCGCCGGCATCATTCGTGCGGGTCATACCGATAAGGCGGTCACGATCGAATGCCGAGACCAGCGCGTCGGGTGCGCCGTCTTCGTTCACGTCGAGCGCGACTCCCATGTCGAGGTTGCGAGTTCTGATTGGATGCGACGTGAATGCACCTGCCGATGCAGCAACACGTTCGAGGCTCGCTCCCCCGTCATTTTCGACGAGTTGGAATGCTTGAAGGATTCCGCCGATATGTGGTGTCTGCACATCGAGTATCTCCGGTTGGCCCTCGGGCCCGAAAGGGCCGATAGCGAGTTGATTGCGCCATCGGTTTCCCTGACCGATAGGTGCAGATTCGGCCAGTAGGGATCCATCGAGCTCATACACCGCCAAGCGAGCACCGCCGCTCGAATTCGACAGCGTCACCACCACTTCGACCGAGCCGTCGGCATCGATGTCGACGAGTATCGGCGCAATGCCCTCGATCACGTCGACCTCGGGTACGACGATCCGTCCTGAGGTGTCGTCACACAAGTTCACCCACTCGACGGCAGCCGCTTCAATCGCGTCGCCGAGCACATTGTGGGCATATCGATCTGTCGGGTCAGCGAGCACGGCGAGGATCGGACCGCCGCGCACGACGCGTCCGTCGGGCAATGGATTGTCGAAGCGATCGTGGTCGTCGAATGCCGTGCCGATCGTGCCGTCCGCCTCGACAACCGACGGGGTCGCCCCGACCGATCCGAGATCGATTACTTCACCAGCGGCGGTCACCTGGTGGGCTGTCTGGTCCGTGGTGGTCACCAACCAACCGCCGTCCGGCGAAGGCACAACCCACTCGATCGTTGACGGCAGGACGACATCGACCACTGTCGCGGTGGCCAAATCGATCACCGCATCACTCAATCGGTTACCGCTGCTGCGCACATCGACTCGGCCTTGGATGGGTGGCGTCGTGCAAGCCACGGGCTCCGGAGGCGCCTGGGTCGTGATGATCGACTCAACCGGGTCGGACGGAGGCGTGGTCGTTGCGGCGGTGGTCGGCACCAGACTCTCCGCCGTTGGAGGTGTGTCGCCAGCTTGGTCGCCCGGCGCGCTGGCACAAGCAGCAACGATCAAGCCAGCACAGACGAGCATGGCCAGCGAACGAACTCGCACTATCGACTCCTCTCGCAAGTCGAGCAAGAGGTTAGCCCTCGGCTACCTCTTCTGGTGCGTCGCCCTCCACGACTGACTCAGAGGATTCTTCGGTCTTGTCCTTCTCGAAGTTGTCCTCGTGGTTTACGGCGGTCACGACACCGAAGCCGGCGAGGATCGAAGCGGAGAAGACGAGGCCAGCGACCGTGGCTTTCCAACCATGGTCGGGCTTTGGTTCGGGCGCTGCGGGTCCAGCCATTCGAGTCCTTCTTTCGAACGAGTGCTACGAAAAGAGTACCGGGAGATGCATCAGAACTAGGCGCGTTGGCGCTAGTCGTTGTCAGGGAGGTGTGCGGCTCGCGCTCCTCCCTGCCAGTCTTCGAACTCGGGCGCATCGCTGAGTTCACCAAATACTCGTAGTTGTGGCTTCTCGCGCAACGACCGCTTCATCTCCGCGAAACCTGGATAGGCAGCCAGCGTGGTTACCGATTCCCAGAGTGGCACCGCCTCCTCGTCGGACGGGATTCGGCTCAACACGGGCCCAAAGAATGACAATCCATCGGGTGGCTGGAAGGTAATGATCGGCGTACCGACCTCACGACCGGTGCGAGACAGCGCCATCTCGGTCTCGGTCTCGATGAGCTCGTCCCATGATTCGTCGTCTGCCGCGCTCGCATAACTCGTAGGGAGCCCGGCACGTTCGAGGGCGGCCTCGATCATCGGAATCGTGCCTAGCGCGAGGCGATATTCCTCGTTAGGTTCCGCATCAAAGCTCGGGCCGGAGAACTCCGCATAGAGCGGACCGACCGGCTCAATCCCGAGATCTTCGCGAACCGCAGCGCATACCCGAAGCATGCGCAACCCAGCGGTGTGGCCGTGCTCGTATTCCGGCGGGAAGTCCGTGGCGTAGTCCTTGTCCTTGTTCAGTATTCGCAACGATATGAACCGCCAATCGACGGAGAGGTCGGTTTGGGATCCGACCTTCTCGATCCATCGAGACGTGATCCATGCAAATGGACACACCGGATCGAAGAAGAACTCAATATCTGCCGCAGCCGTTTGTGAGGAGGTCATGGTGGTGTTTCTATCACCAGATTCGATCAAGGTTTTGGCCGAAGTGGCCGATGTTTTGGGCTGCTACGGAAGTTGGGGATGGCAAATGATTACAAGTGGACGATTGCTGGTGGTCGGGGCATTGGCCCTGGGTGGCTATCTATTCGTAAACGATGTGCAGGCAGACGACGTCGTCTTCGCCCTTGAAGACGCGACCCTCCAGGCACAAGACTTCGTCGACGACGTTGAATTCGAAGGCGCTGACGACGAGTTTCCGTCGATCATCCTCGATGATGGAAGCGGCAACGACAGGGTGACCATCGCTCGACAGGGCAGCGGAGGCTTCAACGAGTTTGGGCCAACGTCGGCCGTCGCCTTCGGCTTGGATACCGACACCGAGACCGATCTCACCGTCGAGGCACCAAGCGCAATTCCTCGCCCGTCGGCGCAGACCGGTACTGCAGCGGCTGTCGAAGAGTCGCCGGCGAGCGAATCGACCGTCGCTCCGGAGACCACCACAACCGCCGCACCCGAAACCACCACAACGACGGCAGCGCCAGCAACCACCGCGGCACCCGAAACCACCGTGGCGCCAGCGCCTGAGGAACCTGCGGGCGGGTAATCAATTCCCGCCGACTCGGCGAGCTACAGCCCAGGCAGCATGGAGACGATCTCTGGCCCACCGGTGTTGGTACGCCCGGGTATGTTGAAGAACTCCACGCCGAACGCTTGAGCGAATGCCTCATCGGGCATGGTCAGAAAGAAGCTGTCAGGCCCAATCTGGCTGCGGTGCGCAATCATGGCCTCGCGCTTTGCCCCAACCGATCCACTGACATCGAGTTGATAGGAGATGTCGTGGTGCTCGGTGCCCATCGTCTCCACATCGACATCGGGCTCCTCCATCTCCGGATTCTCCGTTGACATCTCCGCGATCATGGCCCGGATGTAGTCGCGATTCATCGTCGCCTCGAAGACATGGTCGAGGTCGGCTTGTTGGGCAGCAGCCATTCCGACGGTGTGGACTTGGATGTGATCCGGGTGACCATACCCACCGTGATCGTCGTAGATCGTCAGAACATCAGCCTCAACATCTTCCAAGATCGCGACGAGTCGATCGACCGCCTCATCATGGTCGGCTTGCCAGAACGACGCCGGATTGTCGTTGGTCGGTTCCCCCATCATCCCGGAATCCTCATAGTCGAGGAAACGAGGAGATTCAGCACCGAGGGCCTCAGCCGACACGGCGAGTTCCTTCACCCGTCGTTCCCATAGGGCTTCCCCGTCGTCGAGCACTCCTTCTTGTGGTTCGCCTTGCTCACCTCGGGTCGCACACACCAACACCACTCGATGACCTTTGGCCGATGCAGCGGCCATCAACCCGCCGGTCGAGATTGCTTCGTCATCGGGATGGGCATGAAAACAAACGAGGGTTGCCATAGTCGTCAGGCTAGGTGGATTGACCGGAACCTCGTGCCGCCGCGAGCGCAGTTACCAACCGGGCCTCCTGGTCGGGCACGGGCATGCCGTCGTAGTCGAGCATCGCGGCGAGTCGTGTTAACGCACTCGATTCGGCATCCAACTGGGCTTTTGCTTGCTTGGTCGATAGAGACCGGCGAACGTCTCGCCTCTTCGATCCATCGAGAAGCATCTGCGCACGGTCGAGCGGCACGCCGTATCGGGCGGCGATCGCCGGCGCGAGCATGTTGTAACGCTTTTGGTCTCGATTGCGAAGCACGATCACGCCAACGGCGGTGAGCAGGAACAATACGACAAACGACAACAAGACGATGCCCGCCACAACCATTCCCGTTTCGCTCGCAGCAATCGAAATGGATCCATTCCAAGCAGCATGGAAAGCCATCGCGACGAGGAGCCCCCAAGTCGCCGTCCACAACGGCTTGCGCCTTCGAACAGCGATTCCGATCGCGAGTCCGGCCCATGCGGTGAACAGCGGGTGGGCGAACGGGGTCACCAGCGCTCGGCCGATGAAGACCTCCGTCAACATGCTTTGTTCCTCGGCCATAAAGAAGAAGCTGACGTTTTCGATCATCGCAAAGCCGAGCGCTGACCAACCGGCATAGACCAGCCCATCGATAAGACCGTCGACTTCGCGACGGCGAACCATCCATACGATGGCGAGCGTCTTGGTGAGCTCTTCGATGATTGGCGCAGACGCAACAGCCGCAACCGTCTCATTGGTGAGGGTCAAGACGGTCGTATTGACGACCAACGAAATGAATCCGGCGACGAAGGCTCCCCACAAAAACGTGTGGATCTTCGATGACCATGGCTCGGGTTCAAGGCGATCGAGCCATAGCAGCGGCGGAGCAACGATGAAGAACGTCGTGAGACCGAGCAAGGTCGGCACTGGACGCTGGAGGAGTGCGACGATGAGTAGGCCAATGCTGGGGATAGCTGCCAGCACCACCGGGACGGACAGAAACGATGGCAAGCGCGGCTTGTTCGCCGGTGGCGTTAGCGCACTGGCCGGTGGCACGACAACCGGTCCCGTATCGATTCCTCCGACGCTCACCGCCGGTGGTGGTGGCTGTAGAACGGGCCGAGGTTGATCGATATGTGCTGTCCACTGCTGACCGTCGAACCAGCGCCAATTTCCTTCGCGCCACGGATCCGCATACCACCCGGCTGGTTGGGAGGGCGGGGGCGGCGTTTTTGGCGGTGGTGGCTGCGGCAGCCCCGAGAAGTGTCCGGGTGGTGGTGCAGCGTTGGTCACGTCGTCAGTCTTGGCGATGGTCCACGGCTGAGCAACCGTGGACGGAATCTATTTCGTATCAGTTACTCAAGGCCGAAGGACTCGAGTTGTACACCGCACGACTCCATCGACTGACGAATGGGTTCGAGCACCTCGCTGATATTGATTCCCGCTTCACCGGCTCCAAGGGCGATCAGTCCAGCTAGATCGCGGCTCGAGCTGTTGTCGACGAAGCACTCGGCTTCCTCAAAGGTCAACGGTGAACCTACCGAGAGCGTGGCCGCGAGCTGGCCTCGTCCGTCCTCGGTCTCGAGGAGCACATCAATCTCGGCCTGAGCTTCGGCAATGACCGGGTTGTCAGACACGTCGTCGCCGCACGCGCTGAGCACCAGCCCAAGACCAAAGAGAAAGCCAACTAAACGACGCAAAATCATAGTGATGACTTTGCCACAGCGACGCCTCGCTACCACACCAGCCTGCTACCTCCACCACTACGGTTGTGTGTGGGTGATGACTTGTTGGCGCTGGTGAACGACACCGCACTATCTGGGTAGAGCCACCAACCGGTCCACCGAATGCGTCTCGCCTTCACCCTCGATGGGGGATCCAGCCTCTTCGGTGACGCTTGCGCTGGTCCGCATGAACCCCGTTGCGGCAACGGCAAGAAGTGCAAACTCGGTACCGAAGAAGGTGAGGCCAAGCCAGATCTCCAAGGAGGCGTGGAAGCTAAAGAGCACGAGGGCGTAGAACCCGCGTGTACGTCGAAAGGTGAGGCCCAAGAGTGCGGTCGTTTCAGTGAAGAGCACGATGGATTGTCCAAGTGCGGCAACCCATGGTGTATCGACGATCCAATGAGCGATTGGGTCGTTGACGTCGAAAGCGGTAAGCCATACGCGAAGCGCCGTCCCGTCCGCCCAAGCCAGCCCACTGGTCCTGAGCTTCTCGAGGCCTGCCAGGGTGTACCCCCAGCCCAACACCACGGCGACGGCGGTCCACACCCAGCGGGGAAGCGCAAGCTTTCCGGCTTGCAACCAAGTTCCCAAGCCGAGAACCAAGAGCACGGCGAATGGCTGGAACAGTTGATGGCGCGAGTAAAGCTCTTGTTCGACACGGAACGACCCCAGCACGAGCAGTGCAACAACGGTGACGCATGCGCCGATGATTGCCAGGCGATCCAGGGCTATCCAGAGAACGACTCCAACGCCGAAGAACACGGTCGCGAGAACTATGACACTCGAGTGTGTCCATGTGTCTTCCGGAAGAACGAGGCCCAGCACGGAAAGGTAGTTCTCGCGGGGGTCGGTTCCCAGTTGCGTCGGCAAGCGAAGGATGGTCAGGATGCTCAGGACGCCGAGACCGGCTACCACCAGTCGCGTGAACCATGCGGGAACCGTCGAACGGTCTAGCGATCGAATCGCCATGAGCCTGTTTCTTCTCGACTGATCGAACCGTCGTCGAACGCTTCGACCGTCGTCTGGGTCACCACGATCCACGGCAGATCGGTATCGGGGAGCCGCTCCTCGACACGTCTCGTAATGTCGGCTGGGTCAGCGGGCTGGCCTGCCGGGTTCGGGCCAGGTGAACGAAGCCCATACTTCGCATCTGGGTTGATGACGTAGTCGCTGTTCAGCTCGAACGCATGGGCGGACACAGGCCCGTCAGGGCCCTCCACCTGTAGCCAAGACATCGACGTGGTTCGATCAGAGAACATCGGATAGGTCGAAAACGGAAAAAGATCGGGGCGCGTCGCGATGTGGCCGACAAGGAACAAGGCGAGTGTTCCAAGAACGATCCACTCGCGACGGTTCATGGTTCCCATTCGGCAGGCGAGGTTGACCCGACATGGGCCCCTCGACTCAGTATCGGCGGTAGCTGTAACAGCAGTCCCCAAATACTCACGATTGTGAAGTGATCGAACTCGGATCCGCGACGTGCGGCAGCAAGACCATCGTCATCTTCGCCCGACGGTCTCGGATAACCGGTTTCGGCTTAAGAATCGCGAGATCCGACCGAAAGATCGGTAACGGAGCTGGAAGGAGCACCAGTGATTAAGCGACAGAAATCTAAAGGCGGCGCAACAAAGGTGACCTTCGCTCTTCCGATCGAAGATGCACCGGCAGACACTTCAGTAGTCGGCGACTTCAACGATTGGGATCCGTTGGCGAACCCGATGAAGAAGCGCAGCAACGGCACCCGCAGCGCATCCGTAGAGATCGACGAAGGCGAAGTTGTCAGCTTCCGGTATCTGGCCGACGGCGGCCATTGGTTCAGCGACGGCGACACCGACATCACCGACGAAGGCAACAGCCAACTCGCTGCCTAAGGCTCGAGCCAAGAGCTACAACGGCTCATCGAAACCACGCACCCCATAGCCCAGCTAATTCGTTCGACCGGGTCGTGATGATTACAGCGATCCCTGTGGCAAAACGTCGTGTACTCCCGAGCGCTCGTGGTCTTCTCGGAGGCGGCGAAGGCGGCTGTGGAATTGATCGCGGTCGATCGTTCCGAGGCGCAAATGGCGGCGGCCTCCATCGAGCGAGATGGCGCCCCGACCATGGAGGACTCGCTGATTGTCGTACACGATTGCTTGACCGGGTTGGAGTTTCATCTGTATGGCACGACTCGGGTCGTTCACCATCTTGGTAAAGGTGATGAACGCTCGGTAGTAGCGACCGACGAGCGAGGGCTCGACGTCGAGCGGTGCCATCGAACGTTCGTGGAATCGGATGCCGCAGACCTCGTGGTCGCGATCCAGACTGATAATCGGTGCGTGCGCGACGAGGTGAACGTCTTCACCCTGGTCGACCGAGTCGGATCGATGACGAATGAACGGCACCGATATCTCGCTCAAGAGATCGAACGCGTCGGGGTCGTTCGTTCGAAGATCCTCGGCTATCGCAAACCCGTCGACCAGCAGTGAGTCGCCGCCCTCCGACGCCTCGATGCAGTGCAGGAACGAGCATCCACTTGGGGTGTAGCGATACGGATCATCGGTGTGCGGGTCCAGGGCAAGGCCTGATTGAGATAGCTCCCAGACCTCGGGCTCCACAACAATGTCGAACAACCGGCCGAAGTCGGTTTCGCGGACTCGCCCGACGAGCGCCGCCAGCGCTTCGGTGTCGCTAACCCCACCGGGAATCTGCTCGACCAACGCTGCACCGTAGGTATTGACGGCCTCGAGCAACTCCAAATGATCGGCACTCCCCCGCGTCGGAAAGGCAAAGGTGGGCAGCGAGTCTCCAGCGCGGAATGATTCCGCTATGCGAAGCCTCGCGCGATCGTGGGCCTCATAGGAGTGACGCCGCAGCCACTCGAAGTCGAACACCGAGACATGACCGTCGGAGAACTCGATTTCTAGGTCGCCATCATCATTGGGAGCTGCATCCACGACCACCAGATCCGGGTCGAGATCAACCACTGAATATGTTCGGATCGCCGATCGTTTGTCGCCGCCGGTCGAGCAATTATCTCGAAGCCACAACGCATGAAACCGACTTCGAGCACCATCGGACCATCGCAGCTGGAGGCCATCGTTGGTTACTTCAACCGTTGACGCAGCGGTATCGAATTCCATGAGGCGCATCGTAAACCCGATACGCCAGTATCAACCAACTAGTCCTCTACGCTGCCCGAGCCATACAGTCCGAATGCCTCGACCTGATCATCGTCGAGGTGGTAGCTCTCGTCGTGATTTGGAAATGCTCCGGAGCGAACATCGTCGGCATAGCTAGAAAGCGCATCGATCGTTGCGGTCTTCAGGTCTGCGTAGCGGCGCACGAACTTCGGGACGAATCGATCTTCGATACCGAGTACGTCGTGGTACACGAGCACTTGTCCATCACAATGGGGCCCGGCGCCGATGCCGATCGTTGGGATATCGAGTGCCCCGGTGATGGCCTCTGCGACCTTTACGGGAATGCCCTCGAGCACGATGGCGAAACAGCCCGCATGCTGTAACGCCTTCGCGTCTTCGATCAACTCCAAGGCGGCTTCGGCTTGGCGGCCCTGCACTTTGAAGCCACCCATCGCATGAACCGACTGCGGAGTGAGCCCGATATGGCCCATGACGGGAATCTCCGCATCGATCAAGGATTCGATCATCGGTAAGCGCTTGCGGCCGCCTTCGAGCTTTACGCACTGGGCTCCTGCTCGTACGAGGGTGGCAGCGTTGCGGACCGTCTCCTCGACCGAGACGTGGTAGCTCATCCATGGCAGGTCGCCAATGATGAGACAGTCGGGATTCGCGCGAGCGACGGCGCGCGTGTGATGCGCGATGTCGTCGACCGTTACCTGCAACGTGTCGTCGTAACCGAGGACGACCATCGCAACCGAGTCGCCGACGAGGATCATGTCGATCCCCGCGTCGCTTGCGGCGCGAGCGCCGGGCGCGTCGTAGGCCGTCAACATGACGAGCGCATCTTCTCCCGCAGCACGCTTGCGCGCAGCGATCTTTGGAACGGTGACCTTGGCCATCGCTTTCTCCTTACCGTCCAGTGCACAGGGGCTACCGGCAGCGTTCTATGAGTCTACCCCTACAACGTCAGCCCCTAAAAATGATTCCCGTGTGGGGGCGGGCCCATGTGGACAAGCATCAATCCGCAGAGCGCACACAGCCGTTTCGTCGGAACCCCGGGACTACACCACCGGGTTCGTGCGCATGAGATGATTCCATCCACACGACGTGCACACCTCTACGTCGTATCCGGTGAAATCTCCCGAATACGAACGAATGCGGTTCATATCCAAGTTCGTGACGATGCAACGTCCCGACGCGGGAAGCCGAGGCCCGAAAACGTAGAGCACCTCGACCAGGTTTTGTTTCCCGCAGATTGGGCACAACGTCTCGACCGGCATACCACACTCGCGTGCATTACGCATGAGTTCGCGCTGAGCATCGCAAACCTCCGAACGGGTCGCCTCACCGGTCTTGTACGCCCGGATGGTCCGCTCCCGAGCGAGCCGAAAGTCGATCGAGCCTCCGGCACCGTCGGCAAAAGCGTGCGCCATGGCTAGCTCACCCTCCAAACCCAAATCGGTCGGCTCATGATTCACACCGTACCGGCAAAGTACAGTCGCAGAGATGCAGGAATGGACGCGATACACGACCGCTGGGGCAACCGGGGCGGGCCGACCGGACAACTTCGTGGAGCTAGGGCCGGACCACACCGATGGTCTCGATCGCCGACTGCTTGGTGAAGTCGAGGGTCAACGAGTTCTCGATCTTGGCTGCGGTGCTGGACGATCGTCGATCGCACTCGCTCGCCAGGGGGCTCGGGTTGTGGCGATCGATCCCGACCCGATCGAGGTTGATCGTGTTCGGATGGCAGCCGAAGTAGCCGAAGTACATGTGGAAGTTCATCACGGCGACTTGGCAGAACTCGCCTTTCTTCCCGCGGACAGTTTCGACGCAATCGTCGCCGTGCACTCGCTCGCGTCGATCGACAATATCGGTCGGGTTTTTCGCCAAGCGCATCGACTGCTCCGCGCCGATCGCCCGCTCCTGATGACCCTCCCGCACCCGGCATCGCTCGTCCTCGACGAGGACGCATCGAGTGTGCTCCGTCCATATGGTTCTGACGAACCGATGGGCGCCGGTGAACATCTCACCTATCCCCACACGATCGGCAACACCTTTACGCAGCTCACTCGAGCGAATTTCCGAGTGGACACCCTCATCGAATCCACCGGCAACACCTCGATGCCAACGTCGGTGGTACTGCGAGCACGTAAAATCGGAACCTAGCTACGTTGAGCGTGTAACTGGCGACAGAAACAGGAAATGAACTACCCACTGGATTTCCCCAGCTGTGGATAACCCCTGTTGATTACCTATCTCGGCGATACTTGCCGCGTAGATAGCTGGCCTCGCCTTCGCCATCCAGCGGGCCCTCCTCTAAGCGTCGTTCGCGCAAAACCCCCAACGCTGCGCCGACCTCAGGACCAGCAGGAATCGACAGAATCTCCATCACTTCTTCACCGTCGAGTACAGGCGAAAAGTCCGAGAGATCCTCGATCGCTTCGAGTTCGCGATAGACCCGCGGAAATGATCGGTCATCGAGGTCCAACACCTTGATGAGATCCATCAATAGCGGAACCGATTGGAATCCAACCCGGTCGATCAGTCGTCTCACGGTCGATTCGTCAAACTCACGTTCACCGTGTTCCACCACATCCAACCCCGCCAATACCCGCCGTATCGCTCGCGCGTCAGTATTTGAGTACCGAAGCGAATCGAGCTGCACCCCACGCGCGGAGGCGGGCGCATGGCTGAACACCACGGCTCGCCGCAACGACAGATCGACCGGCGATCGATCGAGTTCAACACCGAGGCCGGCAAGGTCATCTGCGGGCACGGTGTCCGCCACATACTCCCAAGCTCCAACCGAAGCCAAAAAGGCGATGCCGCTCGAAGGTGCCGACGCGGCGAGCAACTTGTCGAACTCATCACGGACTCGTTCGATCGAGACGATCCGCATTCGATCGATCAAATCCGATGCAGCGGCGAAGACATCGTCATCCACGGTGAGTCCGTACCGAGCAATGAAGCGCGCGGCGCGCAGAATTCTCAACGGGTCGTCCTGAAAGGACACCTGCGGCTCAACCGGCGTTCGCAATACCCGTTGTTCGAGATCCGAGGCTCCCCCAAAGGGGTCGATGAGCTCCGCTTCGCTTTCGTCTAACCCCACCCGTATCGCCATGGCGTTGATCGTGAAGTCCCGACGGGACAGGTCCAGCTCAATATCGTCGCCAAATTCCACTTCTGGCTTTCGCGAACCATCGCCATATGACTCGGCACGATGCGTGGTGATCTCATACGGGCGATTGCCGACCCGGCAACCAATGGTGCCGAAACGTTCGCCTTGAGCCCAGAGCGCATCGGCAAACGGCGCGACCAATTCTTTGATCTCGAGCGGGCGGGCATCGGTTGTGAGGTCGAAGTCGAGAGACTCAATGGGCGCTCCAAGATGGAGATCCCGAACGATGCCACCGACGAGATACAGCGATTTTCCCGCGCGAGAAAAAGCCTCCGTCAACGGACGGATCTCATCGAGGACAACCTGGCTCAAAGCGGGCACGCCGCAGAGGCTACGGGAACCTTGAGTACCCTCGGGGTATGTTGCTGGATCGTTTGCACCGCCCCGTGCGTGGCGTTCGAATTGTGCGCCGCGAAGAAAGCGATCCAAATCCGTCGTTTCGGGTGCAGCTAATCCCTCTGCGGATGCTCGCCACGAGCGATGTCGAGCGACTGAAGAACCAATACCAGGACAGTCCCGGACCCATCGTGACGAGTGCCTTGGGACCCAGAGAACAAGCGCCCTTTCTCGAAGCGGGCTTTGTCCCCCGGGAGTCGTTGTATCTCCTACGCCACAACTTGGAAGGCATCCGCGCTGATCAAGGACGAGCAAAGGTTCGCAATGCGCGCCGGACAGATCTCGACTCAGTGCTGAAGATCGATCGGCAAGGGTTTGATGATTTTTGGGCCTTCGATCGAGACGCCATTAGCCACGCCCGCAAAGCCACCCCCAGTCATCGGTACGTGGTGGCGACCATCGACCGGACCGTGCACGGCTATGCGATTACCGGACAAGCCGGAAAGTCTGGCTACCTGCAACGACTGGGCGTTGCCGAACAATCTCGACAACAAGGCATCGGCGGACAGCTGATTACAGATTCACTGAGGTGGGCCCAGCGAGCGGGAGCCCACGAGGTGCTCGTCAATACCCAAGAGATCAACGAGACCGCTCGACGCATCTACGAGCGGCACGGGTTCACGCTCGATACCGAACGCTTGACCGTGCTGGAATGGGTCAGATGATTACTGGCCGGCCAACCCTGACCGTCGCGCTCGCGATAATCGCGCTGGTCTTGGGCGCCACAACTTCGTTGGCGGCACAAAATCTGGGCTCGGTTGAACTGGTGGCCCAAAGTGCGTGGGTGGACGAGGGTGGAATCTTCAATGCCCAAGTGCGCGTCGCTGGCGCCGGTCCCGAATCCACGGTGTCGGTGCGAGTCCTATCTCCATGGCAATCCCGCGCAGATTTCCTTTCCGGTGACATCGCCGACACCGAGACGGTTTTGAACTTAGATCCCATCGTCCTCGCCGATGCTCAAGAGACGAGTAACGAGGTGCTGTCCTTGGAGATCGAGCTGGCGCGATCAATACCGACGACCCAGGAAGACACCGACGCGCAGGACTCGCTTCCCATCCTCGTCACTTCTGGCACCACCGCCGTCTTCCCACTGGAGATTTCGCTGGTCTCACCCGATGGCGAAATCCTCGACAGCTTGCTCACCTCGATCATCCACATACCGAGAGTCGGTCGAGGACTCCCGCTAACTGCGGCCATGGTGATCGAGTCCGACGTTGGAGCAACGATCGACAGCGCCGGACAGAGCACATTGACCCCGGCGGAATTGGCCGAACTCGAAATCATCATCGATGCGATCGCGCAACACCGAGCAGGGCGCGTATCGCTCGCGATCACAGGGGAAACGCTGCTGGCGCTTGAACGAAGCGAGCTCGAGGGCGCACAAGCCCTTCTCGAAACGATCGCAACCGAACTCACCTCACAGCAACTTCTGCCACAACCGCTCACCAACCTTGAGGAACAGGCGTGGATCGACGCGGAGTTCGACGACGAACTCGCTGACCTATACGCACGGAACGCCGAGATCACCCAAGAACTCATCGGTGCATCCCCGAGCAACTCGGTCGCGGTGCTGGACCAAACGATTACGCCTTCGGGTTTGGCCGAGTTGCAGCGGCTCGGCATCAACGGAGCGATCGTCGAACCAACCCATATCGAACCACTCGACAGCGAGATATTTCCCGAACCTCTCACCAACCGGTTCCTCGTGCCAGCACCAGGGATCGATCCGCTACCGGCCATGGTGATCGACCTCGATCTCGGAGCACATTTCCTCAGCACCGATCCGGTCCCCGTCGCGGCCAACCGGATGCTCGCCGAACTCACCCTCATCGCTATCGGACAGCTGGACATTGCTGCGGGCGTCGTGATCAGACCACCCCGCGGATGGGAAGCGAACGCGTCGTTTCTCAACATCGTGCTGAGCGGTATTGAGAGAATCCCAACCCTTACGGGAGCAACACTCCAAGAGGCGCTCGCCGACACCGCATTCGCTCCCTCAGCGGGACCCGACACATTGAGTCCGCCACTACAACGAGCTCTGCAACCGCAGCTCCAACCGACCGATCTGCGGTCGTTTCGAACCGAGTTCAACCAGGCCCAAACAGCCATCGATGCCTGGGCCACCGTGATCGAAAGCGACACCGCTTCTGTGGGGCGCCTTCATGAGTTGCTGGAGCTCAGCACCAACAGCGATCACAGCGAATTGGAACGGGCAGCCTTCATCGAACAGATCTACAACATCATCGACACCCAAAAAGATGGATCGATCACTACCCCTCCCATCGAAACCATCACCTTGACTGGCCGAAGCTCCAATGTTCCAGTGTTGATCGACAACAACTTAGGCATCGACGCCCAGGTGATCTTGGTGCTCGACAGTGAAAAGTTGGACTTTCCCGAGGGCCGCGAGGTAACCGCAGTTCTCACTCCGGGATCAAACCGGATCGAAGTTCCGATCGAGACCAGGGGCTCGGGTGATTCACCGATCCGGATTCAAATCTTTAGCCCGGACCGCTCCGTGTTGCTGGGATCATCGGAGGTCGTCGTGCGAGCATTCGCCTTCTCGGGTGTTGGACTGATCATCGGCGTCCTCGCGATACTGGTTTTGGTCCTGTGGTGGTTGCGGCACCACGGCAAAGATGGGGATACAGTCGACACCGACGTCCCTGCCCGCCCGGATTCACAAGATTCCGGGGAACTCATCGGAGTCTGATCTATGACCATTCGCATCGTGACCGACAGTGCCTGTGACCTGTCGGACGAGGAGCTCGCTCATTGGGGAATCGGCATGGTTCCCTTGTCGATCCGTTTCGGCGACGAGGAATTCATCGACCGCACCCAGCTCTCCACCGACGAGTTTTATCGTCGGCTCGGTGCATCCGAGGTTCTGCCAGAAACCGCAGCGCCTTCGCCAGGCGCCTTCGTCGAGATGTTCAACGCCATGCAGGCCGAAGGCGCAACCGGGGTTGTCTGCATCAACCTTTCAGAAGCAC
Organism: uncultured Acidimicrobiales bacterium; assembly: GCA_964562985.1. Lineage (GTDB taxonomy): Bacteria > Actinomycetota > Acidimicrobiia > Acidimicrobiales > SHLQ01 > SHLQ01. The sequence continues at coordinate 25,527 of CAZLWE010000005.1, forward strand.
TGTCTGCAACGATTCAGGCAGCTCGAACGGCCGCATCCTCCGATGACGTAACCATCGATGTGCGGGTGGTCAATTCGAAGCAGCTAACCGGCGGTCTCGGGTCGATTGTGCTCGCCGCAGCCAAAGCCGGTCGCGACGGATCCTCCGCCGATGAGATTGTTTCGTTGGCCGAGGACATGAGTAGCCGTACACACGTTTACGCAACGCTCGACACCCTGGAGAATCTGAAGAAGGGTGGACGAATCGGAGGTGCTCAAGCCACGTTCGGCGCCATGTTGTCCATCAAGCCGTGTCTCGATCTATCGACCGGAGAGGTCGTCGCTGCGGGTAAGCAGCGAACTCGCAGACGCTCTCTCGCGTGGATTCGCCAACAGCTCATCGACGCCGGCGATGACATCGACAACCTCGCCATCTTGCACTCGAACGCGAGCGACATCGACGAGTTCATGGCGTCGGTAGCCGACGTACCAAGCGTTGCGAGCGCTCGCACGAACATCATCGGTGCCGTGATCGGGACCCACGGCGGTCCGGGCATTATTGGCATCACCTACCAACGCTCGAAGTAGAGCTGATCTATCCCGTGACATCTGGCCAACTACGGTGTGGTGCGCTATGGCGCACACCCCGCCCGATCTTCGCATGAGTCGCCGTCGACTCGCCGATCGCTACGAAATAGTCGTTCGACGTGGTAGCGGAGGCATGGCCGAAGTATGGGAAGGCGTCGACCACAATCTCGGTCGAAAGATCGCGATCAAGGTCTTGCATGGCCACCTGGCGGAGAACCCGTCGGTTCTCAACCGCTTTCGAAGTGAAGCCCAAGCTGCTGCACGTCTGACTCACCCCGGCATCGTCGCCATCTACGACACGGTCACTACCGACGACACCGACGCCATCATTATGGAATTGGTCGAAGGCCGAGATCTTCGAACGATGCTCGACGAGCGCCCCACGCTTGCGCTCACCGACGCGGCCGAGGTCGGTATGCAACTCGCCGCGGCACTCGGCCACGCACACCAACACGGCATCATCCATCGCGACGTGAAGCCAGCCAACATTCTTGTTCGGGCCGACCGACGAGTGAAGCTCTCCGACTTCGGAATCGCCAAAGCTCTCGATCAGACCGGTCACACCGAATCCGGTTCGCTCGTTGGAACGGTGAAGTACCTGGCTCCCGAGCAACTCGAGGGGCGAACCGCAGATGCTCGAACCGACCTCTACTCGCTCACTACGTTGCTCTACGAGATGTTGTGCGGTGAGGTTCCCTTTGCTGCGAACGATCTGGTCACCGCAATGAAGCGGGTGAAGGAAGATCCCCCGTCGGCTCGACGCAAGCGCGCAGACCTGCCACCCGCGTTCGACGCGTTCCTTATGCGAGGACTGGCCCGAAACCCAGATGACCGGTACCCCGATGCAGCGTCGTGGTCGTCAGCGCTACGGGCCAGCATCAGCGGTGATACCACCGTCGTCGACTCCCACCCGTTGAAGGAGCGGACGTCGATTCCGATCAAGAACCCGCAAGGTCATGAACTTCTCGGGACCGTTCCAACTCGAGCGCCAAAGAAACCAGCTCCAACTCCACCTCGCGCATCCGGTCCATCCACTCCACGCAAAGCGCCAGCAAAAGCTGACCCGGCGGTCGCGAAGCATCATCGTCGCAACCGAGGGCGACTCGCATTTGCCGGGCCACTCATCGCCTTGGCGCTTGGCATCGCTGCGGTGGTGACCGTATGGCTTCTTCTCACCAACGGGTCGACCTCGGTCGATTCCGCTGATGATGGAGCCCCCGCGGAAAGCACCGAGGAGGTAGTCGAGGCCGTAGAGCAAACCTCGTCCACGACAACGCCCGAACCCGAGCAGACCACCGATCCCGCAGAAGACGAGCTCTCGACACAAAGCACCGAAGCGCCTCTCGTCGAAACCACCACCACCACGACGACCTCCATCCCAGAGTTCGTAAATGGCCAACGCGCCATCGCCTTCGACCCCTTCGGTAACGACGGCGAACACGATGACATCGCCTTTCGAGCACTCGATGGAAACATCGACACGTTCTGGAACACACAGTCCTACCGGACCCGGTTCTTTAGTGGTCTAAAGGAGGGCGTCGGGTTGATCGTCGAATTCGAAGAACCGCAACAAGTGAACGAACTGTCGGTCACAACGGACCGAATCGGGTGGGGTGCTCGTGTGTACCGAAGCGATTCCATCGCCACTGACCTCGCTGGCTGGGGAAACCCGATCGGTGAATTCAACGAGCTTGATCCCTCAACGTCGCTCGACATTGAAGATGGTTCGTCGCTAGCGGTTCTGCTCTGGATCACCGACTTGGGCCTCAACCCACAACAAAGCGCTGAGGACTACGATGCGCAGGTGGCAGAGGGCGGATTCGAACAACGGCTCGTCGTGAACGAGATTACTATCGCGGGTTAATGCAAACGCTCGCCGAGGACGACGACCTTATCCGCGCTGCTCAGCGCGGTGATATGGCGTCGCTCGAGATCCTTCTCGATCGCCATCACGATCGCCTGCGGGCGGTTTGCGCGAAGGTAGTTGGTCGCGGCGCCGACGCCGACGACGCCGCACAGATGGCCCTTATTTCGATCGTGAAGAACCTCGATCGGTACGACGGACGAGCCAAGTTCACGACCTGGTCGTATCGGATTGCGACCAACGCCGCGATCGACGAGCTACGTAAGCGGAAACGACGAGGCGCCACCTCTATCGATGATGAGGACAGCCACCTACAGATAGCCGCCGCCGGAAACCTCGGAGAAGCAACCACCGCGCGGATGGTCGTTAATGACGCCCTTGAAAAGCTCCCAGAGGATTTTCGCCTACCGGTCATTCTGCGAGATTTGTGTGGTCTGGACTATGAACAAATCAGCGAGGTGTTGGAGATTGCTCCGGGCACCGTACGGTCGAGAATTGCGCGCGGCCGTTCCAAATTGGCTGACGTCATCGGTGATGTGACAGACGGCGGGAACCAAGGCGGCTCGACGGGCGTACAAGGAAACGACCATGAGTAACGAACGCTTCGACGACGAGCTCTTGTCGGCCATCATCGATGGTGATGCCGATGAAGCTAGCGTCGCGTCCGTTCTCGCGGACGAAACGGCAAGTCAGCGCCTCGACGCGATGCGGACGGCAGCTGGCATCGTTGCCGAAGAACCTGCGCCCGCGACTCCTGCACGGCGGGAACAATCGATCGCCGCCGCGCTCGCTGCGGCCAAGCCTGCCCCCGAAGTCACGTCACTCACCACCGAACGCGTCGCTCGACGGTCCGGGCCGAGTCCGAAGATTCTTGCAATCGCCGCTGCCGTGTTGTTGTTCATCATCGCTATCCCGGTGATTGCTGGCATTCGTTCCGCATCCGTTGAAACCGCTACCGACGCAGCTGCAGAGGCCTCCACTGAACTCGGCGCAAGTGATGCTGCGGCCGACGTAGTCGAAGATGCCGTCGATGGCGACGACGACGAGGCTATGGAAGATGACGGTGGCGTGCTAAGCGACGATGACGAAGAAGAGGCCATGGAGGACGACGAGGGAGATGTCCCGGCAGCCGTCCAGTCCCCGGAGTCTGCCGACGACGCTGGTGACGCTGGTGATGCCGAGGAAGAATTCGCTCCAGTCACCGAGCGCTCCCTCGCTGAACGACTAGCCGCTCGTCCACCAGCTGTATCGGCCTCGGAATCACTGATCGGCATCGACGATCTCATCCAACTCGGAAGCGTGTTCCCCCAGTACACCCTCGACGAGCTTCTCGACGCCGGGGTGAGTCCAGATTGCGTAGATCAAGACTCCACCGCGGTTGGTTTTGACGTGGTACTGCTGGACGACGAATCGCGACTCATCATCGTCGAGTTCTTCGACGATGAAACGACCCGACTGCTCGACGCAGAGGACTGCTCCGTACTTCGCTAGGCTGCCTGCTATGTCCACGACGAGCAACGACTCCCCCGACTGGCCAAGACAAGCAACGGAGACCATCGTTGGCTTCGTCGACAACGTAAAGCACAAGACGACCGAGCCTGCAACAAAAGCCGTTCGTGCGATCGTTTATGGAATTGCCATCGCACTTCTTGGTGTTCCCGCTCTGATCATGCTGCTCGTCGGCATCGTCCACGGACTCAACCAAGTCGCAACCGGCGTCCTTGGGTTGGGTGTGTGGCTGGTGTATCTCGTCCTCGGCGTGATCTTCACCATCGTCGGAGCCGTGCTCTGGCGTAAACGCGTTGCCTAGCCGTTCTTTCAACGGATCCAGCAACAAACCAGTCCACAAAAGTTAGGAACCCCCAATGGCTGACAACGTCCGTAACGTCGTCATCATCGGCTCAGGCCCCGCTGGCCTCACCGCCGCAATTTACGCTGCCCGTGCATCGCTCGAACCACTGGTATTGGAAGGCGAGCCATCCTCCACCAGCGATCAGCCAGGCGGACAACTCATGCTGACGACCGACGTCGAGAACTTCCCCGGTTTCCCCGAAGGCATCATGGGCCCGGAGCTCATGATCAACTTCCGCACCCAGGCGGCACGGTTCGGCGCGCAGATCGAAACCGTAAAGGCATCCAAGGTCGACCTCTCCGAGCGTCCCTTCAAGATCTGGGTCGGTGACCCAGAGGCTGCTGAGCCGACGTACCTGGCAAAGTCGGTCATTGTTTCGACCGGTGCGCAGTCACTGATGTTGAACCTCGATCGTGAAACCGAGCTCATTGGCCATGGCGTGTCCACATGCGCAACATGCGACGGCTTCTTCTTCCGAGACCACGAGATCGCGGTCGTCGGCGGAGGCGATTCAGCCCTCGAAGAAGCCAGCTTTCTGACGAAGTTTGCGTCGAAGGTGTACGTGGTCGTACGACGCGATGAACTTCGAGCATCACAGATCATGCAAGATCGCGCTCACGCGAATCCAAAGATCGAATTCGTCTGGAACACCAAGGTCGTCGAGTATCTCGGCGATTCCAAGCTGGCTGGTGTTAAGACGCAAAGCACGGTCGATGACTCCATTTCGGAATTGCCGGTCACGGGCCTGTTCATCGCTATTGGACACAAGCCCAATACCGGTTTGTTCGAAGGCCAGCTCGACATGAAAGACAACGGCTATTTGCAAGCCACCCCAGGGCGCACGGCAACCAATATCGAAGGCGTCTTTGCGTCTGGCGATGTCCAGGACGACTACTACCGTCAAGCAATTACCGCCGCCGGTTCGGGTTGCGCGGCAGCCCTCGAAGCCGAACGTTGGCTTGAAGAACAGGGCGAGCACTAGTATTTGTACGGAATGGAAACGCTCAACGAGTAGTTTCACATTGTGCACGCAAGAGAAATGAGACAGTCCTATGGCTTCTGAAAATGTCCTCAATCTGGATGACTCCAGCTTCACCGACACCATCTCGTCAAGCGACGAACCAGTGTTGGTCGACTTCTGGGCTGAATGGTGTGGCCCCTGCAAGATGATCGCCCCAATCATGGACGAGATCGCCGACGAGCAGGTCGGAACCCTGAAGATCGCCAAGGTGAACATCGACGAGGCATCGGGAACCGCTCTCCAAAACGAAGTAATGAGCATTCCAACCATGATCTTGTTCAAGGGCGGTGAGCCGGTGAAGAAGATCATCGGCGCGAAGCCCAAGGATGCGATCATGGAAGAAATCGCCGAATTTATCTAACGATCTCCACGCTTGTTTCGCTTCGGCGACGAGCTCATCAGATTACGTTTGCGCCGCTGTGTCCACGTGACGCGGCGGCGTTTCGCGTCCCCCGTGGGTGTGGCGTGGTACGGCTAGGGTGAAGCCTATGGACGAACCTCGCCCACGGTTACAACGCGGTGATGTCGGTCCAGCCGTCGTCGACTTACACCGTCACCTCACAATCGCTGGATACCCGATCGAAACCGTGCACCTCGATCGCTTCGATGGCATTACCCACGATGCCGTAACCGCATTTCAGCGCCGACGCGGCTTGGAAGCAACCGGCACCGTTGGCGGCGAGACTTGGCGATCGCTACACGAGGCCGGGCATCATTTCGGTGAGCGACTGCTATGCCGTCGGACGCCAATGATGCGAGGCGATGACGTCGCCGAGCTACAACTGCTCTTGGGAAGTCTCGGTTTCGATACCGGGTGGATCGACGGAATCTTCGGTCCAGAAACCGAAGATGCAACCGCAGACTTTCAACGCAACGCAGGATTGCCTGTCGACGGTGTGGCCGGACCGACCACCATCTCCACCTTGACCAGACTTCGCCTTTCTGCAAACGCTGCTCGGCCAGTCGCAGCAGTTCGCGAACGTGAACGACTTCGAGGTGGATCACAAGGACTCGTCGGACGCCGAATAGTGGTCGGCGATCTTGGTCAATCACCGGCCATCGCTGGTGAAATTGGTGCCAAGCTCCGAGGAGAAGGCGCTCGGGTTCTCCTATTGCACCACCGCGACGGTTCTACCCACGCTCGCGCCGCCAACCAGTTCGACGCGGAGATTTACCTCGGTCTGATCGCAGTCGACGAGGAAACATGCAGCGTGTCCTTCTATGAAACCGACGCTTTCTCAAGTTACGGCGGTCGCGACATCGCCAACCTCGCCACGGACACGCTGTCGCTGGCGCTTCGAATCCCCGGAGAGACGATCGGTACTCGATCTCCGGTACTTCGTGAAACGCGTATGCCTGCCGTCGTCTTTCGCCTAGGACCTCAGAGTGAACTCGAGTCTGCACGGAGCACTGTCGCTACCGCGATCCACGAAGCGATGGTGCAATGGGTGGATGAGCTCGAGAGCACCGAACGAACGGTGTCTTCGTAATCGAACGTTCGTTCGATTACTACTTCGCTATCACCCGGTAGATGCGCTCAAGATCGCTCAGATCTGCATAGTCGATCACGATCTTGCCCTTTTTCGCGCCGAGGGACACCCCAACCCGAGTGTCCAGATGCTCTGACAGGAGTCGTTCGAGCTCCAACAGAGCGGGGGCGCGGGTATCACCCACGGTCCGCTTCTTCGATTTCGACGGCCCACCGGAGTCTGCGTCACCCGCTGGATCACCAGCAAGGTCTTCACCACGAAGTAGTTGCTCAAGTTCTCGAACGGTCAGTTGCTCATCGACACAACGTTCGGCCAAGCTGACCTGTGCATCCTCGTCTTCGCAACCGAGAATCGTTCGGGCATGGCCCGCACTGAGCTGTCCATTCCCGACAAGACGCTGCACTCCCATCGGGAGCGCCAGGAGCCGGAGGATATTGCCCACCGCAGGACGAGACTTACCAACTCGCTTCGCGATCTTTGCTTGGGTAAAGCCGAAGTCGTCCACAAGCTGCTGATACGCCGCAGCCTCTTCGAGCGCGTTGAGGTCTTGACGATGCAGGTTCTCCACGAGCGCCTGTTCAAGGGAGGCCGTATCGTCCGCGTCGCGGACGATCACCGGAATATCTTGCAGTCCAGCACGCTTTGCCGCTCGCCAACGTCGCTCCCCCGCGATCAACTCATAGCTATCACCATCACGGCGTACCAGAAGCGGCTGAAGCACACCGAGTTCTCGGACGGAGTTCGTCAACGAGTCCAACGTCTCCTCGTCAAAGTGATCTCGCGGCTGATACTGATTTGCGCGGATGGACGACACCGCCACCGTTTGAAAGGTCGCTTCGGGATCATCGGTGACGTCTGACGGAATCAGTGCGCCAAGACCTCGGCCGAGGCCGCTTGGACGGGTCATTCTTCTTCTCCTTGATCAGCGGAGGGCTCGCTTGGCGCCGTGCCAGCATCGGAATCTTCCTCGCCCAAATCCAACTCGTTGCCCATCACTTCGTTCGCGAGATCTCGATATGCCTGCGCCCCGCGATTGTCTGGATCAAAGACCGTGATCGGTTGACCATACGAAGGTGCCTCAGAGAGTCGCACCACTCTCGGGATCACGATCTTGCAGACCTTTTCACCAAAGTGGCTCCGGACTTCGTCGACAACTTGACCGGCAAGCTTCGTTCGAGCGTCGTACATCACCAACACAATCGTGGAGATCTCCAACTCTGGGTTCAGGCTCTTGCGAACAAGCTCGACATTGCGGACAAGTTGGCCGACACCCTCGAGCGCGTAGTACTCACATTGGATCGGAACCAGAACTTCGGTAGCGGCGACCAGTGCATTAATGGTGAGGAGCCCAAGCGACGGTGGGCAGTCGATAAAGACGAAGTCATAGTCATCGGCAATCGGCGTGAGCGCGTCGATAAGCCGGCGTTCGCGATTGAACCCGGGCACTAACTCAATCTCAGCTCCTGCCAGATCGAGACTAGACGGAGCGACAAAGAGGCCTTCAACGTCTGCAGCGGGTTCGAGCGTGTCCTCAAGAGGAGTATCCCCTAACAACACGTCGTACATATTCTTCTCGATAGCTCGAGGATTGATTCCGAGCCCGGTGCTTGCATTCGCTTGAGGATCAAGGTCTATGAGAAGCACCCGGTTGCCAAGCTCCGCTAAAGCAGCACCAAGATTGACCGTTGTGGTGGTCTTTCCAACGCCGCCTTTTTGGTTCGCAATCGCAATAACTCGCGTCCCGCTACCTGTTCCCATAGGTTCAGTCATATCGACCCTAAGGTACTACCAAAGAACCACCCGTTGGTGACACTGGAGAGATTTGTGCCGAATTACCCAGCAGATGATTGTTTCACGTGAAACATTTGCGTGTGCTGCTGCCGTGAGCCGGTAGTTCCGCTGAGCACGCAGAGCGAAGCGAACGTGCGATTGGAACCCGTGCCGCCAAAATAGCGAAGCGATGGCGGCTAAGGCTTCAGATAATGTTTCACGTGAAACACTTCTTGTTCTTCTTCTAGAACAAGGGTTTCTTGCGGGCGCCTTTGCGGGGGAGAGACGGGAGTTCTCGCTCCGTTCGTTGAAATCGTAGGTACCGGCCCGCATCTGTCGTCCACTCATGATCTCGGGCTAGTCCTGTTGTTTCTTCAACTTCGGTCATTGGCCAGCGAGCATCCATGTCCCCATCAAACGGTTCGCTGGTTATGAGTCCCCCTCCAGGGCGAAGGAATCCTGACGCGCATTCTGCGGTGTCCGCTGGTGGGCCAAATGACCGCGCTGTTACCCAATCCGCCGACCCTCGAAGCGTCGAACGGGCTGCCACTATCGCGTCGCCGGTGTACACCTCGACTCGGTCGCTCAGTGCAAGCCGTCGAATCGCCCGACGGAGCAAGTCCGTCCGTCCTTCTCGTCGTTCAATGAGGGTCCATTGCGTGTCTGGGCACGCGTCGGCAAGGATGAGCCCGGGGATCCCTACTCCGGTACCGAGATCGACGCAGTAGCCCTGTAGCGATTCACCCTGGGCCAAAAATGCAATGAACCCCATGGCATGTCGGCCATGGGGTTCACTTTCGCCGCCGATCTGTCCTGCTCGAATACCTTCTTGCAGAATTTCATCGACGGGCCGCATATCGTGAGTCTAGGAGACCGGGCGGATCACCACCCGGCGACGAGGCTCTTGTCCCTCGGACCCAGTCTCGACTCCGTCAACCTCAGAAATAGCATCATGAACGACCTTGCGGTCGGCAGCGCTCATCGGCTCAAGGAGCTTCTCATTACCCGACTCTGCCACTTCGGTTGCAAGCTTCTGCGCAAACTCTCCCAGAGCCGCTGTCCGTCGCATGCGGTAGCCAGCAACATCAACGCGCAGTCGATCGGTCTTGGCTCCTTCAGCATTTCGCTGCACCACCGTGCGAGTGAGCTCCTGAAGTGCGCTGAGCGTGTTGCCCTTCGGTCCGACAAGGAGACCAAGCTCTTCACCGCTGACGGCGAGCTCGATCGCCCCATCATCGGCCTCTTCTTCGACCAGGGCAACCGAACCGGTCATCCCGAAGGAAGTCAGCACGCCCTCCAGGAAACCATAGGCAACCTCTTCTTGTTCTTCTCTAGTTACTGTTGCTTCCATTGTTTCCTTCTTCCCCGAAACCTTCTCGCTGCCCACAGTAGCTGCCGCTGCTGTGTTGCCTGAGCCCTTTTGTCCATCGCCGTCATTACGATGACCGCCTTGCTTGTTGGCTTGCTTGTTCTTGTTTTGATTCGACGACTTTGAGCCGTTTCCATTGCCGGCTTTCGAACGGTTGTTCTCATTCGACTTCGACTTCGCGCCACCGTTGTTGTTCGATGACTTACCCGAGTTTCTATTGTTGCCACCGTTGTTGCCGCCGCCTTGGCTCTTGCCGTTGCGATTGCGGTTGCGGTTGCGGTTTCCCCCATTTCGGGAGCGTCGTTCATCTTTCGCGGCAGGCTGGCGAGGTCGAACACGTGCGCGAACCTTCGCCTCAACCTTTACACGGCCAAAGAGACCCTTTTGCACATCATTGACAACATCGAATTCAGCCTCATCGGCCACAATTCCAAGCTGATCGAGTGCATTGCTCTTCGCCTCATCGAGCGTGGTGCCTGATGTGGTGATCCAATCCATTGATTACCTCTTCTTTTTCTTGCGCGCCTTGGGCTCAACATGTGTCCGAGCACTAGCGCTTCGACCGCTGGCATTTCGACCTGGAGCAGAACTCCTCGCCTTTACCGCAGTCTTTGATTTTGACGAATTCTTGGCACCGCCGCCCTTGCCGCCGCCGTTTTTGGGCTTCTTTCCACCGCCGTTGTTCTTGCCACCCTTATTCGAGTTCTTTCCACCGCCGTTGTTGCCGCCGCCCTTGGGCCCCTTCTTGCCACTACCACCCTTGTTCGAACCGCCATCACCGTCTTGAGGGCCCCTCTTTCCAGACGCTTCACGGTTCTTACGGACCTGCGCTCCCAAGGAATCTTCACCGGAATAGAACTGACGAGTGATGTAGTACTGCTGAGCGATTCGGTAGATGTTGGAGACCAGGAAGTAGAACACGATTGCGGCCGGCAACGTGAAGGAGAAGACGGGGAGGAAGAAGGGAATGATCTTCATCACCATTTCCTGGGTGGGGTTGATTGGCGCTCCGGTTTGGCGACGACGAATCATCTGATGCTGCAGCCAGCCACTGACGCCCACCACCAGCACCAAAATCAAGTAGGGGAGGGCGTCGGAGATACCTTGACCACTAAGCACTTCGCTAGCGGAGCGTGAGATATCGAATCCGAGAGCCTCCATGCGATTCGAGCTCGACAAGTCCGTAAACAGTTGGCTATCTCGGTCCACAAATGCGGGATTGAACTGGTTTAGCTCCGCATTTTCAAAGGTCCCAAGTTCCGTGTCACTGGTGACGTTTCCGGCGGTCGCGCCGATCTGAAAGCCAATGTTGGTTGCTCGGCGAGTCAACCCAAGAATGACGCGATACAGCACCAAGAAGATCGGTATCTGGAACAACAGGGGCAAACAGCCACCAACGGGGTTGATGTTGTTCTCTTGATAGAACTCCATCAACTCTTTGTTCATGGCCTCCTTGTCGTCGCCCTTGCCTCCCTTGTGTTTGTCCTGGATCGCCTTAAGTTCGGGCTGCAACAGTGACATCTGCAGTTGCGAGCGCGTTCCCTTCAGCGTCAGTGGTGTAGAGATCACCAATACGACGAGCGTCAACAAGACGATCGCCACGACATAGGAGTTGATGCCGTTGAGGTCGTAGAAGAAGGATAGAAGATCCGCGAGGAGATCGAACATCAGTTCGCCTTTCGAACAGGTACGGGGTCATATCCATGACCGCCCCAGGGGTGGCACCGACAAATTCGTTTGACGCCGAGCCACGTCCCACGGCACAAGCCATGGTCGGCAATCGCTTCGTCGGTGTAGAGCGAGCACGACGGCGTGTATCGACACGTGGGCGGTCGAGTGACCGACCACGATCGGTACAACGCAATAAGCCGTCGCGCGATGATGGTCATCTCAGCCGGTTTCCATTGATTTATCAATGTTTTTCATGGTCTCAACGAGTTGATCACGCAATTCGGCATAGCTTCGCCGAACGGCACTTGGATATACGACAATCATTGCTGATTCAATGCGGGTTGAGCGGTCACCCACTATCTCGCTCAGCGCAGCTCGCAGGCGGCGCCGAAGACGATTGCGTACGACCGCGTTACCGACCTTGCGTGAAATCGAGAACGCCACTTGAGGCGAATCTGTTCCGGATCCGGTCAGATATCGAATCCGCAGATCTCGAGACTTCACGCTGTCCCCATCAGCAAACAGTGTTGCGATGGTTCCGCGATCGGTAATGCCCGAGATCAAGCAGCCAGCTTGTGCCGACCCTTGCGGCGCCGGTTTTTGATGATCTCACGACCCGCACGGGTGGACATCCGTGACCGAAAACCATGCTTTTTCGCCCGTTTGCGGACATTTGGCTGATACGTACGCTTCATAACAATCTCCGTACTGGTGGGCGTTAGGCGATGCATACACGCTCGTACCACCGAGGTTGAGCATGTTGTCGAAGTGGGGACGCACCCGCAGCCAACGCGAAAGAAGAACTTGGCAATACTAGCCCAAACAGCGGCGATTTCAACAGGTCACCCTGTGGTAGGCGCGCGATTCGACAACGAGGAAAGATTCGCGCGAATGTCGCGAGCCTCAATAGCGAGAACGCGCGAAATTCCAACAGTTTTGGATGTTTTCCACACCCAGTTGGCGTTGACCGCAAAGCCGCGCGAGGGTTGCAAGATCCGTTGCTTTCCACACCTGTGGAGAGTGCTGTGGAAAGAGGGATGACATCTGACATGCGTGACGCGGTCAAACTCTGGGAGAGTTGCTCAGCGCTTATTCGCGCACAAGTGTCCGATGCGGTGTGGAATACGACGTTTCATAACATTGAAGCGATCGATCTGACCACCGACGAAATCACGGTTGTCGTTCCGTCTCAAATCATCAAAGAACGCATAGAAGCCAGATATTTGGCCATTGTGCGAGACGCGATCACCGAAACCCACCGAGGGCCCCTCGATATGTCGCTGCAAGTTCGTGCAGACGACACGATTGGACTCGATGAGCAAACGCTTCTCGGCCTGGACTCCACCGTCTTGGATCTCACCGAAGACGATCCTCGCCTAGATGTGCAGCTACCGGACGTCTCCACGGTCGAAGCCCGCCCTGAGCCCGTCGGTGAACTTCCAGGTCGTCCACCTGTTGGCGGAGACCAGTACACCTTTGACGCGTTCGTTACCGGTACCGGTAACCGGTTCGCCCACGCCGCGGCCTTGTCTGTTGCCGAAACGCCCGCCAAGTCCTATAACCCGCTCTTCATCTATGGAGACGCCGGCCTCGGCAAGACCCACTTGCTCCGAGCTATCGAGAACTACGTCCATACGCACTACCCCCACTTCACCGTGCGATACGTATCAACCGAGACGTTCCTCAACGAATTCGTCGACGCTATTCGACAGAACACCACTATCCAGTTCAAACGCCGCTACCGAGAAATCGATGTACTTCTCGTCGACGACATCCAATTCGTTGAAGGTAAAGAAGGTCTCCAAGAAGAGTTCTTCCATACCTTCAACACGTTGCATCAGGCCAACCGTCAGATCGTCTTGACCTGTGACCGGCCGCCCGATTCGATTCCCACTCTGGAAGATCGGCTGCGGAGTCGTTTCAAGATGGGGCTCATCACCGATATCCAGCCCCCTGACGTAGAGACCCGTCTCGCGATTCTTCACAAGAAGGCTGAAAACGCGAAAGTCGACATTCCCCACGACGTGCTGATGTTCATCGCTGAGCGTGTGACCGACAACATTCGAGAACTCGAGGGCGCGCTTACCCGCGTGACCGCATTTTCCAATCTCACTGGGGAACCACTGACAATCGATATGTGCCAACGAGTACTCAGTGATCTACTCACGGCCAAACAACCCCGTCAGATCACCGCCGAGATGATCCTCACCGAAACCGCTGACATGTTTGGTTTCACCATCGATGAGATAACAGGAGCATCACGACGTCGGCCTCTCGTGACCGCACGACAGGTCGCCATGTATGTCTGCCGTGAAGCCACCGAGCTTTCCTATCCGGCCATCGCCCGTGAATTTGGTGGTCGAGATCACACGACGGTCATCCATGCGGTCGACAAGATCACCAATCTGATGGCGGAACGTCGCCAGATCTACGACCAAGTCACTGAGCTAAACGCACGGCTCCGATCGAACTAGCGCGACTGTTCGCGCGGAAAGTGTTCACAGGCAGTGGAAAACATGGGGATAACTTCACTATCGCCTGGTCACAAGCATGTGTGCAGCCAACGTCAAACTGTGGAGCTCGCGCAAGTCATCCACCGCGCGGATGTTCGATCGACTCTTTTCTGTGGACTCGGTGGACAAACACTGAACGCGAAATCGTTCATTTTCCAGTCAAAAACGACTATCGTCCACAATCCACACGCCTATTGCTTCCTACTACCGAATCCAATCCAACTCGATGGAGAAATGTGGACCGATGAAATTCCGATGTGAACGTGATGTTCTCCTCGATGCACTAAGCACTGCAGGACGAGCTGTTGGTGGTCGCGCAGGCAACGTTGCGCTGAGCGGACTACATCTCGAGCTCGCAGGTGATGAGCTACGAGTAACTGGATCTGATCTCGACATGACTATCGCCCAATCGGTCGTAGTGGCAGGAGATACCGACGGCATTGTTGTGGCTCCATCAAAGCTGCTCGCCGATATTGTGCGGGCCCTCGGGCCAGGCGCCGTCGATGTGATTGTTGATGGCGAAGAGATTCAAATCACTGCAGGTCGATCAGAGTTCTCTATGCGGACGATTCCTGCCGATGATTTCCCTCGGGTCGGATCACCAGAGGGTGACGAGGTTACATTGAGCGCTGCGGCACTTTCCGATGCGCTAACCCAAGTAGTGAAGGCTGCATCGGGAGATGACTCTCGTCCAATCCTCACCGGCGTTCTGCTCGCTGCAGAAGGTGAAGGTCTCCGGTTGGTTTCGACCGACTCGTATCGGTTGGCCGTTCGTGATTTGCCGGGTACGACGGTGCTCGATAGTGACCAGTCGGTTCTTGTTCCATCGCGAGCATTGGCCGAACTAAATCGAGTGTTTGGTGAGAACGACGAGGTATCGCTGCGCCTTGGTGAACGTGATGCGAGCTTTGAGGTCGGCGGCACCCAAGTAGTGACCAGGTTGATTGAAGGCGAGTTCCCGAATTATCGCGGCTTGATTCCCGAGAGTTATCCCAACGAGCTCACCGTAAATCGAGCGGAGCTCCTCGAAGCGGTTCGGCGTGTACGACTCATGGCTCAAGAAGCCACCCCAATTCGTCTGAGCATGCGTGCTGATGCCTTGGAGCTCGTTGCTGTTACCCAAGACGTTGGCCAGGCCCAAGAAGTGCTCGACGCGAGCTACACGGGTGAAGAGTTGACGGTTGCCTTTAACCCGGACTACCTGATCGATGGTATCGAGGTCACTCGAGGTGAAGAGGTAGCGCTACAAACCGTGGACCCGTTGAAGCCAGCCGTGATGCGCGGGGCCGATTCTGAGGACTTCTTGTACCTACTGATGCCCGTTCGCGTTTCGTAGTTACGTCTCGAAGCGGGCTGCCGCGGCATCAATCGCCATAGCGAGAGCAAGATCCAGCTGCGTGATCCCTGAAGGATCATGGGTGAGGAGATCGATGACCACTCGGTTGTACACGTTGGACCATTCGGGATGGTGGTCAATTCGCTCTGCAACCATCGCAACCTCGGTCATGCATGCGAAGGCGGAGACAAAATCTTTGAACGACACCTCACGGTGTAATTTTCCCGAGACCACATCCCAATCCGAGTGCAACTCGGCCATTGCCTCAACGATCTCGTCCATTGGAAGTACGGCAGGTCGTGACATGCACACGAGCATGGCATATTCGACCGGCGATGGATCGCAGTAAGGCCGAAAACGGGCGAAGCCCCGCCCCCTTACGGGAGCGGGGCGTTCGGTGCCCAGTTGAACTAGTTGGTTAGAGTTCGCAACCGACTATCGCTTCGGCGATACCAGCAGCGTCAGCGACACAGGTATCGAGGCCGCCGCCACCGATGTAGCTGTCTACGCCAGCGCCACCGTCAAGAATGTCAGGACGAGTACCGCCGACAAGGGTGTCGTTACCGGCGTTGCCGTTAATGACGTCAGCCTTTTGGCCGCCACGAAGGTTGTCGTCGCCAGCGCCGCCTTCGATGGTGTCGGTACCTTCGTTCCCACGAATCTCGTCGTCGCCAGCGCCACCGATAAGGGTGTCCTTACCCTTACCGCCGGCGATGAAGTCGTCGCCACCCTGGCCGTAGACAATGTCCTTGCCCTGACCAGCTTCGATGATGTCGTTACCGGTTCCGCCAAAGACGACGTCCTGTCCGTCGCCAGCGATGATGGTGTCGTCGCCGCCTTCGCCACAGATTACGTCGAAGCCGTCGCCAGCCACGATTCGGTCATCACCTGGGGTTCCCAAGATGACGTCGTTGCCAGCGGTTGGGAGCTCACCGAGGTTCAGGTTGACCGTGACATCAAGACCGCCACACTGCGGAACAGGAACAGGTGCAGGTACCGGAGCTGGTGCTGGAGCCGTTGTCGTTGTGGTTGGAGCAGGTGCAGGTGCTGGGGCCACAGTGGTTGTCGTCGGCGCTGGTGGTGCCGTTGTGGTCGTGGTTGGAGCCACAGTGGTTGTCGTCGGCGCGGGAGCCGTCGTTGGAGGGGCCGTCGGCGCGGTGCCAGGGATTGGGGTGCCCGTCGTGTTGAACACGTACGCTGCGCCTGAGTCCTGGTTGTCGATGTCGATATCGACGTTGGGTGCTCCAGCGACGATGTTGGTGCCCGAGAGAGCAACCGACAATCCGAGCTGGTCACTACCAACACCATTCGACGCGGTGTACTTGGTTTCTTCAACCCAACCTGCGCCGTTATTGGCAAATGAGAAGACCGAACCTTCAGCTGAACCAAAGAGGCTCGAGTCACCGGAGGAACCGATGATGATGCGGCCGCCCTCGATGTCGACGTCGTCACCGAACTTGTCGGTGCCTGCTTCGTCGGATGCAACGAGGATGTCTGATTGGCTCCATGTGGTTCCAACACGACCGAAGACGTAGGCAACACCGGAGTCAGCGCCGCTGTCTTCATTCAGGGCTGGATCGCCCATGATGGTGGTTGAGTCAGCGCGTGGTGCGCCGATGACAACAACGTCGCCGTCGATAGCGATCGAGTCACCGAAGATGTCGCCAGCGGCTGCATCGGATGCAACGAGCTTGCTCTGCTGGGACCATGCGGCACCGCTACGGGTGAAGACGTAGCCAGAGCCCTGGCTAGTGTCGTCAAATGGTGCGCCAGCAACTGCGGTATCACCGCTGATATCAACAGCGAGGCCGAATCGATCGTTGGCTGCGCCGTCAGCTGGAGAGAGCTGGGCTTGCTGCGACCAAGTTGCACCGTTCTGGGTGAATACATAGGCCGATCCTGCATCGAGGCCCTGCGTTGGGGCACCCACGATGAAGCTGGTGCCGTCGATGGCAACCGCTTGGCCGAAGTTCTCCTGGAAGACGCCAGGGCTGACTCGCTGCTGCTGTGTCCAGACACCGGCGTTTCGGGTGAAGACGTAGGCGGCACCGGAGCGAGGCTCGCCGCCATTAGCGATTGGTGCACCGATCACAGCGACGTCGCCGTCGATGGCAACCGATTGACCGAAGAGGTCGTCGAAAAGTCCGCCGAAGCCGCTCGGGGTGAGCTTGGCCTCAAGGGTCCAGTTAGCGCCGGACTGTGTAAATACGTATACAGCGCCAGCGTTGGTCGAGGCGTCATCATCGAGTGGAACACCGACGAGCATTGTGTTGCCGTCGATCGCGATCGACTGGCCGAAGAAGTCGGTTGCTTCTTGGTCAGCTGCGGCCGTGACCTGTACGTCTTCAGTGACGCTATCGGTAACGGTCTGGGCGCCGCTGACAGCGGTGAAGCCGAGAAGCAGAGAACCAGTCAACGCTGCTGAGGAGATCACAGTTCTCCGGAGCCAGCGTGAGCTGGAAATAGAAGGGGACTTATTAGGCATGGGCACGGCCTTTCGTGATTTATGTGTGTCGTGACTAATACGAGTTTCACGCGGAGGGGTTTTTGCCGCCTGATACGAAAGGCTCGTCATCACTGGGCTGAAAGGGCTACGCGCCCGCACGTCAACTCCGCACGGCAACGACACACTTCTAAGCTGGAGCTATGGAACTCTCGCTGCAGAAGCTCGATACCCAAATCGATCGACAAGGACCTCTGTTGTTTGTGATTGCCGACGGGTTCGGTTGCGCTGACTATTTGCCGTCGAACGCGATTGCCATGGCGGAGACACCAAACATCGATGCGCTACTCGTCGATTCAATCGAGCTAAAGGCGCATGGCCCCGCAGTTGGCTTGCCGACCGAGGGCGATATGGGAAACAGCGAGGTGGGACACAATGCCTTGGGAGCAGGCCGGATCTTCGAGCAGGGCGCAAAGCTCGTGAACAAAGCGATCGCCGAAGGATCCATGTTTGAAGGCGAGGCGTGGCAAAGCGTTATCGCGTCAGGCAAAGACGGCACGTTGCATTTCATTGGCCTGCACTCCGATGGCAACGTGCACTCTCACACCGACCATCTCTATGCGATGCTGCGTGCCGCAGCAGATGCAGGGGTCCAAAGTTGCGCGGTGCACATCCTTCTCGACGGCCGTGACGTTGATGCCCGTTCGGCCTTGCCCTATATCGAGGCCACCGAAGCGGTGCTCGCCGAGATCAACTCCGCTCACGATGGAGCGAACTACCGAATCGCCTCCGGTGGCGGTCGGATGTCGATCACCATGGATCGTTATGGAGCTGACTGGCCGATGGTCGAGCGCGGGTACAACACCCATACGCATGGCGTTGGTCGCCAATTCGCGTCGGCCGCCGAAGCGGTCGAGACGATGTACGGCGAGTCCGACGCGGGCGATCAGTACCTCGATGGCTTCGTCATTGCTCAAGATGGCGAAGCGGTTGGAACGATTTCCGATGGCGATGGGGTTGTGCTGTTCAATTTCCGTGGCGACCGCGCGATCGAGATCAGTCAGGCCTACGAAGAGGAGGAGTTTGCGTTCTTCGATCGAGGAAGTAACCCGAAGGTCAACTACGTCGGACTCCTGCAATACGACGGCGATGCGTTTGTCCCGAAGCGATACCTCGTCGACCCGCCATCGATCGAGAACACGGTGGGGGAGTACCTGTGTGCTGTTGGGCTACGGAGCTTCGCGATTAGCGAGACGCAGAAGTATGGACATGTCACCTACTTCTGGAACGGGAACCGCTCCGGATTTATCGATGAAGAGCTCGAGACCTACGTTGAGATTCCGTCGGACAACATCGAGTTCAACAAGGCGCCCGCGATGAAAGTGCGCGAGTGCACCGACGCGGTCATTGAGATGCTTCGCTCTGGCGACTTCGACTGGGGCCGAGTGAACTTCGCGAACCCAGACATGGTGGGCCACACCGGTGACCTCAACGCCACGATCGAAGCGATTCGTGTGCTCGACGATTGTGTTGGCAAGCTCGTTGCGGTGATCGAGGAGCTTGGTGGAGCGTTGATCTTCACCGCCGATCACGGCAACGCCGACATCATGTACAAGGAGAAGGATGGCGAGCGGATTCCGGTGACCAGCCACACGCTGTCGCCCGTACCGTTCGGGATTCTTGATACGTCATCGACCGAGTACTCCTGGGCCGGAGTCGAGGGCGCGGGTATCTCCAACGTGGCAGCAACGATTGTGAACCTGCTCGGCTTCGAAGCGCCAGCCGACTACGACACCAGCCTGATCTCGATTTCTGGGTAGGGGTCAGCGGGCGTTGGTTAGCCAAGCTCGCAGCTCGCTCGAATTTCAACAGACACAGGATTCGCCTTTGCGCCCCGCTCGCCGGGAATAGATTTCGCATAGTGAAAGTTGAGTGGATCTGACTAAGGATCGCACGATGGTGCGGCATCAAGAGGAACCTAAGGACTTTGCGAAGTCCCGCGATCTCCTTCCCTGGTGCTTACACTTGAGCGCTGTCCACGCAAGTTTTAACAAACAGACAACTTGTCGCCGATTGAACTCGGAGACATCCCGCAATTCAGGAGCATGACCACATGTCCAAGGCAGTAGGTATCGACCTCGGAACCACCAACTCCGTCGTCAGCGTTCTCGAAGGTGGCGATCCCGTAGTGATCGCAAACTCCGAAGGCTCACGCACCACCCCGTCGGTGGTTGCATTCGCGAAAGACGGCGAGGTTCTCGTCGGCGAGGTCGCGAAGCGCCAGGCGATCACCAACCCGGATCGCACGATTCGTTCGGTGAAGCGCCATATGGGTACGAGCTGGAAGATTGATATCGACGGCAAGGATTACACCTCTCAGGAGATCAGCGCCCGGACGCTTATGAAGCTCAAGCGCGACGCCGAGGCTTACCTCGGCGACACGGTCACTCAGGCGGTAATCACCGTTCCCGCGTACTTCGACGACGCGCAGCGGACCGCCACGCAAGAAGCGGGAACGATCGCTGGGCTTGAAGTACTGCGCATCATCAACGAGCCCACTGCAGCCGCGTTGGCCTATGGCCTCGACAAGGGCGATGAAGACCAGACCATCCTCGTATTCGACCTCGGTGGCGGTACGTTCGACGTTTCTGTCCTCGAGATCGGCGACGGGGTCTTCGAAGTGCGCTCGACCCACGGCGACACCGTCCTTGGTGGCGACGACTGGGACGACGCCATCATCGAGTGGCTCGTCGCAAGCTTCAAGGGCGATCATGGCGTCGACCTTGGTGCCGACTCGATGGCCGGACAGCGCCTCAAGGAAGCTGCCGAGAAGGCCAAAATCGAACTCTCCCAGGTTCAGCAAACCCAGATCAACCTGCCGTTCATCACCGCAACTGATGCTGGACCGCTTCACCTCGACTACCAGCTCAGCCGTTCGAAGTTCGAAGAGCTGACTTCCGATCTGTTGCAGCGCACCCGCATTCCATTCGAGCAAGCGATCAAGGATGCCGGTCTCACCAAGGGCGAGATCGACCATGTGATCCTCGTCGGTGGTTCCACGCGTATGCCAGCCGTTGCTGAGCTCGTCCAAGAACTCACCGGCAAAGAGCCCAACAAGACCGTGAACCCCGACGAAGTTGTCGCCATCGGCGCAGCCGTCCAGGCCGGCGTGCTCAAGGGTGAAGTCAAGGACGTTCTGCTCCTCGACGTGACCCCACTGTCGCTTGGTATCGAGACCAAGGGTGGCGTGATGACCAAGCTCATCGACCGCAACACCACGATCCCAACCAAGCGCACCGAGGTCTTTACGACCGCCGACGACAATCAGCCGTCGGTAGAGATTCACGTGTTGCAAGGTGAGCGCGACATGGCCGGCTTCAACAAAACGCTCGGCAAGTTCCAGCTCGTCGATCTTCCCCCCGCTCCCCGTGGCGTGCCACAAATCGAGGTCACCTTCGACATCGACGCCAACGGCATCGTGCATGTGTCCGCCAAGGACCGTGCGACGAACAAAGAGCAGTCGATGACCATCACGGGCCAGAGCTCGCTCGATAACGACGTCATCGATCAGATGGTTCGAGACGCCGAAGCCCATGCCGAAGAAGACAGCCGTCGTCGCTCCGAGGCCGAGGCCCGAAACAACGCCGATTCGCTCGTCTATCAGACCGAGAAATTGCTCCGTGAGCACGGAGACAAGTTCGAGGGCGACGAGAAGGTCGATGTTGAATCCAAGTTGGCCGAACTCAAGACATCGCTCGCCGGCGAAGACATCGAGGACATCAAGGACAAGACCGAATCGTTGATGATGGCGTCGCAAGGCTTTAGTCAGCGACTCTACGAAGAGGCATCGGCACAAAACGTTGATGGCAACCCTGACTTCTCCGAGCCGAGCCCCGACGATGTTGTTGATGCAGAGATCATCGAAGATGTAGATCCCGAAGACGACGCATGAGCCATTCTGAGGAATCGGCTATCGACCACCTGGTCGACGAAGCCCTAGAGGGTCGGGCGGCAGCCGAAGCAGAAACTGCTCCGAGTCGCGTCTCTATGGCCACCGACTCAGAGGCGGAGAACGCCGATGCGGATGTCGATGACTTCGAATCTGTGGGCCCCGGTTTTGCGGGCAGCGAGGAGATCGCCGCGCTGCGCGCCGAGCGTGACAGCTTTCTTGCCGATACGCAACGGATCACCGCGGACTTCGCGAACTACCGCAAGCAATCCGATAAGCGCGTCCTCGAGGCAGCTGCGACGCAGTCGGCATCGTTGGTGCGAGACCTCATCCCGATCCTTGATGCCTGTGATAGCGCAATCGTTCAGGATCCAGATTCAGCGGTTGGTCCTATTCGCGCTGCGCTGATCGGTGAGCTCGAAAAGAATGGTCTGGAGTTGTTGGCGCCGACCGACAATGAACTGTTCGATCCCGAGCAGCACGAGGCAGTTATGCACGAACCTGCATCAGACGACAGCGACTTCGACGAGCCCGTAGTCGGTGAAGTGTTTCGTGCTGGCTACACCTGGAAGGGTCGTGTCGTGCGACCCGCCATGGTGAAGGTCGTTGGCTAGCACCAAATGAATAGACACACCCGGGGAGGTGAGTAGTAGTGGATGCACAACGCGAATGGTTGGAGAAGGACTACTACAAGATCCTGGGAGTCGATCAGTCTGCGACGGCCAAGGAACTCTCGAAGTCGTATCGGACTCTGGCTCGTCAGTATCACCCCGACACCAACCACGGAGATGCCAAGGCCGAAGAACGGTTCAAGGAGATCTCTGCTGCCTACGAGGTATTAGGCGACGAGAAGACGCGGCGTCGCTACGACGAGTTTCGTCGCCTCGGAGGTGGCGCCAGCTTTGGCGGCGGTGGGTTCAACACCGGTGGACGCGGAGGGCAAGACCTCGGCGATCTTTCTGATCTAATCGGCGGACTATTCGGCGCGGGCCGCGGCGGTCAACGATCGGGTTTTGGCTTTGGTCAGATGCCCGGTTTGGACCTACAAGCATCGCTTCACTTGTCCTTCGAAGAGGCGATCAAGGGGGTCACCAAGACCGTACGACTCAGCTCTGAAGCGTTGAGCGCGCCGATGGAAGTAAATGTTCGGATCCCTGCTGGGGTGAAGGACGGGCAACGGATTCGGGTTCCCGGAAAGGGCGCACCATCTCGCGAGGGTGGTGAACCCGGTGATCTGTTGGTCACCATCGGCATCGAAGCACACGACGTCTTCGAGCGAGATGGCAACAACTTACGAGTCCAAATTCCCGTCACCTATAGCGAGGCGGTACTGGGTGCCGACGTCAAGGTTCCCACCATGAACGACACCGCGGTGACCGTTCGGGTTCCCGCGGGTACCTCATCGGGCAAGGTGCTTCGGGTTCGTGGTCGAGGTATAAAGACCTCATCGAATACTGGCGATCTATTGGTAAACGTGGTGGTACACGTTCCGCCACACCTTTCCCAAGAAGAGCGCGAGCTGATCGAGAAACTCCATGCGGTCGAAAAGCCCGCTCCGAGGCCGTAACCATGACATCTCCGAAGCAGACAACCAGAAACGGTTCGGTATACGTCATCTCGGTGGCAGCCGAGCTCTCGGGGATGCATCCTCAAACGCTGCGCATTTATGAGCGCAAGGGACTGGTCTCACCCGCGAGAACGTCGGGTGGGTCACGTCGTTATAGCGATGCCGATGTGGCGCTGTTGCAACGAATCTCGGAGCTGACTTCTGAGGGAATGAACCTTGTTGGGGTGAAGCGAATCCTCGACCTGGAACATCAGGTGGCAAAGCTTGAACGCGAACTGGAGACCTTGCGCAAGGCTCACGACGGCGATGTGGATCAAGCACGAACCTCGGCGATTCGCGAGACCGAACGCAACTACCGACGAGATCTCGTTCCGCTGCGTCAAACGGTCACCATTTACCGAGAGGGCTAGGACATGGCGGGCTTTGCCAGGCCTACCAACTCGTAGCTCAGGTCGACCAAACGACGGGCCGTTTCCTAGGCGCCCTTGAGGAACTTGGATATGGCGTAGGCAACTTTTGCCTCGCGATCGCTTGCTTCTTCTCGGTCATCTGCCGTAGCAAGAATTGCGCGGCTGCTCCGGACTCCGAGCCATCGGAAGGGTTCAGGCTCCCAAGAGCGGGCCTTGTGCCCGACCCACGGGAGCGATGTTCGCTCTGTCGATTCACCGCGAATGAGTTCAGCCATGGTTCGACCGGCGAGGTTTGCGGCGGCGACGCCTTCGCCGACGTAGCCACCAAGCACACCGACGCCACTCGACCGATCGAAGCGCAAGCCCGGCACCCAGTCGCGAGGAATGCCGAGCACCCCGCCCCATCGGTGGGTGAATTGGGTGTTGCCGAGGACGGGGAGCATGTCGATGAGTGTCTCGCGCAGAAGTGCGTGTGACGGGCCGTGCGTTTCGGCGTGCGGGCTGATCGCTGAACCCCACAGGTAGGGCACGCCGCGGCCGCCGAATGCGAGCCGGTTGTCAGCGGTTCGCTGGCCGTAGATCACCATGAAGCGGTCGTCGGAGAACGTTGGTCGGTCGGCGAGGCCGATCTCCTCGAACACTTCATTGGAGAGCGGTTCGGTTGCAACCATGAGCGAATAGACCGGGAGCAGGGCTCGGCGCTCGCCCGCAAGGTCCCTTGTGTATGCCTCGGTAGCTTGCACCACGACATTGGCTCTGACCACGCCTCGGTTTGTTCGCACCAAGTTGGGTTCGATCTCGGAAACTGCGGTGTTCTCGACGATCGTCACCCCGGCCGCCTCGACCACATCGGCCAGTCCACGAGTCAGCTTGGCAGGATCGATGGCGGCGCAATGCGGAAAGTAGATGCCCGACTTCACGTTGGTGGCGTTGAGGTAGCTGCGAGCGGCGTCGGGTTCGAGCAGTTCACCGTGCGCTCCGTCGGCGATCTCACTTCGTTGTCTATTGGCCTGAGGCGTGTTGCGTGCCAGTCGGATCCATCCACCCTTGGCGTAGTCACATTCGATCGCTTCGGCGTCGGCAATGCGGCCGATCTCATCGACCGCGTCTTGCACCGCTCGATCGAGGCGGTTGGCGGCGTCCATCGATGACCACTGCGCATACTTCTCCGGGCTGGAGGCGAGTTCACCGACCGCCCAACCGCCATTGCGACCCGATGCACCGAATCCGCAGAAGTCCTTCTCGACGACCATTACGCGAAGTGTTGGGTCGGCTCGGATGAGGTAGTAGGCCGTCCACAGACCGGAGAATCCGCCGCCGACAATGGCCACGTCAACGTCGCCGTCGCCTTGCAGCGCTGGTCGTCGTTCGATCGTCCCGAGGCGATCCAGCCACAGAGCCATCGTCGAGGAGTTCTCAAGGAATGCATCTGCGGCGGGCAGCATCGACTTCGACATAGTTTGGAAATCTACATGATGGCGCTGAATTTCAGAGAATTTGTTTCCGAAGTGTGCCTAATCCATTGCCAATTCGATTTTCAGCCTCGGGATCACTAGTTTTTGACCATGTCGTCGATTCAACTCAAGACTGCGATACCGGGACCTCGAAGCGCGGAGATCGTGGAGCGCCGGCGCGCAGCGATGAGCGCCGGAGCAGCATTTCTGACCGAACTTGCTGTCGAGTCCGCCAATGGCGCCGTCGTCACCGACGTCGATGGCAACCAGCTTTTGGACTTCGCCGGGGGTATCGGCGTGCTCGCCGCTGGCCACTGTCCTCCAACCGTTGTCGAGGCCATCAAGGACCAGGCAGGCGAGTTGCTGCACATCTGCGGCATCGTCGCAACCCATGACTCGATGGTCGACCTGTCCGAAGCACTGAACGCCGCCGCGCCCGGGGACTTCCCGAAGAAGACACTGCTCATGAACTCTGGTGCCGAAGCAGTGGAGAGCGCAGTCAAGCTCGCTCGTGCCGCCACCGGTCGCGCCGGAATCCTCGTCTTTGAAGGCGCCTATCACGGGCGCACAAACATGACGATGTCGATGACGAGCAAGTACGGGCTCTTCAAAAAGGGGTTCGGGCCATTCGCGTCGGAGGTCTACCGGATTCCTTTCCCGAACGTGCTGCGCCGTCCCCCAGGCGCCGACCCCGAGCAGTTCGTTGGCTGGTCGATCCAGAAGCTCCGCGAAGCGTTGATCAGTCATGTCGACCCATCGGCAATCGCCGCCATCGTCATCGAACCAGTCCAGGGCGAAGGCGGTTTCATCCCGGCACCAAAGCCATTCCTTGAAGAGATTCGAGCGATCTGTGACGAGCACGGAATCGTGATGGTCGCCGACGAAGTCCAAGCGGGCTTTGGTCGCACCGGCAGACTCTTCTCCATCGAGCACTCCGGCGTTGTTCCGGATCTCATCACGATGGCCAAGTCGATGGGCTCGGGCATGCCGATCTCCGCGGTTGTCGGCCGCGCCGAACTGCTCGACGCCGCACATCCGGGCGGCATGGGCGGCACCTATAGCGGCAACCCGGTCGCGTGTGTCGCAGCTCTCGAGACCATCAAGTTGATCAATTCGCCCGAATTCTTGGGCCGCGCCGAAGAGATAGGCATACGACTTCGCGCAGGCCTCGAAGAGCTTCAGGCAAAGCACCCGGGTCGCATCGCCGAGGTCCGCGGTCTCGGCCCGATGCTCGTCATCGAATTGGTTTCCGACGAAAACCTGACCCCAGACCCACCGCTCACTCAGGCGGTCAACAAGGCCACCTTGGCTCGGGGCCTCATCACGATTCGTGCCGGATTGTTCAGCAACTGTGTGAGGTTCCTCCCTCCATTGAACATCACCGATGAACAGCTCGACGAGGCCCTCGCGGTTCTCGATGAAGCGTTCACTGACGCTCTGGCTGCGACCGCTTGATGAGCACCCCGATTCGTATACTCGACCTCGCAGGTTCGCCAACCCAGATCGGGTCGCGCCACGGTGAGCTGCACGCGGAAGAGATTCGCAAGTACGCCAACGAACGCGTGGATTTGGTCGCTTCGGGGTTGTGGAGCGGTGGCCCGCTCACGCGAACCGAAGTGCTCGATATTGCCGACTCGATGCTCGAAGCACACGAGGATTTCGATGCTGCGTTGTTCGAAGAGCAAATAGCAATGGCAACAGCTGCTGGTATCTCGACCGCAGAGGCCGTCATCGCCGGAGGGTTCACCGACTTCGTCGACACCGTTCGTGCAGTGGTCGGCGGTCCGATCCCAACCGAGGTCATCGAAGACGACTGCACGGCGATGATCGTTCCCGATAGCCGTGCCTCAGGGCAGGGAATCCTCGGTCAGACCTGGGACATGCACGACAGCGCAACCGAACACGTCGTGCTCTTGCGCATTCGCCCAGACGACGCTCCCGCGGCGTTGGTGTTCACCACGACGGGATGTCTCGGACAGATCGGTATGAACGAGGCGGGAGTTTGCGTTGGGATCAACAACTTGGTCGGAACCGACGGCACCCGTGGAGTGACGTGGCCATCGGTTGTTCGAGCCATGCTCAAGACCGAGACCGCAGCCGAAGCCAAGAGCGTGCTGCTGAGTGCCGATCTTGCTGGCGCCCACAACTTCTTGGTCCTCGATAAACACGGCGACGGTTACACCGTTGAAGCAATGCCCTCGGCCAGACCGAGCATCGAGCTCACGAATGAGCCGATCGTGCACACAAACCACACGGTTCTGCCAGAAGCCACCGCTGTGCAGGCCGACAAGGCCCCGGGGTTGATGGACAGCTCTGCCTCGAGGTTTGATACCGCAACCGCTTTGCTTGCCGATGGTGACATCGATGTCGAGCGAGTGATGGACATAACCCGCGAACCCGAAGCCATTTGTCAGGCGGCGGTCGATCCGTATCACATCGAGTCCAGCGGAGCGGCAATCATGCGCCCTTCTACAGGCGACTTCTGGGCGTGCTGGGGCCGCCCCATCGACAACGAGTACGAGAGGATCAGCTGGGAGAGCGAATGAGGACTTCTCGACCTACCGACTTCCAGCGCCCCTGCGAGGCCAGCCGCCCATATCACGGCCGCCGGCCTGGCCAGACTGCGCGGTGCGGACAATGACTCTCGTCGCTACGGGACCAACCTCCGGACTGCAATACGTGCGGATTGAGCCGCATATGTGCAAGGCACTTGAAGCTCTTGAGCTTGAAGCGTTCCCGACCGCCGATCCGGCCGATCTCTATGACGAGGGCGAATTGTTGCATGTGGCCGCCGAGTTCCCCGAGGGGAGCGTGATCGGATTCGACGGCGACCAGCGCGACGAACCCGTAGCTGTGGGCTTGGGAGTACGGGCCCACTTCGACTTTGCGAATCCTCAGCACAACCTGAAGGACTTCTTCCGAGATGCACAGACCGAGTCCGGCGACGATCCGACCGGCCCCTGGTACTACGGCACCGACATCGTGGTGCGTCCCGATTATCGCCGACGCGGCATCGGGCGCGAACTCTACGACCTGCGCAAGCAGATCTGCGCCGACTTGAAGCTCGCGGGGATTATCGCGGGCGGTGTCATACCCGGCTATGCCGAGCACAAGGACACGATCTCGGCTGACGAGTACATCGAGAAGGTCGTCGCAGGGGAACTGTATGACCCGACCTTGACGTTTCAGCTGGAGAACGGGTTTGAAGCGCCGTGCGCACTCAAGAACTACATGAAAGACCCAGCGGTCGACGACTACGCGTCGCTGATCGTGTGGCACAACCCGGACTACTCCGCACCTAGTGATGAGGTGGCCTCATGACGGCGATCACCATTGATGAAATCGACCGCGAACTCATCCGGGCGTTACAGGCCGATGGCCGAGCGTCGTACATGGACCTGAGTCGCCTTGTCGGGTTAAGCGATGCAGCGTGTCGCCAACGGGTGATGCGCTTGCTCGAAGAAGAAGTCATCGACATCGTTGCGGTCACCGACCCGGTGAAGTTAGGACTTGAGTTCCAGGCATTGCTCGGGATCAGCGTGAGCTGTGACGTGCGCCAAATCGCCGCCGCAATCGAGGCTTACGACGATGCCGTGTATGTCGTGATGGCAACGGGCCGGTTCGATCTGCTGGTGGAGCTCGTGAGTCAAGATCGCGAGAGTTTCGTCGGTGTTTCAAACGCAATACGAACAATGGATGGCGTTGCCGGTGTCGAAGTGATGTCGTATCTCGGAATAACCAAACAGACCTACGACTGGGGAGTCGGCTAAGCATGTCCAGCGAACCCACTGCACAAACAGCAGTGACGATCTCGGGGGTTACGAAACGCTTTGGCGACGTCGTAGCCGTCGACAACATCGATCTCGACATTGCCGATGGCGAGTTCTTCGCAATGCTCGGCCCGTCGGGCTGTGGCAAGACGACGACGCTACGGATGATCGCCGGGCTCGAGTTTCCATCTGAGGGCTCGCTCAAGATCTTCGGCGAGGAAGTCGGCACACTCCCGCCGAACAAACGACCGGTCAACACCGTGTTCCAGAGCTACGCGCTCTTCCCCCATTTGAGCGTGGTCGACAACGTGAGCTTCGGATTGCGGATGACGGGCACCGCCAAGAAGGAAGCCAGCGCCCAGGCTCGGGAAATGCTGGAGCTCGTGCAGCTCAACGAGATGGTCGAGCGCAAGCCCAATCAACTCTCGGGCGGCCAACAGCAACGTGTTGCCTTGGCTCGGGCGTTGGTGAACAAGCCAAAGGTGCTGTTGCTCGATGAACCCTTGGGTGCGCTTGACCTGAAGCTGCGCCAAGAGATGCAGACCGAACTTAAGTCGTTGCAACGAGAGCTTGGTGTGAGCTTTGTTTTCGTCACGCACGACCAAGAGGAAGCCATGGCGATGTCCGATCGCATCGCGGTGATGAACGACGGCCAACTTCTCCAAGTGGGCCCACCGACAGATATCTACGAACGTCCCGCGAACCGATTTGTTGCCGACTTCATCGGCCAGTCGAATTTGCTCGATGCCACCGTGCAAGACGCGAACTCCATCGTGTTGACCAACGGAGCCGTGCTCGGAGCTCCAACGATGCACGCGCCGGGCACATCGGTCGCGTTGAGTCTGCGACCCGAAGCCATCAGCATTGGAGACCGAGGGTCAACGCCGAGTGCAAACGAAACGACCAGCCTCGACGGCACGGTGGCAGAGGTGACCTACCTCGGGCATGCCATCGACTACGTCGTCAAGATCGGCTGGATCGATCTTGAAGTGCGCGGCGACGCAACGGCAGGAACGAAACGATTCACCACGGGCGATGAAGTGAGTGTCTGGTGGGATCGAGAATCCGATTGGGTGGTGGCGAACTCGTGACCAGCGCCAAGTTCACCGATATGTCCGCCAAGCACGAGCGGAATCGGCGTCGCCAGGGCTTCTTGATGGCGTTGCCCGCGTACGCGTATTTGGTGATCTTCTTCGCGGTTCCGCTCGGGATTGTCGTGGTGTATTCCTTCGCCACCCGCAACCGATTTGGTGGTACGGATCTCGCCGAGTGGAACATCGACTCCTATATTCGACTCTTCGATCCGGTCCTGCGGAACATCTTGATCCGGTCCTTCGGGCTTGCGCTTCTCACCACCGTGATCTGTTTGCTCGTTGCCTACCCGTTCGCGTACTTCCTAGCCACCCGTAGACCAACGGTCCGCAACCTGGCTTTGGTGTTTGTGATGATCCCGTTCTGGTCGAACTTCCTCGTCCGTAACTACGCCTGGCGAGTACTTCTCGGTAGTGACGGACCGGTCTCGCAGCTCACACAAGCTCTTGGTCTGGGAGAGACGCGTATTCTGTTCACTCCAACGGCCATTGTGCTGGGGCTGGTGTACGGGTTCTTGCCCTTCATGATCCTGCCGCTCTATGCGGCGTTGGAACGACTTGATTGGGCATTGCTTGAGGCGGCGCGAGACCTCGGAGCCACCGGATTCCAGACCCTTCGAAAGGTCACCATTCCTCTATCGATGCCTGGCGTTATCGCCGGATCGATCCTGGTCTTCATTCCAAGCTTCGGTGCGTTTGTGACCCCGGAGATCCTGGGCGGCGGGCGCGAAGTATTGCTCGGCAGCTTCATTGTGTCGCAGTTCCTCGAAGCCCGTAACTGGCCTGTCGGAGCGGCAACCTCAACTGTCCTGATGGCGGTTATGTTGGTGTGTGCGTTGCTGTACTTCCGCAAGGGCGGGAGGACGTTGTAGTGGCGAGCGCAAAGGAACTCCGGGGAGGCGCCAAGTGGGCGCTCAACCTCAACGCCTGGTTGGTGTACTTCTTCTTTTACGCACCGATCGCGCTGCTCGTCTTCTTCTCCTTTAGCGATGACAATCTCGTCGGTCGTTGGGGCGGATTCACCACGAGGTGGTACGGCGAGTTCCTCGAGAACGACAATGTGCAGAACGCGCTCAACAACTCGATTCGGGTCGCGATCCTGTCGACGGTCATCTCGGTGGTGCTCGGCACCATGGCTGGACTGGCATTGGAGCGCTACCGATTCAAGGGCAGCCAAGTCTTTGACGCCCTGTTGTATCTACCGGTGATCGTGCCCGACGTGACCATGGCGGTAATGATGCTGATCTTCTTCACCAGCCTCGACGACCTGATCGGTCTCCAGATCACACGTGGCTTTTCGACCATCACGCTCGCCCACATAGCGTTCAGCATCAGTTTCGTGTCGATCGTCGTTCGCGCTCGGCTCGCTGGCACCAGTGAGGTGCTGGAGGAAGCCGCCCAGGATCTCTATGCCTCGAAGTGGCAGACCTTCCGCCACATCACCCTGCCCCAGATTCTTCCGGGCATCGTCGGCGGAGGCTTGTTGGCGTTGACCTTGTCGCTCGACGATGTCGTCATCACCCAGTTCGTAAGCGGGCCTGGCTCAACCACGTTGCCCGTCTTCGTCTTCGGCCTTATTCGTCGCGGTGTCTCTCCGCTCATCAACGCCGTTTCGGTAGTGATGCTTGCGGCATCGGTCCTTCTCGTCCTCTTGTCGCTGCTGGCCCAGCGTGCGAGAGACGGTTCGGTCACATGATCTATCCGATTATCAACAACAAAAGCAAAGCACATCAACCTGGGAGGGAATTGTGAAATCAAGAAAGAACACGCGGCTAATAGCTGCGTTCTTAGCAATATCGGTCATCGCCGCAGCATGTGGCGGAGGCGACGAAGTTGCCAGCGACGCTGGTAGCGATGGCGCTGCGGAGAGCAGCGATGGTGTTCAGACCGTCTCTGCGTCTGAATGCACCGCAGGACAAGTCGATGGCGACCTCGCCATCTTCAACTGGACCGAGTACATCGATCCGCAACTCCTCGTCGACTTCTCCGAAGAATTCGGCGTCAATGTCACCGAGGACAACTACGACTCGAACGAGGCGATGCAGCCAATCATCAACGCTGGTGGTTCGGGCTTCGACTTCATCGTGCCTTCCGACTACATGGTCGGCATCATGATCGATGCAGGAAACCTGCAACCGCTCAACCGCGATGCAATCCCAAATCTTGCGAACCTCGCTCCTGATTTTGCTGAAGGCCTGCCCTTCGATCCAGGCGCCGAGTTCAGCGCTCCATACCAGTGGGGAACCACCGGTCTTGGCGTGGATATCTCGGTTGTCGGCGAAGATTTCCCGCGGACGTGGGGTCTGATCTTCGATCCGGAAATCGCCGCAGAGTACGGCCTCGAAGGCCAATTCTCGACGCTGTTGAACGATCCTCGTGAGACCTTGGGCGCTGCGCTCAAGTTCCTCGGCTTCTCGCTCAACACCACCGACCCAGACGAACTTCAACAGGCTGAAGAACTGATCGCTTCGACCCTCGACCGCATTGCTGCGTTCGAGTCGGATCAGTACGACGAGCTTCTCGTCCAGGGTGAAGCTGCAGTGACCCACGGTTACAGCGGCAACTTCCTCTTCCAGTTCCTCGATGCAGAGAACCCAGAGAACTTCACCTACTTCGTTCCTGAAGAGGGCGGCACGCGCTGGATCGACAACATGGCAATTCCATTTGACGCTCCAAACCCCTGCACGGCGCACACCTTCATCAACTTCCTGCTCGACGCCGAGCGTGGTGCACAGTTGACGAACTGGA
This sequence comes from uncultured Acidimicrobiales bacterium, assembly GCA_964562985.1. Taxonomy (GTDB): domain Bacteria; phylum Actinomycetota; class Acidimicrobiia; order Acidimicrobiales; family SHLQ01; genus SHLQ01. Next base: position 58,411 of record CAZLWE010000005.1, read on the forward strand.
ACCTGTACGCCAGCCCGAACGAGGCAGCTACCCCGTTCATCGATCAAGAAGTACTCGACGATCCAATCGTTTACCCACTAGACGAATCGAACCTCGAAGAGATCGAAGACACCGGCGACTTCGAAATCGAATTCAGCGACGCATTCACCGCAGCACGCGGCTAACGACTAGCTGAAGCAATTCGCCACCTAAGGACCCCCGGAGCAACGCTCCGGGGGTCCTGGTGTTTTTAGCTGAACTTGGTGGTGGGCCGGGATTGACGTTCGCCGTCGATGATGAGGTCGACCTTCTCGTTGTAGAAGCAGTAGAGGCCTTGGATGTCGATCACCGTTTCGCCATTACAGATCGCCCGAATGCGCTTGTGGCACGGCTCGAACACTGGCGACGCAGATGCTTGTGAGGTGATGATCCGATCATGCCAGACGGCTTGCCCGAGGCGCAGGGTTTAGCGACTGATGACGGCTTCGAGGTCGTCAACCTCTACGTCGAACACGGCCACTTCGGAGTCGGTGGCGTAGGAAAGCTCCCAGACGGCGGCGCCAAAGGGAAGCCAATCGAAATCCCAGACGTATTCAGCGGTCATTCGGTACGTACCACTGGCGGGCTGTTCCCAGTAGGTGTGGCTACAGCCCGGGTTCGACGCTCCGGGAGACCAGGTGGACAGCTCCGCGATCGTGCACGAGAAGATGCCTGAGCCGTCGCCCGGATTGATATTGATGCGAACCAAACGGGCCCGAACGCCAACGGTTACCTGCCCTGCGGAGGCGTATTCTGCTGGGGTAATGGTGGGCCCCGGCTGATCGATCCACGTTTCGACACCGGTAATTTGCCTACCGTCAGGACTCAAGGTGAGCGGCCAAGAATAGATCGGCACGTCCTCCTGATCTCGAATATCGATTTCGGTCAGGACACCGCCTACTGGTGCGCCGGGGATGTACTGAATGACCCCGAAGTCCGCAACGGAGCCAGTGTCGTCAAGGCACTGTCGGGCGTAGTGTGTGCCGGGTACGAGCTGGGGGCCCGTCGTATCCTGGATGAAATCGTCTCCCTGGCGTGCCATGCCCCTGGCGTCGGTGTATTGCTGGGCGAAGTAGCAGGCATATATCGGGCCATTGTTTGCGACGACCCCTGGGCCAGACACGGGAACGATCTGTACTTGATCGGAAGCCCAAACGACCCCCGGGCCAGCAGTGCCACCGCTCTGTTGGGCATGAACGACTGCGCCATCGGCAGATACCACAAGGAGAGCAGTAATCAGCGCGAAAAGCCACGGTCTACGCCATCTGTGATCTCCTGGTCGCCGCTTGCCCACGAATGGAAGTTTGACACACATCCAGCAGTCACGAAAAGCGGTAGTTGCTAATGGGAATAAAGAACTACAAGAGAAGTTGAGTTATCTGGACTCAACTTTCGGTTCGTCAAGGGGCGTGAAGTCGTCAGGTGCCGGAGCCGAACAAGTAACGTCGCTCGAGGAGGACGAATGACAATCGACCCGAACCAATGGACGCAAAAAACCCGCGAAGGCTTCGTCGCCGCGCAGGACCTTGCAAAGACCGAATCACACCCCGAAGTCACCCCCGAGCACCTCTTGCTCGCGCTCGTCGGGCAAGCCGATGGTGTCGTGCTGCCGATCTTGCAGCGGATGGGCCAGGAGCCGATGGTGGTTCGTAATCGGCTCAACGAGAAGCTGAAAGCCTTGCCGAAGGCATTCGGCGGGGATGTCCAACAGTCACGGGACCTGATCGGGGCCTTCGAGAAGGCCGACAAGGCCCGAGCCGACCTCGGCGACGACTACCTCTCCACCGAACATCTGCTCTTGGCGATGGCCGACCGCCTCGACCTCGACCGCAAACAGGTCATGGAGGCGTTGCGCGAAGTTCGGGGCTCTCACCGCGTGACTACCCAGAACCCCGAGGACCAATACCAGAGCTTGGAGAAGTACGCGCGAGATCTCACGGCCGCTGCGCGAGCCCAGAAACTCGACCCGGTCATCGGCCGCGATGATGAAATTCGTCGTGTGATTCAAGTCTTGAGCCGGCGGACGAAGAACAACCCGGTCTTGATCGGCGAGCCCGGTGTCGGCAAGACGGCGATTGTCGAAGGGCTCGCGAACCGAATCGTTGAGGGCGATGTTCCCGAGTCGCTCAAGAACAAGACGATCATGTCGCTCGATCTGTCTTCGATGGTGGCCGGCGCAAAGTATCGCGGCGAGTTCGAGGAGCGATTGAAGGCAGTCCTCAAGGAGATTGATGACGCCGACGGCCAGATCATCACGTTCATTGATGAGCTGCATACCGTCGTCGGTGCGGGCGCGGGCGGAGATAGTTCGATGGATGCAGGAAACATGCTCAAGCCGATGCTCGCCCGCGGCGAGCTCCGGATGATGGGCGCGACCACGCTCGACGAGTTCCGCAAATACATCGAGAAGGACGCGGCGCTCGAACGCCGGTTCCAGCAAGTTCTGGTCGAACCACCGTCGGTTGAGGACACGGTCGCGATCTTGCGCGGTCTCGCCGAACGCTATGAAGTGCATCACGGTGTGCGCATTCAAGATGCTGCGCTAGTGAGTGCTGCCGTGCTGTCCGACCGCTATCTAACCGGTCGGTTCCTTCCGGACAAGGCCATTGACCTCGTCGACGAATCCGCGTCGAAGCTCCGCATCGAGATCGACTCGGTTCCCATTGAGATCGATGTTGTCGACCGGCGAATCCGCCAGCTCGAAATGGAGCGGGTCGCCCTCCAAAAGGAATCCGACCGTGCATCTCAATCGCGCCTGGAGGACTTGGAAGGCGAGTTGGCGGATCTCACCGAGCAACTCTCTGCAATGAAGGTGCACTGGCAATCCGAACGCGATGCCATCGACGAGATTCGCACGCGCAAGGAACAGCTCGAGCAGCTCAAGCTCGATGTCGAGCGAGAGCAGGACCTCGAGAAGGCCGCCGAGATTCGATACGGGCTCATTCCGACCCTCGAAGGAGAGATAGCCGAAGCGACCGGTCGATTGAACGATCTTCAGGGTGACAACGTGATGCTCAAAGAAGAGGTAGATGCGGAAGATATTGCGGAGGTCGTAAGCGCCTGGACCGGAGTTCCGGTCAGTCGGCTGCTCGAAGGTGAAGTACAAAAGCTGATCCGTCTTGAGGAGGTTTTGCACCAGCGCGTCATTGGCCAGGAGGACGCGGTGAAGGTAGTCGCCGACGCGATTCGACGGAGCCGTGCCGGACTCTCTGACCCCAACCGTCCGATCGGCAGCTTCTTGTTCCTTGGTCCCACGGGCGTTGGTAAGACCGAACTCGCTCGCTCACTGGCCGACTTCCTCTTCGACGACGAGCGGGCGATGATCCGCATCGACATGAGCGAATACATGGAGAAGCATTCGGTTTCTCGACTGATTGGTGCTCCCCCCGGATATGTCGGCTACGACGCGGGAGGGCAACTTACCGAGGCGGTTCGTCGCCGCCCGTACGCTGTTGTGCTGCTCGACGAGGTGGAGAAGGCACATGCTGATGTCTTCAACGTCTTGTTGCAGCTGCTCGATGATGGCCGACTAACCGATGGCCAGGGTCGAACGGTCGACTTCAGCAATGTCGTGCTCATCATGACGTCGAATCTTCCGGGCGACCCAATGGCATTCTTCCGGCCGGAGTTCATCAACCGCATCGACGACATGGTGCGCTTCCGCGAACTTACCGAGGACGATCTTCGGGAGATCGTCGACATTCAACTCGAAATCTTCAGAGGCCGTCTGGTGGATCGACACATCACGTTGGAGATCAGCGACGACGCCCGGGCGTGGTTGGCCAAGGAAGGCTACGACCCTGCCTTTGGCGCCCGGCCGCTGAAGCGTGTGGTCCAGCGCGAGGTAGCGGACAAGCTGGCCATCAAACTCCTCGATGGGTCCTTCGAGGATGAGGCAAGTATCCGCGTAGACGTCGATGCGGAAGGCTCCTCTCTGGTGTTTGTCGAAGAAAGCTAGGCCTGCTGGATCTTCCAAATGGGCCGATTCGGCTATCTCATCACCTCGCAAACTGGGGCTAATATCTCGTTAAGTAGCGTTTTGAGCTATAAATACTACACGGCGAGATATACGGAGATAAGCGATGAGTTCCTTGTTGAAACATCAATCGAAGCGAGCAGCGGGAGGGTTCCTTACCGCAGTGCTGCTGGCCTCGGTATTGAGTGTCGCCGCGGTCTCGGCGCAGACGAGCTCCGGCTCCAGTTGTTCCGGCGATTTCGTCCGTGACATCGAGGGCATCCAATTCATCGTTGGCGGTGTCACCACGGCAGACCTCGCGCTGGCTGCCCCAATTCCTGCGGGCACCTACGACCTCAACGCCGCTTCACGCGACGAACACAATGGTCGAGAGTCCCTAGCCCCTCAGCCCCAAGAGCAGTGGGTCGTTGAGTTCCTCGATAGCAATGGCAACGTCCTCGCCACCTCTCAACCGACGGCGGATCTGGCGGACAACACGGCTGCGGCGACCTGGGATGGCTCGATCGGCTCCGTCACGCTTGCTGCTGACGCAGTGTCCGCACGAGCTGTTCACGCAGCGCCAACGTCATCGAGTGCAAACTCGGTGTTTCCTGTCTGCCTCGGTGCAACCCTCAATGCACCTGTCGCTGTCGCCGAGGACCCAGCCGACGATGAGGTCGCTCGAAGCGTTGGTGGCGACGAGGACCCAGTGACATCGTCAATCACCCTCGACTATGACTCCGATGCTGAGGCCACTTCCTCGGCTGCAGTCATCTGCGACAACAGCGCCAACGTAGAGGCTGGAGACCAGATCGACATCGTCGTAGACGATATTGAACTCGGCAGCGAGTGCGTCGTGGGCTACCCAGAGAACCTCAGTTGCACAGTCGTTGTCGATCCCGCCCCGAGCAATGTTGGTGAACGTGCTGGCGAAGTCATCATTGGATTCCCTGCTGATGCTCCGTTGTCGGTATTCGTCGACATCGACTGCACGGACCCAGAGCTCGCAGCGGCGCCGGTGGTAACGACCGTTGCACCTGAACCAGCCGCTCCGGCAGTGACTACGACCGCAGCGCCTGCTCCCGTAACCACCACGACGGTGGCGTCCGCTGTAGCAGCAGCCACGGCAACGCCAACCACTGTTGTCTCCTCGACGCAGAACGCACCGGCCGCACCCGCCGCTCAACCACGAGTCGGTACCCCAGCCTTTACCGGCTAGCCGATTCTTATTCTGGAAGTTGCTCGGGCCCGTCACTGGGTCCGAGCTTCTTCGCGTACCAGCGCTGCGCGTAGGGGTTGTCGTTGTAGGCAGCGACGCTGAGGTAGCCCCGGCTGGTGTACATAGCGATCGCCTCGTGGAGCACGGAGTTGGTGTCGAGATACACCGTGTGGGCCTCGAAGGCGTGGCCAACATCTTCGAGATATCGCAGTGTCGCGGCACCAACGCCTCTCCCACGCCAGGCGGGGTCGACCCACATTCGCTTGATCTCAGCCACCTGTGACTCGAGCAGCTGAATCCCTCCACAGGAGACCACCTGGTCATTCACGAATCCAAGAATGAATCGTCCCTTGGGTTCGCGAAACTGGTCTGCTCCGTGGGTCAACGCATCTCCCGGATCGAAGCCATTGGTGAAACGAGTGGCGAGTTCGGCGAAGTAGGCGGTCATCGCATCTACTGCTTCTTGGCTCTGCGGATCTACCGCAGCAAATATGACAGAGGTTTCGGGTTTGTTGCCCACGGTGTTCGACCCTATCCGTCCCGATAAAGTCAATCGGTTCTGATTTTCTGAATGGAAGGACACCACCTATGGGAGCGACCGTCATTGTCGGTACGCAGTGGGGTGACGAAGGCAAGGGCAAGTTCACCGACTTGCTGGCGCGAGACATGACCACCGTTGTGCGTTTCCAGGGTGGACACAACGCCGGCCACACCATCGTTGTCGAAGGGGAGAGCTTTGCACTGCAGCTCGTGCCCTCAGGCGTGCTCTACGACCACATCACTCCCGTCATCGGAAATGGTGTCGTTGTCGACGCCGGCGTATTGCTCAAAGAGATGGCGATGCTCGAGTCAAAGGGCGTCGATACCGCGCGTCTGCGGGTAAGTGGAAACGCCCACCTCATCTTCCCGTACCACCAGAGCCTCGACGCGTTGCAAGAACGCGCACTTGGCAAGAACAAGCTCGGCACCACCAAGCGAGGCATCGGACCGTCGTACGCCGACAAGTCCATGCGTACTGGCCTGCGGATGCAGGACATCCTCGATGAGAAGATCTTCCGAGCGAAGCTCGAGGTAGTACTCAATCAGCTCAATCCGATCATGGCCCGGGTGTACAACAAGATGGGCTTCGAGATCGACGAGATCGTCGACACGTTCCAGAACGAATACCGCCCCAAGCTTGAGCCGCTGATCGACGACGCGATTTCGTTGGTCCATGATCGTCTCGAAGCCGGAGACGAGATCTTGCTCGAAGGTGCACAGGCGACCTTCCTCGACCTCGACCACGGCACGTACCCGTTCGTGACCTCGTCGAACCCAACCGCCGGTGGCGCGTGCGTGGGCTCGGGCGTCGGACCGCGCTACATCGATCGGGTTGTCGGTGTTGCGAAGGCATACATCACGCGTGTTGGTTCGGGGCCCTTCGTCACCGAACTCTTCGATGAGGTTGGCGACCACATCGTCGATGTGGGTCATGAGTTCGGCACGAACACCGGTCGGCGACGCCGTCCCGGCTACTTCGATTGCGTCATGATGCGCTACGCCCGCCGGGTGAACTCGCTATCGGAAATGGCTGTCGCGAAGCTCGACGTGCTCGATCAACTCGACGAGATCAAGGTGTGCGTGGCCTATGAACATAAGGGCGAACGACTCGACGACTATCCGTACCACCAGAGCGTTCTCCATGACTGCAAGCCGATCTATGAGACCCTTCCCGGTTGGAAGACCGACCTCACCGGTGTCACGAGCAAAGCAGAGCTTCCCACCGAGGCTGCCGACTACTTGGCGTTTCTCGCCGATCAGTGCGGTTTGCCTGTGACGCTCGTGGGCGTTGGCCCCGGCCGCAAGCAGGTCTTCGACTTCTCCGCATGAGAGTTGTAGTCGTTGGATCGGGTGGTCGCGAGCACGCGCTTGCCGACGTGCTCGGACGCACCGCGACCGACGTTGTCGTAACCCCGGGCAACGCAGGCATCTCCGGATCGGTTGACACCCCCGCCACTGAACTCGACGCCGATCTCTTTGTGATCGGCCCAGAGGTCCCGCTTGTCGATGGCCTCGCGGACGAACTCCGTAGTCAAGGCAAGCTGGTTTTCGGTCCGGGCGCTGATGGCGCGCAGCTCGAAGGGTCCAAGGCCTACATGAAACAGCTCTTGGTTGCGGCCGGAGTGCCGACGGCCGCTCACGGAGCTTTCACCGAGGCTGCCCCGGCGCTCGAGTTCCTCGCCACCATGTCGGCGCCGTTCGTCATCAAGACCGACGGTCTGGCTGCGGGCAAAGGTGTGTTGGTTACCGACGACCGTGCTGAGGCCGAAGCAGCTATCCACGACTACCTTGCTGGTGACGCCTTCGGCGATGCGGGCAAAACGGTCGTGATCGAAGAAGGACTCGTCGGACCCGAGGTATCAGTCTTTGCGATCTGCGATGGGACCAAAGCGGTTGCGCTCGCTCCGGCCCAAGACCATAAGCGCATTGGCGATGGCGACACCGGCCCGAACACCGGCGGTATGGGCGCCTACACGCCGCTGCCATGGGCCGACGGCGACCTGGTCGACACCATCATGACCAGCTGCATCGAACCGACCTTGGCGGAGCTGCGTAAACGCGGCATCGATTATCGCGGCACGCTCTTTGCTGGCCTGATGTTGACCGAGGCAGGCCCGAAGATGCTCGAATACAACATTCGCTTCGGTGACCCCGAAACCCAAGTGGTGTTGCCACGAATCGATTCCGACCTCGGCCAACTCCTCGCCGAAGCAGCGGGCGGAAACATTGCGACCGACCCGGTCTTCTCCGATGATTCTCTGGTCGCCGTGGTGTGTGCGAGCGAGGGCTATCCCGCCTCTGCTCGAACCGGCGATGTGATCGACGGTATCGAAGCCGCCCGCGCGCTCGATGGCGTGTCCGTCTACTGCGCCGGGGTAAAGACCAACGACGCTGGTGAACTGATCACCGGTGGTGGGCGAGTGCTGAACGTGATCGGCCGCGGCTCCACCATGGCCGAAGCCATAAGTCGGGCATATGCCGGTGTCGCTGAGATCTCCTGGCCCGGAATGCAACACCGCACCGACATCGCACATCAAGCAAGTAGCTAAGGCGTCCTACCAATGTCTGACCTAGTCCAGATCGCACTCACGAACGATCGCTTCGAAAGCGACATTCTCGCGCAGGCCGTACGGGCTGAGGGCTACACGGTTCAGCTGGTGCACCACGACGAGCTCGGCAGCGGAACCACGTCGATTACGCGGCCCAGCTATCTGCTCGCGCACGACGCCGACGCCGAGGCCATTCGCGAGATACTCGCCCGCTCGATCGAGAGCTAGGTCCGGCCTAGTTCAGCTGGGCTAGCTTCGATCCGTGGCGAACAAGACCAAACCGACGACCGTTGACCCCGCGGCTTACATCGCGTCGATCGAACACGACACCCGTCGTGAAGACGCGCTGACGTTGCTGGAACTGATGGGCCGCCTCAGTGGGTTCGAGGCCAAGATGTGGGGACCGACCATGGTGGGCTTTGGTCGCTATCACTACAAGTACGACACCGGTCGTGAAGGTGACTGGTTCATGGTTGGGTTCTCACCGCGCAAAGCCAACCAAGTCATCTACCTCATGCCGGGATACGAGAACTTCGACGATGAGTTGGCACGGCTTGGCAAGCACAAGATCGGGAAGAGCTGTCTCTACATCAACAAACTCGCCGACGTTGACCTCGCTGTCGTCGAGGAGATGGTGCAGTACACCCTCGACCTCTTACACGAGAACTACGAAACCTCGCCCGAATAAGAGTCGCGATACGCTCGAATGGTGACACTGCCGAACGTTCTTGCCAATCGATACGCCAGCGTTGGAATGGTTGGCATCTGGTCTCCCGAAGCCAAGATCGTGCTCGAACGAGAGCTGTGGATCGCCGTGTTGCAGGCGCAGAAAGACCTCGGCGTCGATGTGCCCGACGGTGTGATCGAGGCGTACTCCGCAGCAGTAGCGCAGGTCGACCTCGCCTCGATCGCCGACCGGGAAAAGGTGACCCGTCACGATGTGAAGGCCCGCATCGAAGAGTTCAGCGCGCTGGCAGGTCACGAACACATTCACAAGGGAATGACGTCTCGCGATCTCACCGAGAACGTGGAACAGCTGCAGATCAAGCGAGGCCTTGAACTCGTTCGCAGTCGAATCGTCACCACCTTGGCTCGGCTCGCTGAACTTGCCGAGCAGTACCGGGATACCGCAATGGCCGGTCGCAGTCACAACGTCGCCGCCCAGGTCACAACTCTCGGCAAGCGGTTCGCGAACGCTGCCGAAGAGCTGCTGCAAGCGCACGCCCGCGTCGATGAGCTGATCGCCCGGTATCCGCTGCGTGGCATCAAGGGGCCTATGGGCACCCAACAGGATTTGCTCGACCTCCTCGACGACGAGGCGACCGTCGATGAGCTCGAACAGCGGGTGGCAGCTCATCTCGGATTCGCGAACACCCTCGACAGCGTCGGCCAGGTGTACCCACGCTCGCTTGACCTCGATGTTGTCACCGCGCTGTCGCAGGTCGCGGCAGGCCCGTCGAGCTTTTGCACCACCTTGCGATTGATGGCTGGCCAGGAGGTCGTGACCGAAGGCTTCAAAGAAGGCCAGGTCGGGTCGTCGGCAATGCCGCACAAGATGAACGCCCGGTCGTCGGAACGAGTGGTCGGGTTCCAGTCGATCCTTCGTGGCCACGTCACCATGGTGAGTTCGCTCGCCGGCGACCAATGGAACGAAGGCGACGTCAGTTGCTCGGTGGTTCGCCGTGTAGCCGTGCCCGATGCCTTCCTCGCGATCGATGGGCTCTTCGAGACCTTCCTGACGATCCTCGATGAGTTCGGGGCCTTCCCCGCGGTCATCGATCGTGAGCTCGAGCGCTACCTTCCGTTCCTCTCGACCACCAAGTTGTTGATCGCAGCCGTCAAGGCAGGCGCCGGCCGTGAAGAAGCCCACGAGGCGATCAAGGAGCACGCTGTCGCCGTGGCGCTAGAGATGCGCCAGTCGGGCCGAACGGATAACGACCTGCTCGACCGACTGGCTGCCGACGAGCGTTTCCCGGTGGATCCCGCCGAGCTTGCTGACGTGCTGTCGAACCCACTTGAACTCGCAGGCCGTGCCCAGAGCCAAGTCGACGCCATCGTGGGCCGAGTGGCCGCGCTTGTCGCCGACAACCCCGAAGCCGCCGCGTACCGCCCGGGCGAGATCCTGTAGAGAAAGATCGGGTCGAGCAACACCACGTCGAGCCCGAGTACGGATGCAAGTCCACCTCTTCGGCCCTAGGTTCTGAGGGGTGAAACTGGGTATACCGCATCTGTACACGGGCAAAGTTCGAGACATGTATGACGCTGGCGATGACACGCTGCTCATCGTGGCGAGCGACCGGCTGTCGGCCTTCGATGTGGTGATGGCCGAACCAGTGCCGAGTAAGGGTCGGGTGCTCACCGCCATCTCCGCGTTCTGGTTCGAGAAGCTCAGCCACCTCGCGCCGAACCATGTGATCTCGACCAACGTCGACGACTACCCCGATGGCGCTCGAACACCCGAGCTCGCTGGCCGTTCGATGCACGTCCGCAAAGCGGAGATGTTGCCGATCGAATGCATCGTGCGCGGCTACATCAGCGGCTCGGGGTGGCGTGAGTATGTCGCCAGCGGCACGGTCCACGGCGAGGCTATGCCAGAGGGTCTTCTGCACAGCGCGCAGCTCCCAAAGCCCATCTTCACGCCGAGCACGAAAGCTGCAGACGGGCTCCACGACGAGAACATCAGCTTCGCCCAAGCAGTCGACATGGTCGGCACTGACATCGCCGAACAAGCTCGCGAGATGTCGCTCGCGCTCTACTCCGAAGCAGCCGTCTGGGCGGCCGAACGAGGCATCATCCTGGCCGACACCAAGTTCGAGCTGGGCTTCGTCGACGGCGAACTCGTCGTCGCCGATGAGATGCTCACGCCAGACTCATCGCGCTATTGGCCCAAGGATCAATGGGAACCTGGGACCATCCCGCCGAGCTACGACAAGCAACCGGTCCGTGACTTTCTCGACGGGCTCGACTGGGACAAGACACCCCCGCCACCGCCCGTCCCCGATGACGTGATCGCCGCGACGAGCAGTCGGTATATCGAGGGGTATGAGACCATCACCGGATTGTCGTTCGCCGACTGGCACGGTTCCGCGTGATGGCCCACCGAACGGATAGGTTCAACGTATGCAGTTCCATGCCGTGATCGACATCCAACTCCATGCCGGAATCGCCGACCCGCAGGGTTCGACGATCGAACGAGCGCTCCCAACGCTCGGCTTCGACGGCATCAGCAACGTGCGCTCTGGAAAGAGCATTCACCTCGACATCGAGGCAGCCGATGCTGCCGCTGCCGAGGCGCAACTGGCTGAGGTGTGCGACAAGTTTCTGACCAACCCGGTTATCGAAGGCGCAGAGATCAGCGTCCTCGAGACTGCGGGGGCATAGCCGATGGCTCCAAAGGTTGGAGTGGTCCGGTTCCCGGGCACGAATTGCGAGTTCGACACCGTCGAGGCCATTAATGCTCTCGGCGGCGAGGGTGAGATCCTCTGGCACGGCGATTCATCCATCGGCGACTCCGACGCGGTGATCATCGCTGGCGGTTTCGCCCACGGTGACTACCTCCGTCCCGGAGCAATCGCTCGCTTCTCGCCGATCATGGCAGCGATCACCGAAGCGGCGAACGGTGGCCTGCCCGTCATCGGTATCTGCAATGGCTTTCAGGTGCTGACCGAAGCCGGGTTGCTGCCCGGCGCGCTGCAGAAGAACGCAGGTCTGAAATTCATCAACGATTGGCAAGTGCTCGAAGTCGCCACCACCAACTCTGCGCTTACCAACGCAGCCACCGTCGGGCAACAGCTCAACATTCCGATCAACCACTTCGAAGGCAACTACACCTGCAGCCCCGAGACGCTGGCCCAACTGCAAGCCAACGATCAGATCGTGCTCACCTACACCCCGAACCCCAACGGGTCGGTCGGTGACATCGCCGGCGTGTGCAACGAGGCCCGCAATGTTGTCGGCTTGATGCCACACCCCGAGCGTGCCAGCCACGAGTTGCTTGGCTCGACCGACGGCAATGTCTTGCTGCAGAGCGTTCTCGATGCGGTTGGCGCCGTTCGTCAGTCCTGACGGACTTCCTCTCTAACCGAGTTGCTCGCCCAGGGGCTCACAACATCGAACCGTTGCCGTTCGTCAGTCCTGACGGACTTCCTCTCTAACCGAGTTGCTCGCCCAGGGGC
>CAZLWE010000005.1:70966-96721 GCA_964562985.1 uncultured Acidimicrobiales bacterium
TCACAACATCGAACCGTTGCCGTTCGTCAGTCCTCAGGGGGCTTCCTCTCTAATGGGCGTGCCGGGTTCGTGAGAGTCTGGTGTCGAGCTGTCAGTCGGTGAGCACTTATCCTCTCTGGAGCCTGTTTGGGATTCATTCGGTTAGACCGTGCCCCCGGTGATTAAAGTCGCAGCGTCATGTGTCGACCTTCCATACATGGCGCTGCGGTTCCTATTGCTGGTGGTCGGCGCCGTGTTGCTGTCTGGCTGTGGCCTATCTGAGGTTCCCGATGTGTTGCTTAGCGATCCTTTGGCTCGCCCAACGATCGCTCACGCAACCGAGATCCGCCACACAGGGACCGGCGGCTCTGGCCCGTTTATCCAATCCTCACCACCGCGCGTTATCACGTCGTATGAACTTGCACCCGAAAACCTCGAAGTAGCCGCAGCCGACATCCTTGCTCAGGCCGAAGATGCCGGCTGGGAGATAGAACCCGTCGGTCCGCGACTTCCCGACTCAGAACTTGAGAGCCCATGGAGCGGACGAAAGGAACTAAGCGACGGCGGTCGCATACGGACCCTCATCAGCTTCAGTCAAACTAAGGCTATTCCCGGAGGGCAGGATCCGGATTTCGCTAGCATCACCGTCGAGATCCGCTCCTAGTTCACAGCCGACCACCAGACAGACGGGTCTGCCACGCAAGGTGAGCTCTACGGACAGGCGATGTCGTTTCGCTTTTGGGGGGTACACGCCAACTGGCTCAACAAACGGGACCCCCTCAGACGCACAGGCCGTCGTCTGTGACACCTCGGGTGCAAAGCGACTGACGATCGATCCGAGTCGCCGAGAATCCGAAGAGTTCCTCGCCGCTTGCGTCGCGCTCGATGAAGAACACGATCTCCACCCGGTAACCGTTTGACGAATCGTCTTTCAGTCCGGTGAGGTCATAGGTGGCCCTACCGCTTGAGGCATCGTTGCCTACGAGGTCGCCGACCTGGGTGATCGTGACGTCTTCGCCGAAGCCGTAGATGATGGCGAGTTGGGCAGCGAGCCCTTCGATGGTCTCCGCGAAGATTCCGGCGTTGTCGTTGTCGATTTCTACACGACCGAGTCCGGGGTTCAAGATCGCGGTGTCGGACAGGAAGCGACTTGAGACATAGCCGATCAGCGAGCCATCGCTGTTGGTTACCTGCCACCACGGCGTCGCGCCGAAGAAGGTGCATACGCCGGTCGGGATGAGTTCGTTGCCCCGTTCGATTGTGGCGAGCACCGCATTGTTCGGACCGACACCATCACGCAGATTCAACCCGCCGTCCGGGTCGTCGAGCGCCACATCGACAAAGTGTGCTTCGAGGGCAGGAGCCGTGCAGGTTTCCGCAGCGGCCGTAGCCTCTGGTTCCGCTAGAGCTTCCTCGATCGACTCGGTTGAAATCTCGTCACCGATCTCTTCGCTTAGTGAGGTAGCAGGCGAGACATCGGCAACGGCCAAGGACTCAGGACTCTCCGAGACGCTCTCGGCCAGGACCTCCGCTGCATCATCCTCTGAGGGCAGCGCGTTGCTTGCCGGTTCATCGCCGGCGCACGCTGTCGCCACGAGAACCGTGGCAACAAAGAGGAGGAGCAGTCGCTTGCGCATGTGAAGAGTATCGGTGCGCGCGAGGCCGACCTGTACAGGGGAGCGCACCCCAAAGATGAGAGATCTTCTGCGGGACCTACGCCCCCGGGTTCAGCCGGAGTAGCGAGAAGCCAAGGGTGGTCGCGACCGACACCCACACGATCGTCGGTGCGATTAGCAGTCCAGCCAACCGTTCGACACGCCACGCGGCGATGACCGCGAGCACGACAAGCACCAGGGTGGCGACAAGCCACCAGGCAGCTAGTCCCAATCGACCCGGGCCGAACACAAACGCTTCCCACGCAACAGCGACGACGAACTGCGCGGCGAGCAAACCCAACGCCAGAGACCGACCGCCTCGATCGCTCGAGAACAAAACCGCTACGGCGATTGCTTGGAGAAACCACAGCGTGAACCACGCCGTGGGGAACGCCCAGTCCGGAGGTATCCACGATGGCTTTACAAGACTCTCGAAGAAGGTCACCAACAAATTGTGCCAGAAGCTAGTTAGCCATCGGCGAGCGACTCAACGAGCGCCTTCACGTGATCGTGTATTTCGTCGCGTATCCACGAGAACATCGAGGACTCTCCAGTTCCTACACTTGGTCTCATCGTGGCCTTGACCGAGAAACAACAGCGACAGGTCGACGCCATCGCGTCGCTCGTAACCCAAGCCGACCCTGATTCGATTCGCCAGGGCATCGAGCTGACCGCCGCGCTCGACGATCAGGCGGTATTCGCAGCCCTGCTCCACGGACTCGTGAGCAACCAAGCCGTATCGCTGGCCACAAACAAGCGCTTTCCGTCTCATCGCCGATTTCCGAGCCCGCAGCGGGCTGACCTCTTCGATGTCGGCACCGGGGATCAGGCCCTTCTGGATTTGGGCATGATCCATCTTCTCGCCGCGTCCGACCTACCTGAGCGCACCGCTGTCACCTCGATCGCCCTCGGGACCCCGAAACGCAAGTTTGCGAAGCCGCCCACAAGAATATGGCTCGACGGGCTGGACCGATTCACGGAGTTGACGCACGTAGATCTGCACCTCACCAGTCTCGATGAGGGATTGGACCTAAGCGTTTTGGAGCGCTGCACCAAGGTCACCCACCTCCGTTTCCGTGGCGCGGTGCTACCCGGACCCATACCGCCGATGCCGCAACTTCGCGAGATCAACGGTGTTCAGGTGCAGTTCGCATCGGGCGCAGAGTTTCCCGAGCTCAAGTTCATTCGTGGGCAACTCCAAGCTGACGTGCCCCTCGATGTGAGCCTTATGCCGAAGTTGAGCGAGCTCGAAGTGCGCGGTCAGGTGCGCCTGCACGGCTTCACCACACTGAAAAAGCTCTGGTGCTCCCGAGGAGAGGCGGAGCTCGTCGGGTGCGAACGGGTCGATCATTTGCGCGTGGGCACCGAGGCCTTTCACGCCCCTGACCTTCGTGAGGTCGGTTTGCTCGACCAGGTCAGCCTGGGCTTGGACATCGGTCAGCTCACGAGAGTCGACAAGCTGAAGTTGAATCGGAGCTCCAAGCTCAGCAAAGTCCACCTCCCGCCAGGTACCAAACTCGCCGATCCTCGAGTGGTGCTCTGGGGACCGGTCCTTACCGACCTGGGCAACGTTGGCGAATTGGAAGGCATGACGAACCTCATGATGTCGCGAGTGCGCAACCCGCTCTCGCTCGAGCCCCTTCGACATGCGCAGTCGCTGCGAGTTCTCGACATTCGGAATTCGCCGGGAATCACCGACCTGTCACCACTCGTGGATCTACCAAACCTGGAGATTCTGGTCATCGACGATCGCAGTACGGACAAGATTCCTGCGGAGCTGACAGCCAAGGTCCAAAAATTCTGGCGGCCAGGCGGGCGCGCGAAAAAGCGAGCTACGAAGCAAGCCTGACGATTCGCTGACCACGTAGGTGGCGCTCGTCCCCATCTGGGGGAAGCACCCACAACACATCGCAAGGCGGACGAACCTTTGGTGCAGCCGCTTTGCCGTCGGTGAAATACACGGCAGCGTCGTACCGAGGCTTTGCTTCGTTGAGCCATTGGAGTGCTGGATCGAAGTTGGTGCCTCCGCGACCCCGTGCCTTCTCCGGTGAGCTACCGAGGTAATCCCAAGCGCTTCGTACCTGATTGTCGGCTTCTACGATCGTCACCTGCGAACCCTGTCGCCAGATCGAATGCACTTCGGTAAAGAACTCCGAGAACGCCCCGTCTTTGACTGAGCCACTCGTGTCGATGATCACCGCGAGCCGGTGCAGTCGCTTCACTTTGATCCCCGGGTACGTGCCGTATCGCTTTGACGGTCGCCGCAGGGTGTTCGCTATACGGGTGCGCCGGCTGGAGGCGGCGAACAGACGAATGACTCGGCGCCAGTCGACGGTCGGTTGAAGATCGTTGATCAATTCCTCGACCAGCGCCTGGATGACCTCGGGAACGACTGCGAAGTCGTCCCCGGATCGATCGCGGGCGTCTCGAACGGCTTTGGCGAGTTCATGCTCGCCGATCGTCTGCTCTTGTTCGTCTTGCATCGATGCGCCGTCGTCGCCTGCGGGGTCCTGCAGCATCTCCTCAGGGATCTCGTCTTGGTGCTCGAACAATTCGCCGTAGTACCACTCGAGGGTCATGTCGGGTGGCAGCGGAAAGCTGAATGATTCATGGGTCGCCGACCAGGGTGGGAGAGGCCACCGGTCGCCCATCATCTGGTTCACCACGATGTCGGATGCGAGCGCAAAGACTCTCGGGTCCATGTCGGGTTGGAGCCGAGCGCGGTGCTTGAGCAACGTCGCCAGCGTGACCTGTTTGATCGCGGCGCTCCGTTGCCCAGGGAGTTCGAGCTCGTTGAGGAAATACTCCGGTTCGATCGAGAGCGTCGGGCGTCCATTTCGAAACGACACACTCACCCGTGTCGCCTCGGCGCTGATCTTGCGATTGATTCCCGATAGGAGATGACCAAAGAACGGCTCTTCGCGAATAAGGCCAATGACGGCCCGTCCGAGCTCTTCGTTCGTCTCAGAGCGGCTCGGACCATCGTCGCCTTCGCTCATAGTGAGCCGAGCGTGAGTTCAGCGAGTCTCTTATCGCGCATGGTCTCCACCACTTCGGGACCAGCATCTCGAACGAGGTCGCGGTGCAAGGTGAGGCGAAGGTCGCTCGGGAGCACATCGCTGGTGAGAAACGAAATGAGGTTCGAACCCTGATCCTCGGTGGGAGCGAATCCGTTGTCGGTGAGTGCCAAGTAGAGCCGTACGGTCATCGCATTGAGGCGATCGAGGCGAATGCCGTCGTCATCGCTCGCGAGGTCGCGAAGCCGAGCCTCGGTGCCCGACCACGCGTCGTTCAGGATTTCATCGGGGGAGATCAACTGATTGAGATCGTCGTTGACGAACGACATGAAGGCGGTCGCGGCCTCGCTGTCCAGGGCGCTGAGTGCCAGCGCATGCACGTGGGCCCATTCGGCTCGCAGATCGTCGATCGGTTTGATCTGTTCGAAGAAGTACGTCAGTGACCGGGGGGTGGTTCGGGATCCGGTCACCATCTCCGGATAGGTCAAGACGAATGCAATACCTCGCTCGTCGACGCCTGCGTCGACCGCCCAGCTCGCCCATACTTTGTGATCGAACTCCATGCTCACATGCAGCATGCGGGTCAACATGGCGTCGTCGAGTGGAGTGACGCTGTAGTCGGCGCCTTCGGGGTTGGCGGTCACGACCATGTGCCAGTCCGGGGGCAATGACCAACTGACCAGCTCGCCGCGTTGGAGCAGCTGCATGATGCCTCGCAGGATCCGATCGTCGGCCCGGTTGAAGTCGTCGAGCAACAAGATGCCGGGACCGGCCTCGGTTGGCACCCAGTCCGGGGGAGCGAAGTGGGTCGAGTCTCCCTGAATGACCGGAAGACCATGAAGGTCACCCATCTCCTCGAACTGCGCAGGTGCGACGTATGCGAACTTCCACCCGTTGTCGCGAGCGATATCTTCGACGAGCGCCGTCTTTCCGATCCCGTGAACTCCCCATACGCAGATCGGGGTACGGTCACCATCGCCTGTGGCCGCGTTTAGGGTCACACGTTCAATAAAGGTGCGCACGCCTGCGGCGCTCAATTTGGCGCCGAGGAGTGTTGGTCCGTGAGTACTCATAGTGGTGCCACGGTAGGGCAATGAGGCTGCCAAGTGTCGCCATCGTCTTTACCGGAACGAAAACCTGTCGATTGAAGGTCTATGTCACATGGGTGGCCCCACGCCCCGGAATCTCAGAAGATGAAACGGATGCGCGCTAGATTGCAGTCGGTGGTTCATGAACTCCTTTGCACACGTGGTGGCTCCATCCATCGGCGCGTCAGGGTAACTACGATCGACTAAGAGAGAAATGCCGCTCGCTATCACCCTGCTCATCACCTTCCTCATCATCCTTGTGATGGTGGGCTTCAACGCGCTGTACGTTGCGGCCGAGTTCGCGACCGTTGGTTCGCGTCGCTCGCGCGTTCAAGAGAGCGCCGAGTCTGGTAGCTCACAGGCCAACGGCTTGCTGATGATCTTGCAAGATCACTCGAAGCTCGACAATTACGTTGCCGCGTGTCAGGTCGGCATCACCTTGTCGAGTCTCGTGGCCGGTGCTTTTGGCCAAGCGCAGCTGACACCAATCTTCGAAGATATCCTCGGCGGCTTTGGCGGGCGAACGCTAGCGATCGTCGTCGTGCTCTTGTTGGTGACATCCCTTCAGGTGGTGTTGGGCGAGCTTCTCCCGAAGACCATCGCGCTTCGATACCCGGAACGCTTGGCGACGGCCACGTTGCCGCCAATGAGGATCAGCCAGTTTTTGCTCCGTCCACTCGTGGCCGTCTTCAACGGATCGGCCTTTTGGTTGATGGCCAAGCTGAACCTCCAAGTCGAGAAGGGCCACACGCAAGTCCATTCCCCGCAAGAACTCGCCGGCCTCTATCGGGAGAGCGCGGAGGGCGGTCTTATCGATACGGCCGAGCGTGAGATGCTCGCTGGAGCCCTCTCCGTTTCGAACCGAGTCGTCCGCGAGATCATGACGCCACGACGTCGCCTCGTGATGGTTGAGAAGGACGTGCCGATCGACGAAGCGCTGCAGACGCTGTCGGCGAGCCCGTACTCACGGTTCCCGGTCACCGACGGTGGAGAAGACGTCGTTGGTCTCGTGACCTTGCGAGAGATCTTCACCGCCAATGAGAACGGAACGGCGCAGACCGTCGGCGACGTCGCATCTGAAGCGATGGTCGTTGGGGAAGTGTTCGACGTTCCACCGTTGCTCAACACCTTCTCGACCGAAGGCGTGCACGCTGCGATCGTGGTCAACGAATTTGGCACGATCTCCGGACTCGTGACCCGCGAAGATGCCATCGAAGAGATCTTCGGTGAGTTCAACGACGAGTTCGACGTCGAACCAGATCCGATCACCATCGCTGGGTCCGATGTGTCCGTGCGTGGCGACGTACTGCTCAAGATTCTGAACGAGCGGTTCAAGTTCGCATTGCCCGACGATGAGATTGATACCGTCGGCGGCTACGTCTGGCACCACCTGGGCCGGCTCCCAGCAGTGGGCGACGAAATCCCGATCGTTACCGCAGCCCACATTGCGGCCCTCAACAGCGAAGAGGACGACGTAGAAGCGCCGCCGCCCCACCCGCCATTGCGCGTTGACTCTGTCGACGGAACGCTCGTCGACCGAGTGAGCTTCACCACCGAGGTGGCCTCCGATGAGTAACTTGCTCTTCGCCGCCGAAGCGGGCGAACCGATCGAGATCGACTTCCTCACCGACGCGGTACTTCCGATCCTGGCCATCATCATCCTCGTCGCGATCAACGGTGTGTTCGTCGCCGCAGAGTTCGCGCTCGTCGGATCTCGCCGCGCCCGATTCGCAAAGCTCGCCGAGGGCGGAAGCCGCGGCGCCAAATGGCTGCTGCGTGTGTTCGATAAGGAAGCCGGCAAGGACGGCTACATCGCCGTTGCTCAGCTCGGTATCACTCTGGCATCGATCGGTCTTGGTATGTACGGCGAGCCGGCTTTCGCGAAGCTCATCGAGGCGCCATTCGTCGGAGTGGTCTCCGACGAGGTTCTCGTCGCGGCTGGTTTCGCGGTGGCGTTGAGCATCATCACGTTCCTGCACGTCGTGTTCGGCGAGATGATCCCCAAAGCGCTTGCGCTCCAGTCTCCCGAAGGAACCTCGCTACGGGTGAACTCCGTGATGCGTACGTTCTCGACGCTGTTCCGGCCTTTCGTCGCCTTCCTGAATTGGATCGCGTTCGCCATGTTGCGGGCACTGCGGATCCCCGAACCTGACAAGGCGGTGTCGCTCTACAGCGCAGAAGAACTTGCGATCGTTACCGAAGAGTCGGCCACCGAGGGCGAACTTCCAAAGTTGCAAAGCGAGATCATCCACAACATCTTCGAGCTGGAAGAGCTGACCGCCGAAGAACTCATGACCTCTCGCACCCATATCGAGGCCATTTCCCACGATGCCTCCCGCGCAGACGTCGCACAGCGAGTGATGGGGTCCGGAATCTCTCGCTATCCGGTCTACGGCGACGACCTCGACCACATCATTGGCTTGCTGCACGTGAAGGACTTCGTACGAGTGAGCCAATCCGACGAGCCGTTGAACCTCTCGACGCTCGTACGGCAACTTCCGACGGTTACGCGCAACACCAACGCAGACGTATTGCTCGAACGCTTCAAAAACGAACGCATCCACGCAGCACTCGTGGTCGATGAACTCGGCAGCACGATCGGTTTGGTCACCCTGGACGACATCATCTCCGAGGTAATCGACGATCCTGCCGGCGACCACGATCTTCCGGCGGTTCATCACGACGATGGCTCGATGACCCTGGACGGCGAAACCACTCTGACCGAGCTCGACGAGGACTATGGCTTCTCCTTCGAGCACGCGGACGTCACCACGCTCGCCGGACTGGTCTTGGCATCAACGGGCACGGTTCCCGAGGTCGGCAAGACCGTAGATGTGCAAGGGCACGACCTCACTGTTGTCGCGGTCGAGAATCACAAGATCACCCAGGTCCGGGTGGTCCGCACCGCTCCACTCGAAGAAGAGTCCGAATCAGACGATTCCCACGGCGGGCATCACTAGCGACAGCCACGGTCTCGCTCACCTGGCACCAGTCCGCAGAGCGAATCGAGGAGCCCCCAGGCGACGGATTAAGCCTGCGGCGAAAGTCAGCGCTCCCACAACGTGGGGAATAGGGACTCTGGCATTCGCTCGCCGGCTTTGACTCCGAGGTCTCCCAATGGCGGTGAGGTCGCTCCGGTGCGCTGGATGTAGCTGACGTCGTCGCCGAGCCAGCGGGTAGAAAAGGCGCGGCGCCGTGTAGTGGTTTTGCTGTCGCCCGTGCCGTGGAGCGTTCGGAAGTCGAAGACCAGCGCATCGCCTGGGCGCAGCGCCGTGGTGAAGATGCGGTCGTCCTGGTCGTCTACTTCGGGAACGGAGACGAACGACGAGTCACTTTCGTATTCGCTTCCGTCTTTAAACGTGCGAGGGCGGTAGGTGGACTCGTCTCGGTGCGACCCCTTGAGAAAGGCGACCGCCGTCTCGGCGGGCGTGTGGTCGAGGGCAACGTAGACGCTGGCGGTTTGGCGACCGTCGACGCAGTAGTAGGGGAGGTCGTGATGCCAGGGTGTGGCTTTCGTGG
This sequence comes from uncultured Acidimicrobiales bacterium, assembly GCA_964562985.1. Classification (GTDB taxonomy): domain Bacteria; phylum Actinomycetota; class Acidimicrobiia; order Acidimicrobiales; family SHLQ01; genus SHLQ01. The sequence goes on from CAZLWE010000005.1 coordinate 80,225, forward strand.
TGCCGGCCTCTTTCGCGAACGCGTGCTCGTGGAAGAACTGCGCGGTCTTGGACCCCATGAGCTGTCCGGCAAGCGACGCGGCCCGAGAGGTGAGCACAAAGGTGAGCCACTCCGGAACGCGTTGCCAGTTGCAATAGGTGTCAAAGAAGCGCCCCGGTTCTCCGTCCAGCGTGCTGTCGCAGGGAAACGCGTACTCCTCGGGGCTCTCGAGGATTCGATCGAGGCCAGTCGCCAATGCATCGACCCATTCGGTGAAGGCGCTTGGGACGAGCACCACGCCGTCGCGTTGGTACTGCTCGACCTGCTCTTTGGTGACCTCGATGTGGGCGCGTCGCGTGGCCTGCACGAGTGGTCGCACATCATCGATGACGCGCCAGTCGACCGTTGTGGCGTTTCCTGTTGTCACTCCCTTGGCCATGGTCTGGAGTGTAGGGATCATCCGGAGAGCGAGCTTCGAAAAACGTCACAACCCGCGGACTGCTTTTCTGTCGACGAAAGAGGTTAGGTTGGCTTACATATGGCTGAGCCACTGCATCGCGCCCTTGGACTGACCGACGACGAAGCTGAGAGTATCGATGAGATCCTCGGCAGAGCAGCGAACCCGCTGGAGCTATCGATGTACTCGGTCATGTGGTCCGAGCATTGCAGCTACAAGTCGTCACGCATTCACCTGAAGCGTTTGCCGACCGAAGCACCGTGGGTGCTCGTCGGCCCCGGCGAGAACGCTGGCGTTGTCGACCTTGGCGATGGCATCGCTGGAGCCTTCCGTATCGAAAGCCACAACCACCCTTCCGCGATCGAGCCCTACCAGGGTGCGGCGACCGGCGCAGGCGGCATCTTGCGCGACATCTTCACCATGGGTGCCCGCCCGATCGCCCTCATGGACCCGCTTCGCTTCGGTCCGATCGACGACGCCCGCAGCCGTTGGATCGCCGAAGGTGTCGTCAGCGGCATCTCGGGTTACGGCAACTCGGTCGGTGTCCCGACCGTCGGCGGCGAGACCATCTTCGACGAGACCTACAAGGGCAACCCGCTGGTCAATGTGTTCTGCCTCGGCACGATGCCGACCGAACGACTGGTGCTCGGTGAAGCGACCGGTCTTGGCAACGTCGCGATTCTGTTTGGGTCTTCGACTGGTCGTGACGGCATTGGTGGCGTGAGCGTGCTCGCGTCCGCGGGCTTTGACGACTCCCAGGACGAATCGGCCAAGCGACCCAGCGTGCAGGTCGGCGACCCCTATGAGGAGAAGCGTCTCATCGAAGCGTGCCTCGAACTGCTGAACGAAGGTCTTGTGGTCGGCATTCAGGATCTCGGTGGCGCCGGCTTTGTGTGCGCCACTTCAGAGACCGCGTCGCGTGGCGGCATGGGTATGGATGTCGACGTCACTGCCGTGCATCGCCGCCAAGAGGGCATGGAACCCTTCGAGGTCATGACGAGCGAAAGCCAAGAGCGCATGCTCGCAATCGTCGAGCCCGACGGAGTCGACCGAGTGCTTGAGCTTTGCGCCAAGTGGGAAGTGAAGGCGTCGGTCGTTGGCAAGGTTGTCGAGGGTGGCGCGCTGCGCATTCTCGATGGTTGGGAAGGCGAAGAGCTCGCCAACATTCCCGCGTCTTCGCTGCACGATGCCGCACCGCTCTACGACCGCCCGATGGAAGAACCCGATCGATCCGGCGAAACCGATCCCGCATCGCTCGATGCGCCGGGCGATATTTGGGCCGATCTGACCGACATGTTGATGGACACGTCGTGGGTGCATAACCAGTACGACAGCCAACTCTTCTTGAACACCGTCATCGGGCCGGGGAGCGACGCGACACTGCTTCGCTTGAAGCACCCCACCACCAACGTTGACACCGGCCGCGGTGTTGGGCTCACCACCGATGGCAACCATCACTGGTGCATCGTGAACCCGTTCCGCGGAACCGCAATGACCGTCGCCGAATCGATTTTGAACTTGGCGTGCGTCGGGGCGAAGCCGCTTGCGCTGGTCAACAACTTGAACTTCGGAAACCCCGAGCACCCTGTCACGATGTGGCAGCTCAGCCAAGCAGTAGACGGCATGACCGAAGCATGTGAAGCGTTCACGGTTCCTGTCGTTGGCGGCAACGTCAGCCTCTACAACGAGGCGAACGGCCACAACATCGACCCAACGCCTGTCGTTGGCATGTTGGGCATGACCGGCCAGATCGAACACGCACCTCCCGGCATGGCCCTTACCGAAGGCCACCGTCTGATCGTGCTCGGGCCTGAGGGCAGTGGTCTTGGCGGCTCGATATGGGCTCGCAACAACGGCGCGCAAGGCGGCGACCTTCCCGAGCTCGATTACGACATGCACCTCCGCGTCGCTGAGGTAACCCGTGGCCTGGTTTCGGGTGGCGTGGTGTCTGCCGTGCACGACATTGGTGCTGGCGGTCTTGGTGTCGCTTTGACCGAAATGGCGATCGCCGGCGGTGTCGGCGCCGTCGCTGCTCGAATTGCCGATCATGACGCACTCTTTAGCGAGGCTCCGTCCCGTGTGATCGTTGCGGTTGCTCCCGACAACATGGGACTCGTCGAGAACATGGCCGAATCGATGGGCGTACCGCTCACGCGCCTCGGCTTGGCGACCGGCGACAAGATCTCATTTAAGGGCCTCGTCGAAGGATCCCTCGAAGACGCGACCACCCAATGGCGCGACCGCCTCCCTACCGCGATGGGTGCCAGGTGAGCAGGAACGCGCTGAAGCGACGCAGGAGCTGATCACATGTGTGGAATCTTTGGGGTTTATGCGCCGGGGCGGATGGTTGCGCACCTGACGTATCTCGGGCTGTACGCCTTGCAGCATCGCGGGCAAGAGTCGGCGGGCATGGCCGTCAGCGATTTCAAAGACGTCACCGTTGTCAAGGAGATGGGACTCGTCTCGAACGTCTTTGACGACCGGGCGCTAACGTCGCTTCCCGGCGATATCGCAGTCGGCCAAACCCGCTATTCGACCACTGGCCATTCGCAGTGGCGTAACGCACAACCGATCTACCGCGGCGTTGGCGATATGCAGTTCGCGCTCGGGCACAACGGCAACCTGGTCAACACCGCCGAGCTCGCCGAGGACGCCGGGATGTTGCCTGGAACTGTCGCCAGCGACTCGGACCTCGTGGGCGAGTTGGTCGCACGCGAACTCTTCACTAACGCACAAGATGCAGCCAATCCGTTGCAAGCCGCCATGGAGGCGGTTCTCCCGCGTCTGCAGGGAGCCTTCTGTCTTTCGGTGATGGACCAGAGCCAAATCATCGGCGTCCGCGACCCGAATGGGTTCCGTCCGCTCTCTCTCGGTCGCCTCGACGACGGCGGCTGGGTATTGGCGTCAGAGAATCCGGCGTTCGACGTGGTGGGTGCCACCTTTGTCCGGGAGCTCGATCCGGGCGAGATGATCATCATCGACGAGAACGGCGTCAGTTCGTTCCGGCCCTTCGATCACGAATCGATCGAACCAACGCTCTGCCTGTTCGAGTTTGTCTACTTCGCTCGTCCCGACTCGAAGCTATATGGCCAGAACGTGCATCAGGCACGAGTGCGTATGGGAGCGGCGTTGGCCAAGCAAGCACCGGTCGAAGCAGACCTGGTGATGGGCGTCCCCGAGTCGGGGATTCCTGCCGCTGAAGGTTTCGCGCTCGAGAGCGGGATCCCATTCGGTCACGGCTTGGTGAAGAACCGTTACATCGGACGAACGTTCATCGCTCCGAACCAAGAACTTCGTGCACTCGGTGTGCGGATGAAGCTCAACCCGCTTCGCGAGAACATCGCCGGCAAGCGGTTGGTAGTCGTCGACGATTCGATCGTCCGCGGCACCACGACCAAGGCGATGGTCGCGATGTTGCGAGAGGCAGGCGCTACCGAGGTACACCTCAGAATCTCTTCACCGCCGTACCGCTGGCCGTGCTTCTACGGCATGGATACAGGCACCCGTTCCGAACTGCTTGCAGCGAATCTCACGGTCGATGAAATCCGGGAGTACATCGGTTGCGACTCCATCACCTATCTACAGCTCGACGCACTGATCGAATCAACCGGCGCCACCAACGCTGGATTCTGCGACGCGTGCCTCACCGGCAACTACCCCGTCGATGTTCCGGTGACGCTTACCAAGAACGTTCTCGAAGCTGGGGAAGAAAAAGTTCGCCAGAGCGGTATCGCGCGGTCGCTCACCGGTGGTCGAGAAGCGAAGCCCGGCGAGAACCTTTTCAACTGATCCCAGGCAGAGAGTGAACCATGTCTAGTTACAAAGACGCTGGCGTTGACATTGAGGCGGGCGAGGCTGCGGTCGATCGGATCAAGCCGCATGTCGCGCGCACTGAGCGCCCCGGCGTCACCGGTGCGATCGGTGGCTTTGGCGGACTGTTCAATCTGGCCGCTGCGGGCCACGAAGGCTCGATGCTGGTGTCGTCCACCGACGGCGTTGGTACGAAGGCGCTAGTCGCCACAATGACCGGACGCTTCGACACCATCGGCATCGACCTGGTGGCGATGTGCGTCGACGATCTCGTCTGCCAAGGCGCTGAACCGCTGTTCTTCTTGGATTACGTGTCCGTCGGGTCGCTCGACGTCGACCAAATGGAGGCCCTCGTCTCCGGTGTCGCCGACGGGTGTGAACAGGCCAACTGCGCGCTCGTAGGCGGCGAAATGGCCGAGCACCCAGGCGTAATGGAACCGGGTGAGTTCGACTTGGTTGGGTTCTCTGTGGGTGCCGTTGCACCTGGTCGTGTCATCACCGGTGAACGAGTTGAAGTCGGTGACGCCATTATCGGAATCGCCTCGCCAAACCTTCGCTCGAACGGGTTCTCTCTTGCTCGCAAGCTGATGTTCGAAACCGCGGGTCGTACCATCGACGACCCGGCATGGGAGGGCGCTGAAGTCACTGTTGGCGATGCGTTGCTTGAGCCGTCGGTTATCTACACCCCGGCGGTGCTCGCGGCGGCCGACGCCTACGACGTCCGATCTGTTGCCCACATCACCGGTGGCGGATTGCCCGGCAATCTCAATCGGGTGTTGCCCAAAGATGCCGACGCATCGATCGATACCTCCTCATGGGGCGTTCCACCGATCTTCACCGAGCTTCAGCGCATCGGCGATGTCGCCACCGACGAGATGTTCCGTACCTTCAATATGGGTGTAGGCATGACGCTGGTCGTCCCACCCGCCGAGGTCGACGCTGTTACCGATCTGCTTCTCGAGCAGGATCACCCCGCAGTCCCGATCGGCGAAATCATCCCCGGCACCGGCTCCGTCCAACTCCGCTAGGGACGTTTGGGGTCAGACCCGTTCCGTCCCTTTCAGGGACGTTTGGGGTCAGACCCTTCGCGTCCCCGGTAGCTGAAGAACAGGGTCAGGCCCGTTGTGATTTGGTTGAAAAACCATTGTTTAGAAGAGATCGTCAACATCGTCTGGAACCATCCCGTCTCCGTGCGTGAAATGGTCGGGGTCTGACCCCTCCCGTCTCTTTGTGGCAAAGGTTGGGGTCAGACCCCGTTCGTAACGGGTGCCGCCGGCGAGGTGGTAGGCCTCGGTCAGCCACTCGAGTAGTTGGTCGTCGACAACGTCGGGCGATGCCGCGTTGATCACGTGGAAGTGTTTCTTCCCGACGTCGATGACTTTGCGAGACAGACGGATCGATTCCAGCTTGCGGGGTAGGTGAAAGCCGATCGCCAGCCACTTGGTCTTGGAGCGAAGCTCCGCGAACATTGGTCCGTTCTTCAACAAGATTCCGATCGGCAGTGGATCGACGATCATTTCGCCGACGTTCTTGGAGAAGTGGCTCTCGATCGCTCTAAAGATCGGTTGTTCCCACGACTTGGCCTGACCGAAGTGCTCCTCGAGAGTGGGCGCCTCTTCGCAGACCAAATGGCTCTGGTTCTTCTTCGCGAACACACGGTTGCACCCCGGGCATGTCCAACGTTCCATGAAGGCGATTGTACGTCGGACATCCGGCTCGTTTCGGAGCGTTCGGCCATGACAAATAGTGAGCCATGCGTCGACGAAGGTCACCATGCGCTACCCCTTGCCACCAATATTGGGAAGACCGCCGTCAGAGCTGCGTAAACGCTTCAAAACAATTCGTCTGTGCCGACTCAGATAACAAGCCAGTCCCTCGGATTGTCACTCAAGAGCGGACACCATCAACACAGGCGAGTACCCATGAAAGTAATTGCACGAACCTCACACTTCGTCACCGGACTCTGCACGGTGATGTTCAGCCCCGTGATTGTCCGACCGCTGTTTAATCCAACCATTCAGGGGTTGGTCTGGTCGATGTTGGCCATTGCGGTGATCGTGCGCGTTTCACAGATCCATCTTGGCGTGGGCGCTGGCGTCGTTCGAGTACAGAACTTCTTTCGTACAACCGAGGTTCCGATTTGGGAGGCCGAGGTCGAAGCGGGCGAGCCGGAACCCGAACTTGGCTACAACGAACTGCGTGACGGTGAAGAGGAAACCGCTGGCAGGATGCTCTACATTCGCCGTCCGTGGCACGGCGACCGAGTCCACATCATCGCTGCACCTCGCTTCGGTGAGGAAGCCGTTCGCATTCGCTATGAGCTGGAAACAGAAATCCGTTTGGCTCGGGCCGCCTAAATCGAGCCATCGCTACAGGTGGTGAACTCCTGAGCCGATCTTCGACATCTGTTGTGTTTTCACAGTAGAACAATGTGTTGAGATTGAGCGATGAGAGGCATACGCACCCATGAGCGAAAAAACGTGGAACTTCGTTGACTATGTCAAAGGCGATACCCCACTGCCAGCCCCGAACCTGGCCTGGAACACCTACGGGACCGGAATCGAAAGCATCGGCAAGGACGGCGCTCCTGAGCCGATAGAGATTCCGTCACCTGGACCTGACCAGATCTTGGTACGCGTTGATGCGGTTGGTCTGTGCTACTCCGACGTGAAGCTCATCAAGCAGGGTGGAGATCACGCAAAGCTCTATGGCCGTGATCTGAAGACCGAACCGACGCGACTCGGCCACGAAGCCACCGTCACCGTGATCGAAGTAGGTGACGAGCTCGCCGACAAGTACTCACCGGGTCAGCGCCTCGCGATTCAGCCGGACATCTACGTCGACGGCCGTGCGACCGCTTACGGCTACACCATCCCGGGTGGCATGGTGCAATACCATCTCATCGGCAAGGAAATCTTCGAAGCCGACGGCGGATCCGGGTATCTCATCCCCGTTGCCGACAACGTTGGCTATGCGTCCGCTGCACTGTCGGAACCATGGGCGTGCGTCGAAGGCTCCTACATGCAACGCCGTCGCTTGGATCCAGGTACCGGTGGAACCATGCTGATCGTCGGGTCCCCTGACGACGCCACCGAGTACACGACCTCGGCTGGCCTCGGCTCCCCAGCGAAGGTGGTGCTGTCGTCGGTTTCCGATGCAGTTCGTGCCCTCGTCGCCGAGCACCTTCCCGACGCCGAAGTCATCGACGACGATGCCTTCGATGCCGCGTCGGTCGCCGATAGTTCCGAACGCCACACGGGCGAAGACGGCTTCGACGACATCATCGTGCTCGCGCAGACCAGCGCCGATCTCATCGAAGAGCTCGCCAAGGTGCTCGCCTACCGCGGCATGATGACGATGGCTGGAACCGAAGAGCTCGACGGTCTGCCCCTCATCGACGTCGGACGTTTGCACTACCACTACACCGCCTTTGTCGGAACCAGCGGAACCGACCTCGCCGCTGCCTGGGGCGAGGAGCGCAATCGCGCCGAAACCAAGCCCGGTGGCGTCGCTGTCGTCGTCGGTGCTGGTGGTCCCATGGGACAAATGCATATGCAGCGAGCCATGGAGCAAGTCGACGGTCCAGGCACCATCATCGGGATCGATCTCGATGATGAGCGTCTTGAGAAGGCCCGCGTGATGTTGGAAGACCTCGCCAAGGAAAAGGGTCGTAAATTCATCCTCCACAACCCTGGCGATGATCCAAACGCGACCCGTGAGTTGCTCGATGCCGAGACCAACGGCGAAGGTGCCGACGACGTGATCGTCAGTGTCCCCGTAGGACCCGTCATGGGCGACGCCGCAACGATGATGTCGCCCAACGGCATGCTGGTGCTCTTCGCTGGCGTTGCGAACGGCACGCTGGCTCCGCTCAACATGAGCAACGTGTACCTCCACAACGCCCAGTACACCGGAACGTCCGGAAGCTCCATCGCCGACCAGGTGTCGGTGCTACAGAAGGCGACTGACGGAACTCTCTCGCCCAGCCGTGCCCTTGCCGCGATCGGCGGAATCGAGGCCGGGCAGAACGGGGTGGAAGCGCTGCTCGAAGGCCACTACGCCGGGAAGGTCATGATCTTCCCGCAACTATCCGGCCTTGAGCTGACCGGGCTCGACGAGTTGAAGGAAAAGTATCCCGAAATCGGCGCAGCTTTGGGACCAAACGACACGTGGACCCCCGAAGCGGAGAAGTTGTTGTTCGAAACCTTCCACGTCGCATAGCGACAGCCTCGATGTTCCTCACGGTTACCCCCAATCCGAGCTTTGACAAGACCCTCCACGTCGATTCGTTCGAACGTGGCGGTGTCGAGCGGGTCTCGGAGTTCACCCTCGAAGCGGGCGGCAAGGGCATCAACGTCGCGCGTGCCCTCGCGCTGGCGGGCTCCGAGGCGGCAGCGATTATGCCCGCCTCGCTCGCAAGTGCCACCGAGTTCGCTGGCGCGCTTGGGTCCATCGATGGCCTCGATCTTGTGGCTATCGATTCCGGAGCGCCGATTCGAACAAACATCACCATCGCCGAGGCTGGTGGGTCCACGACGAAGTTCAATGAGTCTGGCGTCGTCCTCGATGACACGACCACCGAACAACTCATCGAAGAGACGGCGAAGCGCGCCGTCGACCAAGGGTGGGTTGCGGTATGTGGGTCTCATCCGCCCGGGTTCGACCCGATGTTTCTCCACCGGTTGCGGAGCCGGCTACCGGATTCCGCGCTACTCGGCGTCGATGCGAGCAGCGCCGCCCTGAAGGCCGCGGTAGAGGCTGGGGTTGATTTGATTAAGCCCAACCGTGAAGAACTCGAAGCACTTCTCGAAACGTCGCTTCCGACGTTGGGCGATGTCATCGAGGCAGCCGCTTCCGTTCGCGAACGAGGGGTAGCGTCCGTCCTTGTTTCGCTCGGTGCTGATGGAGCGGTACTCGTCGATGAAACCGGTGCTACTTTCGGCCGTACCGAAGGCGCTGTGGTCGCAAACACGGTCGGTGCTGGCGACGCATTCTTCGCTGGATTTCTCTCCGCAGGCGCGACCGGTCAGACTGGACTGCGCGAAGCACTCGCATGGGGACACGCAGCGGTGGGTTCACCCACCACCGCGTTTCCTCCGGCAACCGATGCGAATCGGGCAGCCGTGACGTTGAGCGATCAACCCGATCCGAGTGTTCGCTTCGTCGAGGCTGGCTGGAGAGGGAATGGCTGAACAAGGCACCACATTCGGTATCGGAATTGGTGAGATCTTCAAGCGGGGCTTCAACGGATGGAAGTCCAATATCATCCCACTCACCATCGCCGGGATTGTGCCCATTGCTGTATCGACCGGCTTTAGCCAGTTCGCCAACCAGTTCGCGATCGAGAACTCACTCGCGCAAGACGTGCGCTGGTTCATTTTCAACTTCATCGGTTGGGTCATCGCGGGCACCTTGTCGTATCCGTGGTACGTCTACGCGCTACGTGCCGTCGACGGTGACCCGGTTCGCTTCGGTGAGCCGTTCGAAAACCCAAAGAAGTTCCTGCAGCAGTTCATCGGCACATTCTGGTTCTTCGCCGGATTCGTCCTGGGCGTCCGTTTCTTCCTGCTCCCCGCGTTCGCCATCATCGTGTTCTACGCCTTCTACGGGTTCTTGATCGCGGACACGGATAAGGGCGGACTCCACGCGCTCGGTACGAGTGTGCGTATGGGGCAGGGCCGGCGGCTGGGCCTCTTCGCGTTGTCGATGATCTTCATCATGTTCAATTTCCTCGGGCTAGTCCCGGGACTAGGTCTCGAGGGAGTCTCGTTTGCTACGCGGCTCATTCTCGCCACCCTTGGCCTGGTAATCACGACGAGCATTACGCTCGTCTCCGGCGCAGCTATCTATCGAGTATTCAGAGGATTCCTAAATGAGTGATTCATCCAAGCTCCAAGGCGTCGGCGCTTCCCCAGGTATCGCCGTCGGCCCTGTGGTAACCGCCATCACTGCCACCGTCACGCTCGAGGGCATCGACGACCCAATACCTGCGATTACCGAATCGGCGGGCCGTGTCAGCCGGAAGCTCTCAAGTCTGTCGGCGGACGCAAAAGCTGCTGGCCGAGAAGAAGCGGGGGAGGTACTCGGCGCGCAAGCGTTGATGGCTGAGGACGACATGGTCATCGATTCGGTCTCCGAGCACCTCGACGGCAATGACCTCGAGACAGCCTTCGAAGCGGCAACCACACAACTCGAGCAGATGCTCGCGTCGATTCCCGATCCATATCTTGCTGCTCGAGCGGCAGACATTGGTGAGGTAATGGCAGCGATCAAGCGTGATCTCGCCGGCGTTGATGCTGATGGCATTTCATTGACCGAGCCGAGCATCTTGGTCGCCGAGGAGCTCACGGCGGCCGAAACGGCTGGCCTTGATGTCGATATGGTGCTGGGCTTTGCGACAGTGACCGGCGGAGCGACCAGCCACGTGGCGATCATCGCTCGATCCCTTGGCGTACCTGCCGTTGTCGGTGTTGAGGGCTTACTCGACAACCCGATGGATCGGGCTGCGCTCGATGGCTCCACCGGTGAGTTCCACGCATCACCCGATGCGGCTGTTGAAGCCGATTTCGCCGACCGGGAAGCTACGCAAGCGGCCCTCGAAGAACGACTAGCTGAGGTTCACGGAGCCGAGGCCACCCTCGCGGGCAAGGGGCGAATAGAAGTCGCTGGCAACGTCGCGAGCCCAGACGACATCGACCGGGCCGTTGGTGCAGCCTCCGATGGGGTAGGCCTCTTCCGTACCGAGTTCTTGTTCCTCGATACCCCGAAACCTCCCACCGAGGAAGAGCAGTACGAGATCTACGCCCGGGCGGCAAGAGCCTGGACGGACACCGTCGTTATCCGAACCTTCGATATCGGTGGCGACAAGCCGGCTGAATATTTGGACCTTCCCGAGGAGGAGAACCCCTTCCTTGGTTTGCGAGGCGTTCGCATCTACGAACAATTCAGTGATCTCCTCGATGACCAGTTGCGAGCAGCCTTGCGCGCCGCGGCTCACGGAAAAGTGGCCGTCATGGTGCCGATGGTTGCAACACTCGATGAGTTCTTCTTGGTTCGAGATCGGATGGCCGACGTGAAAGCGGCCCTGGAAGCTGAGGGTGTCGAGCACGGCTCGGTCGAACTCGGCGTTATGGTCGAGGTCCCTTCGGTGGCGCTTATCGCTCCATCGTTTGGGGAGCACGTCGACTTCTTCTCGATCGGCACGAACGATCTCACGCAATACACGATGGCCGCCGATCGGCTACTCGGTTCGCTGAGCACGTTGCACGACCCCCTACATCCAGCTGTGCTGCGCTTGTGCAAGATGGTCGCCGACGCGGCCGCCGAGAAGGGTCAGAGCGTTTCGGTTTGCGGACTCGCTGCGGCCGACCCTCTGGCGGCCGTAATCTTTGGGTCGATCGGCATCAACAAGCTGTCCGTTTCGGCCAACGCGGTCAACCTGATCAAGGCGACATTGAACGCACAGGATGCGAGCATCGTCGATCGAGTGATGGAAGTTCTGGAGACGGCGTCGAATGCAGCCGAGGTACGGGAAGGGCTAGAAGCTCGTCTGGCTCGGCCGTGAGCGCACCGCTCGATAGTCGAGTCGTTCGAATTGTTCGATGGCTGCTTGACCAACAAGAGGCGCGCAGCACGTCAGAGTTGGCGGCCGCTCTTGTTCTCTCGGAACGGGCGGTTCGCTATCGCCTATCTGCAGTGCAGAATTTCTTGGCATCCCATGGTGGTGAGCTGATTCGCCAGCGAGGAACCGGCCTGTCGATCGTCGCCGACGAGGATGCCCGCGAAGCAATTGGCGCCGATCTGGATGCTCGCACGTCTGCTCCCCGCGTGTACGCACCTGATGAGCGAGTGCACCTGCTGCTCGACACCCTGCTGTGGACCTATCCCGACACCGTTTCGCTCGATCGGTTAAACGATGATTTGGAGGTCTCGAAGACATCGGCACGAAGAGACCTACGACGATGTGAGCCCTGGCTTGAACGGATGGGGCTTCCCGTTCTTCGGAAGCCCGGCCAGGGCGTGGCATTGCACGGCTCCGAGCAGCGAGTGCGACGGGCGCTCGTGCAATTGTTCTTGGAGGCGGTCCCCGCCGATGTGCTCGACGAGCTAGTGACGCGAGCCAGCGAAGATTCGCAGCTGCTCCAGGTGCGGGTACCCGCAGGTCTGCGCGAGCGACTGCAGTCATTGCCGATCCTCTCGTGCGCCGAGACGATTCGCGAGAGCGTTCTACATGACCGTTTGGCGCTCGGGAACAGTGAAATGCTGTACGCCCTCTTCGTCGCTATCTCCGAGTGCCGGATTAGCCAGGGTCGCCCAATTGGTCTTGAGCCCGGGCAGTTTCTGTCACTGATCGATCACCCGGCCTCGGAGTCGGTAAAGACGCTTACGGACGACTTGGATGAGCAGGGATTGTCGACGTTCTCCGATGAGGAGGTTGCCGGGCTCACGGAGTACTTCCTCGGCTTCGAAGCGTTGTTGTCCCAGACGAGTTCCACCAAAGAAATCGACCGTCTTGCCGATGACATGTTGGCGATCGCTACCGAACGTTTGCACGCCAGCTTGGTCGACGATGAGGAGTTGCGGCGCTCGTTGACCATGCATCTCACTCGCCTGGTCGTACGCATCCGGTACGAGCTACCTGTCCACAACCCGTTGCGCGAAGAAATCGCCGCGCGATACCCCGATGTTCAGGCCGTGGCGGTCGACCTCGCGGAGCTCATAGGGGAGCGAGTTGGTTCCGAACTCAACGACGACGAGATCGGATTTATCAGCATGTACGTATCCGGCGCCCTCGAACGCGGACACATACGACCACGCAAGCGAGCCATGGTCGTGTGCCCCAGTGGCATGGCCACCGCATGGGTCCTCGTCTCTCGTCTCCAGGCTGAGTTCCCAGAATTGTCGCTCGCCGATGTCCAATCAGCGGCAACCTACGAAGATTCGAGGGATGGTTTTGACATCGTAATATCTACGGTTCCCCTTGATTTTTCAGGGGCTCCGGTAGTTGTGGTGAACCCTTTGCTGTCGTCATCCGATGTGCGGACTATCCGTAGCGCTCTCTAGTTGGTACCTTCGTTGGCAACGTCAAATTGGTGGCACTCAAAACTTGTCACAACTGCGAACTTTTCAATTGGTAGTGGCATCTGTCACCATATGGCGTAATTCTTTTACGACTTAAAGAAGGGGGACTCTTCATATGCAAGAGCGCTTACAAAGGTTCGGTGGCTTTCTCGCCGGCATGGTGATTCCGAATATCGGAGCATTCATCGCCTGGGGATTGCTTACCGCACTCGTTATTCCGACGGGTTGGTTCAACGAATTAGGTATCGCGACACCGGAGACTTGGGCTCCAGTATCCGATGCCTTGGTTGGACCGATCATCGTCAACCTGCTGCCAATCCTGGTGGCATACACCGGTGGCAAGATTATCCACGGTCACCGTGGTGGTGTTCTTGCTGCTATCGCCGTAATGGGCGTCATCGGATCCTCCGGTGAGCTCATGGCTGACGTATTCGATGATGCAGGAAACATCGTTGAAGGTGAAACCACCGTATTGAACATCCAGCCGCCACAGTTCCTTGGCGCGATGGTTATCGGCCCACTTTCGGGCTGGGTCATGAAGAAGATTGACGAGTTCCTTGAGCCACGCACTCCTGCTGGCTTCGAGATGCTCTTCAACAACTTCTCGCAGGGCTTTGCCGGTCTCGGCCTCCTTGCACTTGGCTTCATCATCATCGGCCCAATCATGGCCTTCCTTGCGAACCTCTTCGGCAACGCCGTATCGGGTCTCGCTGAGTCGGGACTGCTTCCGGTAGCTGATATTCCAATCGAGGTTGCAAAGGTGTTGTTCTTGAACAACGCAATCAACCACGGTGTGTTGACGCCACTTGGTGCTCAGGACGTTGTTGAGTCCGGTCGTTCGATCTTCTTCATGCTTGAGTCCAACCCTGGACCTGGCCTTGGCCTCCTTGGCGCTTACTGGTTCGCTGGTAAGGGTCTGGCCAAGCTGTCGGCTCCTGGCGCAATCATCATCCACTTCCTCGGTGGTATCCACGAGGTGTACTTCCCATACGTACTGATGAACCCAGTCATGATTGCCGCAATGTGGGCTGGCGGAATCTCCGCTGACATCGTGTTCGTCGCTACCGACGCTGGCTTGGTTGCACCACCAAGTCCGGGATCCATCTTTGCCTACATCGCAACGCTGCCTCCGGAAGGTGGAGCGGTGTTCGGGGTGTTTGCGGGTATCGCCGTCGGCGCGGTCGTGGCCTTCGTTGTGGGCTCAGCTCTTCTGAAGCTGTTCCCAGTGAAGGACCTCACCGATACCGACATCGATGCAGTAGATACAGGATCCGACGGCATCCCAGATGTTCCGGGTCTCAACATTCCTGGCGGAGCAACCGCATAATTAGCGGAAATTCGCCAAGCTCTTGAGGGTGGGTACGACGGCTAACAACCGTCGTACCCACCCTTTAGAAATATTTTGGGGTCTGTAGTTGGTTATTCTCAGGGCCCCGCAAGAAATAAGGACTCCATATGAGTGATGTAGTGAAGAAGGCCGATGAGGTAAAGCTCATCGTGTTTGCCTGCGAAGCAGGAATGGGAAGCAGCCTGATGGGCGCTAACCAGCTCAAGAAGATGGTCAAGAAGGCCAAACTTGAGATCGAAGTAATCCATTCGCCGGTTGGGCAGGTTCCTGCTCACGCTGACGTGATCGTGACCCACAAGTCGCTCGCCGCACAGGCGAAGAACAACTTCCCTGAAGCCGCGATCATCCCGTTCATGATGTTCTTCGGCGATCCAGCAGTGAAGGGGCTCGTCGAGACCCTCAAGGCTGGCGAAGACGTGCAGTCGAAGGTCTAAAAACAACGTGTCGAATATGCCTGCACTCGCCCGGGAGGCGGTCATCACTGGCCTGCCCTCGGTGTCGAAGACCCAAGCCATCGAATACGTGGGTTCGCTGCTCGTAGAGCGCGGGCACGTAAGCGAAAAATACGTCGGGGCGATGCTTGAGCGTGAGGAGTCTGTTTCGACTTTTCTCGGAAACGGTGTGGCCATGCCACACGGAACTTTCGAAAGCCGTGATTGGGTTCAGAGCACCGGCATTGTCGTTGCCCAGTATCCCGATGGCGTCGACTGGGGAGTGGGGACCGCACATTTGGTGATCGGTCTCGGAGCAGTGGGCGACGACCATGTGGCCGTCCTCAGCCACATCGCTGAAGTGCTCCAGGACGAAGAGACCGCCGAAGAGCTTTGGACCACAGATAATGCTGACCAGCTCTTCACTGTTCTTTCTACCGGCGTAGCGGACGATGACACGGAAGCGACTGGGCCAGATCCGTCCGGGCCGGTCGATCGAACCATCACCATCTCGGGGGAGGGTGGGCTTCACGCTCGCCCAGCGAGTTTGATAGTGGAATTTGCGCAGTCCTATGACGGCAAGATCACTATCACCAAGGGGGATAAGACCGCGAAGGGCACCAGCATCATGGGGTTGCTGTCGCTTGGAGCAGTCGCTAGCGACGTCGTTGAGGTGTCTGTCGAGGGTGATGACCCTACGGCGACAGGTGCCGCAGCTGACGAAGTCGAACGAATCCTGACCACCCCAGAAAGCGAGCTGTAATGGCCAAGTACAACCAAGAAGAACTTACGGAACGGGCGAAAGAATTGCTTTCGTGCGACACGGACCCGTCGGGCACCGTTGACCTCATCGGTGAGAAAGGGTCCGTCTGCGTTGCGGCCGACCCAAACGATATGAAGTCTGCCTTCAAGCGGATCAAGAAGGCCGTTCCCGGCTATCGCTGGGTAGTCATCAACCGCGAGGATCTCTTCGCCGCAAACACGCTGTCTCTTGGTTCCAAGGCTGGGATCATGGACGGTGACGGTGGCATCTTGAAGGCCGCAAACCTTCCACGCAAGAAGGTCTGATCGACCAGTCGAGGTTGTGGTAAACGGCGCGTGCATTGTGTCATGGCGCCCGCTACCATGACTCCGCCCACTCTTATGAGTGGGACGTGCATCAGCTTTGGCTGATATGCGAAAGGTCCCGTGGTGAAGTCTGGAGTTCACGCCGCCCTGTCAAGGCGGAGGTCGCGAGTTCAAATCTCGTCGGGACCGCGCTGTAAATCGCTGCGAGTTCGAGCAGAGCTCTCATGCGCAGATTCACGTGGAAACCTGTAGGTCGCCACTTGTGAGGGGTCAGGTAGCTCAGTTGGCAGAGCGACCGCCTGAAAAGCGGTAGGTCCCCGGAT